>NZ_JBEOUE010000002.1:0-646126 GCF_040303965.1 Streptomyces sp. NPDC094032 | reverse complement strand
GTGTCCGGACTGCGACCTTCACTTCGCTTCGCTCGTTACGGGCGCCGCCACGTCCGGACACCCCCACCCTCCGGCCACGGCCCCCTCCCGCCGTCGTCGGCCGTCCGAGCGTTCAACTTGGGTTATTGACACGGTAGTTGGTCTAGGCCAATGTTGCCGCATGCCGAGAACCCGTCTGCTTCGTGCTCTGCGCGGAGCGCTCGCCGCGCTTGTTCCCGTCGCGTTGGTCGGTGGCATGGGCGGGCCTGCCCATGCCGCCCCTGTCGCAGCCTGGCCTGAGCCCGTGCCGGTTGTCTCTCATGTGGAGACCGCTGATCCGGTTGTCTTCATCACCATCGACGACGGCTGGTTTCACGATCCCGCCGCCGCCAAGCTGCTGCTCGACCGGCGGGTGCCCGCGTCCCTGTTCCTGCTGCCGGGGGCCTACTCGTACGACTCCGGGTACTTCCACCAGCTGCTCGACCAGGGGCGCTCCCGGGTCGAGAACCACACCGTCAACCATCCCGACCTCACCAGCCTCGACGCCGCCGGGCAGAAGGCGGAGGTGTGCGGGGCGCGTGACCAGCATCTCGCGCAGTTCGGTGACGGGCCGCGGCTGCTGCGGCCGCCGTATGGCGTGTATGACGCCACCACCCGGACCACCGCGCGCGCGTGTGGGGCCAAGGCCGTGGTGACCTGGACGTACGACCTCACTACGTGGGGGCAGTGGACGCCGCCCACGCCTCGGCTCAAGGCCGGCGACATCATCCTGCTGCACTTCAACGAGACGCTGGAGCAGGATCTGACGCGTGCCCTCGCGCTTGCGGACGCGGCCGGGTTGAAGCCCGCGCCGCTGCGGGACTACGTGGCCGAGTAGTCGGCTAGAGGATGACGTGGGGGATGAAGCGGGCGTACTCGTCGGTGATCGGGCCTGATGATTCGCGGATGCCCAGGCCTGCCGATTCGTCCCCCACCGTCCATGCGCCCAGCACCACTCGGTTGCCGTCGAAGTCCGGCAGTGGGGCCAGTTCCTGGTAGCAGCAGGGTTCGTCGCGCAGGGCTGGTGCCTCGCCCGGGGGGTGGATCGTTACGCCTGCTCCCTCTCGGCCCAGGAGCGGCTTGGTTACGTAGCCGGGGGCCGCCGCCAGTTCGCGCGGGCCGTCCAGGTAGGCGGGGAGCAGGTTGGGGTGGTTCGGGTTGAGCTCCCAGAGGATCGCCAGGAGGGCCTTGTTGGAGAGCAGCATCTTCCAGGCCGGCTCGATCCAGCAGGTGGTGCCGGTGCCGCCGCCGTTGTCCAGGGTGTCCAGGACGTGCGGGCCGAAGCGGTCCGTGGTCAGCCACTCCCACGGGTAGAGCTTGAAGCAGGCGCGGATGAAACGCAGCCGGTCGTCCACGAAGCGGCCCGAGATTCTGTCCCAGCCTATGCGTTCGACCGAGAGTGCCGAAGTTTCCAGGCCCGCCTGCTGCGCGGTTTCGCGGAGGTACGCGACCGTCATCAGGTCTTCGCCCAGCTCGTCGCCGTCGGTGTGTACGAAGTGCACCGGGCTGCCCGGGGGGAGGAGGTGGGACTGGCGTTTCCACGCGTCCACGAGTCTCTCGTGGAGGGAGTTCCACTGGTCGGCGCCGGGGAAGCGTTCCTCCATCCAGAACCACTGCGGGCTCGCCGCCTCCACCAGGGAGGTCGGGGTGTCCGCGTTGTACTCCAGCATCTTCGCCGGGCCCGTGCCGTCGTAGCGCAGGTCGAAGCGGCCGTAGATGGTGGGGAGTTCCGCTCTGCGGTGCCAGGATTCGGCTACCAGGGAGGTGAGGTGGGGGTCTGTGATGCCCAGTTCGGTGAAGCGGTTCTTCTCGACGATGTGTGCTGCCGCTCGCAGGCACATCGCGTGCAGTTCCTCGACTACTTCTTCCAGGGCCTCCACCTCGGGCAGGCTGAAGGAGTAGTAGGCGCTCTCGTCCCAGTAGGGGCGGAGCGAGCCGTCCGGGTAGCGGGTCAGGGGGTAGATCAGGCCCTGTTCCTCCACGGTCCGCTGCCAGTCGGGGCGGGGGTCGATGGTGTGGCGGCGCATGGTTGTCAGCCGCCGCCGGAGCCGGAGTGGTGGCCGCCGAAGCCGCCCGAGTCGACCGCCGACTTGTCGAAGCTGCCGCCGCTGACCTTGCCACTGCTGACGGAGCCGCCGTAGTAGTAGCGGCCGGTGGACGTGCTGCTGCTTCCGCTGCCGGATGCGCACTGGTAGTCCGGTAGCTCCTTGTAGGTCACCGGGTCGATGCAGCGCTGGTCCGGCTCCGAACCGCACGCCGTCAGGGTCGCCGCGAGCATGCCCACCCCGCCGAGTACCACTGTGCTCGACCTCAGCCTGCGCATGGCCCGACCTCCCCTGCTTCTCCCCGATGCCTGTTGCGATCGCACAGTGTAGGCCGGGTGGGGGCGACCGGCCGATCCCGATCGCACTAGAGTCCCTTTCGTGCTTCTTGGGATGGTGTGTGCGCTGGGGTCCGCGCTCTGCTTCGGGGCCGCGTCGGTGTTGCAGGCGCTCGGCGCCCGGGCCGCCGAGGCCGGCACGGGCGGCGGGGTCGACGTGGCTCTGCTGTGGCGTGCGCTGCGGCAGTGGCGGTACGTGGCCGGGCTCGGCCTGGACGGGATCGGCTTCGTCCTCCAGATCGTCGCCCTGCGGACGCTGCCGATCTACGCGGTGGGCGCCGCGCTCGCGGCCAGCCTCGCCGTGACAGCGGTGATCGCCTCGCGCGTGCTGCACGTGCGGCTGAGCCGGATCGAGTGGGCGGCGGTCGGGGTGGTCTGCCTCGGGCTCGCCATGCTGGCGCTCGCGTCCGGGCGGGAGGGGCACGAGGGCACCGACTCGGCCGCCCTCCAGTGGGGACTGCTCGTCGCCGCCTTTGCCGTGCTCGCGGTCGGCGCGGCGGCGGGGCGGCTGCCGGAACGGCCCCGGGCCCTGACCCTGGGTCTCGCGGCCGGCTTCGGCTTCGGCGTGGTGGAGATCGCGGTGCGGCTCATCGACTCGGTCGACCTGACGAATCCCGCGCTGTACGCCCTGCTGGTGGGGGGCGGGGCGGCGTTCCTGCTGCTGACCTCCGCGCTGCACCGGGGCTCGGTCACGACCGCCACGGCCGGGCTCGTGCTCGGCGAGACCATCGGGCCCGCGGTGGTGGGGGTGGCCTGGCTCGGGGACCAGACGCGGGAGGGGCTGGGGTGGCTGGCCCTCCTGGGGTTCGCCGTCGCCATCGCGGGCTCCCTCACCCTGGCCCGCTTCGGCGAGGCCCCGGAGGGGTGAGCCTTACGGAAGGACCCGGCACAGGGCCTTCAGGGCGCCCGGCCAGCCGCTGTCCGTGGGGGTGCCGTAGCCGACGATCAGGGCGTCGGACGTCGGTGGTGTGTCCGGGTGGCGGAAGCGGTCGATGCCCTGGACGGCCAGGCCCTGGAAGGCCGCCGCTCGGGTCACCGAGCGTTCGGTGCCCGGGGGGAGTTCGAGGACCGCGTGCAGTCCGGCCGCGATGCCGCTGACCCGGGTGCCGGGCGAGCGCGCGGCCAGTGCCTCGACCAGTTGGTCGCGGCGGCGGCGGTAGCGCAGCCGCATCGCCCGCACGTGCCGGTCGTACGCCCCCGAGGCCAGGAACTCCGCGAAGGTCAGCTGGTCCGTCACGCTGGACACCCAGTCCACGGACCCCTTCGCCTCCGTCACCTCGTCGACCAGGTGCTCCGGCAGCACCATCCAGGCCAGCCGCAGGCCCGGCGCCAGGGACTTGCTCGCGGTGCCCAGGTAGACGACCCGCTCCGGGTCGAGGCCTTGGAGGGCGCCGACCGGTTGCCTGTCGTAGCGGAACTCCCCGTCGTAGTCGTCCTCCAGGATCAGGCCGCCCGACGCCCGCGCCCAGTCGACGGCCGCCGCCCGCCGGTCCGGCTGAAGGGCGCCGCCCATGGGGAACTGGTGGGCGGGGGTCATCAGGACCGCCGCCGGTCCGGCCAGCCCGGCCAGCTCCTCGGTGCGGGTGCCGCGGTCGTCGAAGGGCAGCGCCGGCATGCGCAGGCCCGCGCGGGCCAGGATGTCCCAGTGGACGTCGAGGCCGTACGACTCGACCGCCACCTCCCGGACCCGCCGCGCCTTCAGCACCTGCCCCATGAGCATCAGGCCGTGCACGAAGCCGGAGCAGACCACGATCCGCTCGGGCCGCGCGTGCACGCCCCGCGCCCGGGCCAGGTACTCGGCGAGCACGGTGCGCAGTTCGATCCGGCCGCGCGGGTCCCCGTACCCGAAGGCCTCGTTGGGCGCGGCCAGGAGCGCCTTGCGCGCGGCCTTCAGCCAGTCGGCGCGCGGGAAGGAGGCCAAATCGGGGGTGCCGGGGGTGAGGTTGTAGGTGGGTTTGCCGGTCGCGGCGTGCCGGGGTGCGCCGGTCCGTCCCTGGGCCGGGCGGCGCGGCTCCGAGCGGCGGGCCACCCGCGTGCCCGAGCCCTGCCGGGCGGTCAGCCAGCCCTCCGCGACCAGCTCCGCGTAGGCGTCGGCGACCGTGTTGCGGGCCACTCCCAGGTCGGCGGCGAGCGAGCGGGAGGAGGGCAGCCGTACCCCCGCCTCCAGGCGTCCGCTGCGCACCGCCTCCCGCAGCGCGTCCATCAGCCCGCTGCGCAGTCCCTGCCCGCTCAGTTCCAGATGCAGGTCCGCGCCGAAAGTGGCCCACTCGTTTGCCATGGGAATGGACCATACCCGGGCACCATCCGGCCCGTACGGTGAAGAGCATGACGACCACGACGCAGGACACCGCCTACGCCCACGAGCACGCCCCCCGCCTCGCCTTCGCCGAGCTCCACCCCGCGTTCTACAAGGCGATGGTCGGGCTGGAGATCGCCGCGTCCCAGCACGTCGACCCCACGCTTTACGAGCTGATCAAGCTCCGCGCCTCGCAGATCAACAACTGCGGCTTCTGCCTGGACATGCACACCAAGGACGCCCTCGCGGCGGGCGAGACGGTGCAGCGGATCGTCCAGCTCTCCGCCTGGCGCGAGTCGCGGCACTTCTACACCGAGCGCGAGCTGGCCGCCCTCGGCCTGACCGAGGCGGTCACCGTCCTCACCGACGGCTTCGTGTCCGACGAGGTGTACGCGCAGGCCGCCGAGCACTTCGACGAGACCGAGCTCGCGCACCTCATCGGCGCCATCACGGTCATCAACTCCTGGAACCGGATCGGCGTCAGCACCCGTATGACCCCCGGCCACTACACCCCCGGAATGTACAAGCGGTGACCCGCGCCGAGGAGTTGCGGGCGCTGCACCTGGCCGGCGGGAAGCCCCTGGTGCTCCCCGGGCCGTGGGACGCCGCCTCCGCGCGGGTCTTCGAGGAGGCCGGGTTCCCCGCCCTGGCCACGCCGAGCGCGGGGATCGCCGCCGCGCTCGGCCACGAGGACGGGAAGACCCCCGCCGACGAGATGTTCGCGGCCGTGGCGCGGATCGTGCGGGCCGTCTCCGTCCCGGTCACCGCCGACCTGGAGGCCGGCTACGGCCTCGGTGCGAAGGAGCTGGTGGCCCGGGTCCTGGAGACCGGCGCCGTCGGCCTCAACCTGGAGGACTCCGACCGTACGGTCGGGCCGCGCGACCCCCGCGAACAGGCCGAACGGCTCGCGGCGGTGCGGGCGGAGGCGGGCCCCGGGCTCTTCCTGAACGCCCGGGTGGACACGTATCTCCACGGCGGCGGTGTCGACGAGGCCGCCGAGCGCGCCCGCCTCTACACGGCGGCGGGCGCGGACTGCGTCTTCCCGATCCTCGCCCCGGCCGAGGACCTGCCCCGGCTGCGGGCCGCCGGGGTCGAGGGGCCGCTCAACTTCCTGGCCCGGCCCGGCGATCCGTCCTTCGCCGAGCTCGGCCGGCTCGGCGCCACCCGGATCACCTTCGGGCAGGGGCTGCTCCTGCGCACCCTCGCGGGGACGAAGGAGATCGCGGCGGGACTGCTCACGGCCTGAAGAACTCCAGGGCCGTGGTCAGCGTCTCCCGCTGCTTGGGCCAGTCGGTCTCGGGGCCGGCGACCAGGATCGCGTACTGGCGTCCGTCGGTTCCGGTGAACGCCCGGTCGACCACCTTGCGGCGGCCCTCCGTCCGGTCGTACGCGTACACCAGCTCGGCCGTGTCGTCCTGGCCGGTCCGCTCCAGGGCGATCTGCTGGTAGCCCGGGTTCTTGGAGAGGTTCCGGGAGGTCTCCTGGAGCGATTCGTACGGTGTGGTGGTCGCGGTCGCGGCGGTGAAGATCTGGATCAGGCTCCTTCCGTCGGGCGAGGTGTAGAAGACGCCCTGCGCGGAGGAGGTGCGGTTCCAGCCGACGGGGACGGCGATGGTGAAGCCGTCCGGGTCCTCCACCCCTCGGAAGCCGGGTGGCGGCATGTCGTCCATGGGGGCCGAACTGTCCGACGGAGAAGGGGAGTCGGAGGGTGAGAAGGGCGTCGGGTCGGTGGGTGCTTCCGAATCGCCTGGGGTCGTCGGCGATGTGCTCGGTGCGACCACCGTCCCCTTTCCGTCGCCGTCCCTGCCCCAGACCAGCCAGCTGCCGAGCCCGCCCGCGACCAGGACCGCGGCCACGACCCCGGCGACGACCGCGTTCCGCGAGCGCCCGGGGGCCGGGGGCATGGCCGGGGGCATGGCCGGGCCGGTGGACTCCCAGCTCTGGGTCTCGTCGTTCCAGCGGGCCCCTCCCCCGTACCCGCTCATCTCATCCTCCGAGCAGGGCGGCGACGGCCTGGCCGACCGCGACGCCCGAGGCGAGGATGCCGGTCACGGCACCGGCGTCGGTCAGGGCCTGGCGCAGCCGGGTCAGGCGGCCCGTGCCCGCCGCGCCCGTGCCCTCGATCTCGTCCTCGGTGTCCGAGAGTTCGGCGTCGAGGGCGGTGGTCTGATCCGAGGGGACGACTCCGCCGAGGTCGGCGCGGAGCCTGCGGACGGCCTGGAGGAGCTCCTCCTGGGCGGGGTCGCGGCCGGGCTCCGTGCCCTGCACCGTGTACGACACCGTGTTGTGGTCGCCGACGGTGACGTTGCCCTGGGTGTTGGTGATGTGGATGCCGCGCTGGTCCTGACCCTGGTCAGCCACGGTCGCCTCCGGTCTTCGTCGTGTGGAAGGTCTTGCTGGTGACGGTGTTGTGGTCGCCGATGGTGACGTTCCCCTTGGTGTTCTCGATGAACGTCCCGCCCTCGGCGACGTGCACGATCTTCTGCTCGAACTCGGCGGTCTCGTAACCGGCCTGGCGCAGCGCGACGGTCACCCCGTTCGCCACCCGGTCCTGGACGCTCTTCAGGTAGCGGCTGACGTCCATCTCCTGGAAGAGGGACGCCTCGTCCTCGGAGCCGAGCTCGCGGACCGAGGCCCACGGTCCCTCGGGCAGTGCCTTCGCGTGGCCGCCGGTGAGCTGCCGCCACTGGTGGGCGAGGGCCCGCCCGAGCGTGACGAAGGACTGGCCGGCGGCGCGGGGGGCCTGACCGAGGGCCCAGACGGCCTTGCCGAAGTGGTGGTTGTGCCGGTAGCGGTGGGCGATCCGGTCGGCGTAGCGGTACAGCGGGGCGACCGGCCGCAGGACGTGCGGGGCGACCTCCAGCATCAGCATGCCGCCCTGGGTGTGGACCCGTACGAACACGGTCGTGACGATCTCCTCGCCCCAGCCGCCGACCCTGATCCGCAGGAAGTGCCGGCGGGGTTCGCCGCCCTCCTCGATGGCGGAGGAGCGGTGCAGTTCGAAGAACTCCGGGGTGTACGGGATGGCGGCGCGCGCCATCCGCAGGCCGTCGACGGGCAGGAAGACGACCTCGTCGATCTCCAGCTCGCGCAGCCGGTCCCGTACGGCGGCGGTGATCTCCGGGGAGCTGTGCGGGGACGGCACCCGCAGGGCCTCCACGAGCGGGACGATGTGCCGCATGATCGCGCTGTTGTCGAGCGGTTCGGGCGCGCGCCCTTCGAGGTTCTTGCGGGGCCGCAGCTCGACGGAGAGCGACCAGGGCTCGTACGGTTCGCCCGCGCCGCAGAACGGGTTTTCGGAGCGGTACATCACGAGCCGGGCGTGCTGTTCGGTCCTGATCCGGTCGCGCAGCCGCCGGAAGCGGGCGCCCTGGGCCTGCTCCGCCGGGTCCGCGGCGAGGTTCGCGAAGTGGTCCGTGGAGAGCTCGCCGGTGAGCGCCCGGGCGAACTGGCCGCGCTGGGTGGCGACCGCCCAGGCAAGCAGCGCCGGGACGGCGAGGGTGAGCCAGACCTCCAGGCGGCCGACGCCCCACAGGTCCTGGGTGAGGCCGCTGACGGCGAGGCCGAGGAGCTCGCCCCAGTCGCCGAGGCCGCTGAGCAGGTTCCAGCGGGTCTCCTCGCCGGCGAGAGCGAGGACGAGGAGGAGCAGGACGGTCTGGATCAGGGTGAGCCGCCCGTACCAGCGCAGGAGGAAGGCGGGGACGGTGCGGTAGAGGGGGGCGCGGGCCGAGCGGCCGCGGACCCAGCGGGCGATGCCGAGCAGCACGAAGGGCAGGGCGAAGAACATGACCAGGCCCTTGGTCAGCGGGAAGGCGATGATCCACAGGGCCAGGATGGCGGCGGCCCAGCCGAGTTCGATCCGGCGGGCGCGCAGGGCGTGGGCGAGGACGCGGGCCGCGTCGACGCCGAGGGAGGGCGCGGCGACGCGCTCCTCGTGGACGTAGAGCTCGTCGATGACGGCGTCGCGGAACCGGTCGTCGAGGTAGGTGCCCGCGCACAGGAGGCGGCTGGCCTCACTGACGGCGGGTGAGCGGCGCGGGTCGGCGGCGGGCGGTGGTGGTGGGCCGGGTTGCTGCGGTACGAACGACTGCGTCATGACTCCCCCGATGGTGTCGAACTGTGCGTACACGCGGTCGAGTTGACGACCCTCGCCGTCCGGGCCGCGCGAGGGCACAGCATAGAACGCACGGCGCCCCCGGCCGAGTGGCCGGGGGCGCCGTGTGTGAACGAGCGGGAGAGCTCAGTCCGTTCAGATCAGGCCGAGCTCGCGGACCGCGTCGCGCTCCTCGGAGAGCTCGTTGACGGAGGCGTCGATGCGGGCGCGGGAGAACTCGTTGATGTCCAGGCCCTGGACGATCTCGTAGTTGCCGTCCTTGCAGGTGACGGGGAAGGAGGAGATCAGGCCCTCCGGGACGCCGTAGGAGCCGTCCGACGGAACGCCCATGGAGGTCCAGTCGCCCTCGGCGGTGCCGTTGACCCAGGTGTGGACGTGGTCGATGGCGGCGTTGGCGGCCGAGGCGGCCGAGGACGCGCCACGGGCGTCGATGATCGCGGCGCCGCGCTTGGCGACGGTCGGGATGAAGGTGTCGGCCAGCCAGGCCTCGTCGTTGACGACGTCGGCGGCGTTCTTGCCGGCGATCTCCGCGTGGAAGATGTCCGGGTACTGGGTCGCGGAGTGGTTGCCCCAGATGGTGAGGCGCTTGATGTCCGTGACCGAGGAGCCGGTCTTCTGGGCCAGCTGCGTCAGGGCGCGGTTGTGGTCCAGGCGGGTCATCGCGGTGAAGCGCTCGGCCGGGACGCCCTTGGCGGCCGACTGGGCGATCAGGGCGTTGGTGTTGGCCGGGTTGCCGACGACCAGGATCTTGATGTCGTCGGCGGCGTGCGCGGCGATGGCCTCGCCCTGCGGCTTGAAGATGCCGCCGTTGGCGGCGAGCAGGTCGCCGCGCTCCATGCCCGGGCCGCGCGGACGCGCGCCGACGAGCAGGCCGATGTTGGCGCCCTCGAAGCCCGCGTTCGGGTTGTCGAAGATGTCGATGCCCTTGAGCAGCGGGAAGGCGCAGTCGTCGAGCTCCATGGCGGTGCCCTCGGCGGCCTTGACGCCCTGCGGGATCTCCAGGAGGCGGAGCTTGACCGGCACGTCCGGGCCGAGCAGGTGGCCGGAGGCGATGCGGAAGAGCAGCGCGTAGCCGATCTGGCCGGCCGCGCCGGTCACGGTGACATTCACGGGAGTGCGGGTCATGGCGATCTCCGTAAGACAGCTGGCGGTGGGGGTCCCTGCCCCTGATGCGGGATACCCCTCTTGATCGATCCTTGTCTCGACGTGAAGAGATATCCAGCGGTCAGGCTATCCGACCCGGGCCCTGCGGAATCCCCATCCCCTTGTGGGACGGCTCACTGCCGCCCACGTACCGGAATGGTCACCTCCGTGCCACAAGGGCCAGGCAGCCCTTGAACGGGCCTTGGCGCGTACATGACCCTTGATCACAGCGGCGCCCGTCCTCCCTCGGGGGAGAGGACGGGCGCCGTCGTACGCGTGAGGTGGCTACGTCACCGTGAGATGGAGGACGTCCTCCAGGAGCGGGATCCGCAGCCAGGGCGACGGCTGCACCATGAGCGCGAGCAGCACGATCAGGGCGCCCATCACCCCGTACGTGATCATGTCGGTGAAGCGCGAGCGGACGGCCAGCATCCCCACCGACGGCAGCGTGCGCCGCAGCACCGCGCCGGTCAGGAGCGCGGCGCCGACGAGCAGCGTGCCGACCCGGAAGGCCTGCGGGAACAGGTCGGTGCCGACGATCAGCAGCCCGAGCGCGGCCATCCCGAGCACGGTCAGCAGCGGCCACTGCCGCGCGGGCGCCGGGGCGTCCCCGGGCGCCGCCCGGCCGCCGCCCTCGGGGCGCACCGTCCCGGTGGTGAGCGTCGCGCGGGGGTGGCGGCGCGAGGCGGGCGCGGGGTCCTCGGGCGCGGAGCCCTCGGGGGCCGAGACCGGGTCCGCGGTCCCGGTCGGCTCGTCCGGGGTGCCGGTGGGTGGCACGGTCAGAGCTCCCCGGCCGCGCGCTCCGCGGCCTCGACGACGTTGACCAGGAGCTGGGCGCGGGTCATCGGGCCGACGCCGCCCGGGTTCGGCGAGATCCAGCCGGCGACCTCGGCGACACCGGGGTCGACGTCGCCGAGGATCTTGCCCTCGCCGTTGCGCGAGACGCCGACGTCGAGGACGGCGGCGCCCGGCTTCACGTCCTCGGGCTTGATCAGGTGGGGCACCCCGGCCGCGGCGACGATGATGTCGGCCCGGCGCAGGTGCGCGGAGAGGTCGCGGGTGCCGGTGTGGCACTGGGTGACCGTCGCGTTCTCGGTGCGGCGGGTCAGCAGCAGCGGCATCGGGCGCCCGATGGTGACGCCGCGGCCGACGACCACGACCTCGGCGCCGTTGATCTCCACGCCGTGCTGGCGCAGCAGCCGGACGATGCCGTACGGGGTGCAGGGCAGCGGGGCGGGCTCGTTGAGGACCAGCCGGCCGAGGTTGGTCGGGTGCAGGCCGTCGGCGTCCTTGGCCGGGTCCATCAGCTCCAGGATCCGGTTCTCGTCGATGCCCTTGGGCAGCGGGAGCTGGACGATGTACCCCGTGCACTCGGGGTCCTCGTTGAGCTCCCGGACGACCGCCTCGATCTCCTCCTGGGTGGCGGTGGCGGGCAGTTCGCGCTGGATGGAGGCGATGCCGACCTGCGCGCAGTCGCGGTGCTTGCCGGCGACGTACTTCTGGCTGCCCGGGTCGTCGCCGACCAGGACGGTGCCGAGACCGGGCGTGACGCCCCGCTCCTTGAGGGCCGCCACACGGGCGGTCAGATCGGACTTGATCGCGGCTGCGGTGGCCTTGCCGTCGAGAATCTGGGCGCTCATGCGGCCATCCTCCCGGATGACCCCCCACCGTTTCCAATTCGGAACCGAACATTGCACTTGCACAACTCCGCTGTGCACCGACTGGACAAGCGGTCGCCGTATTGACGACGATGATCCGCGCAGTGCCGCGGGCAGTGCCGGGGGGCAGAACCGCTCATATGTGGTGAAACACGTAGGGAAATTTCCTCCGCGCGGACCGCGCCGTCCCCGCAATGAATCACGGAGGAACCCCTCGATGAGCTTCGGCGAACCGAACAACCCCTACGGCCAGCAGCCCCAGGGTCAGCAGCAGCCCGGCTACGGCTACCCGCAGCAGACCCCCCAGGGCGTCCCGCCGCAGCAGGGCTACGGCTACCCGGCCGCCCCGCCGGTCGACCAGTACGGCGGCTTCCCGGCCGGCCCGACCGAGATGCCGGGCGGGGTGAAGGCGGCCCGCGTGATGCTGTGGATCGTCGGCGCCCTCAACCTGATCGGCGGCCTCGTCGTCATCGCCCTGTCCTTCGCCGTCGGCAGCGAGCTGGAGAAGTCCGGCACGAGCACCGCCGACGCCGAGGCGTTCGCGAACCTGGGCCAGGGCCTGCTGATCGTGGTCGGCGTCTTCTCGATCATCTTCGCCGTCCTGGGCATGGTGCTCGCCGCCAAGTTCAAGTCCGGCGGCAACGGCGTGCGCATCTGCTCCATCGTCTACGCCGCGTTCATCGTGCTGTTCAGCATCTTCTCGCTGCCGCTGGGCATCGTGAGCATGGCGCTGGGCGTCCTCGTCATCGTCTTCTGCGCGAAGGCGGACGGCTCGGCCTGGTTCAACCGCCAGAAGCAGCAGTACTGATCCACCCGGTACGCCGAAGGGCCCGGTTCCTGTCCAGGAACCGGGCCCTTCGGCGTGTGTACGGGCGCGGCGGCTAGCCCCGCTTCAGCACCACGAACTGTCCCGACTGCGCCGCGATCTCGTACCGGGTCCCCGGGTGGAGCTGGGAGGCCAGCTGGACCGGGTCGGTGATCGGCTGGGACCAGCCGGAGTTCAGGTCCAGGGCGAGGTAGTCGGGGCTGACGCCGGTCGCTCCGCCGACCCAGTAGACCTTGTGGTCCGCGGTCAGGTGCGCCATCAGCGTCACGTTCGTCTCGACGCTGGTCCCCTCCGGCACCGCGGCCACCGCGCGGCGCGCGTCCAGGACGCGGGCGTCGGTGCGGTAGGTCTCGGAGCGCAGCAGCTCGCGCAGGGGCAGGTCCAGGGCGTGCACGACGGCGATCGCGGTGACGACGGGGACGACGACCTTCCCGTACGCCACGAGCCAGGGGCGGGGCGAGGTGCGCACCGCGCGGACCGCGTCGACCAGGGCGAGGAAGACGATGGGCATGAGCAGCGCGCTGTAGTGCCAGATCATGCCCCAGTGGTTGGGGTCCTGGGAGAGGAAGCGCCAGCCGAGCGTCGGCAGGACGAGCAGCATCAGCGGGGAGCGCAGGGCGAGGAAGCCGGTGATGCCGACGAGGAAGAAGGCCATCTCCCACTTGTCGCCGGGGCCGAAGGCGCCGACGAGCGAGTCGAGGAACGAGACGTCCGCGCCCTCGCCGGTCTTCTCGATCTTGGCCCAGTAGTCGTACTGGCCGACCCGGCTCGCGGCCGGGATGAGGACGAGCACGGTGAGGGCGAAGAACGCCACCCCGAAACCGGCCAGTGCGGCGCCGAGCCGCTTCTGGCCCTTCACGAAGAGGACCGCGCCGACCATGGCGACGGTGAGCCCCATGTCCTCCTTGACGAGGACGAGCGGCACGGCCCAGGCGACGGCGGCGTTCCAGCGCCCGAGGAGCAGCGCCCGGCAGGTGAGGGCGAGCAGCGGGACGGCGAAGGCTATCTCGTGGAAGTCGGACTTGACCGCTTCCTGGAGGCCCCAGGAGAGCCCGTAGGCGACGGTGATACCGATGCCGGCCGCCCGGCTGCCGAGCACCTGCTGGGCGGTGCGGCCGACGACGGCCGCGGAGGCGGCGAAGAGCGCCGCCTGGGCGAAGAGGAGGGCGAGGGGGGAGGACCAGACCCAGTAGAGCGGCGCGAGGAGCGCGGTCACCGGGCTGAAGTGGTCCCCGAGTATGAGGAAGCCGGGGCCCTTGATGTCGACGATCGGGGCGCGCAGCTCGGCGTAGGCCCGGACCGACTGCTCGAAGATCCCGAGGTCCCAGGACGGGTTGCGGAACTGCGTGTACTGGACCCAGGAGTACAGGAAGTACAGGGCGCAGAAGACGCCCGCCAGGATCGCGTACGGGCGCAGGGGCACCGCCGGGGGACCGTCGGGCGGTCCGCCGCCCGCCTCGGGGGCGGCGGACGCCGCCGAGGATCCGTTCCGCACATCCAACACCGCGCCCCCATGGACCAGCCGCCGACAAAAGAGCAACCCATTAGACCAGAGTCCCCAATCGGATGAACCGATGTGACTCAGATCACATTGACTCGGTACGGAATTCAATGCTCCATGCCAATGATCGGTAAAGCCGGAAGGAATTGCCGCTGGTGCGGGCCTCGGCCGCATACTCCGCACACGGAATGCTCATGACCGGAACCCGATGGTCGATCTCGAATATTTCAGCCATATTTCAGACCCGCTGGCCCGAACTCGCCCTTCGGAGCAAACAGTTCCGAACAAGGGCCGTCAGCGCTGTGCTAGCTTCCTCGACCGCACGACCCGTATCTCCCGACACTCCACGTGAAAGGAAGAGCACATGGTCAAGCGCAGAATGATCTCCGCCCTCCTGGGGGTTTCCGCCGCGGCAGGCCTCACGATGGCCGTCACGTCCCCGGCCTCCGCCGTCGACCGCAACTGTTACTCCGGTTACTTCTGTGTCTACCAGGCGCAGGAGTTCAACCAGAACTACCCGATGTACCGCTTCAGCGGCGCGGACCCCGACTGGTCCGACCAGTCGGCGATCTACGACAACGACAGCTCCTGGATGAACAAGTGGAGCGTCACGGTGAAGGTGTACGCCTTCGCCAACTACTCCACCGTGAACACCTGCTTCAACCCGGGCTACCAGCTCGGCGCGGGCGGCCCCTCGCAGAACGACAACGGCCGCTCGCACAAGTGGGACGGCGCCAGCTGGTGCTGACCCCGAGTCAGCGGTGAACACACAGGATGCCTCCCCCTCATCGCAGGAGGGGGAGGCATCCCGCCGCCACCATACCGCCCGGCAGGACCGCTCGGCAGGGCCACCCGCACGGGCCCGCCCGGCCGGACCGCCGGCTCTGCACGACCGCCCCGAAGGGACCCTCATGCTCCCCCGTCACCGGATCGGCGCCACCCTGGCCGCCGCCGCCCTCGTCCTGCTCACCGGCTGCGGATCGGGCCCGGACGCCGGCCCGGACAGCGGCGCGCAGGGCGGTCCCGACGCCCCCCGCGGCGGGGCGTCCGCGCCCGACGCGGCGAGCGCCGCCAAGGCCACGGCGGCCTTCGGCTCGGCCAAGGAGCTCGCCCGCCAGGTCGGCGCGATGGAGCTCCAGCTGACCCGCAGGTGCATGGTCTCCAAGGGCTTCACGGTGCACCCGCCGGACCCCGCGCCGATGCCCGCGGACAGCGCCTCCGAGGCGCCCGAGGGCCGGGTCTCCCCCACCGCCCAGGAGGCCGCCCGGCACGGCTACGGCGCCGCCCCGGACGCGAGCGGCGACCCCGCCGCCCCGCAGGACTCGACCAGCGACAGGCCGGGCCCGTGGGCGGCCCTGCCGGACGCCGAGAAGCAGCGGTACACCCTCGCCAAGAACGGCGCACCCGACCAGCTCGTCAGCTACGAGACCGGCGAGGGCAAGTTCTCCTCCCCGAGCGGCGGTTGCATCGGCGAGACCCGCAAGACGCTCTACGGCGACATGACCACCTATCTGCGCCTCATGTGGCTCACCGACAACGGGATGCGCCACGAGGCCGGCCGCGAGGCCGAGAGCTCCGACGCCTTCCTGAAGGCCGTCGGCACCTGGTCGGGCTGTATGGACAAGGCCGGTTACGGCGGAATGAAATCACCGACCGAGGCCATCAAGAAGGCCAAGGACTACTACGGCGGAAAAGACGCCGGAAAGAACCTGGACGCGGCCGCCGTGGAATCCGGCAGGAAAAAGGAGATCGCCCAGGCGAAAGCCGACGCGCGATGCGCCGACTCCGCGAAGTACGACACTTTCTGGCGGTCCGCCTACCAGAAGTCCCTGACCGCGCTGTACGTGAAGAACGAAGCCGATCTCGTCACCTATCAGCAGATTCTGACCGGGGCTCAGAAGAAGGCCCAGAAAATGCTGGAGTCCTGAGATGGACGGCACGGACGAGGCCCCCGGCGGCCCCCCGAAGCGCCGCTGGGGCCGGGTGGCCGGCGCCGCCGGTCTCGTCCTCGCGCTCGCCGCGAGCGGCGGCGCCTGGATCGCCGCCTCCCAGGCCCGTACGCCGGAGCAGCGCGCCTCCTCGGCCGCCGCGCCGCCGCGCTCCAGCGTCACCGTGCCCGCCGAGGCCGGCCCCCTGGTCGACCGCAAGCGCTGGGACGGCACCCTGACCCGCAGCAGCACCCTCACCGTGAAGGGCCCGGAGTCCGGCGCGGGCGCCGCCCGGCAGGTCGTCACCCGGCTCTCCCTGAAACCCGGGCAGCGGCTGGCGAACGGGGCCGTGGCCGCGGAGGTCTCGGGCCGTCCGCTCTTCCTCCTGGAGGGCGCCTTCCCCGCCTACCGCGACCTCGCCGAGGGCATGGAGGGCCCCGACGTACGCCAGCTCCAGCAGGCCCTGGAGGGGTTGTACGGGACCCCCGTGACGGGCAGCTTCGACGACCGGACGGCCCGGGACCTCAAGCGGCTGTACCGCGCGGCGGGCTACCGGGCGCAGTTGGGGCCGGAGGGCGGGAGCGGCGGCTCCGCCACGGACGGCGGGACCTCGGGCGGCAAGGCGGCCACGGACGGCGGCACCGGCGAGGGCAAGGCGCAGGGCGGCACCAACTCGTCCGCGCCGCCGCCCCAGGCCCGTACCGTCGTCACCCTCCCCATGTCCGAGGTGACGTACCTGGGCGCGCTCCCCGCCGTCGTCGGCGACGTGCCGGGCCGGGTGGGCATGAGCGCCGCCGAGCCGCTGTTCACCGTCACCGGCGGCCACTGGCAGGTCAAGGTCCCCGTCACCGACCTGGACCTGCCCGACCTGACCGCGCTGCCGCGCGGCGCTCGCGCCGAGGCGTACGGCGACGGAGCCGGGCTCGGCAAGGGGCGGCTCCAGGGCTCGTACGACCGGCTGAGCACCGGCTCCACCGCGCGGACCGCCTACTTCGACATCGGCGGGCGCGTCCCCGACGGCGCGCTCGGCAGCTCCGTCACGGTCGAGGTGGTCCGGCGCACCAGCCCGCCGGACGCACTCGTCGTGCCGGTCTCCGCCCTGTGGACCGACCCCGCGGGCGTGGTCTCGGTGACCGTCCTCCAGGGCGACCGGCGCCGGCACGTGCCCGTCGAGGTGGCCCTCACCGTCGGCGGCCGGGCAGCGGTCACCTTCACGGACCCCGCCCTCAAGGCCGGGGCGCCGCTGCTCGTCGGCTACGCGTACCGGGAGGCCGGCCTTGGCTGACGCCCTCTCGCCCGACGAGCGGCGGGTGGTGATCTCCATGGCGGAGGTCTCCAAGACGTACCCGGCGGCCCGCCCGGTGACCGCGCTGGTCGACGCCACCCTGGAGATCAGCACCGGCGAGATGGTGGCCATCACCGGCCCCTCCGGCTCCGGGAAGTCGACCCTGCTCAACATCCTCGGCCTGCTCGACACCGCCACCGGCGGGCGGTACGCGATGGACGGCGTCGACGTCCGCACGCTCGGCGAGCGCGAGCGGACCCGGCTGCGGGCCACCCGGCTCGGCTTCGTCTTCCAGTCCTTCCACCTCGTGCCGTACCTGAGCTGTCTGCGCAATGTGCAGCTGCCGCTCGTGCACACCCGCCACCCGCGCAACGAGCGGCGGGAGCTGGCCGAGCGGGCGCTGCGCTCGGTCGGCCTCGGGCACCGGATCGCGGCCCGGCCGACCACGCTCTCCGGCGGCGAACGCCAGCGGGTCGCGCTCGCCAGGGCCGTCGTGCACCAGCCGTCGGTCCTGCTCTGCGACGAGCCCACCGGCAACCTGGACTCGGCCAACACCGGCCAGGTGATGGACCTGCTGCGCGCCCTGGTCACCCCCGAGCGGACGGTGGTCGTCGTCACCCACGAACGGGACGTGGCCGAACGGGCCGACCGGGAGCTGCGGGTCGTGGACGGCCGCGTTGTCGGCTGACCGGCGGCGGCGACGCGGTAGAAGATCCCCCCGGACCGGCACGGCCTTCGCGGACATCGCCGTCCAGGCCGTGTACGCCGTGCTCGGGCGCCGGCTGCGCTCGCTGCTCACCGTCCTCGGGATCGCCCTCGGCATCGCCGCGGCCCTCGCCACCACCGGCATCACGGCGAGCGCGGCGGACGCCGTCTCCGGCCGCTTCGACGCGCTCAAGGCGACCGCCGTGACCGTCCGCTTCCCCAACGAGGCCGCCCGGCCCGGCGCCGCCGCGATCACCCGGGCCAGGAAGCTCAACGGGGTACGGTCGGCCGGCTTCCTCTGCGTCGCGGACGAGCGGCCCTCGGTCTCGGCGCTCGACCCCCGCTTCGACCGGGCCACCCCGCAGGAGCTGCGGGTGCTGGCCGCCGACGACGGGGCGCTCGCCGCCCTCGGGGTGACCGCCCGCTCCGGACGGCTGCCGGACGCCGGGCACATCGCCCGCGGGGACGCCGTCGCCGTCGTGGACACCGTCGCCGCCAAGGCCCTCGGCCTGGACGCCCTGCTCGAACAGGACCCGGAGGCCGCCCCCGCCGTCTACCTCGCGGGCCGCCCCTTCACCGTGATCGGCACCTTCCGCGCCCCGACCGGCGAGACCCGGCTCACCGGCAGTGTCGTCGTCCCGTACGCGGACTGCGCGGGCGACGGCGGCGTGCTGGCCCGCCCCCAGCCGGCGTCGGGCGCGGACGCCGCCGGCAAGGAGGGCGGGCGGCTGGTCTTCGGCTCCACCGAGGCCGTGCTGCGCACCGAGCTCGGCGCCGCCCAGCAGGTCGGTCTCGAAGCCCCGCTCGCGCTGCGCCCCGAGGGCCCCGACCGGCTGGCCGCGATCGTCCCCGCCGACCTGGGCAGCTTCCGGGGCGGCGTGGAGAGCGAGACCCGGGCGCTGTTCCTTGGCCTTGCGGGGGTGTCGCTGCTGATCGGCGCGCTGGGCGTCAGCAACACCACGTACGTCTCGGTCGTCGAGCGCCGGTCCGAGATCGGGCTGCGCCGGGCGGTCGGCGCGGGCCGGGCGGCGGTCTCGGCGCAGTTCCTCGTGGAGTGCGGGCTGCTCGGCCTGGTCGGCGGGGTGCTCGGCACGGCGGTCGGCGTGGACGTGACGGCGGGGACCGCCCTCGCCAAGGGCTGGCTCGTGGTCCTGGACCCGCGCCTCACGGTGGCGGGGCCGCTCCTTGGGCTCGCGGTGGGGATGCTGGCGGGGGTCTATCCGGCCCTCGCGGCGGCCCGGGTGGCCCCGGCGGAGACGCTGCGGGGCTGAGGGGCGCGTACGACGGAGGGCCCGCCGGTACGCATGTGCGTACCGGCGGGCCCTCCGTACGGGATCAGTGTCCGCACAGGATCAGTGGAAGAAGTGGCGCGTGCCGGTGAAGTACATCGTCACGCCGGCCTTCGCCGCGGCCTCGACCACCTGCTCGTCGCGGACCGAACCGCCGGGCTGCACGACCGCCTTCACGCCCGCGGCCGTGAGGATCTCCAGGCCGTCCGGGAACGGGAAGAACGCGTCGGAGGCGGCGTACGCGCCGCGCGCCCGCTCCTCGCCGGCCCGCTCGACGGCCAGCTTCGCGGAGTCGACGCGGTTGACCTGGCCCATGCCGACGCCGACCGAGGCGCCGTCCTTGGCGAGCAGGATCGCGTTGGACTTGACCGCGCGGCAGGCCTTCCAGGCGAAGGCGAGCTCGGCGAGCTCCTCGGCGGAGAGCGCCTCCCCGGTGGCGAGCGTCCAGTTCGCCGGGTCGTCGCCCGGGGCCTGGAGGCGGTCGGTGACCTGGAGCAGGGCACCGCCGTCGACGGGCTTGACCTCGACCGGGTTGGCCGGGGCGCCCTCGGCGCGCAGCACGCGGATGTTCTTCTTCTTGGCCAGCACCTCGACCGCGCCGTCCTCGTACGCCGGGGCGACGATGACCTCGGTGAAGATCTCGGCGACCTGCTCGGCCATCGCGACCGACACCGGGCGGTTCACGGCGATGACACCGCCGAACGCGGAGAGCGGGTCGCAGGCGTGCGCCTTGCGGTGCGCCTCGGCGACGTCGGCGCCGACCGCGATGCCGCACGGGTTGGCGTGCTTGATGATCGCGACGCACGGCTCGGCGTGGTCGTACGCGGCCCGGCGCGCGGCGTCGGTGTCCGTGTAGTTGTTGTAGGACATCTCCTTGCCGTGCAGCTGCTCGGCCTCGGCGAGGCCGCCCGTGCCGTCGACGTAGAGCGCGGCGCCCTGGTGCGGGTTCTCGCCGTAGCGCAGGACGTTCTTACGGGCGTAGGTGGCGCCCAGGAAGTCCGGGAAGCCGGAGTCGTCGGCGGCGGAGTAGTCGTCGGCGAACCAGGCGGCGACGGCCACGTCGTACGCGGCGGTGTGCTGGAAGGCCTGCGCGGCGAAGCGCTTGCGCTGGGCCAGCGTGAAGCCACCCTCCTTGACCGCGTCGAGGACCGCGGCGTAGGCGCCGGGCTCGGTGACGATGGCCACCGACGGGTGGTTCTTGGCGGCGGCGCGGACCATGGAGGGGCCGCCGATGTCGATCTGCTCGACGCACTCGTCCGGCGTGGCGCCGGAGGCGACGGTCTCGCGGAACGGGTACAGGTTCACGACGACCAGGTCGAAGGGCTCGACACCCAGCTCGGCCAGCTGCTCGCGGTGCGACTCCAGGCGCAGGTCGGCGAGGATGCCGGCGTGCACGCGCGGGTGCAGGGTCTTGACGCGGCCGTCCAGGCACTCGGGGAAGCCGGTCAGCTCCTCGACCTTGGTGACCGGGACGCCGGCCGCGGCGATCTTGGCGGCGGTGGAGCCGGTGGAGACGAGCTCGACCCCGGCCTGGTGCAGTCCGAGGGCCAGCTCTTCGAGCCCCGTCTTGTCGTAGACGCTGACCAGCGCGCGGCGGATGGGCTTAACGGTGTCGTTCACCGACATGAACCTTTCGTCCCTCAATGCTGTAGCCGTTGCGGGCGAGACGCCCCACGACCTCGACGAGCAGCGAGCGCTCGACGTCCTTGATGCGCTCGTGGAGCGCGGCCTCATCGTCCTCGTCCCGCACCTCGACCACGCCCTGGGCGATGATCGGGCCGGTGTCGACGCCGTCGTCGACGAAGTGGACGGTGCATCCGGTGACCTTCGCCCCGTAGGCGAGGGCGTCGCGCACCCCGTGGGCACCGGGAAAACTGGGGAGCAGCGCCGGGTGGGTGTTCACCACGCGGCCGCCGAAGCGGGCGAGGAACTCCTTGCCGACGATCTTCATGAAACCGGCCGAGACGACCAGGTCCGGCTCGTACGCCGCCGTGGCCTCGGTGAGTGCCCGGTCCCACTCCTCGCGGCTGCCGTGGTCCTTGACCCGGCAGACGAAGGTGGGCAGCCCGGCGCGCTCGGCCCGCTCCAGACCGGCGATCCCGTCCCGGTCGGCCCCGACGGCGACGACCTCGGCGCCGTACCCCTGGGGATCGGCGGCGATGGCGTCGAGCAGGGCCTGGAGGTTCGTGCCGGAGCCGGAGACCAGGACGACGAGGCGGGCGGCAGCCACTGGGTCACTCTTTCCGTGGTGTTTGTGCGGTCGTACGAACGAATCGCATCCCGCGATACGGGGAACCCTACGAAGGGCTCGGCCGTCAGCAACGATACCGGCACACCGGACGGCCCCCACGGGACGGGGGCGGGGCCGGGAGGTAGCGTCAGGGTCCGACGACAGACAACGGCCGAGTCACCGCCACGCCACAGCAGGCCACACCCGCGCACGACAGACAGAGGGAAGACGTCCAGCACATGCCGGATCGCCAGTCCACGAACGACAACAACCCGTTCGCGCCGCCGCCGGAGGGACAGCCGGACCAGCCGTGGCAGCCGCGGCGCCCAGAGGGCACGGAGGGTTCCCAGGGTTCAGGGAACGGTCCGGCGTCCGGTCCCGGCTGGAGCAGCAGCCAGCCGGGACGTTCCTCCGACGGCTTCGGCCGCCGCCCCGAGCAGCCCTCGGGCGGGCAGGGCGGCGGACCGGGCGGACCCGAGGGCGGCCAGGGCCCCGGCCTGCGCTGGGACCCGACCGACCCGGCGCAGCGGCGGGCCCGGTACGCGGTGCTCTCGGGCATGTGGGCGTTCTTCTTCGCGGTCTTCGGCATCCACGAGCTGGCCCTGCTGCTCGGCGCCCTCGGTCTGTACTGGGCGATCAGCGGCCTGCGCGCGCGGGTGAAGGCGCCGGAGGCCACCGACGGCCCGCCGACCCCCGCCCAGGTCGCGGCGGCCGCGGGTGCGGCCCGCTCGAAGCGGACGGCGGCGATCAGCGGTCTTGTCGCGTCCGCGGTGGCCCTGGCGATCGTCGCCGCCGGCTTCACGATGCACCTCGTCTACCGGGACTTCTACCAGTGCCGCGACGACGCCCTGACCAAGCAGGCCGAGCTGTCCTGCAACGACCTGCTGCCGAAGCCGCTCCAGGACACCTTCGGGGTGCGGGAGTAGGTCAGGGGGCGGAGCCCCCCTCCATGTCCTTCTCCGGGGTCTGGCCGAGTGCCGGGGCCGGGCGCGCGGGGAGCCCCGCCGGGGGCTCCCAGGCGGCGGGCAGGAAGCCGTACGCGTCGTCGCCCGCGCCCTCGTCGAGGGCGTCGAGGGCTTCCAGGGCGTCCAGGGCGGCGAGCGCGCCCAGCGGGGGCGCCGGGGCCGCCAGGGCGGGGGTGCCCTCCTCCGGGGTGACGGCCTCCTCCGTGGCTCCGGTGGTGCCCGTGGCCTGGGTCTCCGGCGCCGGTTCCGCCGGTACGGGCAGGGGCAGGAACGCGAGGACCGCCGCCCCGGCCGCGAGCGGCACGCCCTTGGACGCGTCCTTGACCGTCGCCCGGGCCGCGAGCGGCACGCCCTTGGACGCGTCCTTGGCCGTCGCCCGGGGCCCGCGACCGCGCAGCCCCCAGGCCCGTACCGCGAGTGCCGTCGGTACGCCGAGGGCCGAGCCCCACAGCACCGCCGCCGCGCCCGCCTGCCACCACACCGGGCCGAAGGCGGCGAGCCGCCCGGGGCCGAGCGGGCCGCCGGCCGCCGCCGCGAGCAGGGCCACGGCCGCCCCGCACGCCCAGGAGGCGACGAGCGCGGCCTGGACCGCCTCCCGGGCCGCCCAGGCGCGGGAAGCGCGGCCCACCCGGTGCCCGAGCAGCAGCGTGGCGGCGACCGGGACCGCCGCGGCCGTCCAGTGCAGCCACATGCCCCGGCCCTCGGCGGGCAGCGCGGCGAGCAGCGGGAAGTCGGGCAGGGCGGGGGTCCCGGCGAAGCCGAGCGGGGTCACCAGGGCGCCCGTACCCACCGAGAAGCCGGGGCCCAGGCCGTACGCGGCGCCCCACACGACGGCGTTCGGCAGCAGCGCGAGGACCAGCAGCAGGAGGGCCACCCGGCCGGACCACTCCCCCGCGAGGCCGTTGAGGGAGGCCTGGGCGTCACCGGCGTGCCAGAGCAGCGAGGCCGCCGCGAGCACCGCCCCGCCGCCCAGCAGGACGGTCAGCGCGAGCCCGGCGGCGCGCAGCGCCACGACGGTCTCCGCGCGGCCCGGCAGCGGCCTGCCGTGCGCGGTCCAGGCGCCCGCGGCGGCCGCAGCCGGCACGGACAGCGGCGTCCAGACCCCGGCGGTGAGCAGGTCGGCGGGCAGCGCCCCGCTCTCGGTGTAGACCACGACCACGGCCGCGACCAGCAGATATCCCCCCGACACGGCGGCCACGGCCCCCGCGATGGAGGGCACGGGCCGCCCGTCGTCGGGGTCGAGGGTGTCCCGGGCGGCGCGGTGCGCGAGCCACAGCGGCAGGACCGTGAGCAGCAGCGGGGTGACGCCGAGGGGGGCGGGGAGCCCGCTGGTCGTGTCGGTGCGGATCAGGTCGGCGCCGTGGGCCAGCAGCCAGAGTCCGGCGGCGGTGTGCAGGGCCCCGCCGGGGCCGCTGTCCGGGAACGGGGAGGCGATCCAGAGCGCCGTCACCAGGACGGCGAACGCGCCGAGCCCGAGGCCCGCGGCAACCCCTCCGCGCACGAAGGCGGTCACCAGAACGGCGGTACGGGCCCCCTGGACCGGGGCGCCGGGCGACAACGGAGGGCGGTGCTCGGTCACGTGCGTCACGGGGCCCATGCTGCCAGCGACACGCGGTTTGCCCCCGTAACAGGCGAATGGCCGTTGTGTCGCTCAATATACGTTTATGCACTTTTCCGCCCAGAGCTGCACCGGCTGCACCGCGGGAGGTCGACACCGATGAGCCCCACGAGTCCGACCGCTTCGCTGCCCTCCCCCAAGGAGCGGCGGCGCCTTCGCGAGGCCCTCTCCTTGAGCGAGGAGCAGGTCGCGGAGGCCATGGGGGTCACCCGCGCCACCGTCCGCTCCTGGGAGACCGGCCGCAGCGCCCCCAGAGGCCGCAAGCGCGAGGCGTACGCGAAGCTGCTCGGCGTGTACGAGGAGCCCAAGGCGCCCCGTACGGAGAAGCCCGCCCGGCCGGCCCCCGCCGCCACCCGCCCCCGCCCGGCCGCCAAGGGGCCGGCCCGGCCGCCGAAGGCGCCGGGGGCGAAGGGCGCCGAGGCGCCCGGGGCCCGGCAGGAGCGGCTGAAACCGGTCTTGGAGCGGGTCTCGGAGCGGGTCCCGGCGCGTGAGCCGGTGGCTGCCGTCGAGCCGGTGCCTGAGCCGGTCCCTGAGCCGGTGGCTGCCATGGGTGAGCCGGTCGCCGACACCGAGCCGCTCCCCGCCGACGCCGGGCTCACGCCCGAGCAGGCCTTCGACGAGCTGTACGCGTACGCCGCGCCCGGCCTCGTCCACCAGACCTACCTGCTCACCGGCCGCCGCGGCCTCTCCCGCGAGGCCGTCGAGCACGCCTTCCACCACGCCTGGCAGCACTGGCCCGAGGTCGCGGTGGACCGCGATCCGGTGGGCTGGGTGCGCGCCGCCGCGTACGAGTACGCGCTCTCCCCCTGGCACCGCTTCCGGCGCCGCCACCGGCACCCGGACTCCGCGCCGACCGAGGCCTCCCGGCGCGCGCTGCTCATGGCGCTCCTCGAACTGCCGCCCCCGTACCGCCGGACCGTCCTGCTCTACGACGGGCTCGGGCTCGACCTGCCCGAGACGGCGGCGGAGACCGAGGCCAGCACCCCGGCGGCCGGGAACCGGCTGCTGCACGCCCGTACCGTCCTCGGGCAGCGGGTCCCCGGTCTGGACGACCCCGAGGCCCTGCAACGGCGGCTGAGCGCCCTCGTCGCGGAGGCGCCGACGGCGACCCTGCCTGCGGCGCGCAGCGTGCGGACCGGCAGCGAGCGGCGGACCCGGATGCTGACCCGGGCCGTCTTCGGGGTGACCGCGGCGCTGATCGGCGTCACGGCCTTCACCGTGTCGACCGCGCCGACCCACTACATCCCGGTGAACGCGCCCGGCGAGATCGTCGAGGGCGTCCCGGTCCGCGGCGGGCCGCAGAAGCTGCGCCCCGAGGACAAGGAGCTGCGCGACCGGCTGCGCGCCGAGCCGAACCCCGGCCCGGAGCGTCTCGTCCCCCGGGCGGAGTAACGCCGTACGAGAAACGAGCGGGCCCCGCCCCCACCCGGTGTTCCGGGAGGGGCGGGGCCCGCTCGTACGTCAGTCGCTAAGAGCGCCTGAAGCCACTGTCGGTCGCTGTTCAGCCCGCGAGGATCGCGCGCGCCAGCTTGGCCGTCTCGGTCGGGGTCTTGCCGACCTTGACGCCCGCGGCCTCCAGGGCCTCCTTCTTCGCCTGGGCGGTGCCGGAGGAGCCGGAGACGATGGCGCCGGCGTGGCCCATGGTCTTGCCCTCGGGCGCGGTGAAGCCCGCGACGTAGCCGACGACCGGCTTGGTGACGTTGGCCTTGATGAAGTCGGCCGCACGCTCCTCGGCGTCGCCGCCGATCTCGCCGATCATGACGATCAGGTCGGTCTCCGGGTCGGCCTCGAAGGCCGCCAGGGCGTCGATGTGCGTGGTGCCGATGACCGGGTCGCCACCGATGCCGACGGCGGAGGAGAAGCCGAGGTCACGGAGCTCGTACATCATCTGGTACGTCAGCGTGCCGGACTTCGAGACCAGGCCGATGCGGCCCGGCTTCGTGATGTCGCCCGGGATGATGCCGGCGTTGGACTGGCCCGGGGTGATGAGACCGGGGCAGTTCGGGCCGATGAGGCGGGTCTTGCCGCCCTTCTCCACGGCGTACGCGTAGAACGCGGCCGAGTCGTGGACGGCGATGCCCTCGGTGATGACCACGGCGAGCGGGATCTCGGCGTCGATCGCCTCGACCACGGCGGCCTTGGCGAAGGCCGGCGGGACGAAGAGGACCGAGACGTTGGCGCCGGTCTCCTTCATCGCCTCGGCGACGGTGCCGAAGACCGGGATCTCGGTGCCGTCGAAGTCGACGGAGGTGCCGGCCTTGCGCGGGTTCACGCCACCGACGATGTTGGTGCCGTCACCCAGCATGAGCTTGGTGTGCTTCATGCCCGTGGCACCGGTCATGCCCTGGACGATGACCTTGCTGTCCTTGTTGAGGAAGATAGCCATGGCTGTGTCCTCGTCCCTTACTTCGCAGCCGCGAGCTCGGCGGCCTTGTCGGCCGCGCCATCCATGGTGTCCACGCGCTGCACCAGCGGGTGGTTGGCGTCCGACAGGATCTTGCGACCCAGCTCGGCGTTGTTGCCGTCGAGGCGCACGACCAGCGGCTTGGTGACCTCTTCGCCCTTGGTCTTGAGGAGCTCCAGGGCCTGGACGATGCCGTTGGCGACCTCGTCACAGGCGGTGATGCCACCGAAGACGTTGACGAACACGGACTTGACGTCCGAGTCGCCCAGGATGATCTCCAGGCCGTTCGCCATGACCTCGGCGGAGGCGCCGCCACCGATGTCGAGGAAGTTGGCCGGCTTCACGCCGCCGTGGTTCTCACCGGCGTACGCGACGACGTCCAGGGTCGACATGACCAGGCCGGCGCCGTTGCCGATGATGCCGACCTCGCCGTCCAGCTTCACGTAGTTGAGGCCCTTGGCCTTGGCGGCAGCCTCGAGCGGGTTGGCTGCGGCCTTGTCCTCGAGCGCCTCGTGCTCGGGCTGACGGAAGTCGGCGTTCTCGTCGAGCGAGACCTTGCCGTCGAGGGCCAGGATGCGCCCGTCCTTGGTCTTCACCAGCGGGTTGACCTCGACGAGGAGGGCGTCCTCGGCGACGAAGGTGTCCCACAGGGTGACCATGGCCTCGGCGACGCCCTCGGCGACCTCGGCCGGGAACTTCGCCAGCGCGACGATCTCGCGGGCCTTGGCGATGTCGACGCCCTTGTTGGAGTCGACCGGGACCTTCGCGAGGGCCTCGGGGGTCTTCTCCGCGACCTCCTCGATGTCCATGCCGCCCTGCACCGAGGCCATGGCCAGGAAGGTGCGGTTGGTGCGGTCGAGGAGGTACGAGACGTAGTACTCGGCCTCGATCTCCGGGGACAGCTCGGCGATCATCACCTTGTGGACCGTGTGGCCCTTGATGTCCATGCCCAGGATGTCCGTCGCGCGGGCGACGGCCTCGTCCGGGTTGGCGGCCAGCTTGACGCCGCCGGCCTTGCCGCGGCCGCCGACCTTCACCTGCGCCTTGACGACCGACTTTCCGCCAAGCCGCTCGGTGGCCTCGCGCGCCGCCTCAGGCGTGTCGATGACTTCACCGGCCAGCACCGGTACACCGTGCTTGGCGAAGAGGTCCCTCGCCTGGTACTCGAACAGGTCCACGCGCGTCCCTTTTCTAGATGATCGCGGTTCGTTGTCTGCGTGGGCGTGCCGCGAAGGGCAACGTGACTGCGCTGTCACTAGGGAGGCGTACACGGTGTCCGTGGACGCGGCATGTCCGTCTCGCAGGTTATCCCCGTGGGACGTTGGTCCCTAAATCGCAGATCACAACGGAGCGGTGATACGGGTCACAGAACGTAGGGGTGACGGGGCGTTCCGTGGAGGGGGCGACGGGTGCCCGGGGCCCCCTTGTGGCAGGCGGGGCGCGGGCGTTGCGCCCCTCACGGCGCGCCGGGCGGCGAGGTGAGGGGCGCGGGGACCCGACTGTGATATGGGCCTCAGTCGGGCTCCGGGCACCCGTCCGGGTGGCCCGAGCACGACGGATTCCGCACCGCCCGCCGGGACCCCGGTCAGGCCTCGGGTATCGGAAGCGGGCGCTTCTCCAGGGCGGCGGCCATGATCTCCGGGAAGAGGTCGGGGGTGCAGGCGAAGGCGGGGGCGCCGAGCGCGGCGAGCGCGGCGGCGTGCTCGCGGTCGTAGGCGGGCGCGCCCTCGTCGGAGAGGGCGAGCAGGCACACGAACTGCACCCCGGAGGCCTTCATCGCGG
This sequence comes from Streptomyces sp. NPDC094032, assembly GCF_040303965.1. Taxonomy (NCBI): domain Bacteria; kingdom Bacillati; phylum Actinomycetota; class Actinomycetes; order Kitasatosporales; family Streptomycetaceae; genus Streptomyces; species Streptomyces sp. NPDC094032. The sequence continues at coordinate 617,984 of NZ_JBEOUE010000002.1, read as the reverse complement.
CGACCCGCTTCAGCATCTCGTCGCGGATGCCGCCCTCGTAGAGATCGCTGATGAGGACGACGACGGTGTCGGCGGGGCGGGTGATCCTCGACTGGCAGTAGGCGAGCGCCCGGTTGATGTCCGTGCCGCCGCCGAGCTGGGTGCCGAAGAGGACGTCGACGGGGTCGTCGAGCTGGTCGGTGAGGTCGACGACGGAGGTGTCGAAGACGACCAGGCGGGTGGCGATGGCGCGCATGGAGGCGAGAACGGCGCCGAAGACGGAGGCGTAGACGACGGAGGCGGCCATGGAGCCGGACTGGTCGATGCAGAGGACGACCTCCTTCTTGACCGACTGCGCGGCCCGGCCGTAGCCGACGAGCCGTTCGGGGACGACCGTGCGGTGTTCGGGGAGGTAGTTCTTGAGGTTGGCGCGGATGGTGCGGTCCCAGTCGATGTCCCGGTGGCGGGGCCGGCTGATCCGGGCGGAGCGGTCCAGCGCGCCGGTGAGGGTGGCACGGGTGCGGGTGGCGAGCCGCCGCTCCAGGTCGTCGACGACCTTGCGGACGACGGCCCGCGCGGTGTCCTTGGTGGTCTCCGGCATCGCCTTGTTGAGGGAGAGCAGGGTGCCGACGAGGTGGACGTCCGCCTCGACGGCCTCCAGCATCTCGGGCTCCAGGAGGAGCGCGGCGAGGCCGAGCCGCTCGATCGCGTCGCGCTGCATGACCTGGACGACGGAGCTGGGGAAGTACGTCCGGATGTCGCCGAGCCAGCGGGCGACGGAGGGCGCGGAGCCGCCGAGCCCCGCCGAGCGCTCCCGGTCGCCGTCGGTCTTCCGCCGGTCGTAGAGCGCGGTGAGGGCGCCGTCCATGGCGGCGTCGGTGCCGGTGAGGGCGTGGCCGGTGCCGTCGGCCGCGCCGCCGCCGAGGACGAGCCGCCAGCGGCGCAGGCGCTCGTCGTCGGGCCGCTGCCGGTCGGGGGTGGGCGTCATACGGGGGCCTCCGTGCCGAGGATGAGGTGCAGCAGGGGCAGGACGCCGTCGGCGCGCTCCTGGTCGGGGGCGGCGGCGAAGCCGGGCGTCACGACGGTGGCCCGCGCGGGGCCGCCGGCCGCGGGGCCACGGGCGACGAGCTCGCCGAGGGTACGGCGCACCCCGGGCTCGTACGCCGCGAAGGTACGGCGCAGCAGGGGCAGCACGTCGGTGAACGCGTCGGCCGGTACGGACCCGAGCCACCCGTCGATGAGCCCGAGCAGCCGCTCATCATGCACGAGCAGCAGCCCACCCCCGGAGGCCCCGCCGACGAACCCCTCGATCCAGGCGGCGGCATCGGCAGGCGGCGCACCAGCCGAAAGCGCGAGCCCCATGAGCCGAGCCGCCTCCCCCTCCGCGACCCGCCCCTCGTCGAGCAGCAGCCGCACGGCCCGCCCCCGCAACACCCCGGGCACCCGCTCCCGCCCGGCGATCCGCCGCAGGACGCCGACCCAGCGCTCGACGAGGGGGGTGCCGGTGGGGCGGGGGGCGTCGGGCTGCCCGCTATCCGGCCCGGGCCCCGGCAGGAGGCCGATCGCCGTGTGGACGTCGTCCAGGTGGGCGCGCATCTCGGTGGCCGCGTCCGGGTCGAGGCCGGCGCAGGCGGGTGGGAGGCCGACGCATATGCGTTCGGCGAGGCCTGCGGCGACCTCGCGGAGGGCGGTGGTGTCGGTGGCGCGTACGTCGCCGTAGCGCAGGGAGCGGGCGAGGGCGGGCAGGGCCTGGGCGAGGTGGGCGACGTCGGTGTCGAGCGCGGCGCGGTCGGCGAGCGCCCCGAGGACGGCGGGCAGCGCGTCGGCGAGCCCGGCGAGCAGGCACTGCTCGGCGAGGGCGGTGAGGGCGGCGAGGTCCCGCGCGGCGACGGCCCGGGCCTCGGCCCTGGCGGTGGCGGCGGACTCGACGGTCGTGCCCCACACGCCCGCCTCGGCGACCTGCACGTGCAGCTCGGGCTCCCAGCTCAGCCGCCAGCTCTCCCGGAAGGTGCCGGTGGAGGCGCGCCCGGCGGCGGGGGCGCCCCAGTCGACGCCGAGCAGCCGCAGCCGGTGGAGCAGCCGGCTGCGGGCGGCGTCGTTCTCCTTGCGGAGGTCGAGCTCCAGCTCGCGCCGCTCCGCCTCGGGCTTGAGGCGCAGGCCGCGCTGGAGCCGGGCGAGGTCGCGCTGGAGCGGCACGGCGGGGGCGCCGTCCGGGACGGCGCCGAGGACGTCTCCGACGACGAGCCGGTCGCGGATCAGGTCGAGGGGGACGTCGGAGCCGTCGCACATCACGGCCCGCACCGCGTCGGTGGTCTCGCCGAGCCCGGCGAGCGGACGCCCGCGCATCGCGGCGAGGGTGTCGGCGAGCCGGACGGCCTCGATGACATGGGCGGAGGAGACCGGCAGGTCCTCGGCCCGCAGCAGCCCGGCGACCTTGGTCATCCACCGTTCGAGCGGCCGGTCGGGCGCGCTGAACAGATGCCCGTACCATCCGGGCGCGTCGATCCCCGCGCCGTAGCCGGAGCGCCGGGCGAGCCGGCGGTGGGTCCAGGGCACCCAGGTCAGCTCGGTCCTGACCTTGGGCAGGCCCTTGAGCAGGGCCCGGTCGGCGGTGACGGTGGTCGCCCGGCGCAGCGCGGGCACGTGCCAGGCGCCGCAGACGACGGCGACGTCGTCACCGAACTCCTTGCGCGCCGCGCGCAGTTGCAGCCGCATGTACGCCTCGCGCACCACGTCGCGCGGGTGCCCGCCGTGTCCGTACGCCTCGCGCAGGGCGCCCATCGCCTCGGCGAGGGCGTCGAAGGGCGCGAACGGGTCGGCGGAGCCGCGCAGTTCGACCACGTCCTCCCACCAGCGCTCGGCGTCGTCGTATCCGGCGGCACGGGCGAGCTCGGCGACGGGGTCGACGCGCAGCCCCTGGCTCCGGCCCTCGTCCTCCGTGGCCGGTTCGGTGGCGGCGAGGGTGTGGGCGGCGGGCAGGTCGACGAAGCGGACCTCGGCCCCGTGGCCGAGGGCCCAGCGGAGGGCGACCCACTCGGGCGAGAACTCGGCCATCGGCCAGAAGGCCGCGCGCCCCGGGTCGTCCACGGCGTGCGCGAGCAGCGCGACGGGCGGCCGCATCCCCTCGTCCGCGGCGAGCGCGACGAGGGCGTCCGCCTCGGGCGGCCCCTCGATCAGGACGGCCTTGGGCCGCCCCGCCTCCAGGGCGGCGGCCACGGCCCGCGCGGAGCCGGGCCCGTGGTGCCGCACCCCGAGCAGGAGGGGCCCGGCGGCGGGCCCCGCCGGGGCGTCCGGGCCCGCCGTGGCGCCGGATCGGGTCACGCCGTCACCTCGCGGCAGGCGCGGTAGAAGTCCTTCCAGCCGTCTCTCTCGCGGACGACCGTCTCCAGATACTCCTGCCAGACGACCCGGTCGGCGGCCGGGTCGCGGACGACCGCGCCGAGGAGTCCGGCGGCGACGTCGGCGGAGCGCAGCACGCCGTCGCCGAAGTGGGCGGCGAGGGCGAGACCGCTGGTGACGACGGAGATCGCCTCGGCCGTGGACAGGGTCCCCGAGGGGGACTTGAGCTTGGTGCGCCCGTCGGTGGTCACCCCGTCGCGCAGCTCGCGGAAGACGGTGACGACCCGGCGGATCTCCTCGACGCCCTCGGGCACGGCCGGCAGGTCGAGCGAGCGCCCGATCTGGTCGACCCGGCGGGCCACGATGTCGACCTCGGCGTCGGGGGTGGCGGGCAGCGGCAGCACGACGGTGTTGAAGCGGCGGCGCAGGGCGCTGGAGAGCTCGTTGACGCCCCGGTCGCGGTCGTTGGCGGTGGCGATCAGGTTGAAGCCGCCGACGGCCTGCACCTCCTGGCCCAGCTCGGGGATCGGCAGGGTCTTCTCGGAGAGCACCGTGATGAGGGTGTCCTGCACGTCGGCGGGGATGCGGGTGAGCTCCTCGACCCGGGCGGTCATGCCCTGGGCCATGGCGCGCATGACGGGGCTGGGCACGAGCGCGTCGCGGCTGGGGCCGTGGGCGAGCAGCTGCGCGTAGTTCCAGCCGTACCGGATGGCTTCCTCGGGCGTGCCGGCGGTGCCCTGGACGAGCAGGGTCGAGTCGCCGCTGACGGCGGCGGCCAGGTGCTCGGAGACCCAGGTCTTGGCGGTGCCGGGCACGCCGAGCAGGAGCAGGGCCCGGTCGGTGGCGAGGGTGGTGACGGCGACCTCGACGATGCGGCGCGGGCCGACGTACTTCGGCGTGATGACGGTGCCGTCGGGCAGTGTGCCGCCGAGGAGATAGGTGGCGACGGCCCACGGCGAGAGCCGCCAGCGGGTGGGGCGCGGCCGGTCGTCGGCGGCGGCGAGCGCGGCGAGCTCGTCCGCGAACGCGTCCTCGGCGTGCGGCCGCAGCACCTCGGTGCTCGGGGTGGTTTCGGGCAGGGTCATGGGTCCCCCTCCAGATCGTTCGACCTGCTGTGCGAACCACGGTGCACCATGCCACTGACAATCGGCCCCGGCCGGCGAACCGGCCGGGAAAAGCGCAGGTGGCGGCGTTTGTCAGTGGAGAGTCGTACGGTCGGTCACATGGACGAACAGGGGGCGCTCTGGACGGCTGATCAGGTGCTGGCACTGGCTCCTGACGAGGCCTCACGCAGAGCGGGAAGCAAGCTGGGCACGGCCGGCCCGTGGTCCGGCGCGGGCAGCGGCGGCCAAGGGGCCGTCTGGGGCCTGTGCAAGGGCAGCGGCAGCACGCCGTACCGGACGGTCGTGGACACCACGGGCCCGGCGTACCAGTGCAGTTGCCCGAGCCGGAAGTTCCCGTGCAAGCACGCGCTGGGTCTGCTGCTGCTCTGGACCGGCGGCGGCATACCGGCGGGCCCGGGCCGCGCCGAGGCGCCGGAGTGGGCCGAGAAGTGGCTCGCGGGCCGTCGCGACCGGGCGCGGCCGACCGGACCCGCGCCGGAGCCGGGCCCGGCCGACCCGGCGGCGGCGCGCCGCCGCGCCGAGCGGCGGGCGGACCGGATCAGCGCGGGGGCACGGGAGTTGGAGCAGCGTCTGGCCGATCTGCTGCGCGGCGGGCTCGCCGCGGCGGAGCGGTCGGGGGCCGGGCTGTGGGAGGAGACCGCGGCCCGCATGGTCGACGCGCAGGCGCCCGGCCTCGCGGGCCGGGTGCGGGAGCTGGGGGCGATAGCGGGCTCGGGTCCCGGCTGGCCGGTGCGGCTCCTGGAGGAGTGCGCGCTGACCCATCTCCTGGACCGGGCCTGGCTGTCGGCCGACCGGCTGCCCGGCCCGCTGGCGGCGACGGTGCGGACCCGGGTGGGGCTCACGGCCCCGCCGGACGGCCCGGCGCTGCGGGACCGCTGGCTGGTCCTCGCGCAGTACGACGCGGCCGACGGCAAGCTGACGACCCGGCGCGTCTGGCTGCACGGGGAGTCGAGCGGCCGCACGGCCCTGCTGCTCTCCTTCGGCGCGGCGGGCCGCGCACCGCAGCTCGCGTTCCCCGTGGGGGCGGTGCTCGACGCGGAGCTGCGGCCGTACGAGGGCGGGGGCGGGCTCCGCGCGGAGCTGGTCGAGCAGTTCGGCGCCCCGGCGCCCTCCGGTGCCCCGCCGCGCGGCGGCACGGTCGGCGCGGCCCTCACGGCGTACGGGCTCGCGCTGCGCGACGACCCGTGGCTGGACGCCTGGCCGGTGACCCTGACCGGGGTCGTACCGGCCCCCGCGGAGTACGGCTGGCAGCTGGCGGACGCCGGGGGCACGGAGCGGGAGGCCGTGCCGCTGACCCGCGCCGCCCAGGCCCGGCCGGGCCTGTGGCGCCTGGTGGCCCTGTCGGGCGGCGCGCCGCTCACGGTCTTCGGCGAGTGCGGCCACCAGGGCTTCACCCCGCTGGCCGCCTGGTCCCCGGACGCCCCTGGGGAGACGGTGCCGCTGGTCTGACGCCCGGTACCGCCCCGACCGCCCCGAACCGTCTCGGAACCCACTCGCTGGAGGAGGCCATGGTGGCCATGGACGCCTGGGAAGAGCTCGTCACGTCGGCGCTGCTGGGCACCGACCGCAGACCGCACGGAAGTGCCTCGGGGGACGCGGCGCCCGTCGCGCTGCTCGACGCCGCCGCCGTGCACACCGTACGGCGCCGGGCGGGGCTGCGGCCCGGTCCCGCCGCCGCGCCGCTGGACGCCGCGCCGGAGGACGGGCGCAGACCGCTGCCCGAGGCGGCCCGGCGCCGGCTGTCCCGGCTGCTCGCGGGCCGGGCCGCGCCCGCGCCCTCCGGGGGGCGGCGCGGGGCGGCGCCCGATCTGACGGAGCTGCTGCCGCAGTGGCTGGCCGCCGCGCACGAGCGGGGGTACCGCGCCCCGGCGGCGGCCCTGCCCGCGCTGCTCGACGCCGCCCGCGCCCGCACCGATCTGCGGCCCCAGGCGCTGGCGTTCGCCGGGCCCCGGGGGCTGTGGCTGGCCCGGCTCAACCCGGAGTGGAAGTTCGCGCTGCGCGGTGCGGGCGGGGGCGGCGCGCTGCCCGACCCGGGGGACGCGGAGGGCGTCTCGGCCCTGTGGGAGGAGGGCCTGTTCGCGGAGCGGGTGGCGCTGCTGACCGCCGTCCGGGCGCAGGATCCGGCCGCGGGCCGCGGGCTGCTGGCCGCGACGTGGGGGGCGGAGCGGGCGGAGGACCGGCTGATGTTCCTGGACTCGCTGCGCGCGGGTCTGTCCGACGCGGACGAGGAGTTCCTGGAGGCGGCCCTCGCCGACCGCAGTCGCAATGTGCGGGCCACGGCGGCCGAGCTGCTTTCGGCGCTGCCGGGCTCGGCGCTGGCCGCGCGGATGGCGGAGCGGGCCGCCTCGTGCGTCTCCCTGGACCGTACGCAGGGGGCGGCGGCGGTCGTCGTCGAGGCGCCGCACGAGTGCGACGCGGGCATGCGGCACGACGGGGTGACGGCCACGCCGCCCACGGGCCGCGGCGAGCGCTCCTGGTGGCTCGGCCAGCTCGTCGAGGCGGCGCCGCTGGGCTGCTGGCCGGCCAGGTTCGGGGGGCGCGCGCCCGAGGAGATAGTGGCGCTGCCGGTCGCCGACGACTGGCAGGGCGAGCTGCACGCGGCCTGGTGCCGGGCGGCGGTGCGGCAGCGGGACGCGGACTGGTCGCGGGCCCTGCTGGGCTCGCCGGCGGGCCCGCAGGCCACCGGCCCCGGCACGTCCTCGCTCGCGGAGCGGGCCAAGCTGCTGTCGACGCTCCCGGAGGAGGAGCGGGCGCGCTGGGTGGCCTCGTTCATCGCGGCGCACGGCCTGTCGGAGGCCTTCCAGCTGCTCGGGGTGTGCACGGTGCCGTGGTCGGCGCCGCTGGGCCGGGCGGTCGTCGACGCCCTGGACATCGCCCGGGACGCGGGCAGCTACCCGTGGAGCTTCAGCGGGGTGATGGGCCTGGCCGAGCGCTGCCTCTCCCCGGACGCCGTGCCGCAGCTCGCCGCCCTGACCGCCCTCCCGGCCGAGGCGGAGGACGCCTCCCCGGGCGCCGGCGGCTACTGGTCGGAGGCCTTCCAGCGGCTCGTGGCGACGCTGGAGCTCCGGGCGACGATGCGGGCGGAGCTGGCGGACGGCTGACGGAGGGGACGGGGGGACGGGGCCGGGCGGCGCGCCGCCCGGCCCCGTCGTACGCCGTCGTACGCCCTCGTCTTCGGCGCGGGTTACGCCGCCACGCGGACGTTCGCGTTGACCCACTCCACGATGGAGCCCGTCGTCGCGCCCGGGGTGAAGATCGCGGCGACGCCCTTCTCCTTCAGCGGCGCGATGTCGGCCTCGGGGATGATCCCGCCGCCGAAGACCTTGATGTCCTCCGCGTCGCGCTCCTTCAGGAGCTCCAGCACCTTCACGAACAGCGTGTTGTGCGCGCCCGAGAGGATCGAGAGGCCGATCGCGTCGGCGTCCTCCTGGATCGCGGTGTCCACGATCTGCTCGGGCGTCTGGTGGAGCCCGGTGTAGATGACCTCCATACCGGCGTCGCGCAGCGCCCGCGCGATCACCTTGGCCCCGCGATCGTGGCCGTCGAGACCCGGCTTGGCCACCACCACACGGATCGGACCGGTCACACCCATCAGTGCCTCCACATGCGACCCCCGCGCCTGGCCGCGGGAAAGTGAACGAACGTTATCGCCAGCATCCCGCAAGCGGCCGTTTCGCGGTGGACAGCGAGGGGGAAATCACACGTGGGACATCGTTCGCTCCGCGAGGAGCCGCCACGGGGTCGCCGTACCACCGCGCCGCCAGCCGCACGGCACGGAGGTGCGGCGCACCTTCGTCCCGGGACGGAGGCCGGCGATGGAGCTCACCCCCACCGACGTCACCGACCGGGTGAAGGCCGCCGCCCTAGAGCTCGCGGTCCTCGCCGGACACCTGGTCCTCTACCCGTCCGGACTCGTCGCCGAACGCCGTCCGCGCCGCGCCGTCTCCCCCGAGGGCCCCGCGAGCCCCAAGGGCCCCGGGACCACCGCCCCCAGCCGCCCGGTCGTCCTGCTCCACGGCTTCGCCGACAACCGCTCGGTCTTCGTGCTGCTGCGCCGCGCCCTGGCCCGGCACGGCCGCGACCGCGTCGAGTCGCTGAACTACTCCCCGCTCACCTGCGACCTGCGGACCGCCGCCGAGCTGCTCGGGCGCCGGGTGGCGGAGATCCAGGCCCGGACCGGCCACCCGGAGGTCGACCTCGTGGGCCACAGCCTGGGCGGCCTGATCGCCCGTTATTACGTACAGTGCCTCGGCGGTGACGCCCGGGTGCGCACCCTGGTCATGCTGGGCACCCCGCACTCCGGCACCACCTTCGTGCCGCTGGCCGACGCGCACCCCCTGGTGCGGCAGATGCGCCCCGGTTCGGAGGTGCTGCGCGAGCTGGCGGGGCCCGCGCCGGGGATCCGTACCCGCTTCGTGAGTTTCTGGAGCGAGCTGGACCAGGTGATGGTGCCGGTCGAGACGGCCCGCCTGGACCACCCGGACCTCCTCGTCCACAACGTGCGGGTGAGCGGCATCGGCCATCTCGCGCTGCCGGTGCATCCGACGGTCGCGGCCGGCATCCTCGACGCGCTGGACGACGGCGACCCGACCGCCGGGGCCGCGGGTGCCGCGCCCGGGACGAGCTCCGTGGCCTGACGGACCGGCCACCGGACCCGGTTCTTCGAACGTTCCTCGAACACAGAGCCAAAGCTCTCTCCGCTACCCTCCGAAAGACAGCCGATTGCCCGTTTCCTGGCGGCTCGAAACCGGGCGAAGATTGTCGGGCGCGCATACCGCCGGGTACAGTCACGCCACTGCTTGACCCCCTGCTGCCGAGGCGAGAGAGAAGTTGTTGGTGAACGACCAGCATCCCCACGCCGGGTACGTCACGGACGGCACCCAGACCACCGGGAGCTTCACCGTCGACCCACTGTTCGGCAGCTACGACGCCGGTTACGCAGCAGGTCAGAGCATGTACGACGGCGGCGGGTACGCCGAGTACACCGGCCACCCCGACCCGAACGGGTACGGCGGACACACCGGTCACACCGAGCAGAGCGGCACCTGGGACACCGGCTCCTACGCCGGGTACACCGCCACCGGCCAGTGGGACGCCACCGCGTGGAGCGAGGCCCAGCAGCCCGGCCAGTACGAGGCCGCCGCCTTCGCCTCGTACGACACCACCGGCCAGTGGACGACGCCTGGCTTCGAGACCGGCGCCTATGACATGACCGCCTGGCACCAGGGCGTGACGCCCGAGCCGGTCGTCCCCCAGCAGTACACGCCGGGCCCCGAGCACACCGCCGAGTTCGAGGCCGTCGCGTTCACCGAGCACACGGAGCACCCCGAGTACCCCGCGTACTCGGAGACCGTGCAGGTCCCCGCGTATCCGGACACCGACGCCGGGACCGACGCCGAGGCGGAGCCCGAGCTCCACGCCTTCCACGACGCCGAGACCATGATCGGCCTCGAAGTCCTCCCGGAGGCCGCCGCCGGATCCGCCGGCCGCCCCGTGCGCCGTACCTCCGGCGGCGGCAGCCGCGGCCGGCGCCGTACGCCCGCCAAGCGCTCCGCGCTCCTCACGGTCGCCGTGCCCTCCGCCTGTGTCATGGGCGTCGCCGGCATCGCCGCGGCCTCGGTCGGCGGGCTCACCGACTCCGGCGCGGACACGAAGAACGACACGACCTCCCTCGCCGCCGCCGACCCGGCCTCCGTCAAGCAGGTCGCCGCCAACAACAAGCTGGACACCCAGCTCGCCGCGCTCAGCGCCGACGCCCGCAGCTTCGGCGACCGCGCCAGCCGCACCCAGGAGCGCCTCGACCTGCGGGCGCGCCAGGAGGCGGACAAGAAGAAGCGCGAGGAGGAGGCGGCCCGCAAGGAGGCCCTGCGGCCCAAGTTCCTGCTGCCGGTCAAGCTGCACCAGCTCAGCGCGCGCTTCGGCCAGTCCGGCGTCAACTGGATGTCCGTGCACACCGGCATCGACTTCCCCGTGCAGTACGGCACGCCGGTGATGGCCGCGACCGACGGCACCGTGCGCACCCAGTGGAACAACGCCTACGGCAACATGGCGATCGTGACCATGGAGGACGGCACCGAGACCTGGTACTGCCACCTCAGCAGCACCAAGATCCGCTCGGGCAAGGTCAAGGCCGGCGAGGTCATCGCGTACTCCGGCGACTCCGGCAACTCCACCGGCCCGCACCTCCACTTCGAGGTCCGGCCGAAGGGCGGCGCGGCGATCGACCCGCTGCCCTGGCTGCTCCAGCGCGGTCTCGACCCGACCGGCTGAGCACCGTATCGCGTACGAGGAAGGGCCCCCGCCGGCATCCGGCGGGGGCCCTTTCCGCTGCCCCGGAGGGCTACAGCTTCTCGACCGGTGCGTACCGCAGCAGGAGCCGCTTCGGCTTCTCGTCGCCGAAGTCGATCGTCGCCTGCGCGTCCGCGCCCACGCCCTGCACGCCCATGACCGTGCCCAGGCCGAACTGGTCGTGGGTGACCCGGTCGCCGACCTGGAGCGAGATCACCGGCTTGTCGCTGGTCCGCCGGGTGGCGAAGCCGGAGGGGCCGGAGCGGGAGCGCGAGGAGGACAGCGAGGAGGTGATCCCCGAGGTCGGCCCGGCGGGCTTGACCATGGGGCCGGTCCGCTTCCACTCCAGATACGCGGCGGGGATCTCCTCCAGGAAGCGCGAGGCCGGGTTGTACGAGGGCTGGCCCCAGGCGCTGCGCATCGAGGAGCGGGTCAGGTAGAGCCGCTCGCGGGCGCGGGTGATGCCCACGTAGGCGAGGCGGCGCTCCTCCTCCAGCTCCTTGGTCTGGCCGAGCGCGCGCATGTGCGGGAAGACGCCGTCCTCCATGCCGGTGAGGAACACCACCGGGAACTCCAGGCCCTTGGCGGTGTGCAGGGTCATCAGGGTGATGACCCCGGAGCCCTCCTCGTCCTCGTCCGGGATCTGGTCGGAGTCGGCGACGAGGGCGACCTTCTCCAGGAACTCGGCGAGGGTGGCGGGCTCTTCGCCGCGCTCCTGCTCGAACTCCAGGGCCACCGCGGCGAGTTCCTGGAGGTTCTCGATGCGGGTCTCGTCCTGCGGGTCGGTGGAGGCCTGGAGCTCGGCCAGGTACCCCGTCCGCTCCAGGACGGCCTCCAGGACGACGGCCGGGCCCGCGCCGGACTCGGCGATGGTGCGCAGCTCCTCCATGAGCGTGTTGAAGCGCTTGACGGCGTTGGCGGAGCGGGCCGCCATCCCGTACGCCTCGTCGACGCGCTTGAGCGCCTGCGGGAAGGTGATCTTCTCGCGCAGTGAGAGGGCGTCGACCATCGCCTCGGCGCGCTCGCCGATGCCCCGCTTGGGGACGTTGAGGATGCGGCGCAGCGGCACGGTGTCCTCGGGGTTGGCGAGGACGCGCAGGTAGGCGAGGACGTCGCGGACCTCCTTGCGCTCGTAGAAGCGCACGCCGCCGACGACCTTGTAGGGCAGTCCGACGCGGATGAAGATCTCTTCGAAGACGCGGGACTGGGCGTTGGTGCGGTAGAAGACGGCGACGTCGCCGGCCTTGGCCGCGCCGGTGTCCGTGAGCCGGTCGATCTCGTCGGCGACGAACTGCGCCTCGTCGTGCTCGGTGTCCGCGACGTAGCCGGTGATCTGCGCGCCCGCGCCCGCGTTGGTCCACAGGTTCTTGGGGCGGCGGGACTCGTTGCGCTCGATGACCGCGTTGGCGGCGGAGAGGATCGTCTGGGTGGAGCGGTAGTTCTGCTCAAGCAGGATCGTGGTCGCGTCCGGGTAGTCCTCCTCGAACTGGAGGATGTTGCGGATGGTCGCGCCGCGGAAGGCGTAGATCGACTGGTCGGCGTCGCCGACCACGCACAGCTCGGCCGGGCCGAGGTCCTCGTACCCGGTGCCGACGAGCTCGCGGACCAGGGTGTACTGGGCGTGGTTGGTGTCCTGGTACTCGTCGACGAGGACGTGCCGGAAGCGGCGGCGGTAGTGCTCGGCGACGTCCGGGAAGGCCTGGAGCAGGTGGACCGTCGTCATGATGATGTCGTCGAAGTCCAGCGCGTTGGCCTCGCGCAGCCGGGCCTGGTACATCCGGTACGCCTCGGCGAGCGTCTTCTCGAAGCCTCCCCCAGACTCCGTCTGGGAGGTGCCCCCAGCCGCCTGATCGGCGAAGGTCTCCTCGTCGATCAGCTCGTTCTTGAGGTTGGAGATCTTGGCGCTGAAGGACTTCGGCGGGAACTTCTTCGGGTCGAGGTCCAGGTCGCGGCAGACCAGCGCCATCAGGCGCTTGGAGTCGGCGGCGTCGTAGATGGAGAAGGACGAGGTGAAGCCCAGCTTCTTCGACTCGCGGCGCAGGATGCGGACGCACGCGCTGTGGAAGGTCATGACCCACATGGCGTTGGCGCGCGGGCCGACGAGCTGCTCGACGCGCTCCTTCATCTCGCCCGCGGCCTTGTTGGTGAAGGTGATCGCCAGGATCTGGCCGGGGTGGACGTGCCGGCTGCCCAGGAGGTGGGCGATCCGGTGGGTGAGCACCCGGGTCTTGCCGGAGCCGGCGCCGGCGACGATCAGCAGCGGGGTGTCCGTGTGCACGACGGCGGCCCGCTGCTGCTCGTTGAGCCCGTCCAGGAGCGCGGCGGGGTCCACGACGGGCCGGTGGGCGCCGTCGCGGTAGTACGCGTCCCGCTCCGGCGGGGGCGCGTCCCAGTGCTCCCCGAAGAGGGCGTGCGGGACCTCCTCCGCGGCCGGGGCACCGGGCTCGTGGTCCTCGGGCGGGGGCGGGGGCTCCTCCGAGGAGTGGTTCTGGAGGCTCGCCAGGAAGCTGTCGTCAAAGAGGCTGCTCATCGCCTCACGAGTCTAGGACGCCGGACTGACACTCCGCTGCCGCCTCCGGAAGCGACCGGGAAAACCCGAGGTCAGACCCAGAGGGTGGCGATGAAGATGTTCGCCATGGTGAGGCCGCCGACAGCGCCGAAGAGGGCCTTGTCGACCTTCTCCTCGTCGCGCTTGACGTAGACGAGGCCGAGGATCACCACGAGGATCGCCAGCTTGATGCCGACCTTGAGGTTGTTGACCGTGTGGTCGTCGGCCTGGTTGAGCCCGACGAGGGCGACGCCGGTGACGAGCATCGTCAGGGCGCCGTGCAGCATCGCCGGCACGAAGCGGGCGGTGCCCGCGCCCATCGCCTTCATCTGGGTGAGGAAGCCGCCGAGGAGGCTGGCGATCCCGATGATGTGCAGGGCGACGAAGACATTGATGAGGGCGTCCATGGGGCGGAGCCTAACCGGGGCCATAGCACCGGCCTCCGGCCGGGTCCACCTACTCCTCTCCTTCGGTCAGCGGCTGCCGCAAGCACCGTCCGTCTCTCCCCCGGCTCGAACGGAAACGATCGGTACGCGGTCAACTGCCGCCAATAGCGGTCACCTCCCCGCAGCCGCACGGCGCCCAGGTTTAGCGTCCTGCCCCAGGTGGCCGGCTCCCCACCTCCGCCGCACTCCGGCGGTTGCCGGTCACCCCCGCCGAGAAAGACCGGCGGCGGTCCGTCCCCCTGTGCGGACCGTCGCCGGCCCCGGCGGGCAGCGTCCCCCACAGGGAGAGGATGTGACCCGCCCTCGTGGCAGCGCACCGCAAGCCCAAGCAGTCCCCCCTCGGCGGCCAGGCGGCCCGCACCGCCGTCACGCTGGCCCTGGCCTCCGCGGCGACCGCGACGGTCTTCGAGGGGTCCGGGCACGCCGCGCCGCGGCCCACCCCCGCGCAGGTCAGGACCGAGGTCGACCGGCTCTACGAGCAGGCCGAGGTCGCCACCGAGAAGTACGACGGGGCGAAGGAGAAGGCGGACCGGGCACGGGCGGCCTTCGACCGGCTGCGCGACGAGGCGGCCCGCAGGACCGAGCGGCTGAACCGCTCCCGTGACGCCCTGGGCGCGATCGCCGCCGCGCAGTACCGCTCCGGCGGCCTCGACCCCGCGATCCAGCTCGCCCTCACCTCCGACCCCGACCAGTACCTGGAGCGGGCCGCGCTGGCCGAGAAGGCCGGCGAGCGGCAGGCCGTGGCCGTCACCGCCGTACGGCGTGAGCTGGCGGCCGTACGGCGGCTGCGCGGCGAGTCCGAGGGGCGGCTGCGGGAGCTGCGGACCCAGGAGGCGGAGCTGCGGCGGCAGAAGGCGGCCGTGCAGGGAAAGCTGAACGCGGCACGGACCCTGCTCGCCACCCTCACCGCCGAGGAACGGGCCCGTTACGAGGCCGCCGTCGCCACCGGGACGCACGGCGGGGCCGACCGGGCCCCGGGCGCGACCGGGGTGGACCGGGCGGACCGCTCCTCGGCGATCCGCGGCCCCGTCACGGCGCCGAACGCCCGCGCGGCCGAGGCCATCGCCTTCGCCCAGGCCCAGCTCGGCAAGCCCTACGTCTGGGGGGCGACCGGGCCCTCCGCCTACGACTGCTCCGGGCTCACCCAGGCGGCCTGGCGCGCGGCCGGGGTCTCGCTGCCGCGCACGACCTACAGCCAGATCAACGCCGGCAGCCGCGTCTCCCGCTCCGAGCTGGCCCCCGGCGACCTGGTCTTCTTCTACTCCGGGATCAGCCATGTCGGCCTCTACATCGGCGGCGGCCAGATGATCCACGCCCCCCGGCCGGGCGCCCCGGTCCGGATCGCCCCCGTCGACGAGATGCCGTTCGCGGGCGCGACCCGGGTGAGCTGAGACACCGGACAGGCCCTACACGAGGCGGCGGGCGGTGGCCCAGCGGGTCAGCTCGTGCCGGTTGGAGAGCTGCAGCTTGCGCAGCACCGCCGAGACATGGGACTCGACCGTCTTCACCGAGATGAAGAGCTGCTTGGCGATCTCCTTGTACGCGTAGCCCCGGGCGATCAGCCGCAGCACCTCCCGCTCCCGCTGGGTCAGCCGGTCCAGGTCCTCGTCCACGGGCGGCGCGTCCGTGGAGGCGAAGGCGTCGAGGACGAAGCCCGCGAGCCGCGGGGAGAACACGGCGTCGCCCTCCTGGACCCGGAAGACCGAGTCGACCAGATCGGTGCCGGTGATCGTCTTGGTGACGTAGCCGCGGGCGCCGCCCCGGATCACCCCGATGACGTCCTCGGCCGCGTCGGAGACCGACAGCGCCAGGAAGCGCACCGGGTCCTCGGCCGCCGCCATCAGGCTGGCGCAGCGGCGCAGCACCTCGACGCCGCCGCCGCCCGGCAGGTGCACGTCGAGCAGGACGACCTCGGGGCGGGTGGCGGTGATCACCGTCACCGCCTGGTCGACGTCGGCGGCCTCGCCGACCACCTCGACGCCCGTCACATCGGTCCGGCCGATCTCGGCCTGCACCCCTGTACGGAACATGCGGTGGTCGTCGACGAGCACGACCCGCACCCGGCGCTCCGTACCCTGCGCCGCCGCCCCGCTCCCGGTCCCGGTCCCGTCGCTCATCCGTCCGCCCTCTCCATCTCGAGCTCCACTTCGGTGCCCCCGCCCGGCACGGACCTCAGCCGTGCCGATCCGCCGTTGCGCTGCATCCGGCCGATGATCGATTCTCGTACGCCCATGCGGTCGTCGGGGACCGCGTCCAGGTCGAAGCCGGGGCCCCGGTCCTTCACGGAGACGAAGACCGTCCGGCCGTCCACCTCCGCGAAGACCTGCACCGCTCCGCCCTCGCCACCGTACTTGGCGGCGTTGACCATCGCTTCGCGCGCGGCCTGCATCTGCGCGCTCAGCTTCTCGTCGAGCGGGCAGTCGCCGACGACCACGACCTCCAGCGGGACGCCGTGCTTGTCCTCGACCTCGGCGGCGGCCCGCTTGACCGCCTCCGCGAGGGTGGCCGGCTCCTCCTCCTCGTCCTTGCCGGTGCCCTCCGGCTTGTACAGCCAGTTGCGCAGCTCCCGCTCCTGGGCGCGGGCCAGCCTGCGGACCTCGCCGGGGTCGTCGGCGTTGCGCTGGATCAGGGTCAGGGTGTGCAGGACGGAGTCGTGGACGTGGGCCGCGACCTCGGCGCGCTCCTGAGCCCGGATGCGCAGCGTGCGCTCCTCGCTGAGGTCCTGCGACATCCGCACCAGCCAGGGCCCGGCGAGCAGCGCGATGCCGGTGAGGACGGCGACGGCGGCGGTGAGCGCCGTGCCGAGCTGGGTGACGGAGCCGCGGACCACCAGGAAGACGGTGAGCCCGGTGCCGACCAGGCCGACGCCGACGAGCCCGCGGACGGCCTGGAGGACCCGTCTCCTGCGGCCGGGCTCGGTCCAGCTGGCCCGGCGGGCGTTGTCCGCCTGCCGCCAGACGAGGACGACACCGACGCCTATGAGCAGCGAGGGCCAGACATAGCGCCCCGCCTGCTTGTCGACGTTGATGCTGCCGATGAAGGCCGATATGCCGAGCGCCAGCGCGATCAGCGCGAAGACCTGGCCCTTGTCGGGCTTGCGGAGGCGTCTGCGCCCGTCCGCGGTGGTCTCGAAGACCGGCCGGGGGGCGGCCCGGCCGCCGACCCCGAGCGGGACGACGATCCAGAACACCGCGTACAGCAGCGCGCCCAGGCCGTCCGCGAGCAGCAGGGCCACGAAGAACGCGCGGACCCAGATCACGGGAAGCCCGAGGTGTCCGGCGAGACCGCGCGCGACACCGCCGAGCCACCGGCCGTCGGCGCTCCGGTAGAGCCTGCGGACGGGTGGTTCGTCGGTCTCTGCGACACGGGCGGATGCGGACATGCACTGATCGTCACACGTCCGGCCCGCCCGGGACATCAGGGTCCGCCCGGATATCGGCCCCGGAACCGTCTCGGGGTCGCGGCGGGGTCAGCGGCCGTCGGAATATCAGGGTCAAGGCAGGGTCGGTCCCGGTGCCGCCGGGCGTCACGGCCGGTCACCATGGAGCCATGACGAGTTCCACGCCTTCGCACCACGAGGCCCCGCCGCCGGCGGAGGCCGCATCCGCCCCGCCCCTGCGCAGATCGCGTGGGCACAAGGTCGTGGCCGGGGTGTGCGGCGGGCTCGGCCGGCACTTCGACCTCGACCCGGTGATCTTCCGGGTGGCGCTCGGCGTGCTGGCGGTGACCGGGGGCGTCGGGCTGATCTTCTACGGCTTCGCGTGGCTGCTGATCCCGCTCGCGGGCGAGGAGGAGAGCGAGGGGCGCCGGCTGCTGACGGGCCGGGTGTCCGGCTCCTCGCTGACGGCGGTGCTGACGGCCCTGGTGGGCTGCGGCATCTTCCTGTCTATGCTGCACAACAGCGGGACGCTGGCCTTCGCACTGGTCCTGTCGGTCGCGCTGAGCGGGGCGGCGGTGTGGTCGCAGCGGCGGCGCTCGGTCGCCGCGACCGCCGAGGAGGGCGGCCGGATAGACGCGGCCGCGGCGCTCGCGGTCGCCGAGGCGCCGCCCGAGACAAAGGCGCCGCCGCTGGTGGAGTTCCCGTCCTGGTGGCGCGACCCGATCGTCAAGGACGGCTCGACGGGCAAGGTCGCCATCGGCTACGTGTGGGGGCCGCACGGCATCCTCGACGCGGACGGCAAGATCGACGGCGAGGTCCCGACGCCCGGCAGCCAGTGGGGTCCGCCGCGCCCCGTGCCCGAGCGGCCCACCCCCTCGACGCGGGTGCGGACGGGTCCGGCGTCCATCGGCGGGCTCGTGTTCCTGCTCGCCCTGGTCGCGGGCGGGCTCGGCACGGGCCTCTCGTGGCACGGGCATCCGCTGGGCACCAGCCTGCAGATCGGTCTGGCCGCCGCGCTCGCGGTGTTCGGCCTCGGTCTGGTCGTCAGCAGCCTGATCGGCAGGACCGGCTTCGGCACGGTGTTCCTGACGGTGGTGACGGCGGGCCTGCTCGCGGGGGCCTCGACGCTGCCGAAGGACATCTCGACGGAGTGGATCCGCGAGACCTGGCGCCCGGCGAGCGTCGCGGCCGTCCAGCCCCGCTACGAGCTGGGCCTCGGCGTCGGCACGCTGGACCTGTCGGGCCTCAAGGTCCCGGCGGGGACGACGGTGGTCACGCATGTGGAGGTCGGCGCGGGCCGGCTGAAGGTGCTCGTCCCGAAGAACGTGACGCTGAAGATACGGGCCCAGGCGGGCCTCGGCGACCTCCGGCTCCCGGAGGTGACACCCGCGGCCCAGCCACCGGCGGCCCCCGCGCCCTCTGCGGTCCCAGCGACCCCTGCGGCCTCCGCGACCCCCGCCGCGTCGGTGAGCCCCGCCTCGCAGGCGACCCCGTCCCCGCAGCCCTCGCGGTCGCGGGACGACATCGACATCGCCCCGGGCCTCGACGAGACCCGGACGCTCCCGCCGCCGCCGGGCGTCACCCCGGGCGGCACCCTCGACCTCTCCCTGGAGGTCGGGCTCGGACAGGTGGAGGTCATCCGTGCTGATTCATGAGTTCCGCCCCGGGCGGCTGGTGCTGGGCCTCGCCGCGCTCGCCCTCGCGGCCCTCTTCGCGGGCGACGCGGCGGGCAGCTGGTCCGTCCCCTGGCAGGTGGTGATCCCGGTGCTCGGCGGCGCCTTCTGCCTCGCCGCGCTCGCGACCTGGATCGCCTACGGGATACGCCGGCGCGCGGAGAGCAGCGCGTCGAGCGAGAGCAGCGGCGCCCCGGCGAGCAGCAGCGGGAGCCAGGACATCAGATAGGCGAGGTCGTTGCCGAGGTAGTACGGGTTCACCTGCCAGCTCACGGTCAGCCAGAGGCTCAGCGAGATCAGCGCCCCGCCGAGCGCGGCGACCCGGGCGTACAGGCCGAACAGGGTCCCGATGCCGACCAGCAGCTCGCCGAGCGCGATGGCGTAGCCGAAGCCGACGGGGCTCTTGAGGGCCAGGTCGACCAGGGCGGGGAGGGCGGAGATGTCCCGGACGCCCCGCATGACCTCGCCGATCGAGCCGGGGCCGCTGTCGGCGAGGAATCCGGAGGTGGTCAGTTTGTCGAGCCCGGCGTAGATGAAGGTGATGCCGAGGAAGATCCGCAGAGGAAGGAGCGCGTAACGGGAGGCCAGGGCCTTCCAACTGACGACGCCGTCCCACCTGGGGGCCGGCTCCCCGCCCCGCCCCGCCGCTCCGCCGTCCGTCGGTCCCGTCATCTGCGGCCGCCTCTCCACGCCCCATGCCCCACGCCACTGTCCGGCCAAGGTCCGAGGAACGATTCTCCCCGGATTCCCCGCGCCGGGGCAGGGGGCTCAGTCGACGACGTCGATCGTGACCCGGTTGGTCTCGACCCCGGCGGCCGTCACGACCGACACCTCGACGCGGCCCGGCTCGACGTCGGCGGGGAGGGGCACGGTGAGGGCGGTGTCGGTCGGGTTGGCGAAGCCGCCGGGGACCGGGACGAGGGGGACGTGGGCGTGGACCGGGCCGATGCGGACGACCAGCCGGGTCAGCGGGTCGGGGCCGGCCGCGCCGGGCGGGACGAAGCCGGAGCCGCGGATCTCGATGTCGTCGCCGGTCCGGATCGGGGCGTCCAGGTCGCCCGCCTCCCGGGCCCGGACGACCGAGAAGACCTTCGGGCGGCCGCCCTCGGCGCACTTGCCGGCGAGGTAGCCCGCGGCGGAGACGGCGAGGAGGAGGACCAGGGCCCAGGGGAGTTCGGGCAGCCGGTCGGGGGTGCGGGCGAGCCGGACGGCGGAGAGGAGGAGCAGGGCGGCGGAGACCAGGACGTACTGGACGTCGGTGAGGCAGGCGTGGCCGTCGTCGTCGCACAGGAGGTCGGCTGGGCGCGGCCGGTCGGCGGGCACCTTCTGCAGCCGCCGGGCCGCGATCCGCAGCGAGACGATCAGCCGGGCGGTGACGGCGACGCCCGAGACGAGGGCGAAGACCACGAGCAGCCCGGCGCCTCGGCGCAGGCCGAGGTCCACCCCGGGGGCCCCGCCGGCCAGCCGGAGGGAGAGCTGGAGCACGGCGAAGACGCAGAGGAGGAGCCAGCAGGCGGCGACGGTGCGGGAGGTGGAGAGCCGCCGGTCCTCGCCGACGAGCGGGGCGAGGACACCGCCCCGGTCGCGGTGCAGCCGGGCGGCCGCGGTGAGGGCGAGGGCCGGCAGGAGAGCGGCGCCGAGCGCGGCCGTGCGGGTCCCGGTCCAGCCGGTGCCGACGGCGGTGAGGGCCTGGCCGAGGAGCAGGGCGAGCACGGCGCCCCAGACGGCGGCGAGGGTGGCGCGGTGCACCCGGCCGTGCCGGGCCGCGCCCGCTTCCCGGCCGCGCGCGGTGACGGTGCGGGCGGACTGGGCGAGCTCGTCGGAGACCCACTGGCGGGAGGCGACCGGCGAGTGGGCGAGGGCGGCCGGCACGCCGTGGCCCGTGGCGAGCTCGTCGCGGCGGGCGAGGAAGGCGGCGACGGCACGCCGGTGACCGGAGCCCTCGCAGTGCGGGCAGCCGCCGCCGTCCTGGTCCGCCCCGCACTGTCTCGCCTCTTGCACCGCCACGGCGCCGCCCACTTCCCGGTCGGTCGACGTGCCCGCCGAAGCGCCCATCGTCAACTGGCTGTTGATTCACGGGAATTGTGCCGCACCGAGGGAGCACCCCGAGGGCGGCGCACACCCCGCGCGGGAGTGATTGAAGAGTCATCACATTGACGTAAGGGCGGTTTCTACGACAGGAGTTCGGGCTCCGTGCGGCTGATCCGCCGCCACAGCGGCTGGTAGTTGATCCAGGCCACCAGATCACTGCCGAGCTGTTCGCGGGTGGTGACGGCGTCGCGGTGGTCGATCAGCACCGGCCGGCCGGCCGCCCGCGCGGCCAGCTGGACCTGGGCGCAGCGCTCCATGGCGATGAACCACCAGGCCGCCGCGTCGACGGAGGAACCGACGGTGAGCAGCCCGTGGTTGCGCAGCACCATCGCCTTGAAGGGGCCGAGGGCGACCGCGATCCGGCGGCCCTCCTCGGGGTCGACGGTGACACCGGTGTAGGCGTCGTAGAGGACGTGGTCCTGGTAGAAGGCGCAGGCCTCCTGGCTGATCGGGTCGATCAGCTCGCCCAGGGCGGCGAGCGCCCGCCCGTTCAGGGAGTGGGTGTGGACGACGGCGACGACGTCGGGGCGGGCCCGGTGGACCTGGGCGTGCGTGGTGAAGGCGGCCTGGTTGACGTGGTGGGCGCCGTAGACCACCCGCCCGTCGCCGTCGACCAGGATCAGGTCGCTCGCGGTGAGTTCGGCGAAGGGGGCGCCGAAGGGGTTCACCCAGAAGCAGTCGGGGTGCTCCGGGTCGCGGGCGGTGATGTGGCCGGAGACCCCCTCCTCGTAACCGAGCCGCCCGAAGACCCGGAGCGCGGCGGCGAGCCGCTGCTTGCGGTGGGTGCGCTCCTCGGCGGCCGTCGCGTGGACGGGCGGCATGGCGAAGTGGAGCTGCTCGACGGGGACGGGCACCGGTATCTGGGTCATGCGCCGGAAGGTAACTCCCGTCCCCGCAAGTCACCAGAGCCTGTACGGACCAAAGCGCGGCCCGTGAAAACGGGACCGCCGCCCCCGTGACGTACGGGGACGGCGGTCTCAGGCGCTCACGCGCGGGCGGGAATCAGCCCCGAGGGGTCACTCCCACTCGATGGTGCCCGGCGGCTTGCTGGTCACGTCGAGGACGACGCGGTTGACGTCGGCGACCTCGTTGGTGATCCGGGTCGAGATGCGGGCGAGCACCTCGTAGGGCAGGCGCGACCAGTCCGCGGTCATGGCGTCCTCGGAGGAGACCGGGCGCAGCACGATCGGGTGGCCGTAGGTGCGGCCGTCGCCCTGGACGCCGACGGAGCGGACGTCGGCGAGCAGCACGACGGGGCACTGCCAGATCTCGCGGTCGAGACCGGCGGCCGTCAGCTCCTCGCGGGCGATGGCGTCGGCCTCGCGCAGCAGGTCGAGGCGCTCCTTGGTGACCTCGCCGACGATGCGGATGCCGAGGCCGGGGCCGGGGAACGGCTGGCGCTGAACGATCTCCTCGGGCAGGCCGAGCTCCTGGCCCACCATGCGGACCTCGTCCTTGAACAGCTGGCGCAGCGGCTCGACGAGCTGGAACTCGATGTCGTCGGGGAGGCCGCCCACGTTGTGGTGCGACTTGATGTTGGCGGTGCCGGTGCCGCCGCCGGACTCGACGATGTCCGGGTACAGGGTGCCCTGGACCAGGAAGGCGACCTCGGGGCCCTCCTCCTGGAGGATCTCCAGCTGGGCCTGCTCGAAGACGCGGATGAACTCGCGGCCGATGATCTTCCGCTTGGTCTCCGGGTCGGAGACGCCGGCGAGGGCGTCGAGGAAGCGCTCCTGCGCGTCGACGACGACCAGGTTGGCGCCGGTGGCGGCGACGAAGTCCTTCTCGACCTGCTCGGTCTCGCCCTTGCGCATCAGGCCGTGGTCGACGTAGACGCAGGTGAGCTGCGAGCCGATGGCCTTCTGCACGAGCGCGGCGGCCACGGCGGAGTCGACGCCGCCGGAAAGCCCGCAGATGGCGCGCTTGTCGCCGACCTGGGCGCGGATCGCCGCGACCTGCTCCTCGATGACGTTGCCGGTGGTCCAGCTGGGCTCGATGCCGGCGCCGCGGTAGAGGAAGTGCTCCAGGATCTGCTGGCCGTGCGTGGAGTGCAGCACCTCGGGGTGGTACTGGACGCCGTACAGCTTCTTCTCGTCGTTCTCGAAGGCGGCGACGGGCACGACGTCGGTGGACGCGGTGACGCTGAAGCCCTCGGGGGCGGCGGAGCAGGCGTCGCCGTGCGACATCCACACCGACTGCTCGACCGGGGTGCCCTCGAAGAGGGTCGAGCCGGCCTTGGAGACGTGCAGCGGCGTACGCCCGTACTCGCGGGCGCCCGTGTTGTCGACGGTGCCGCCGAGGGTGGTCGCCATCAGCTGGAAGCCGTAGCACATGCCGAAGACGGGGACGCCGGCCTCGAAGAGGGCGCGGTCGAGACGCGGGGCGTTCTCGGCGTACACCGAGGACGGACCGCCGGAGAGGATGATCGCCTTCGGGTTCTTGGCCAGCATCTCGGCCACCGGCATGGTGGACGGGACGATCTCGCTGTAGACCCGGGCCTCACGGACGCGACGGGCGATGAGCTGGGCGTACTGGGCGCCGAAGTCGACAACGAGGACTACGTCCGGGTTGGTGACGTCGGGCGCGGCAGCGGGGGTCGCTGATGACACTACGGCGGCCTTCCGGCGGTAGGAGCGGTTCCCCCGAAGGGGGGCTATTTGTCGATTCTACCGGCGAGCCGCGGCCGGTTTTCGTCTCACCATCCGAACCCGGGTTGCTTCGCGAGATCCAAAAGGGTCCATACTGGGCCCATGCGCAAGCTCACGACCTACGTCTTTACCTATGGCAACCGGCCCACCGGCTGCCATGGTCGTGCTGCTTGAGCAACTGACAAGCGACTTCCCAGGCGCCCCGGGCCGACAAGGCCCGGGGCGTCTGTCGTTTCCGGGCCACGGCACCCAGGGCATCCGACGCATCCGACACCACCAGGAGCCCCACATGACCGCCACGACCACCACCGACAAGACCGGCGCCCGCACCGACGAGGCGGCGGCGCTGATCGGAGACGCCCGGGAGCGCATCGACGCGCTCGACGACCGGATCATCGGCCTGATCCAGGAACGGGTGGCCGTCTCGGCCGTGATCCAGGAGGCCCGGATCTCCTCCGGCGGGCGCCGGGTGAACCTGAACCGCGAGATGGAGGTCCTCGGCCACTACCGCGACGCGCTGGGCAAGCCGGGCACCTCCCTCGCGATGACGATGCTGGAGCTGTGCCGGGGGCGCATCTGACAGCGACCTGACAGCCACCTGACAGGGGGTACACCCCCGCACCCGAGTTCGGTCGCGTCCTCACCCGTACGGCGCGTGACCGGGCCGGGCGCCGCTTCGTTGGTGGTGTTGTCCGTGCCAGCCAGGGGCGGGCCCGAAAAAGACCACGCGTGGCTTTCGCTGGGGCGTGTGACGTACCTCTGGTACGTCGTGGGACCTCGCCCCAGCGCATGTGACCGGACGGCAGGGGACAGCAGCCCGGTCACCCATCAAGGGCGGTCGGTCCCGGGGACGCCCGGGACCGACCGCAACCGGCCGAACGACCGAGACCGCCCCCCACACCGTCCCGTCCCGTCCCCCACACCCCCACCCCTCCCGCTTCCCACCCCAGCGGCGCACCCCACTCCCCCGGCGCCGCGTTTCCCAAGGGCCCCGCGACCGCGAACGGAATTCGCGACGCGGGGCCCTTGCGCTGCCCGGCCCCCGAAGACGTGACGCGCGTCACATGAAGATCTCGTGAGAGCGCTACAACCAATCCTCCAGGTCACCGGTCATCTATGCAGCACCACCCAGAAGCTGGAGAGGGCGCTGCACTCGGAGGGGGGTGCAGCGCCCTTTCCGTCTATCTGGAACCTGCTCAGGCCTTCTTCTGGGCCTTCTTCTCAGGCCTTCTTCGGCGGCACCGCCGGCATCCCCAGGAACGGCAGCTTCAGGGCGCCGAAGGCCTCCGCCGGGACCGCCGGGGACTTGGGCTCGACGGCGGCCAGCCGTACGTACGCCTGCCCCTGGCGCGGGCGCGGGTCGTCCTCGCCCTTGTTCGGCCAGAAGGACATGGCCCGCTCCGCCTGCGCCGTGATCGTCAGCGACGGGTTGACGCCGAGGTTGGCCGAGACGGCGGCGCCGTCGACGACGGAGATGCCCGGGTGGCCGTAGAGGCGGTGGTACGGGTCGATGACGCCCGAGGCGGCGTCCGCGCCGATCGGGCAGCCGCCGAGGAAGTGCGCGGTGAGCGGGGTGCCCATCAGCTCGCCGATGTTGGAGCCCGCGAAGCCGTTGATCTCCTCGGCCATCAGGGCGGCGGCCCGGGTCGCCGCCTCGATCTGGGTCGGGTTGGGCGCGCCGTGGCCCTGCCGGGCGGTGAGCAGGCCCTTGCCGAGGCCGCCGGGCTTGCGGAAGGTGGTCAGGGAGTTGTCCAGGGACTGCATGACCAGGCCGATGATGGTCCGCTCCGACCAGCGCCGGTTGGAGAGCGAGCGGACGGCGAGCGAGGGGTGCTTGACGATCTCGGCCAGCCAGTTGCGGACCCGGTGCGCGCCGTAGGGCACCTGGAGGACGGTGAGGCCGCCCATGGAGTTCGAGCCCTTCCCGTAACGGACGGGCTCGATGTGGGTGTTCTCGTCCGGGTGGATCGAGGAGGTGATCGCGACGCCCTTGGTGAAGTCGACGCGGTCCTTGCCGTGCCGCTTGCGGTAGCGGCGGTCGGTGGTCTGCGAGCCGACCAGCGCCTCCGAGTTGGTCCGGGTGAGCTCGCCGAGCCGGGCCGAGATCCGGGGCAGCAGACCGGTGTCCTTCATGCGGTGCAGCAGGGTCTGGGTGCCGTACGTGCCGGCCGCGACGACCACCCGGCGGGCGGTGAAGGTGCGGCCCGCGCCCTTCTTGCGGTTGTCCGTGGGCAGGGTCTTCACGGCGTAGCCGCCCCGCGAGTCCTCGGTGAGGGCGACGACCGAGGTCATCGGGTGGACGACCGCGCCGGCCTTCTCGGCGAGGTAGAGGTAGTTCTCGTTGAGGGTGTTCTTGGCGCCGTGGCGGCAGCCGGTCATGCACTCGCCGCACTCGGTGCAGGCCTTGCGGGACGGGCCCGCGCCGCCGAAGTACGGGTCGGCGACCTCACCGCCGGGCCTGGCCTTCGCCTCTTCCGCGCCCCCGGCGTCCCCGCCGTCGCCGAAGAAGACGCCGACCGGGGCCATGTGGAAGGTGTCGCCGATGCCCATGGCCTGGGCGGTGGCCTTGAGGTGTACGTCGGAGGGGGTCATCGTCGGGTTGAGCCGGACGCCCAGCATCCGCTTGGCCTGGTCGTAGTACGGGGTGAGCTCGTCCCGCCAGTCGGTGATGTCCTTCCACTGCGGGTCCTCGAAGAACGGCGCGAGCGGTTCGTAGAGGGTGTTGGCGTAGTTGAGGGAGCCGCCGCCGACGCCCGCGCCCGCGAGCACCATGACCTTGCCGAGCAGGTGGATGCGCTGGATGCCGTACAGGCCGAGCGTGGGGGCCCACAGGAAGTTCTTCAGGTCCCAGGAGTTCTTCGGCAGGGTCGCCCGGGTGAAGCGGCGGCCGGCCTCCAGGACGCCGACCCGGTAGCCCTTCTCGGTCAGCCGCAGGGCGGTGACCGAGCCGCCGAAGCCGGAGCCGACGACGATGACGTCGTAGTCGTACGCGGCTTCGTTCTCGTCGGACGAGCCGTCCTCGGCCTGATTCTGGGCAGGGGGTACCGCGGTCATGGCTCTCCTCGTACGAAAAGGGACGGCGAACGGGGTGCGGGTCAGCGCAGGCGCAGGGCCTTCATCAGCTTCAGGGAGGTGCTCATGAGGGCCGCGTACTTCTCGTCGTCCATCCCGAAGGACGGGGCGAGCGGCATCAGCCGCTGCTGGGCGACGGTCTGCGCCTCGGTGAACTTCAGGATGCCCTCGGAGCCGTGCCGGCGGCCGAGGCCGGAGTCCTTCATGCCGCCCATGGGGGCGCGGACGCTGCCGTACGCGGGGGCGTACCCCTCGTTGATGTTGACCGTGCCGGTGCGCAGCCGGGCGGCGAGGGCGTGGCCGCGCCGGGAGTCCCTGGTCCAGACGGAGGAGTTCAGGCCGTACGGGGTGCCGTTGGCGCGCTCGACGACCTCGTCCTCGTCCCGGAAGCGGTAGATCGAGACGACAGGACCGAAGGTCTCCTCGGTGCACACGGCCATCGGGGCCTCGACGCCGTCGAGGATGGTCGGCTCGTAGAAGAGGGGGCCGATGTCGGGGCGGGCGACGCCGCCGGCGACCAGCGTGGCGCCCTTGGCGACGGCCTCGTCGACGTGCCGGGTGACGGTCTCCAGCTGCCGCTCGCCGACGAGGGAGCCCATGTCTGCGCCGTAGGCGAGGGAGCTGCCGAGCCGCATGGCCTTGGTGCGGGCGGCGAAGCGGGCCAGGAAGGCGTCGGCGACGGACTCGTGGACGTACAGCCGCTCGATGGAGATGCAGAGCTGACCGGCCGAGGAGAAGCAGGCGCGGACGGCTCCGGCGGCGGCCTTCTCTATGTCGGCGTCCTTGAGGACGATCATGGCGTTCTTGCCGCCGAGCTCCAGGGTGACGCCGATGAGCCGGGCAGCGGCGCCCTGGGCGACCTCGCGGCCGGTACGGGTGGAGCCGGTGAAGGACACGTAGTCGGCGTGGCGGACGACCTCGGGGCCGACGACCGGGCCCTCGCCGATGACGACCTGGAAGACCTCGGCGGGCAGACCGGCCTCTATGAGCAGGTCACGGGCCCACAGGGCGGTCAGCGCGGTCTCGGTGTCCGGCTTCATCACGACCGCGTTGCCCGCGACGAAGGCGGGCAGCGCGTCGCCGACGGACAGTTCCAGCGGGTAGTTCCAGGGCGCGATCTGGCCGACGACCCCGCGCGGCTGGCGCAGCTCGGTGACCTTGGTGAGGGTCGGCACGACACCCATGTGGTGCTTGGGCCGCAGGTACGCGGGGGCCTGGCGGCCGTAGTGGCGGGCGGCGACGGCGACCGACTGGACCTCCTCGTGGCCGTGCAGGCGCGCCTTGCCGGTCTCCAGCTGGATGAGGTCGAGGACCTCGCCCTGGCGCTGGAGGATCAGGTCGTGGAAGCGCAGCAGCACCGCCGCGCGGACCTTGACAGGGGTCGCCGCCCAGGCGCCCTGGGCGGCGCGGGCGCGCGCGAAGGCCTCGGCGACGTCCTCGGGGGTGGACTCGGGCAGGTCGGCCAGCTTCGCCCCGGTGAAGGGGGTGTGGTTGGCGGTACGGCCGGAGCCCGCGACGCCGCGGGTGAGCCGGGCGACCAGCTCGGGCGTGACCACGTCGGCGGCCGTGCGCGCCCCGGCGGGCGCGGGCGCGACGGGGTTGGTGCCGAGGGGGGCGGGGGCCGCCGCGGCGGGGGCCGGCTCCGCTGCCTGGGCCGCTGCTTGGTCCGGCGCCCGGTCCGCTGTCTGGTCCGCTGCCTGGTCCGAGGGGAGAGCCTGCGAGTCCGTCATGAGGCCGAGGGTAGGCCGCATTCCCGCCTTTGGGTACCCGTCAGTAATGCGTTTTCATCCGGCCCGCACAACCGTGCCAGCGATTACTGGCACATAAGCCCTGATCAGGGGCTTACGGCGTCGCCCGGGGCCCTCCAGTACTTCTTCACGATGTCGAACTGCTCGCGGGTCCGGCTCCAGCTCTCCTCCGGCGAGGACATGTACACGGCGTACTCCGTGCCGTCGTCGCCGTAGTACACCTGGTCGATCGCGTGCCGCGGCCCCGGGAAGGTCTTCTTCTCGGTCCAGGTGAACTCCCACACGCACGAGTCGACCTGGTCACGGAAGGTGTTCTGGGTCAGCCGCACCCGCTGGTAGTCCGGCAGCCGCTTCTCCAGGCTCTTCTCCACGTCGAGCATGTGCATGTACGGATTCTCGAAGTCCGGCGACGTGTCGATGCTGATCCGGATGCGGTGGCGCCCGTTGTCCGGCGTGTAGTCGATCTGGTCGCCGTCCGCCTGTCGCGTCCAGCCGTCCGGCACCAGCAGGCTGAAGCCCTCCGGGTCCTCGACGCGGTGCCAGCCGGCCGGGATCCCGCTCTTGACCGGCTTCTTCGCGCTCTCGGTGACGGGCGCGGTGGTGCCCTCGCCGCCGCCCGCTCGCCCCTTCCCGTCGGGCCGGGTCATCACGAAGAACACCGCGCCGCCCGCCACCAGACCGGCGAGCACGGCCGCGAGCAGCGCGGCGCGCCACCGGCCGCGGCCCTGCGTCCGGACCCCGGCGGGCAGGGTCGCCGAGGCGCCACGGCCCAGCGTCGCGGGGGGCGCGGACTCGGCGGGCGCGTCGGTCCCGTCGTACGGCGCGGGCAGTTGGGCGGTCGTCGAGGGGGCGGCGGCGACCAGCTCCTCCGCCTGGACGCGCTGCGTCGGCACGTACGCCTGCGCGGCCTGCGGCGAACGCCCCTCCATCGCGTCGAGCAGCATCCGTTCGGCCTCGTCCGCGCGCGGACGCTGCTCCGGGTCCTTGCGCAGCAGCGCCACGATGACGGGCGCGAGCGGGCCGGCCTTCTCGGGGTACGGCGGCTCCTCCGTCACCACGGCCTGCATGGTGCTGATCGGCGAACTGCGGCGGAACGGCGAGCCGCCCTCGACCGCCGCGTACAGCGTGGCGCCCAGGGACCACAGGTCGGAGGCGGGTCCCGGGTCGCCGCCCTGTACCCGTTCGGGTGCCAGATAGTCGATGGAGCCGACGAGTTCACCCGTACGAGTGATGGACGAATCGCCTTCGATCGCCGCGATCCCGAAATCGGTGATGAGGACCCGGCCGTCACGCGCGAGCAGCACGTTGCCGGGCTTCACGTCACGGTGCAGCACCCCGGCCGCGTGCGCGGCCCGCAGCGCGCCCAGCACGTGCAGACCGACCCGGGCCGCCTCGCGCGGCTCGATCGTGCCGGCCTCCTTGGCGGCGTCGGCCAACGAGGGCCCGTCCACGTACTGCATGACGATCCATGGGCGGTCGTCGTGCTCCAGGACGTCGTGCACGGTGACCACGCCCGGGTGGGTGATCCGGGCCGCCGCGCGCGCCTCCTTCTGCGTCCGGGCGTGCAGAACCAGCCGGTCGGCCTCGGCCACGAACCGGCCCGCCGTCAACTCCTTGACGGCCACCACGCGGTGCAGCACCTCGTCATGGGCGCGCCAGACCTTGCCCATGCCGCCGCGCCCGATGGACTCGCCCAGCCGATAGCGGCCGGCGAGCAGAAGTCCGGTGCCGGTGCTCTCAGAATGTTCCACGTGCCCCCGCCTGTTTGCTCGGAAGCAAGGTTACGGAGGGGGGTGCGGGGCACGGAACCTCGGGGCGGTTTGTGGAACAACACTGTGACCGGCGGGAGCTCGGGGGCTCGGCGGTTCGTTCAGCCCCTCGCCCGGCGGTTCGATCAGCGGGTCGCCCGGCGACCGATCAGCGGGTGGCCCGGTACGCCTTCACCGCCTGGTCGTAGATCTCCGACACCTTGTCCCGCTCGTTCTCCGGGCCGATGACCTGCACGACGTGGTAGCGGCCGCCCTCGATCAGGGCCAGATTGCGTACGAAGACCTCGCGGCCGGTGCTGTCCTGCCAGGTGAACTGCCCCACCGCCATGGCCTGTCGGCCGATGTCGATACGGCGCAGCCCCGAGGCGCCGGACCAGGACGAGTCCCGCCAGGGCTGGAGCTCGCGCTCCTTCGTCCGCTGGTACGCCATGGGGTCGGAGCCGTTGGCCTGGACGGTGTCCCGGCCCGGGACCACGATCAGCGTGAAGTCGCCGCCCGTGTAGCGCACTTGCCCGGCGTCGTTGATGGGGCTGCGCCGCCAGTCGCGCGGCACGCCGACCTCGAAGCCCTCGGTGTCCTTGCGCAGCACGTAACCCGGGGCGAGCGCGGGGCCGGTGGCCTGCGGCGGGGCGGTGGTGGCGGACGGCTTGCCGGAGGGCTTCGCGGACGGCGTCGCCGAGCCCGACGGACTCCCGGTCGCGGACGGCGCGGTGCTCCCCGCCGGGGGCGGCGTCGCGGACGGGCCCTTCCCCTCGCCCTTGCCGGGCATGAACAGCACGGCGTACGCGACGGCCCCGGCCAGCAGCAGGAGGATCAGGATCAGCAGCAGACGCCCCAGCGAGCGCGGGGCGGCGGGGCCGCGCGCGGCGCGCTGGGGGAGCTCCTCGCGGTAGTCGTCGTCGGGGTGGGCGTCCGGGTAGCCGTCCGGGTAGCCGTTCGCGTAGTCGCTCGGCCGGGCGCTCCCGAAGTCGTTGCGGAAGCCGGACGGGAAGCCTGACGGGCCGTCGGACGTGGGCTCCTGCGGATACGGGTGTGGGGTCGGCTGGGCCGCCAGGGGCTCGTGGGTGTCGTGGGCCTCGTCGTGGCGGCGGCCCTGGCGCGGGACGGCGCCCTTCGCGTGCCGGTGGCGGCCGCCCGCCGCGCCCCCGCGCCGCCTGCGCACCAGCTCGCCCCGGCGGCGCACGATGGGCAGCCGGGCCGCGTCGGGGGACGGCAGCGGCACGGCACCGAACCCGGCCTCCGGTTCGGGTGCCGAGCGCACAAGGGAGCGCAGCCAGCCGCTCAGCACCTCGACGTCCGGCCGCTCGGTCGGGTCCTGGTGCAGCAGCGACTCCACGACCGGGCGCAGCGGGCCGCACTCCTCGGCGAAGGCCGGGGGCTCGGCGCAGACCAGCTGGACCAGCTCGGCGGCGCTGTCCTCCGGGTACGGGGCGTGGCCCTGGACGGCCCGGTAGAGCAGCGCGCCCAGCGCCCACAGGTCGGTGGCCGGGCCGATGGGCGGGGCGAGCCGCCAGTGCTCGTGCACCGGGCCCGCCTGCTCGGGCGCCCAGCGCTCGGTGACGGCGCCGACGACCGCGATCCGCGCCTGGCGGGCCCGCTCGGCCGCGAGCCGGGTCACCGGGCCGCGGTACGCCGGGGCGCCGCCCGAGGGGGCCCCGGGGGCGGGTGCGGGGAGGGGCGCGGGGGCCGCCGCCGTGTACCCCGCGGGGAGCGCGGGCAGCCCGCCGCCGCCCGCCGGGACGGAACGGGCGGCGTCGCGGGAGGCGTGCGGGCCGTCGCTCCAGGTCCCGGAGAGATAGGCGCGCGGCGGGGTGCCGCCGTACGCCCCACCGGACCCGTCGCCGTCGTGCCCGTCGCCCGCGCCGTCTTCGTCGTCCTCGTCGTCCTCGTCGTCATCGCCGTCCGTCCGCGCCCACCACTGCGGCTCGGGGTACGCGGCGGGGGCGGGGGGCTGTTCGGCCGGCGGAAGGGGCGCGGGAGCAGGCGTGGGCTCCGGCGTCGGCTCGGCCGGAGGTATCTGGGCGGCCGGGCGCTGGACGGGCAGCGCCCCGGTCTCGCCGAGCCGGGCGGCGGCGCGGGCGCCCGCCCGGTACGCGGCGATGGCCCCGGCCCGAGCCGCCCGCACGTCGGCGGCCGACGGCGTACCAGGAGCGGGGGCGGCGGGCGGCTCGGGCCGGGCGCCCGGGTCCTCACCGGCGCCGGAGCGGCCGGGCCCGTAGGGGGCTCCGGCGGGATCGGGGCCGTAGAAAGCGTGCGGGTCCTGGGAGGCGTCGGCTTCGGGCCCGGCGTCGTGGCGGTCGGCCTCGTGGCGGTCGGCCTCGTCGAAGCGCCACTCCTGACCGGCGGACGGGAGTGCCTCCGGCTCGTGGGAGGGCGCGGGCCCCCAGGCGACACCGGGCTCGTACGGCCCGCCCGGCCCGTAGAGCTCGGCCCGGCGGTCCTCGGAAGCCCCCTCGATCGCGTACGGACCCGACTCGTCGTCCGGTACGTACCCGGCGTCCGCATCCGCGTCCTCACCCTCGCCCTCGCCCTCGTCGTACACGACGGCCAGGTCCTCGTGGTCCTCGTAGGCGTCCTCGTACCCGTCGGCTCCGGTCTCCGGCGCGGCGGGGCGCGGGCCGAAGGACAGCTCCTCCTCGTCGGGGAAGGGCACGGGGGCGTAGCCGCACAGGGCCTCCTCCGCGGCGCCGGCGGCGAGGCCGGTCAGGACGACGCGGCCGTCGTCGCAGACGAGGACCGTGCGCGGGGTGACGTTGCGGTGGGTCCAGCCGTGGGCGTGCAGGGCGCGCAGGGCGGTGAGCAGGTCGGAGCCGATCTCGGCGGCCCGGTAGGGGCTCAGCGGGGCCTCGGCGAGGAGTTCGGAGAGCGGGGTGGCCGCCACGAACTCGCTCACTATCCACAGCGAACCGGCCTCCGCGAACACGTCGAAGACCTGGTCGAGGCGCGGATGGTCGGGGATCTGGGCGGCCGCCTGGGCCGCTTCGAGGGCGCGGCGGACGCCGGGGTCGGCGGGCCGCCGGGTCGCCCGGCCCGGCGCGGCGTACGGCTCGTCGCCGACGAGCTCGGCGTCGACGACCTCGGGCAGCGGCACCTGCCGGATCCGGACTTCCTGTCCGCTGTAGGTGTCGAAGGCGCGCGTCTCGACGAGGTCGTACGTGTCGTCCTGCGGCATGGGCAGGCGGTAGCGGTCCGCGAGCACCCTTCCCGCGTAGTCGTCCACGACGCCTCCCCCCGCGCCTGTCGTCCCCCGAGCCCCGGACCTCGGGGCCCGGGGCCTTTCACGATACGTGCGCCCGTCAGTCCTTGGGGCTGAACGTGGCGAACGCCGTCTCGCGCAGCGTCTTGCAGTCTGCGGCGTCCCATTCGTCGGCCTTGCAGCTGACCATGATCGAGTAGCCGTGCTTGGCGTCCACCTTGAAGCCGCGGTTGAGGACCCGGACCCGCATGCCGTTCTGGTTGCGCGTGAACTCCCAGTCGGCGACGGTCGGGTAGCCCTTGTACTCGACCTCGCGAATGGCGATGTGCTCGTATCCGTTGCTGGTCGCGGCGACCACGGCCTTGGCGGCCTCCCAGGCGGTGGCGGCGTTGTCACCGGGCGTGTCGTTGAAGTCGACCTGGACGCGCGGGAATCCGGTGCCGCCCGCGTGGTAGATGCCGCCCGAGTTCCGGCCCGCTATCGCGGCCAGTTTGAAGGAGGAGGGCATCGCCATCTGGAAGTGGAAGCGGGCGTCGGTCACCGTCACGTAGCCGGCGGGCAGTTGCGGGCCCCCGCCGGTGCCGCCCGCGCCGGGGGTCCCGGTGGGCGCCGTGGTGCCGTTCTTGCCGCCGCTGTCGCCGGTGGGCTTGGAGCCGCCGCCCTGCTGGCTGGGGCCGCCGCTCGACGTGCCGGTGTCGGTGCTCGGGTCGCTCCCGCCGCCGGCGGTGCTCCCGGCCGAGGCCTTCGTACCGCCGGAGTCGCCGCCCTTGCCCTGGTCGGCACCGTCCTTGCCGCCGCCGAGGGCCACGTACAGGATCGTGCCGAGCAGGGCGGCGAGCACGACCGCGCCGATGATCACGAGGGTGCGGCGCGGGACGACGTCGGTGAGCGAGGCCTTGGGCTGCGCGGGCCGCTCGGGCACACCGGCGCCGGGCCTGCGCTCGGCCTCCGGCTTCGCCACGGCCGCGTTCCGTACGGACTTCAGGGCGCCGCGCATCCGGTCGGCCGCGTCGCCGGTCTTCTCGCGGGCGGGCGTCGCCGGGGCCACCGGCGGGCGCTCGGGGAGCGGCGGCAGCGGGACGACCCTGGTCGCCTCGGGGGACGGCTCGGGCGGGGCCTCGGGCGCGTCGAGGACGGCCCGCAGCAGCACCCGTGCCCCGGCGTCGTCGAGCCGCTGGTCGGGGTCCTTGGCGAGCAGACCGTAGATGACCTGCTCCAGCTCGGGGCCCGCGTTCTTCGGCGGGTCGACCGGCTCGGTCATCACCGCGGTGAGCGTGGCGATGGCGGAGCCCTTGTCGTAGGGCGGGCTGCCCTCGACCGACGCGTACAGCAGTCCGCCGAGCGACCAGAGGTCGGCGGCCGGTCCCGGCTTGTGGCCGCGGGCCCGCTCGGGCGAGATGTACGAGGGGGCGCCGACGAGCATGCCGGTGGAGGTGATCGAGGGGTCGCCCTCGACCTGGGCGATGCCGAAGTCGGTGAGGACGACCCGGCCGTCCTCGGCGATCAGCACGTTGGACGGCTTCACGTCGCGGTGCAGGATGCCCTCGCGGTGCGCGGAGCGCAGCACGTCGAGGATGGCGAGGCCGACCTCGGCGGCGCGGCGCGGGGTGAGCGTGCCGTCCTCGCGTACGGCGTCGGCGAGCGACTTGCCCTCGATGAGCTCCATGACGATCCACGGCCGGTCGTCCTCGTCGACCACGTCGTAGACGGTCACGGCGCCGTTGTTGCGGATCCGGGCGATGGCCTTGGCCTCGCGCAGGGTCCGGGTGATGAGGCGTCGCTTCTCGTCGTCGTCGATGCTGTTGGGGAAGCGCAGCTCCTTGACGGCGACGGTCCGCCCGAGCGTCTCGTCGACCGCCCGCCACACGGTGCCCATGCCGCCGCGGCCGAGGACCACGCCGAGGCGGTAGCGGCCCGCGAGGAGGCGTCCTTCGGTGGACGCCGCGTCAGCACGGCCGGTACGCCCGCCCGTTCCGGCGGCGCGCTTCGCGTCGACGTCCGCCACGTCCGCCCCAAA
The DNA here is from genome assembly GCF_040303965.1 of Streptomyces sp. NPDC094032. Lineage (NCBI taxonomy): Bacteria > Bacillati > Actinomycetota > Actinomycetes > Kitasatosporales > Streptomycetaceae > Streptomyces > Streptomyces sp. NPDC094032. The sequence continues at coordinate 582,667 of NZ_JBEOUE010000002.1, read as the reverse complement.
TCCGGTGGCGGGCGCGGCCCCGTCGGTGGAACCGCCGCCGGCCGGGGCGCTCGCGGCTCCCCGCCTCTTCGTCAGATCGGCGCCGCCCGAGGCCGAGCCCGAGCCCTTGGCCGAGCCCGCGACGTCCGCCACGCCCTCGGCGGCCCCGTCGGCCCCGTCGGCCTTCTCCGGGCGTTGGGCGTCGTCCGACGCGTCCCTCGCCCCGTCGTCCTGTGCCTTCTTGTCCCGGTCCGCCTTGCGCGCGGCCGGAACCGCACCCCGGTCGCCGTCGGTGGCGGCCCCCGCGGCGGCGTCCCGCCGGGGGTCCTGCCCCGTGTCCCGCGACTGCTCCGCCTCCGACATGCGTCCCCTCGTCGATCCCTGATCTGCGCCCGCGTCCGCCGCTCCGCACGATGCGGCAACCCGCCCTGGAAGAGAGCTCATTGTCCCTCACTCCGCGACCGATGCCTCCCCCGGGTCCGAACTGCGAGAAGCGATCCCGTGCCCGCGCCGGTCAGATCGGCACGATGTCGGGCGCCCCCAGCCTGGCCGCGTCGGCCGTCAGGTCGTCGGGCTGGCGCTGCGATTCGCGTTCCGCCTCGACCCTCTTCTCGTAGTGCTCGACCTCCTTGTCGACCTGGTGCGCGTCCCAGCCGAGGACGGGCGCCATGAGTTCGGCGCACTCGCGGGCGCTGCGGGTGCCCCGGTCGAAAGTCTCGATGGAGATGCGGGTGCGCCGGGTGAGGACGTCGTCGAGATGGCGCGCGCCCTCGTGCGAGGCCGCGTAGACGATCTCGGCCCGCAGGTAGTCCTCGGCGGCGGGCAGCGGCGCTCCGAGGGAGGGGTCGGCGGCGATCAGGTCGAGGATCTCCTCCGTCAGGGAGCCGTAGCGGTTGAGCAGATGCTCGACCCGGGCGACGTGCAGCCCGGCGCGGGCGGCGATTCCGGCGCGGGCGTTCCACAGGGCCCGGTACCCCTCGGCGCCGATGAGCGGGGTGTCCTCGGTGACGCAGGCGGCGACCCGCTTGTCGAGGCCGTGGACCGCCTCGTCGACGGCGTCCTTCGCCATCACGCGGTAGGTCGTGTACTTGCCTCCGGCGACCACGACGAGCCCGGGGACGGGGTGGGCGACGGTGTGCTCGCGGGAGAGCTTGCTGGTGGCGTCGGACTCGCCGGCGAGCAGGGGGCGCAGGCCCGCGTAGACGCCCTGGACGTCGTCGCGGCTCAGCGGGGTCGCCAGGACGCCGTTGACATGCTCCAGGAGGTAGTCGATGTCGGCGCTGGAGGCGGCGGGGTGGGCCTTGTCGAGGTCCCAGTCGGTGTCGGTGGTGCCGATGATCCAGTGCCGGCCCCAGGGGATGACGAACAGCACGGACTTCTCGGTGCGCAGGATGAGTCCGGTGGTGGAGTGGATGCGGTCCTTGGGCACGACGAGGTGGATGCCCTTGGAGGCGCGGACGTGGAACTGGCCGCGCTCCCCGATGAGGGCCTGGGTGTCGTCGGTCCACACGCCGGTGGCGTTGACGATCTGACGGGCCCTGATCTCGTACTCCCCGCCGGTCTCGACGTCCTGGACGCGGGCGCCGACCACCCGCTCGCCCTCCCGCAGGAAGCCGACGACCCGGGCCCGGCTGGCGACCTGGGCGCCGTAGCTCGCGGCGGTGCGGACGAGGGTGGTGACGAAGCGGGCGTCGTCCATCTGGGCGTCGTAGTACTGCAGGGCGCCGACGAGGGCGTCCTTCTTCAGGCAGGGGGCCACCCGCAGGGCGCGGCCGCGGCTGAGGTGGCGGTGGACGGGCAGGCCGCGGCCGTGGCCCGAGGAGAGGGACATCGCGTCGTACAGCGCGACGCCCGAGCCCGCGTACCACCGCTCCCAGCCCTTGTGCTGGAGCGGATAGAGGAACGGCACGGGTTTGACCAGGTGGGGTGCGAGCCGTTCGAGGAGCAGGCCGCGCTCCTTGAGGGCCTCGCGGACGAGGGCGAAGTCGAGCATCTCCAGATAGCGCAGGCCGCCGTGGATCAGCTTGCTCGACCGGCTGGAGGTGCCGGAGGCCCAGTCGCGCGCCTCGACGAGGCCGGTGGAGAGGCCTCGGGTGACCGCGTCGAGCGCGGTGCCCGCGCCGACCACTCCGGCGCCGACGACCAGCACGTCCAGCTCGCGCTCGGCCATCGCCGCGAGCGCCGCCGTGCGCTCGGCGGGTCCCAGTGTCGCTGTCCTCACCGCTGCCTCCCGTCGTCCCCCTGTGTGATCGGGCTCACCGGTTCGATTCTGTCCCGGCCCCGCGACTTCAGCCACCGCCTGAACCGCGGCCTGTGGATAACACTCGGCGATCTTCGGCCCGCAATGCCGCATATCGGTCATATTTACGCCTAGTCTGACATTGCGCTCGCCCCGTTCTGTCCACAGGGCTTGCGCGTCGCGCGCCCCACGGCTAGCGGCCACAGGCCTCACGCCCCCTCCGGCACCAGGGAAGGACGGCCCACTCCATGCCCGCTGATCTCGCCGTCATCGGCCTCGGCCACCACGGTCTCCCCCTCGCCCAGGCGGCCACCGCGGCCGGCGTCGACACCATCGGCTACGACACCGATCCCCGCCCCGTCGCCGAACTCGCCGCCGGCCGTCCCCCCGTCGACGGCTCGCTCACCGCCGCCGAGATCCGCCGGATGCTCGCCACGGGCTTCCGCCCCGCCACCAACCCCGCCGAACTCGGCCGGGTCCGCACCGCCGTCGTCTGCGCGCCCACCCCGCCCGGACCGGACGGCACCCTCGACCTGACCGCCGTCACCGACGCCGCCCGCGCCCTCGCCGCCCGGCTGCGCCCGCACACGACGGTGCTCCTGGAGTCCCCGGTGCCGCCCGGCACCACCGAAGGCCCCTTCCGCGCACTCCTCGAAGCCGGATCCGGGCTGCGCGCCGGGCGCGACTTCCACCTCGCGTACTCCCCCGGCCGCCTCGACCCCGGCAGCCGCACCCACGGCTTCGCCGGCACACCCAAGGTCATCGGCGGGCTGACCCCCGCCTGCACCGAGTCGGCCGCCGCGTTCTACGGCCGCCTCACCGACAAGGTGGTCCGCGCCCGAGGCCCGCGCGAGGCCGAGACCGTGAAACTCCTCGAAACCAACTTCCGGCACGTCAACATCGCCCTCGTCAACGAGATGGCCGTGCTCTGCCACGAACTCGGCGTCGACCTGTGGGACGTCATCCGCTGCGCCGAGACCAAGCCCTTCGGCTTCCAGGCCTTCCGCCCCGGCCCCGGCGTCGGCGGCCACGGCGTCCCCATGGACACCGTCGGCGCCCACCGCCCGCTGCGCCTGGTCGAACTCGCCGGCCAGGTCAACGAGCGCATGCCGCAGTACGTCGTCCAGCGCTGCGCCACCCTCCTCAACGAGCACGGCAAGTCGGCCCGCGGCGCCCGCGTCCTTCTGCTCGGCATCACGTACAAACCCGATCTCGCCGACCGGCAGGGCTCCCCCGCCGACGAGATCGCCCGCCGCCTGATGGACCTGGGCGCCGCCGTCAGCTACCACGACCCGCACGTCCCCGACTGGCGCGTCCGCGACCTCCCCGTCCCCCGCGCGGACTCCCTCTACGAGGCCGCCGCCCACGCCGACCTGACGATCCTCCTCCAGCACCACCGCACGTACGACCTCCAAGGCCTGTCCGTAAAGGCCCAGCTCCTCCTCGACACCCGAGGCGCCACTCCGGCGGGCGCGGCCCATCGCCTTTGAGCCCTACCCCGCAGGCCTGTTGTACATCTGTTGCACAACAGTGCAACAGACCGCTAATCTCGCTGTATGGCGACGACCATAGGGTTCAGGCCCACCGAAGAGGACGAGCGCATCATCAAGACCTCGATGCGCGAGGGCGAGGGCACCAGCGACGTGATCCGCCGTGCCCTGCGGCTGCTGGAGCGCGAAGCGTGGCTCACCCAGGCACGCGCCGACGCCGAGCACCTCGCGGACGAGGACCTTGCCACGGAAGAGGACGCCTGGTGATCCGTGGCGCCGTCTACCGCGTCGACCTCGGCGACACGAAGCGCGGACATGAGCAGCGCGGCAAGCGGTACGGCCTCGTACTGAGCCCCAGTGGCATGCCGTGGAGCGTGGCGACGATCATCCCCACGTCCACCAGCGCCCAGCCTGCCGTCTTCCGGCCCGAGCTGGAGATCGCGGGCGTACTCACCCGCCTGCTCGTGGACCAGATCCGTACCGTCGACATCCGCTTCGTCCACGGAGACCCGGTCCACTTCCTGGACCACCACGAACTCGCCCAGGTCGAGCATGCCGTGACCCAGTACCTCGGGCTGTGATCCCCGCCGCCGTTCGGCACCCCGAAGAGAAACGTCCGAAGTAAACCCCCTGTGAAGATGTCACAGGGGACTGCTAGCCTCCAGGCCGCTTCATTTCGCGTCCCATGGGGGGATCTTCTTCATGTCTCAGCCCGTTCCGCCGCCCGGCAACCCGTTCGCCCAGGGTGCCGAGCCCTTCCCGCAGCCGCCGGTCGCCCCGGCGCCGCCGGCCCGCTCCAACGTGGGGCTCGGTCTGGTGGTCGCGCTCGTCGCCGCGCTCGTCGCCGGTGGTGTGTACGGCGGGATCGCCGGGGCCATCGAGCGCGAGATCGGCTGGGCCGCCGTCGGTGTCGGCTTCCTCGTCGGCTTCGCGGCCGGCAAGGCCGGCGGTCGCAACCCGGCGCTGCCGGTGGTCAGCGCGGTGCTCTCGCTCGGCGCGGTCTACTTCGGCCAGCTGCTCGCCATCGCGATCATCGTCGGCAAGCAGCTGAACGTCTCGGTCGGCACCCTCTTCCTCGACCACCTCGACGTCCTCCAGGCGGCGTGGAAGGAAGAGCTCGGACCGATGGAGTTCCTCTTCTTCGCCCTCGCCGCCTTCGCCGCCTTCAGCGGCTCGAAGAAGGCCGCGGAGTAGGCAGCGGGTACGCGCGAGGGGCCCCGCACCAGCCGGTGCGGGGCCCCTCGCGTACGTACGGGAAGGCGTCAGCGCTTGTGCTGCGCGTCCGCGACCGTCACCTCGACGCGCTGGAACTCCTTGAGCTCGCTGTAGCCCGTGGTGGCCATCGCGCGGCGCAGAGCGCCGAAGAAGTTCATCGAGCCGTCGGGGGTGTGCGACGGGCCCGTGAGGACCTCCTCGGTGGTGCCCACGATGCCCAGGTCGACCAGCTTGCCGCGCGGCACGTCCTCGTGGACGGCCTCCATGCCCCAGTGACGGCCCTTGCCGGGCGCGTCCGTGGCGCGGGCCAGCGGGGAGCCCACCATGACCGCGTCGGCGCCGCAGGCGATGGCCTTCGGCAGGTCGCCGGACCAGCCCACGCCGCCGTCGGCGATCACGTGCACGTAGCGGCCGCCGGACTCGTCCATGTAGTCGCGGCGGGCCGCGGCCACGTCCGCGACGGCGGTGGCCATCGGGACCTGGATGCCGAGCACGTTGCGCGTGGTGTGCGCGGCGCCGCCGCCGAAGCCGACCAGGACACCCGCCGCGCCGGTGCGCATCAGGTGCAGGGCCGCGGTGTACGTGGCGCAGCCGCCGACGATCACCGGGACGTCGAGCTCGTAGATGAACTGCTTCAGGTTCAGCGGCTCGGCCGCGCCGGAGACGTGCTCGGCGGAGACGGTCGTGCCGCGGATGACGAAGATGTCCACGCCGGCGTCGACCACGGCCTTGGAGAACTGCGCGGTGCGCTGCGGGGAGAGCGCGGCGGCGGTGACCACACCCGCGTCGCGCACCTCCTTGATGCGCTGCCCGATCAGCTCCTCCTTGATCGGAGCCGCGTAGATCTCCTGCAGACGGCGGGTCGCGGCGGCCTCGTCCAGCTCGCCGATCTCGTCGAGCAGCGGCTGCGGGTCCTCGTAGCGGGTCCACAGGCCCTCGAGGTTCAGCACGCCCAGGCCGCCGAGCTCGCCGATCCGGATGGCGGTCTGCGGCGAGACGACCGAGTCCATGGGGGCGGCCAGGAAGGGCAGCTCGAAGCGGTAGGCGTCGATCTGCCAGGCGATCGAGACCTCCTTCGGGTCCCGGGTGCGCCGGCTCGGTACGACGGCGATGTCGTCGAACGCGTACGCCCTGCGGCCGCGCTTGCCGCGCCCGATCTCGATCTCAGTCACGTTGTGTGGCCTTTCCCTCTTGGTCTGCGCCTACCAGTATCCCCGACACACGCCGAGGGGGCGGCTCCGGCCACATGCCGGAACCACCCCCTACGGATACCTGCGGGTCGCGCTGTGTTACTTACGGCTGTAGTTCGGCGCCTCGACGGTCATCTGGATGTCGTGCGGGTGGCTCTCCTTGAGACCCGCCGACGTGATCCGGACGAAGCGGCCGTTCTGCTGGAGCTCCGGGACCGTGCGGCCGCCGACGTAGAACATCGACTGGCGCAGACCACCGGTCAGCTGGTGCACGACCGAGGCGAGCGGGCCGCGGTAGGGCACCTGGCCCTCGATGCCCTCGGGGATCAGCTGCTCGTCGGAGGCGACGCCCTCCTGGAAGTAGCGGTCCTTGGAGAAGGACTTGCGGTCGCCGCGGGTCTGCATCGCACCCAGCGAGCCCATGCCGCGGTACGACTTGAACTGCTTGCCGTTGATGAAGAGCAGCTCGCCCGGGGACTCCTCGCAGCCCGCGAGCAGCGAGCCGAGCATCACCGTGTCGGCGCCGGCGACGAGCGCCTTCGCGATGTCGCCGGAGTACTGCAGGCCGCCGTCGCCGATGACCGGGATGCCGGCCGCCTTGGCGGCGAGGGAGGCCTCGTAGATGGCCGTGACCTGCGGGACGCCGATGCCCGCGACCACGCGGGTGGTGCAGATGGAGCCGGGGCCGACACCGACCTTGATGCCGTCCGCACCGGCGTCGACGAGCGACTGGGCGCCGTCGCGGGTGGCGACGTTGCCGCCGATGACGTCGACCGAGGAGTTCGACTTGATCTTGGCGATCATGTCGCCGACCAGGCGGGAGTGACCGTGCGCGGTGTCGACGACGATGAAGTCGGCGCCCGCCTCGATCAGGGCCTGGGCGCGCTCGTACGAGTCGCCGGCGACGCCGACGGCCGCGCCGACGAGCAGCCGGCCGTCCTTGTCCTTGGCGGCGTTCGGGTACTTCTCGGCCTTGACGAAGTCCTTGACCGTGATGAGGCCCTTGAGCAGCCCGGCCTCGTCGACCAGCGGCAGCTTCTCGATCTTGTGGCGGCGCAGCAGCTCCATGGCGTCCACGCCGGAGATGCCGACCTTGCCGGTGACCAGCGGCATCGGGGTCATGACCTCGCGCACCTGGCGGCTGCGGTCCGACTCGAAGGCCATGTCACGGTTGGTCACGATGCCGAGCAGCTTGCCCGCCGGGTCGGTGACCGGGACGCCGCTGATGCGGAACTTGGCGCAGATCGCGTCGGCCTCGCCGAGCGTGGCGTCCGGGTGCACGGTGATCGGGTCCGTCACCATGCCGGACTCGGAGCGCTTCACCAGGTCGACCTGGTTGGCCTGGTCGGCGATGGAGAGGTTGCGGTGCAGGACGCCGACGCCACCCTGACGGGCCATGGCGATGGCCATCCGGGACTCGGTGACCTTGTCCATCGCGGCGGACAGCAGCGGGATGTTCACCCGCACGTTCCGGGAGATGTACGAGGAGGTGTCGATCTGGTCGGGCGCCATGTCGGACGCGCCCGGCAGCAGCAGTACATCGTCGTAGGTCAGCCCGAGTGTCGCGAATTTCTCGGGCACTCCGTCGATGTTGGTCATGACACCTTCCCCAATGGCCTTGATCGGTGCGGATGTCCATGCTAACGGGCCGCGACCCGGTCTCATTCCACGATCAAGATCAGCGAGCAGCTTTGGACGTTCGTACGTGTACGTGAGGGACACCTGCCCCCGCGAACCCTTACTGCTCGGCCAGGGCCCGCAGCCGGCTCAGCGCGCGGTGCTGCGCCACCCGGACCGCGCCCGGGGACATCCCGAGCATCTGCCCGGTCTCCTCGGCGGTCAGTCCGACGGCCACCCGGAGGACGAGCAGCTCGCGCTGGTTCTCCGGGAGGTTGGCGAGCAGCTTCTTGGCCCATTCGGCGTCGTCGCTGAGGAGCGCCCGCTCCTCGGGCCCGAGCGAGTCGTCGGGCCGCTCGGGCATCTCGTCGGAGGGCACGGCCGTCGATCCCGGGTGCCGCATGGCGGCCCGCTGGAGGTCGGCGACCTTGTGTCCGGCGATGGCGAAGACGAAGGCCTCGAAGGGCCTGCCCGTGTCCTTGTAGCGCGGCAGCGCCATCAGGACCGCGACGCAGACCTCCTGGGCCAGGTCCTCCACGAAGTGACGGGCGTCACCGGGCAGCCGGTTCAGCCGCGTGCGGCAGTAGCGCAGGGCAAGGGGGTGCACGCGCGCGAGGAGGTCGTGCGTGGCCTGCTGGTCCCCCTCCACGGCACGGTGAACGAGTGCACCGATCTCCCCCTGCCCTGCGGGCACGGGGGACCCCATGGTCTCGTCGTCGCGCATCGCTCCATGGTGCCTTGACGCCTGCTCGTTCGCGGCACCGCGTCCGTAGTTGTGCACCGAAGCGTTATGAGCAGGTGCGCCGGCACTCATCTCCTGCGCCCTCCCCTTCCGCTCGTTGTCCGCTGGCTCGTTCGTCTCGTCCCCGAGGAACTCCACACCTTCAAGGATGCGGCATTCCGCGGAGAAGTGACACAAGCCCACCCCGTCCGCCGCTCGGCGGACGGGGATGCGGCCGATGGCCGCAGGTCAGCGCACCAGGCCCCAGCGGAATCCGAGCGCGACGGCGTGCGCCCGGTCGGAGGCGCCCAGCTTCTTGAAGAGCCGGCGCGCGTGGGTCTTCACCGTGTCCTCGGAGAGGAAGAGCTCGCGCCCGATCTCCGCGTTGGACCGGCCGTGGCTCATGCCTTCGAGCACCTGGATCTCGCGGGCGGTGAGGGTGGGCGCGGCGCCCATCTCGGCCGAACGCAGCCGGCGCGGGGCCAGCCGCCAGGTAGGGTCGGCGAGGGCCTGGGTGACGGTGGCCCGCAGCTCGGCGCGCGAGGCGTCCTTGTGCAGATAGCCACGGGCACCCGCGGCGACCGCGAGCGCGACGCCGTCCAGGTCCTCGGCGACGGTGAGCATGATGATGCGGGCGCCGGGGTCCGCGGAGAGCAGCCGGCGGACGGTCTCCACGCCGCCCAGGCCGGGCATGCGCACGTCCATCAGAATCAGGTCCGAGCGGTCCGCGCCCCAGCGGCGGAGGACTTCCTCGCCGTTGGCCGCGGTGGTCACGCGCTCGACGCCGGGCACGGTCGCGACCGCCCGCCGAAGCGCCTCTCGGGCAAGCGGGGAGTCGTCGCAGACGAGGACGGAAGTCATGCCTGACCTCCGCGGCTCTCGCAGCTGAAGCGCGTCACCTTGAGCCTCCAGGGCTGGTACGTATCGTCACCTGTGCGGTTGACACCCCCGGACACCTGTCCGAGCGCTTTGTTCCTTCAACCGCCTCCGCACTCTCAACGACGGTCACTCGAAAGAGTTACGGGTCGGACGGCCGCCTTCGGCACTCTACGTGAGGGCTTGTACGCGGAGGAGAGCGTCGCAGGTCATCCGTCCTTCACCCGAAGGTATGCCCCATTTAGCGGGTTTTCTTCCCTTTTCGCGGTGTCTGTGGCTAGATTCGCAATGAGTCATATTTACATCTACTTCGACAGTAGTTGTACGGTCGGATCGGACCCGCGAGAGCGGGTACGCGAACACCCGCGGGGGACGGAAGGGCCCCCGTCGATCAGCCGGCCGAGCCAGCCGACAACCCACCCATCAATCCGTTCGACACGGTTTCAAGGGGACTAGCGCAATGGCAGATTTCTCCCGCCTTCCCGGACCCAACGCCGATCTGTGGGACTGGCAACTGCTCGCGGCCTGCCGCGGGGTCGACAGCTCCCTGTTCTTCCACCCCGAGGGAGAGCGCGGCGCGGCACGGAGTGCGCGCGAGAACTCGGCGAAAGAGGTCTGCATGCGGTGCCCGGTGCGCGCGGAGTGCGCGGCACACGCGCTCGCCGTACGGGAGCCCTATGGCGTCTGGGGCGGCCTCACCGAGGACGAACGCGAGGAGCTCATGGGTCGAGCCCGCAATCGCCTGGTCACGGCGTCCGCCACCGCGCGGGCGTCCCACACGAGTTCGGCAGGCGTGGGTCACGCCTGAAGTAACGTTTCTGCACTTCCCGTCGACGACCTGACGACGTGGGCCGGGCCCGTACCGGCCCGGCCCCGGGAGCCGCGCCGCACGCGGCCCGGGGGCGTGCGGCGCGCTCGACCGCGCCGCCCGGCGCGCCCGCCGCGCGGAACGGCGACGGGACGGCCACGGCACGGTCACGGGAGCGGTCCGTCACCCGGACGGCGGGCGCATACCGCATGACGGCGGAGCGCGCTCGCCCGGCCGATACCGACCGCCTCACTCGTACGGCCGTGCGGCCCTCACTCCTCCGGCCCAGCGCACTCACCCCTACGGGCGTGCGCCCTCACCCGTGCGGCCGGACCCGGTTCCCCTGGACGGCGCCCCCCGTCCCGTACCGGGGTCCCCCGTACGGCGGTTCGCGGACCACCCGTACGGCGGCGCCTCCGCCTCACTCGTACGGCCTAGGGGCGTGTCGTCGCCGCCCGCTCGGCGGCGCGGTCCGAGGCCCGGGTCAGCTCGTCCAGGGTGGCCGCGACGGCCGGGACCTGGGCCAGGTCCGGAAGGGTGAGCGCCACGATCTCGCGCTCCACGGCGGGTTCGACCGTGACGGTGACGGCGCCCTTGGGCCGTACGGACTCGATGGCGAGCTCCGGCAGCACGGCCACGCCGAGTCCGGCGCCCACCAGGCCGATCACGGCCGGGTAGTCGTCGGTGGCGAAGTCGATGCGCGGGGTGAAGCCCGCCTCCCGGCAGACGTCCACCAGTTGGCGGCGGCAGCGCGGGCAGCCCGCGATCCACGGGTCCTCGGCCAGTTCGCCGATGGCCACCGACTCCGCCCCGGCCAGCCGGTGCCCCTCGGGCACCAGGCCGACGAGCCGGTCGGCGAGCAGCGGGCGGACCACCAGGTCGTCCCAGGCGTCCGGGCCGGCCCCGTAACGGAAGGCGAGGGCCACGTCGCAGTCGCCCTCGCGGAGCATCTCCACCGAGCGCGGCGGCTCGGCCTCCACAAGGGAGACCCGGGTGCCGGGGTGGGCGGCGCGCAGGGCGGCGAGGGCGGTGGGGACGAGGGTGGAGCTGCCGCTGGGGAAGGAGACGAGCCGCACCCGGCCCGCCCGCAGGCCGGCGATGGCCGCGACCTCCTCCTCGGCGGCGGTGAGCCCGGCGAGGATGCCGGACGCGTGCCGCACCAGGGCCTCGCCCGCCTGGGTGAGGCGCATCTCGCGGCCGGTACGGATCAGCAGGGGCGTGCCGGCGGAGCTCTCCAGCGCCTTCATCTGCTGGCTCACGGCGGGCTGGGTGCACCCCAGTTCGCGGGCGGCGGCGGAGAAGGAGCCGGTGGCGGCTACGGCGCGCAGGACACGCAGGTGGCGGGCCTCGATCATGCCTCCAAGCATAAGCCACCCTTGGATTCAACGCAGAATTCCTATACCAACCTTTGAGGAAGCTCGCCTAGGCTGCCCCCATGGAACTGCTCAGCGTGAACGTGGGACGCCCCAAGACCGTCGACTACACCAGCGCCCCCGGCGGGCGCACCGGCATCGACAAGCGCCCGGTCGACGGCCCGGTCCGGGTCGCGGCCCCCGCGCCCGGCGGGTCCAGCGGGGTCGCCGGGGACACCGTGTGCGACCTGCGCTTCCACGGCGGCGACGACCGGGCCGTCCACGCCTTCGCGCGCGAGGACATGGAGGCCTGGGAGCGCGAACTCGGCCGCCCCCTGCCGCCCGGCTCCTTCGGCGAGAACCTCACCACCCGCGGCCTCGACGTGAACAGCGCCCTGATCGGCGAGCGCTGGCGGATCGGCCCCGACCTGGTCCTGGAGGTGACCGGTGGCCGCATCCCGTGCCGCACCTTCGCGGGCTTCGTCCAGGAGGACGCCTGGGTCCGCCGCATGAACCAGTCGCCGGCGGGCCCCGGCGCCCTCCTCCGCGTGATCGAGCCGGGCGAGATCCGCGCGGGCGACCCCATCGAGGTCATCCACCGCCCCACCCACCCCATCACCATCACCCGCCTCCACCACGCCGCGACCACCGACCGCTCCCTGCTGCCGAGCACCCTGGTGGCGGCCGAGTGGATGGAGTCGGGGCTGCTGGCGCTGGCGCGGAAGTACGCGGAGAAGTACGCGGAGAAGTACGGGGAGTAGGGCGGGAGTAGGGCGGGAGCGGGGCGGCGGTGGCCGGGTGGCGCTTTTCCCACACACGGCGTCCACACGGCGCGGGTTACCGTGCCGCGTATGACGACTGCACTGATTACGGGCGCGACCGCGGGCATCGGCGCCGCCTTCGCGCGGCGGCTGGCCGCGGACGGGCATGACGTGGTGCTCGTGGCGCGCGATGTGAAGCGGCTTCGGGAACAGGCGACGGAGCTGCACGACCGGCACGGGATCGAGGCGGAGGTGCTGGCGGCGGATCTCTCCGAGGAGGAGGGGATCGAGGCCGTGGCGGCGCGGCTCTCGGACGCCAAGCAGCCGGTGGACCTGCTGGTGAACAACGCCGGGTTCGGCAACAAGGGCCGGTTCCTGGAAGTCTCCATGGACGACGAGCTGAAGATGCTGAAGGTGCACTGCGAGGCGGTGCTGCGGCTGACCTCGGCGGCGGCGGAGTCGATGCGGGCCCGGGGGCGCGGCGGGGTGGTGAACGTGGCCTCGGTGGCGGCGTTCGTGCCGCGCGGCACCTACGGGGCGTCGAAGTCGTGGGTCGTGCAGTTCACGCAGGGCGCCGCGCGGGATCTCGCGGGCAGCGGGGTGCGGCTGATGGCGCTGTGCCCGGGGTTCGTGCGGACGGAGTTCCACCAGCGGGCGGGGATGGGGACGGACAACATCCCGGGCTGGATGTGGCTCGACGCGGACAAGCTGGTCTCCGCGGCGCTGACCGATCTGGCCCGGGGGCGGACGCTGTCCATCCCCGATCCCCGTTACAAGGCCCTGATGGGCGTGGTGAAGCTGGCGCCGCGCGGGCTGCTCGGCGGGGTGTCCTCGCGGGCGGGGCGGAAGTACGGGCCCAAGTAAGGGGGCCGTACTTGGGGCTACTTCACGGTCTTGCCCTCGTACGCTCCGATGGTGGGGGGCGATGTCGCCGACACGTCGTTCCCGAACCAGTCCCTGCCGCCGTTGTCCTCGACGAGGGCGCCGGCGGACAGGGCCGGGGAGCCGGGGGCCAGCGTCAGGTCGGGGTTGAGCAGCGGGTCCGCGGTGAGGCCGCCGGGGTTCGGGCGGGTCATCGTGACGCCGTGGAAGAGGTTGTTCGAGAAGGCCAGGCCCGGGGTGGGGTTCTTGAAGGCGTAGCCGCCGGGGGTGCCCGCGTCGTCCTGGACGAGGTAGGAGGGGACGGTCGTTCGGTTGACGAAGGTGTTGTTTTGATGTGCTCTCCCGGCTGAAGCCGGGAGATTCCTGCTTACCTTGCGGCAGCGGGCTTGACGCGCTTGGCGCGCCTGACGACTGCCCTCCCGGCAGCCGGGATGAGCGCGTGGCCCATCCGGTACAGATGCAAGACGTTCCGGGCTGCGTTCCAGTCGGCGTTGCCTGACCAGCCGCAGGCCGGGTTCTTGCACACGAACACGGCCTGGGACTCCCGGCTCCCGGGCGTGATGAAGCCGCACGCGGAGCATCTCCGGGAAGTATTGGGGGCCGGGACCTTGTGCAGAGTGCCACCGAGCCGGGAAGTCTTGTACGTCAGCATGGTGACCGTCCGGCCCCACGCCTCCCCGCTGATGGAGCGGTTCAGCCCGGACTTCTGGGCGACGTTCTTCCCCGGCTCCTCGATGGTTCCCCTGGCGGACTTGACCATGTTCGTGATGGTGAGTGCTTCGACCACGACTGTGCCGTAGGTGCGGGCGATGGCGGTGGTCGTCTGGTGCTGCCAGTCCAGGGCCCTGCGCTTGGCTTTCGCGCGGAGTCCTGCGATCTGGTCGTAGGTGCGGCGCAGTCGACGGCTGGTGTGCTCGCCGGGCTTGCGGTGCCGCTTGCGCTGCGCGGCGCGCTGCTCCAGGTGCAGGAGCTTGGCCTTCTCTTTGACGGTCAGCCATTCGCCGTGCTCGCACCTCTCACCGTCCGAGAGAGCGAGGGGTACGGTGACGCCCACGTCGATGCCGACCTCCGGCCCTTGGTGCGGGTCGGGCTTGACCTCCAGGGCCTGAACGCGGAAGGCGATGTGCCAGCCGAGCGCGTCCTTGATCAGTCGCGCCCCGGTGATCCGGTTCTCCGAGTCGGCATGCTTGCCCACCGGCAGGTCCTTGGTCCACCGGAACCGGACCCGGCCCACCTTGGGAATACTGGCCATGCCCCAGCGGCGGTGCACGCGGAGGATGTTCAGGTCGCGGCCCTGCGGGATGTCCACGGACATCCCGGTGCGCAGGCGGCCCTTGAAGTTCGGAGCGTCGGCGCGGCCGTCCCAGCAGTTCTTCCACGCCTGGAAGTACGCCTTCAACACCGCTTGCGCAGCCTGCGCGGGAAGAACGGAAAGAAAGTCGATGTCCTTCCGGGCCTGGCGTATGGCGGCATCCGCGTTCGCAGGAGTTCGTTCTTCCTTCGGCATCATCCGCCACCAGGCGTGCAGCAGGTTCCACATGGTGCGGGCCGCGTGCGCCTGACCATCAGTCTTCAACACCTCGGCGCGCGATAGCGAAAGACGAGCACGATGCCCGAACTGCCGCTTGACCAGGAGGTCTTGACTCACAATCGAGAACCTAGCATTGGTTTATTTCACCACGCTGGAACCCTCATCCCGATGTCAGAACCGGCTCATGCGGCGGCGCCCCCCCCCTGACCGTCGTCAAGCAGTACATCGAGAACCAGCAGCGTCCGGTCTGACCGTCACCCCGGAGACGCAGAGCGCTCCGGCGCTCCGCGCCTCGGGCCAAGGATGGCTTCACCCCCGCCCTGAAGGGCGGAACACTGGCCAAGATCAGAGGTAGACGCCCTCAACGGCGTCGTGGATGGCGAGGTGGTCGAGGGTGATGTCCCGCGCGGCGCCGTAGTCCGCCAGGCGCAGCCGGACGCCGTTGCGTTCGGTGCCGGGGGCGCCCGCGCCCTGGGGAGCGAGGGTGCCGGTGCAGGTGGTGCCGCGCTTGAACAGGAGGCTGTCGCCGGGCCCGTAGGGGTGGGCGTTGGCCTCGGTCAGGGTGGTCCAGGGGCGCTGGACGCTGCCGTCGCCGGGGGCGGTGGCCGAGCAGTCGACGTAGTGGCGGTCGCCGGTGCGGGGGGCGGCGTCGGCGGGGGCGGTGGTCAGGAGCGGTAGTGCCAGGGCGGCGGCGGTGAGGGCCGCGTACGTACGGCGCTGGGTCACTGGTCCTCCGGGTCGGAAGCGTCGGGGGCGGCGAGTGTGATGCGGGAGGTGGTGCCGTTCTGCCAGGTCACCTGCACCGTGCGGGCGCCGCTGACCTGGACGTTCGCGAGGTCGGAGACGGGGGCGGGGGCGGTGCCTGGGCCGTCTCCGGGGGCGGGTTCCGCGGTGAGGGAGGCGAGGGCCACGAAGAGGGCGGCGGGGCCGGTGGTGGTGCCGTGCAGGGCGGGGGTACAGGTGGGGCCCGGGCCCTGGAGGGTGGCTCCGGTGGGGAGTTCGGCGAGCTCGGGGGCGTAACCGTGGACGGGGTGGAGCTGGGAGACGGGGCCTTCGGGGTGGGCCGTCCAGCCCGTCTGCCGTACGGGGGTCCCTTCCGGGGCGCCCAGGACGAGGTGGGCGCGGACCTCGGCGCGGCCGTGGACGAGGACGGCGGAGATGACGTGGACGCCGGGGAGCGGGGTGTGGCGGGAGACCGCCCGGTCGGGGCCGGTGCCGAGGGGGGTCACCGGTCCGCGCGCGGTCGCCGTGCCGTCCGGTGCCAGCAGGGCGAAGTGGTTGTCGGCGGGGTCGGGGGCGGTCGTGGGGCCGGTCCGGGTGGAGTAGGCGTGGCGGCTGTAGCCGGGGTCGTCGGCGGCGGGGTCTCCGACGTGGTTGCTGCCGTGGTTGTGGAGGCGGACGAGTCCGTCGGCGGCGGTGGTCTGGACGAGCAGTCCGGTCGGCCCGAAGGCCCGTACGGTGTCGGCGCGTTCGGCGGGCAGGGGTTCCTCGGGGTCGGTCCAGGCGGGGTGGTCGGCAGGGAGCAGCAGGCCGAGGAAGCCCTTGGCGGCCCAGTAGGGGGAGCCGGGGCCCGAGTAGCTCTGGAGGACGGGCTCGTAGGGGCCGTGCCAGCCGAGGGTGAGCCGTCCTCGGGCGTCGGTGGCGCCCCGGTCGAGGAAGTAGCGCAGGCTGCCGGAGGCGAGGCGGCGGGTGGCGCCGGGGGTGAGCGGGGTGTGGCCGGTGAGGGCGCCCAGCCAGGGGGCGGCGGCCGCGGCGAAGCGATAGGTCAGGGACCTCCCGTACGGGAGGGGGGCGCCGTTCGTGTCGAAGAGGTGGACGTGGGCGTCGAGCTGGGCGCGCAGCCGGGGGCCGTAGCGGTCGAGCAGGGCGCGGTCGCCGGAGAGGTGGGCGTGCAGGACGGGGTAGAGGTGCAGGGCCCAGGCGTTGTAGTGGTCGAAGGCGCGGTTGTCGCCGTCGCTGTACCAGCCGTCGCCGAGGTACCAGTCCTCGATCCGCTCCAGGGCCCGGTCGACGGTGGCGGCGGCCCGGTCGGTCTCGATGCCCGCGTCCTGGAGGAAGCCCGCGACGGTGAGCCCGAAGAGCCACCAGTTGTTGTCGACGGGCGAGGGGCCGAGGGCGGGGAGCAGCCAGTCGACGGCCCGTTGGCGGACCCGGTCGTCGAGGTGGTCCCAGAGCCGGTGGCGGGTCAGGCGCAGGGCGAGGGCGACGGAGGCGGATTCGACGACGGCCTGCGGGGTGTCGGCCATGAGGGGCCAGGAGTCGGGTCCCTCGGTGCCGGGGTGTGCCGTGCCGGCGGCGAGGCCTTCGGCATAGCGGTCGCGGTGCCCGTAGGGGTCGTCCCCGAGGGCGGTGCGCAGGGCGGCGAGGAGGAAGGTGCGGGCGTAGCCCTCCAGGCCGTCGGAGCGGGGTCCCGACCGGCTGGGCCGGGGGCCCGGCAGGTCGACGAGACCGCCGCCGGGCGAGGCGTGGGGGCGCACGGCGAGCAGCAGGCGGTCGGCCGTGGTCTCCCAGTGGTCACGGGTCCAGCCGGTGTACGGGCTGAGCTCACGGTTCTCGGGCGGCGTGGGCATGATGCTCCCTGGGATTCCGTGCTGCGGAGGGTGACGGCGGCGTCGCCCGGAATCCTGAAGAGGCTTCGATCGAACGTCAAGGGGATACGGAGCGAATGATCGAAACTCCTTCCGTTCGATCATTCGGGGCCGTGCTGCTCTAAGGTCGGGGAACGACCACGCCGGCCACCGCCGGACACCACCGCCGCCGACCACCACCACCAGGGGAACCGAGGGGAACCGCACCGTGCGCGAGAGTGCTGCCGAACGACACGACCGACTGCTGGCCCTGGTGCGCGAGCGCGGCACGGCCCGCGTCTCCGACCTGGCCGGACTGCTCGGGGTCTCCCCCGTCACCGCCCGCCGGGACGTCGAGGCGCTGGCCGCCCGGGGCCTGCTGGACCGGGTGCACGGCCAGGTCTCCTGGCCCCGCGGCCAGGGCCCGGCGGGCCCGCAGGGCGCCGGGGGCCTGGTGCTCGGGCTGCTCGCGCCCTCCGCCACGTACTACTTCGCCGAGGTCATCCGGGGCGCGCACGAGGCGGCGGCGCGCGCCGGCGCCCGGCTCATCCTGCGGATCTCGGACTACCGGCCGGAGGAGGACCGGGCGCGCACCGAGGGCCTGCTCGCGGCGGGCGCCGAGGGCGTGCTGGTCGCGCCGGGCTGGCGGGGTCCCGAGGACCGGCTCGCGTACGGCGACTGGCTGGCCGAACTGCCGGTGCCCGCCGTGCTCCTGGAGCGCCGGGCCGATCCGGGCACCCCGCTCGACGGCCTGGACCGGGTGTCGTCGGACCACGCCCACGGGGTGCTGCTGGCCCTGCGCCACCTGCTCGGGCTCGGTCACGCGACGCCGCTGCTGGTGGCGCGCGGGGACAGCCCGACGGCGCTCGCGGTGCGCGCCGGGTACGCCGAGGCGCTGCGCACGCTGGGCCTGGAGGCGCCGCGGGCCGTCATCGACTCCGTACCGGCCGAGCGGGATCCCGAGGGCTTCGAGCGGGCGGTGCGGGCGCTGCGCGAGGCGGTGGAGTCGGGGCGGGCGAGCGCGGCCCTGGTGCACAACGACGTGGACGCGATCCAGATCGTGCAGCGCCTGGCCGAGCTGGGCGTACGGGTGCCGGAGGACCTGGCCCTGATCGCGTACGACGACGAGGTCGCCGCGCTCGCCGACACCCCGCTGACGGCGGTCGCCCCGCCCAAGCGCCAGGTGGGCCGGCACGCCACGGAGCTGCTGGTGGAGCGGGTCGGCCAGGCCGGCGGGCCCGGGGCGGAGGAGGCGGCGCGGCGGCATCTGAGCCTGCTGCCGAGCCTGCGGGTGCGCTCCTCCTGCGGGGCGTCCGGCCCCTCCGGGACCCGGGCTCCCATCCCCTCCTGATTCTGATCTTTTTTCGATCATTCAATCTTTCGCTCTTGACTTCGGTCAGGAACGGTCACAGGATCACGGCCAATCCCTCCCGCTTCGCATCAGGAGCCGCGCCGTGAGCCTCAGTTGGAGCAGAACCACCCGCGCCATAGCCGTCACCGCCACCGCCCTGTCCGTCCTCACGGCCTGCGGCGGCGGCGGTGGCGGTGGCGGTGGCGACTCGGCGGGCAAGCCCTCCGGTCCCGTGACGATCACCTTCTGGGGCTGGGCCAAGGGCTCCAAGGACGTGGTCGAGGCGTTCAACGCCTCCCACAAGAACATCCAGGTGAAGTTCGAGGAGATCCCCTCCGGCACCGCGGGCGGCTACGCCAAGATCTCCAACGCCGTGAAGGCGGGCAACGCGCCCGACCTGGTCTCCATCGAGTACTCCTCGCTCCCCGAGTTCGTCTCCTCCGGAGCCCTCCAGGACATCGGCGGCGAGTTCACCGAACAGGACCGCGCCAAACTGCTTCCGCAGGCCGTGCAGCTCACCACCCTCGGCGGCAAGAGCTGGGCGGTGCCCTTCGACGCCGCGCCGCAGGCCTTCTACTACCGCAAGGACCTGTTCACCAAGTACCAGGTCGCCGTCCCCACGACCTGGGACGAATTCAAGTCCGCCGCCGAGAAGGTGAAGAAGGCCGACGCCAAGGCCCGGATCGCCACCTTCTTCCCCGACGACCCGACCACCTTCGAGGCCATGGCCTGGCAGGCCGACGCCCAGTGGTTCAAGGCCGAGAACGACACCTGGAAGATCGACACCACCGACCCCGCCACCACCAAGGTCGCCGCCTACTGGCAGGGCCTGCTCGACGCCGACCTCGTCCACAAGAACGCCTCCTTCAGCCCCGAGTGGACCGGCTCCCTGAAGAACGGCACCACCATCGGCTACCTCGGCGCCTCCTGGGGCGCGGGCGTCCTCAAGGGCACCCTGCCCGAGCAGAGCGGCAAGTGGGCCGTCGCCCCCATGCCGAACTGGAACGGCACCCCCGCCAGCGGCATGCTCGGCGGCACCTCCTTCGCCGTCACCAAGGGCAGCGCGAAGAAGGCCGCCGCCGTCGAGTTCGCCGAGTGGATGTCCACCACCGAGGCCGGGGTGAAGGCCCGGATCGCCTCCGGCACCTCCAGCGCCTTCCCCGCCGCCACCGCGCTGCGCCCCGTCGCCAAGCAGGTCTTCGACGCGAGCTACTACGGCGGCCAGGACATCTACGCCCTCTTCGAGGCATCCGGCGCCTCCATCGCCCCCGGCTGGGCCTGGGGGCCGACCACCGGCACCACCAACACCGCCATCAAGGACCGCTTCGGCACGATGACCGCGGGCGGCCCCGGCATCACCGACGCGATCAAGGCCGGCCACGACGCCACCGTCGCCGAACTCACCAAGCGCGGCCTGAAGGTCGAGGGCTGATCCGGTGAAGGCCCGCACCCGCGCCGCCGCGACCCTGCTGACCCCGTTCTTCCTGCTGTTCACCGTGGTGATGGTGGTGCCGATCGGCTACGCGGTCTGGCTCAGCCTCTTCACCAGGAAGCAGTCGGGACTCGGCTTCGGCGGCACCGAGACCGTCTTCGGCGGACTCGACAACTACACCGCGGCGCTGGGTGACCGGGCCTTCCTCGAAGGCTTCGGCGTGCTGCTCGGCTACTGCCTGCTCTACATCCCGCTGCTGCTCGCCGGGGCCCTCGGCCTCGCCCTGCTGCTCGACTCGGCACTCGCCCGCGCCCGCCGCTTCTTCCAGCTCGCGCTCTTCCTGCCGCACGCCGTCCCCGGCATCATCGCCGCGCTGATCTGGGTCTACCTCTACACGCCCCAGCTCAGCCCGGTCGTCCAGGCCATGGAGGCCGGCGGCGTCGGCTTCGACTTCTTCTCCCCCGAAGGCGCCCTCCCCTCCGTCGTCAACATCGCCCTGTGGGAGTGGCTCGGCTACAACCTGGTGATCTTCTACGCCGCCCTCCAGGCCATCGACCGCTCCGTCCTGGAGGCCGCCACCGTCGACGGCGCGGGCTCCTGGCGGGTCGCCTTCTCCATCAAACTCCCGCTGATCAGGGCCTCCCTGGCGATGGTCGCCCTCTTCACCGTGATCGGCTCGCTCCAGCTCTTCACCGAACCGCTGATCCTCAACAAGGGCACCGGATCCGCCGTCACCTCCACCTGGACGCCCAACATGTACGCGTACACCGCCGCCTTCGACCGCAACGACTACGGGCTCGCCGCGGCCGCCTCCGTCCTGCTCGCCCTGACGGCCGCCCTGCTCTCCTTCGCCGTCACCCGCCTGACCGGCCGCCGGAAGGAGAAGACCGCATGAGCGAGCCCCGTACCCGTACCCGTGCCCGTCCTCGTCCCCGTACCCCCTCCGTCTGGCTGTCGAAGGCCGCCGTCAACGGCGCCCTCGTCCTCGCCGTCGTCTACATGCTCTTCCCCCTCGCCTGGCTGCTCACCGCCGCCACCAAGGACGCCGGCGGGCTGCTCGCCGGGAACGCCTTCTCCTTCGAGGGCTTCGACCTCGGCGGCAACCTCTCCCGCCTCGCCGCCTACGACGACGGCATCTACTTCCACTGGTACCTGAACAGCCTGCTGTACGCGGGCGTCGGCGCGCTCGCCTGCTCGCTGGTCAGCGTCGCCGCGGGCTACGCCTTCGACAAGTACGACTTCCCGGGCAAGGAGAAGCTCTTCGGCGTCGTCCTGCTCGGCGTGCTCGTCCCCACCACCGCGCTCGCGCTGCCCATGTACCTGCTCGCCAGCGAGGTGGGCGTCGTCAACACCTACTGGGCGGTGATCCTGCCCGTGCTCGTCAACCCCTTCGGCGTCTACCTCGCCCGGGTCTTCAGCGCCGGCTACATCCCCGACGAGGCCCTGGAGGCCGCCCGTATCGACGGCGCGGGCGAGCTGCGCACCTTCTGGTCGATCGGTCTGCGCATGGTCATGCCGGGCTTCGTGACCGTCTTCCTCTTCCAGTTCACCGCGATCTGGAACAACTTCTTCCTCCCCCTCGTGATGCTCTCGGACCAGAAGCTCTATCCGCTGAGCCTCGGCCTCTACTCGTGGAACAGCAACGCCCACGCCGAGCCCGGCTTCTACCCCCTCGTCGTCACCGGATCCCTGCTCGCCGTCGTCCCCCTCGTCGTCGCCTTCGTCTCCCTCCAGCGCCACTGGAAAGCGGGCCTGACCGCCGGCAGCGTCAAGTGAGGAGCACAGATCCCACGATGCACCCCGCCACTGACAATCGCCCCGCCCTCCTCCTCGCGATGGGCCCCGGCATCGCCGAACGCCTCCTCACCGACGCCCACCGCGACCGCCTCGCCGCGCTCACCCGCACCGACCCGCGGCTCGTCGCCCACGACCTGACGGCGCCGGACGAGAGGGTCGCCGCCGCCCTCGCCGAGGCCGAACTCCTCCTCACCTGCTGGGGCACCACCCCGCTCACCACCGACGTCCTGGCCCGCGCCCCGCGCCTCAAGGCCGTCGTCCACGCGGCCGGTTCGGTCAAGCACCACATCACCGACGCCTGCTGGACCCGTGGCATCCGGGTCACCTCGGCCGCCGCCGCCAACGCCCTGCCCGTCGCCGAGTACACGCTCGCCGCGATCCTCTTCGCCGGGAAGCGCGTCCTGCGCTCCGCCCAGCAGTACGCGCGGCTGCGCACCGACCAGCCCTGGCTCGACGAGTCCGCCGCCTGGGGCAACTACCGCCGCACTGTCGGCATCATCGGCGCCTCCCGCATCGGCCGCCGGGTGATCGAGCTCCTGCGCCCCTTCGACTTCGAGATCCTGCTCTACGACCCGTACGTGACGACCCCGCCGCCCGGCGTCGCGCTCGCGGACCTCGACACCCTCTGCGCCCGCTCCACTGTCGTCTCCGTCCACGCCCCCCAACTCCCCGCCACCCACCACATGCTCGGCCCCGCCCAGCTCGCCGCGATGCCCGACGGCGCGACCCTGATCAACACCGCCCGCGGCTCCCTGATCGACGAGACCGCCCTCCTCCCCCACCTCACCTCAGGCCGCCTCCACGCCGTCCTCGACGTCACCGCCCCCGAACTCCCCACCCCCGACTCCCCCCTGTGGACCCTCCCCAACGTCCTCCTCACCCCCCACGTCGCCGGCTCCCTCGGCAACGAGCTGCACCGGATGGCGGAGGGGGCGATCGAGGAGGTGGCGCGGTACGGACGGGGGGAGCCGTTCGCGGAGGAGGTGACGGCTGAGGAGCTGGGGCGGTCGGCCTAGCGCGGCACCGGGGCCCCACGCTGCCAGGGCACCCCGCCCCCGCGGACCTAGACTGGAAGGGTCCGTCCCGGCCCGGGAGGCGTCATGAGTTTCGTACAGATAATCGACTGTAGGACCAGCCGGATCGAGGACCTGAACCGGCTCATGGACGAGTGGGTCGAACAGACCAAGGGCAGGCGCACCGCCACCCACAGCATCGTCGGCACGGACCGGTCCGACGCCTCCCATGTCGTGGAGATCGTCGAGTTCCCCTCGTACGACGTGGCCATGCGCAACTCGCAGCTGCCGGAGACCGACCGGATCTTCCGGGAGATGGTCGCGCTCTGCGACGAGATGCCGACCTTCACCGATCTGGACGTGGTCCGCGACGAGGCCCTGTACAAGGGGAACTCGCGGCGCTTCCTCGCGCTGCTCGGCGGCGGGGAGGACGTGGCGCTGCTGGACGGGGTGCTCGCCGAGGGGTACCACGATCATGATCCGTCGAATCCGGCGGACGCCATCGGGATGGACGCGGTGCGGCGTGAGGTGGAGATGTGGCGGGGCGGCTTCGACTTCGCGTTCACCGTCGAGGACCAGATCGCCGAGGGTGACCGGGTGTGCACCCGGTGGACGTGGAACGCGACGCACACGGGTGACTTCATGGGGCTCCAGCCCAGCGGGATCGCCGTGGAGATGACCGGCACGCTGATCCAGCGGTTCCGCGAGGACGGCAAGGCCGTCGCGGGGTGGTGGCAGTACGACATGCTCGGGCTGATGGGGCAGCTCGGGGCGGTCGAGGCGTAGGGCGTGCCCTAGGACGCGCCGAGGCCCGGTGCCCCCGCGACGGGGGCACCGGGCCTCGTGACGTCAGCGCCTCAGCGCCTCAGTGGGTCAGTGCGAGTGGCCGTGGCCGCCGTGCGAGTGGCCCGCGTCCGCCGGCTCCTCTTCCTTCTTCTCGACGACCAGGGTCTCGGTCGTGAGCAGCAGGGAGGCGATCGAGGCGGCGTTCTCCAGGGCGGAGCGCGTCACCTTCACCGGGTCGATGACGCCGGCCTTGACCAGGTCGCCGTACTCGCCGGTCGCGGCGTTGAAGCCCTGGCCCTTGTCGAGCTCCGCCACCTTCGAGGTGATGACGTAGCCCTCAAGACCCGCGTTCTCGGCGATCCAGCGCAGCGGCTCGACCGCGGCGCGGCGGACGACCGCGACACCGGTGGCCTCGTCGCCGGTCTTGTCGAGGTTGCCCTCAAGGATCTTGACGGCGTGGACGAGCGCGGAGCCACCACCGGAGACGATGCCCTCCTCGACCGCGGCGCGGGTCGCGGAGATGGCGTCCTCCAGACGGTGCTTCTTCTCCTTCAGCTCCACCTCGGTGGCGGCGCCGACCTTGATCACGCACACGCCGCCGGCCAGCTTCGCGAGGCGCTCCTGGAGCTTCTCGCGGTCCCAGTCGGAGTCCGTGGACTCGATCTCGGCCTTGATCTGGTTGACGCGGCCGAGGACGTCCTCGGAGGAGCCGGCGCCGTCCACGATCGTGGTGTCGTCCTTGGAGACGGTCACGCGGCGGGCGGTGCCCAGCACGTCCAGACCGGCCTGGTCCAGCTTGAGGCCGACCTCCTCGGAGATGACGGTGGCACCGGTGAGGGTGGCCATGTCCTGGAGCATCGCCTTGCGGCGGTCACCGAAGCCGGGCGCCTTGACGGCGACGGCGTTGAAGGTGCCACGGATCTTGTTGACGACGAGGGTGGAGAGCGCCTCGCCCTCGACGTCCTCGGCGATGATCAGCAGCGGCTTGGAGCCACCGGCCTGGATGACCTTCTCAAGCAGCGGCAGGAGGTCCTGGATGGAGGAGATCTTGCCCTGGTTGATCAGGATGTACGGGTCGTCGAGGACGGCCTCCATACGCTCCTGGTCGGAGACCATGTACGGCGAGAGGTAGCCCTTGTCGAAGGCCATGCCCTCGGTGAACTCCAGCTCCAGGCCGAAGGTGTTGGACTCCTCGACGGTGATGACACCGTCCTTGCCGACCTTGTCCATCGCCTCGGCGATGAGCTCGCCGACCTGCTGGTCCTGCGCGGAGAGCGCGGCGACGGCGGCGATGTCGGACTTGTCGTCGATCGGGCGGGCGGTCGCGAGGAGCTCCTCGGACACGGCCTTGACCGCGGCGTCGATGCCCTTCTTCAGGGCGGCCGGGGAGGCGCCGGCGGCGACGTTGCGCAGGCCCTCGCGGACCAGCGCCTGGGCGAGCACGGTGGCGGTGGTGGTGCCGTCACCCGCGATGTCGTTGGTCTTGGTCGCCACCTCCTTCACGAGCTGGGCGCCCAGGTTCTCGTACGGGTCCTCGATCTCGACCTCACGGGCGATCGTGACACCGTCGTTGGTGATGGTGGGGGCGCCGAACTTCTTGTCGATGACGACGTTGCGGCCCTTGGGGCCGATCGTCACCTTCACCGTGTCGGCCAGCTTGTTGACGCCGCGCTCAAGGGCGCGACGGGCGTCCTCGTCGAACTTCAGGATCTTCGCCATGGAAGCGGTTCAGCCCTCTCGGAAATCGTGGAAAAAACCGCGCCCCTGAACGCCCGGAGAAACCAGGGGGTCAGGGGCGCGGCTCGAAGCGTCTGGTGACAGGTGCTTCGGTGGACTTACTTCTCGATGATCGCGAGCACGTCGCGAGCCGAGAGGACGAGGTACTCGTCACCGTTGTACTTGACCTCGGTGCCGCCGTACTTGCTGTAGAGCACGACGTCGCCGACCTTGACGTCGAGCGGCAGACGCTCGCCGTTCTCGAAGCGGCCCGGGCCCACGGCGAGGACGGCGCCCTCCTGGGGCTTCTCCTTCGCGGTGTCCGGGATGACCAGGCCGGAGGCCGTGGTCTGCTCGGCGTCGAGCGGCTGGACCACAATGCGGTCCTCGAGCGGCTGAATGGCAACCTTGGAGCTGGCGGTCGTCACGATCCGGCCTCCCCCTTCGGAGATCTCACGGGGTTAACTGTCTGGTGTGGCGACCAGGTGGATCCGTCGTCGCGGGTGCCGGACCTGCCTGTCGCTGTGTTGGCACTCTCCTGTGGGGAGTGCCAGAACCGAGACTATGACCGCGATTAGCACTCGGTCAAGCGGAGTGCCAATTCACGACCCCGTGGCGTGAGCCGGGGGCACCCCTGGAAGAACGCGCGGACGGAGCCCGCGGTTCCGTACGAGGGTGCCGTACGGGGCGGATGGGGCGAGACCTTCTCCGCCGCCTTGCGGCCCAGCCGTTCGATCGGGTCGATCGGATCGGGCGAGGACGCGCAGGCGGTCAGGGTGAGCAGCGCGCCGGCCAGGACCAGGGCGGCTGCCGGCCGACGCGCCCGGCTCATACGTAGTCCTCCAGCCTGGCCACCGCGTACCCCTTCGCCGTGATCGTGTTCATCACCCGCCGGATCATGTCCGGCATGGAGCCCTTCCAGTCCTCCTTGCCGCGGAAGTGCGTGAGGACGATGTCGCCGGGGTGCAGGTCCCGGTCCCACTCGCGCCACTCCATGTGGTCGGGGAAGGCCTCGGAGGCCCACAGCGGGACGGCCTTGACCCCGCAGCTCTTCGCCGCGCGCAGGGTGTCCTCGTTGTAGTTGCCGTACGGCGGCCGGAAGAGCACGGGCCGCTTGCCGAACTGCTTCTCGATGACGTCCTGCATCCCGCAGATCTCGCGCTTCTGGTCCGCGTAGTCGAGCCCGGGCAGATAGCGGTGGTTGAGGGTGTGGTTGTGCAGGGAGATGCCGCCCGGCTGGGACTTCTGCATCTTCCGGAAGTAGCCGTAGTCCTCCTTGACCAGGTAGTCGCTGAGGAACGCGCTGTACGGGAGCTTCAGCTCGCTCATCATCCGCAGCAGCGCCGGGTCCTTCTCCGCGCCGTCGTCGATCGTCAGGAAGACGACCTTCTGCTTGGTCGGCACGGTGGTGAAGACCGGCGGCAGCCCCTCCCCGTCGGTCTCGAAACCCTTACGGGTGGTGATCACCGGCTTCTTCTCGGGCGGCGCGGGCGCTTCGAGCGGCGGCTGGGCGAGCCCCCACTTCTTGGCGGCGGCCACCCGCGCGGCGCGCGCCGCGCGGACCCGGTCGACGTACGCGCTCAGCGCCCCGGCTGCGTTCTGGGGGTGCTGCGGATGCTGCGCGTGCTGCTGGCCGGCCGCGGGCTTCGGCGGTACGGACTCCCCGTCGGCGCCGGGTCCCGCGCAGGCGGAGCCGAGGGCGGCGACGAGGAGGGCGGCGCCGACCGCCCGTACGGAGCGATTCGTCCGCTTCTGTTCCTTTTGTCGTACTAGCTGCATGGCGCCGCATCCTGTCAGCGCCGGACCCCTCCCGGGCCCCGACACCACCGGCGCCGCCCGCACGGTCCCCCGGGCGGCCCACACCGCCCGCGCCCCTCAGAATGGGACGGGTGACCGACCTCGCCGCCTTCGCCTCCCTGCTCACCCCCGAGGGGCAGAGCCTCCTCGCCGCCCTGCGCGACTACGACCCCGCCCAGGAGCTGGCGGTCGCCTCCCGGCTGCGCCGCGAGCACCCCGCCGAGCTGGTCTCGGCGGCGCTCGGCCAGGCCCGGCTGCGGCAGCGGGCGGTGGCGAAGTTCGGCGCCGAGGACGCGTACCGCATGTACTTCACGCCCAACGGCGTCGAGCAGTCCACCCGGGCCACCGTCGGCGCCTACCGGGCGGCCCGCCTCAAGGAACTCGGCGTGCGCAGCGTCGCGGACCTCTGCTCCGGCATCGGCGGCGACGCCCTCGCGCTGGCCCGCGCCGGGATCTCGGTGCTGGCCGTCGACCGCGACCCGCTGACCGCCGAGGCGGCCCGCGCCAACGCGGCGGCGCTCGGCCTCGACGGCCTGATCGAGGTGCGCTGCGCGGACGTGACGGAGATCGACACCTCCCCGTACGACGCCGTCTTCGTCGACCCCGCCCGGCGCGGCGGCCGGGGCAGGATCTTCGACCCCGAGGCGTACTCGCCGCCGCTGTCCTGGGCGGTCGAGGCGGCCCGCAAGGCCCCGCACGCGGCCCTGAAGATCGCCCCGGGCATCCCGCACGAGGCGGTGCCCGAGGAGGCCGAGGCGGAGTGGATCTCGGACGGCGGGGACGTCAAGGAGGCCGTGCTGTGGTTCGGCACCGAGCCCGGCGCCCGGCGCGCCACCCTGCTGCCCGGCGGCGCGACCCTCACCGGCGGCACCCTGCCCGACCCGGAGGTGCGGCCCGTCGGCCGCTACCTCTACGAGCCGGACGGCGCCGTCATCCGCGCGCACCTGGTCGCCGAGGTGGCACGGGAGCTGGACGGCGGACTGATCGACCCGACGATCGCGTACGTCACCGCCGACGCGCTCGTCCCCACCCCGTACGCCACCGCCTACGAGATCACCGACGAACTCCCCTTCAACCTCAAGAAGTTGAAGGTCCTGCTGCGCGAGCGCGAGATCGGCGTGCTGACCGTGAAGAAGCGCGGCTCGGCCGTCGAACCGGAGGAGATCCGCCGCAAGGTGAAGCTCAAGGGCCCCAACTCCGCGACGGTGCTGCTCACTCGGGTCGCGGGGGCTCCGACGATGCTGATCGGGCGGCCGGCCGGCCGGTGAGGCGGATCGCCATGCGGTAGTGCCCGGCGGCCTTCGCGAGGCCCGTCAGACCGGCCACCCACAGGATGAGGGCGGCGCCCATGCCGTACGCGACGGCGCCGTAACCGCCGTCCTCCGGGCCCGTGGTGAGCGGGACGGCGAAGGAGGTCCAGAGACCTGTGGCGCACATCGCGAAGGACAGCAGCAGCCAGCTCGCGCTCAGCAGCGGAAGCCGCAGCCGCGCGTCGGACGCCCCGTCCCGGTCGAGCGCGGCCCAGGCCAGCAGCCGTTCGCGCACCACCCGGTCGCGGCGCAGGCCGCGCACGGTCAGCCAGACGGCGGGGACGAACACGCCGATCCCCAGCATCCCGACGAGGACCGCGCCCAGCAGGCCCAGGTATTCCGGCTGTTCCGTCATGGCGATCTCGGCGACGCCCACCAGCGTCACCCCGATCAGCGCCCAGCCGAGCTGGAGCAGCCCGCAGCAGGCCAGGAACAGCGTCAGCCGCCGGGGCCCGAGCAGCCACCGCGCCAAGGTGTCCATCGCGAACTCCCGGTCGGCGAGGCGCGCCCGCCGGTCGGGCCAGGCCTGGACCTCGACGGGCGGCGGGGGCGGCGGCAGCGGCGTGCGGGGCGACATGCCGGGGAGCCTATCCGGCGGCCCTGCGCAGCAGCAGCGCCCGCTCCCGCTCGTTACGGGTGAGCTCCGCCGCCCGCGCGAACTCGGCCCGCGCCTCCGCCTCCCGGCCGAGCCGGGCCAGCAGGTCGCCCCGGACGCTGGGCAGCAGGTGGTAGCGGTCCAGGGCCGGTTCGGCGGCGAGGGCGTCGACGAGCGCGAGGCCCGCCTCGGGGCCCTCGGCCATCGACACGGCGACCGCCCGGTTCAGCTCGACGACCGGGGAGGGCGCGACGGCGGCGAGCCGCCGGTAGAGCGCGGCGATCGTCGCCCAGTCCGTCTCCTCGTACCGCGCGGCCCGCGCGTGGCAGGCGGCGATGGCGGCCTGGAGGGCGTACGGGCCGGTGGCGCCGTCCGCCGCGACGGCCCGCTCCAGGGCCGCGTAGCCGCGCCGGATCAGCAGCCGGTCCCAGCGCCGCCGGTCCTGGTCGGCGAGGAGCACCGGCTGCCCGTCCGGTCCCGTCCTGGCCGCCGTCCGGGAGGCCTGGATCTCCAGGAGCGCGGCGAGCCCGTGGACCTCGCCCTCCCGGGGCATCAGCGCGGCCAGCACCCGGGCGAGCCGCAGCGCGTCCTCGCACAGCGCCGGGCGCAGCAGGTCGTCGCCGGCGGTCGCCGCGTACCCCTCGTTGAAGATCAGGTAGATGACTTCGAGGACCGAGCCGAGGCGCGCCGCCCGGTCCTCCCCGTAGGGGACCTCGAACTCCACCCCCGACTTCGCGAGGGTCCGCTTGGCCCGGGTGATCCGCGCGGCGACCGTCGGCTCCGGTACGAGGAAGGCGCGGGCGATCTCGTCCGTGCGCAGCCCGCCGAGCAGCCGGAGGGTGAGCGCGGTGCGGGCCTCGGCGGAGAGCACCGGGTGGCAGGTGGTGAAGACCAGCCGCAGCACGTCGTCGTCGATGTCCCCGGGGCCGGAGGGCTCCGGGTCGTACGCCGACTCGGTCAGCTCCCGGCCGGCCTCCGCCAGCTTGCGGGCGTACGTCTCGCGGCGCCGTACGAGGTCGACGGCGCGGTGCTTGGCGGTGGCCGTCAGCCAGGCGCCCGGCCGGTCCGGAACGCCCGCCCGCGGCCACTGCTCCAGGGCGGCGACGAGCGCGTCCTGGGCGATCTCCTCGGCGATCCCGACGTCCCGGACGATCCGCGCCACGGTGGCGATGATCCGGGCGGATTCCATCCGGAAGACCGTGTCCAGGGTCTCCTCGACCGTCTGTGCCGTCACGCCTCACATGACAGCACAGGGCACTGACAGACGCCTCGGATCAGGAGCCCATCTCCTCGACCTCGCGGATCTCCAGGCCCACGGTCCACTCCGCCGGGTGCACCTCCAGGAAGCGCTTCCCCCACTCGATCGCCTCGGCCATGTCCTTGCACTGCATCATGGCGTAGCCGCCGACGACCTCCTTGGTCTCGGTGAAGGGGCCGTCGGTGTACGACAGCTTCCCGTCCTGCCAGGAGATCCGGGTGCTGCCGCTGGTGGGCTTGAGGCCGGCCGTGTCCAGCATGACGCCGGCCTTGGTGATCTCCTCGAACAGCGCGCCCATGCGCTCCTCGAAGCCGGGGTCGGCGGACGCCATGTCGATGCTGTTCTCCTCGATGCGGACGAGGGAGAGGTAGCGGGGCATGGTGACTCCTCGGGGTGCGGTGGCGGGGCCGTTCCCCGCCTTCACACTCATACGTCGAACGGGAGCCGCCCGCATCGACAACCCGGCGGAAGTTTTTTCCGAGGCGTGCTCAGAGATAGTCCTCAAGGCGCGCCACCGTGTACCCCTGCTCCTGGATGTGGCGCAGCAGATTGGCCGTCATCTCGGTCATCGTCGTGCCCTTGAGCTCGGACGGGCCGCGGAAGTGGGCCAGGATGATGTCGCCGGGGTGCAGCTTCTTGTCCCCGCGCTGGTACTGCATGTTCTTGATCTGCATGGACTCGCGCCACAGCACGATCGCGTCCACCCCGCACGCGGCGGCGGCGGTCCTGGTGGACTCGTTCCAGTTGCCGTAGGGCGGGCGGAAGAGGCGCGGCCGCTCCCCGTACTCCTTGGTCAGCTTCTCCTGCTGGCCGCAGATCTCCCGGCGCTGGGCCTCCTCGGAGAGGGTGCGCATGTTGGGGTGGGTGAGGGTGTGGTTGGCGACGCCGTGGCCCTGCGCGACGAGCGGGGCGAAGTAGCGGTAGTCGGTGCGGATGGCCGCGTCGGTGAGGAACATCGTCACGGGGATCTTCAGGTCCCGCATCATCGCGACGAACTCGGGGTCCTTCTCGGCACCGTCGTCGATGGTGATGAAGACGATCTTCTCGGTCGTCGGGATGTCGCTGACCACGGGCACGGGCCCGCCCGCCTTGCGCGTCACCGGCTTCTTCGCGGGCGGCGCGGGCGGCTCGGCGAAGGGCTTGAGACCCCACTTGCGGTACGCGGCGGCCCGCGCGTCGGCGGTGCCGGGGCCGTCGGAGGCGCCGGTCCCGCCGGGCGTCCGCGAGGACGCGGCCGACGGCGGCACGGTGCCGCCGCCCGGGGCGGTGCCGTCCGCGCCGGCCGTCGTCGTGCAGCCGGTGGTCGCGAACAGCGCCGCGGTGGTCAGCGCCGCCCACAGCGCGAGGGTCTTCTTCACACGCTGTGGGATGCGCGAACCGCTCGAACGGTTGCCCCTACATCGAGGATTCGGCCGACTCGACCGATTCGAAGCGCCAGCGGTGCACCGGACGGGTGAGCAGCTCCGCCGCCGGCTCCGGCAGCTCGGGCAGCTCCGCGCCCAGTCCTTCGGCCGTCTCCCACCAGGTCAGCACCAGGACCCGGTCCTGCGGCGCCCGGAAGGTCTCCCGCCGCAGCGGCGCGGCCGGCAGCTCCTGGGCCCGCGCCCAGGCGAGCAGCTCGGCGCCCCGGCCCTCGACGGCGCGGGCCTCCCACATCAGGGTCACGGTGGTCACGGGTACAGGTTCTCCTTGCTGACCTCGTGCACATGGTCGTGGTCGTGCACGTGATCGTGGCCGTGGCCGTGCGCCCCCGGCACGTGCGGGTCCGTCACCGGCAGCGAGGAGTCGGCGGACAGCTCCAGGTCGGAGGCCGGCCGGTTGCGGGCGACCATCTCGGCGCCGAGGGCCGCGACCATGGCCCCGTTGTCGGTGCACAGGCCCGGCCGGGGCACCCGCAGCCGGATGCCGGCCCGCTCGCAGCGCTCCTCGGCGAGCGCCCGCAGGCGCGAGTTGGCGGCCACGCCGCCGCCGATCATCAGGTGGTCGACGCCCTCGTCCTTGCAGGCCCGGACGGCCTTGCGGGTGAGCACGTCGACGACCGCCTCCTGGAAGGACGCGGCGACGTCCCGTACGGGCACCTCCTCGCCCGCGTTCCGCTTGGCCTCGATCCAGCGGGCCACGGCGGTCTTCAGACCGGAGAAGGAGAAGTCGTACGCGGGGTCCCGGGAGCCGCTGAGACCGCGCGGGAAGGCGATGGCCTTCGGGTCGCCCTCGCGGGCCAGCCGGTCGATGACGGGACCGCCGGGGAAGCCGAGGTCGAGCACGCGGGCGATCTTGTCGAAGGCCTCGCCCGCCGCGTCGTCGATGGTCGCGCCCAGCGGCCGCACGTCGGAGGTGATGTCCGAGGAGAGCAGCAGCGAGGAGTGCCCGCCGGAGACCAGCAGGGCCATCGTCGGCTCGGGCAGCCGGCCGTGCTCCAGCTGGTCGACACAGATGTGCGAGGCGAGGTGGTTGACGCCGTAGAGCGGCTTGCCGAGGGCGTACGCGTACGCCTTGGCCGCCGAGACGCCGACGAGCAGCGCGCCCGCGAGGCCGGGGCCCGCGGTGACGGCGATGCCGTCGAGGTCCTTCGGGGAGACGCCGGCCTCCTTCAGGGCGCGCTCGATCGTCGGGACCATCGCCTCCAGGTGGGCGCGGGAGGCGATCTCGGGCACGACGCCGCCGAAGCGGGCGTGGGTGTCGACGCTGGAGGCGACGGCGTCCGCGAGGAGGGTGGTCCCGTGGACGATGCCGACGCCGGTCTCGTCGCAGGAGGTCTCGATGCCGAGTACGAGCGGTTCGTCAGCAGCCATCAGAATCAGTCTCAGTTCCTTGAACGGTCAGTCGCATCACGAGCGCGTCCACGTTTCCGGGCTGGTAGTAGCCGCGCCGGAAACCGATGGGCTCGAAGCCGAAGCGCTCGTAGAGCTTCTGGGCCCGGGTGTTGTCCACGCGCACTTCGAGCAGGACCTCGTCGCACTCGAAGGCCGTGGCGTGCTGGAGCAGGTCGGTGAGGAGCCGCCCGCCGAGGCCGCTGCCCCACTGGTCGCGGGCGACGGCGATGGTCTGGACGTCGCCGAGCCCGCCGGCCGCGGCGAGTCCCGCGTACCCGACGATCGCGCCCGACGCGTCCTCGGCCACCACATAGCGGCGGGTCGCGCGCGGGCCTCGGGAGTGCGCGAGCTCGGACCAGAACATCCCCTCGGACCAGGCGTCCTCGGGGAACAGCTCGGCCTCCAGGGTGAGCACGGGGCCGATGTCCCACCAGCGCATCTCGCGCAGTGCGGCGCCGCTCACTTCGGCGTGACCACCTTGTAGTTCTTGGGCACCTGCGCGTCGGGGCGGCGCAGGTACATCGGCTGCGGGTCGAGGAAGCCGCCGTCGCCCGCGGCCAGCTTCTCGGCCGCGAGGGCGGCGAGCGCGGCGGCCGACTGGTGCTCGGGGTCGCGGGCGTCGGGGAAGGCCTCCGGGTACAGCCGGGCGCCGGCGCCGACCACGGGCAGTCCGGCGAGCCGCTCGGCGATGTCGGCGGGGCGGTCGACGGCCGCGTCGGTCTCGCGGGTGCGGGCGTCGGCGTAGCGGGCCCAGTAGACCTCCTTGCGCCGCGCGTCGGTCGCGACGGCGAAGGGGCCCTCGATGCCGGAGGCGTACGCGAGGCCGTCGAGGGTGCACAGGCCGTGCACCGGCACGCCGAGCGCGGAGGAGAAGGCGGCGGCGGTGACGAGGCCGACCCGCAGACCGGTGTACGGGCCGGGGCCGACACCGACCACCAGGCCGGTCACGGCGTCCAGCTTCAGCCCGGCCTCCTTCAGGACCCGGTCGACGGCGGGCAGCAGCAGCTCCCCGTGCCGGCGGGCGTCGACCTGACTCGACTCGGCGACGACGGAGTCCCCGTCGTGCAGGGCGACGGTGACGGCGGGTGTGGCGGTATCCATGGCGAGCAAGAGCACGCGAACAGCCTACGGCGCCGGAGCGCGGGGCGTGTCCGGCGTACGGCGCCCCGCCCGTACGGGGCGGCGGCTGCTACGGTCAGGCACCGATACGTAGGTACGACAGAAGGTGGGCGCGCGGTGGCACGGAGCAGCTCGGGATTCGTGGCCGGGCTCACCGCGGCCGCCGTGGCCGTGATCGGCTTCCTCGCCTACCAGGCCTCGGCCGCCGCGCCGTCGGCCGCCGAGCTCGCGGCCAAGCCGCAGACGCCGAGCTCGGCCCCCGCGGCCCCGGCGACCGGCAAGCCGAAGCAGCCGGCGAAGGACCCGCTGGCGCTGCCCGCGAGCTCCGGCAAGGGCGAGCGCGTGGTGTACGCGCTCGACGACCGCCGGGTGTGGCTGGTGGACGAGAAGAACCAGGTCACCCACACCTTCTCGGTGATGCCCAGCACGGTCTCGCCGCCGCCCGGCGTGTACGCGGTGACCTCGCGCTCCGGCGCGGTGCGCGGCTCGGACGGCACGCAGATCGAGCACGTGGTGCGCTTCGCGACCGTCCAGGACGTGTCGATCGGCTTCAGCGCGGCGGTGGACGGCTCGACGCCGAAGCCGGACCCGGCGAAGAAGACCGGCGGCGTGCGGATGAAGCGGGCGGACGGCGACGCGCTGTGGACGTTCGCGGTGATCGGCGCGAAGGTCGTCGTCGTCGCGTAGGACCCCGGGTTTCCCCGTAGGGCTACGCGGCCTCGTCGCGTACCGGGGGCTCCTGCTCGTCCCCCGGCTCCACGGGCTCGCGCGGCGGCGTCGAGACGGCGCTGGCCGCGGCGCAGGAGGCCAGCAGGTCTCTCATCGAGACGCCGTTCGCGGTGCGGTCCATCCGAACGGCGTGCTCCGGCGTCGCCATGAATGCCTCCCGTAGGTTAGGTACACCTAACCAGCTCGTGATTCCATGTGACCACGGCTCGGAGCACTCACGCAACATTTTCCCGACACGTTGTCGGAACCTACGTACGTTCAGCCCAGCAGCAGGTCCTCGCCGGCCCACCGGCCGCCGATCCCGTTGAGCACGACCGTGCGCCGGTCGTCGTCGGCGTCGTCGGTGGCCTCGGTCCCGCCGACCACCCGGTGGATCAGCACGTGCAGCCGGTCGTCCGTCAGCTCCTCGACCTTGCCGTCGCCCCACTCGACGACCACGACGGAGTCCGGCAGCGAGACGTCGAGATCCAGGTCCTCCATCTCGTCGAGCCCGCCGCCCAGGCGGTACGCGTCGACGTGGACCAGCGCGGGGCCGCCGACCAGCGAGGGGTGGACGCGGGCGATGACGAAGGTCGGCGAGGTCACGGCCCCGCGGACGCCCAGGCCCTCGCCGAGACCGCGGGTCAGCGTGGTCTTCCCGGCGCCGAGCTCGCCGGTGAGCATCACGAGGTCGCCGGGGCGCAGCAGTTTCGCCAGGCGGCGGCCCAGCTCCGTCATGCGCTCCGGGGAGTCGACTTCGAGGGTGGCCTGGTTGAGCGGAGTGTCCATGCCCGCCAACCTACCTACTCGGCGCGCCCGCTCCGGCTACCCGACGACGGACACCGCGCCCACCCGCCCAAGCAGGTCGGCGAGCCGGTCGGTGACCGCCTCCGGGTGCTCCAGCATCACCAGGTGCCCGGCGTCCGGCACGATGACCAGCTCCGCGTCCGGCAGCAGGTCGGCGATGGCCTCGGTGTGCGAGCTGGGGGTGACCAGGTCGCGGTCACCGGCCAGCGCGAGCACGGGCAGCTCGCGGAAGGCCGCGAGCGCCGCCGCCTTGTCGTGCTCGACGAACGCCGGGTAGAACTCGGCGACCACGTCGATCGGGGTCGACTCGATCATCCGCTCCGCGAACCGGACGACCGCCGGATCCACGTCCTTCGAGGAGAACGAGTACTTCTTGATGAGCCCGGCGAAGAGGTCGGCGGTGGCCCGCCGCCCCCGCTCCACCAGCTCCGCCCGCGAGCCGAGCGCCCGCAGCACGCCGGGCAGCACCCGCCGCACCGCGTTGACGCCGGCCATCGGAAGCCCGTAGCTGATCTCGTCGAGCCGCCCGGCCGAGGTCCCCACGAAGGCGGCGCCGACCACCCGCTCGCGCACCAGCTCCGGGTGGCGCTCGGCCAGCGCCATCATCGTCATCCCGCCCATGGAGTGCCCGACGAGGACCAGCGGGCCCTCGGGGGCGGCGGCGTCGAGGACGGCCCTGAGGTCGTCGCCGAGCCGGTCGATGGAGACGGGCACGCCGTCGGGACCCGCCTGGTCGACCCCTCGGCCGGACCGCCCGTGGCTGCGCTGGTCCCAGTACACGGCGCGGACCAGACCGCGCAGGGCGGCCCGCTGGAAGTGCCAGGAGTCCTGGTTGAGGCAGTAGCCGTGGCTGAAGACGACCGTGACGGGCGCGGGGGCCTTCCGCCCGAACAGGCGCCGTCTGCGGGGCGCGGGCGCGTCGCCCTCGACCTCGTCGACCTCGTAGTACAGCCGGGTGGAGTCGTCGGCGACCGCCCAGCCGGGGGCGCCGCGCAGCGCCCCGTAGGGGCCCTCGGCGTCCAGTGCGAGCCGGGCCTTCTCCCGTACGGAACGCCCGACGGTCAGCCGCTCGACCGCGACTCCGGCGGCGGCCCCGGCCGCGAGCACGCCTATCGCGGCACCGGCCCAGCCGGCCCGCCGCCAGGTCTCCTCGCCCACGGCCGCCCCGCCCCCTCTTACTCGCCCAGGTAGACGCGCGGGACGCGCGCGCCGATCCGGGTGACGATCTCGTACGCGATGGTGTCGGCCGCGTCGGCCCAGTCCTGCGCCGTCGGCTCGCCCCGGTCGCCGGGCCCGAAGAGCACCGCCTCGGCGCCGGGCTCCGGCCGGTCGCCGCCGAGGTCCACCACGAACTGGTCCATGGCGACCCGGCCGGCCACCGTGCGGACCTTGCCGTCCACGAGCACGGGGCCGCGCCCGGAGGCGTGCCGGGGGACGCCGTCCGCGTATCCGAGCGGGACAAGACCCAGCGTGGTCTCGCCCGGCGTCACGTAGTGGTGCCCGTACGACACGCCGTGCCCGCCCGGCACGTCCTTGACCAGGGCGACGCTCGCCTTGAGGCTCATCACCGGCCGCAGCCCCAGCTCGGCGGAGGTGCCGACCTCGGGCGCGGGCGAGACGCCGTACATGGCGATGCCGGGCCGGACGAGGTCGAAGTGCGTCTCGGGGAGGGTCAGGGTGGCCGGCGAGTTGGCGATGTGCCGTACCTCGGGCTCGACCCCGGCCTTCTCCGCGAAGTCGAGCATGGTCCGGAAGACGTCGAGCTGGGCGGCGATCGACGGATGCCCCGGCTCGTCGGCGCAGGCGAAGTGCGACCAGAGGCCGGTCACCTTGACCAGGCCCTGCGCCTCGGCCTTGAGCGCCTCGGTGACGAGCTCCGGCCAGTCGGCGGGCTGGCAGCCGTTGCGCCCCAGGCCGGTGTCGGCCTTGAGCTGGATCCGCGCCCGGCGGCCGGTCTCCCGGGCCGCCTCGACGACCTCCGCCAGCGCCCACATGCCGCTCACCGACATGTCGAGCCCGGCCTCGACGGCCTCCGCCCACGGGTCGCCCGGCGTCCACAGCCAGCACATGATCCGCACGTCCCGCAGACCGGCCGCCCGCAGCGCGAGCGCCTCCTGCGGGGTCGCCGTCCCGACCCAGGTCGCGCCCGCCTCGACGGCGGCGCGGGCGCAGGGCAGGGCCCCGTGCCCGTACGCGTCGGCCTTGACCACGGCCATGATCTGAACGTGCGGGGCGACCCGGGCGCGCAGCGTGCGGACGTTCGCGCGCAGCGCGCCGAGGTCGATCTCGGCGCGGGCTCGGCGGGGCTGTGGTGTCTCAGTCATCGCCGCCAGTCTCTCAGGTCCCCGGCCCCGCTCACCCTTCCGGCCGCTTGCCCCAGACATAGACCCGGTCCCCCTTGCGCAGCACGTCCCACAGGCGCTTGGCGTTCGCGTAGCTCAGATTCACGCAGCCGCGGCTGCCGGTGGGCGTCGAGATCTGCCCGTAGACGGCGTGGAAGGCCTGCCCGCCGCTGAAGAACTGGGAGAACGGCATGGGCGTGTCGTAGATGGACGACCAGTGGTTCTTGTGCCGCCAGTAGACCTCGTGCCACCCGGTCCTGGTCCGGTACCCGGCCCGCCCACTCCGCACGTTCACCACCCCATACGTGACCCGCTTCCCCTTCTGCACCCACATCAGCTCCCGGTCGAGATCGACACAGGCGACGGTGTACGAGCGCGTGGGGCACTTCCCGGCGGCGTTAGGGTTCGCGCGGGCGGCGAGCAACTCGGCCCGGCCCCAGGTCACGGGCCCGGCGTAGCCGACGGCCGGCGTGATCTTCTGCTTCTGCTGGAACGCCCGGATGGCCTTGCAGTCCGCCGTGGACTGCTTCCCGTCCACCTTCAGCCGCAGCAGCCGCTCGACCCGCCGCTGATGCGGCCCGGCCTTAGCGGTGCAGGCCGCCCCGACGGCACTGCGCGGCAGAAACTCCACCAGCTCGTCCACCTCCTCGGCAGGCACCGGCACCGGCACGTCCCCGTCCGGCTGGAGCGGCGGCAACACCTGGTCGGGCGTGTCCATCGGGTACTCGGCCCGCCCGGCGCCGACCCCGCCGGGGAGCAGGACCTCACCGGGCTCGGGCGCGTCGGCGAGAGCGGGCAGCGGCGGCACGACGGCGAGGACGAGCAGGAGCACGGTGACGCCAAGACGGCGCCTTCTCGATCTGATCACCCGCCCATCCCACGCCGCCGGGCCCGGGGACGCCTGCGGTGGGCCCCTTGCGGAGCAACGGGTTCCGCCGAGTGGCGGTCCGGGGCGGGGGGAGGGCGGGGCGGGGGCGAGCGCCTCAGCCGGCCCACCACGTCCCGCCTGCCAGCGGACCGGCTGCGGGGGCGAGCGCGGGGCGCGGGGGCGAGCGCCGGGCGCAGGGCGCAGGGCAAGCGCCGGGCGCAGGGCAAGCGCGGGGCGCGAGGCCGAGCGCAGGCCGCCGGGGGCGAGCGCAGGCCGCCGGGCACCGGGCCGCCGGGCCGCCGGGCCGCCGGGCCGCCGGGCCTCGCGGCGCGCCCGGCCGCCGGGCCGCCCGTCTCAGCCCCCCACCACATCCCGCCAGGCCCCCGGCAGCTCCGCCGCCACGTCCCCCGCCGCCACCGGCGCCCCCCGGGCCGCCCGCCGCGCCGCGAGGCCGTGGAGGTACGCCGCGGCGGAGGCGGCGTCCAGGGGTGGGAGGCCGGTGGCCAGGAGGGAGCCCGCCAGGCCGGACAGGACGTCGCCGCTGCCTGCGGTCGCCAGCCAGGACGTTCCCGTCGGGTTGACCCGGACCGGGCCCGTACCGCCCGGCCCGCACACCAGCGTCGTCGAGCCCTTCAGCAGGACCGTCGCGCCGAACCGTTCCGCCAGCGCGCGCACGGCCGCGAGCCGTCCCGCCTCGACCTCCTCGCGGGAGACGCCAAGGAGCGCCGCCGCCTCGCCCGCGTGCGGGGTGAGGAGGGTGGCGGCGGTACGGGCCCGCACGGCCGCCGGGGACAGGTCCCGCAGGCCGTCCGCGTCGATGAGGACCGGGACGTCGGAGGCCAGCGCCTCGGCGACGCCCGGACCGTCCCCGAGCCCCGGCCCGACGACCCACGCCTGGACCCGCCCCGCCTTCGCCGGGGGTCCCGCGTGCACCAGCGTCTCGGGGCGCGCGGCGATCACCGCGTCGCCGGCCGGTCCCACGTACCGCACCGCGCCCGCGCCGCCCCGCAGCGCGCCCTCGACGGCGAGGACGGCCGCGCCGGGGTAGCGGGCGGACCCGGCGACGACGCCGACGACCCCGCGCCGGTACTTGTCGCTCTCGGCCCCCGGCACCGGCAGCAGCAGGGCCAGGTCCGCGTGCTGGAGCGCCTCCAGGTCGGGGACCGACGGCAGCGAGAGCCCGATGTCGACGAGCCGCACCGCGCCCGCGTACTCCCGCGCCGGGTCGACGAGCAGCCCCGGCTTGTACGTGCCGAAGGTGACGGTCGCGTCGGCCCGCAGCGCCTCCCCCGGCACCTCGCCGGTGTCCGCGTCGACGCCGCTCGGCAGGTCGACGGCGACCACGACCGCGTCGGAGCCGCGCGCCGCCCGCGCGACGGGCACGGCGTCGGGCCGCAGCCCGCCCCGCCCGCCGATGCCGGTGATCCCGTCGAGGACGAGGTCGGCGACGGCCAGCACGTCGTAGGGGTCGTCGTGCGCGCCGACCACCCGGCCCCCGGCCGCCCGCAGCGCCGCGAGCCCGCCCTCGTGGGCCCGCGCCCCGAGCAGCACGGCCGTCACCCCGGCCCCGCGCCGGGCGAGCCGGGCCCCGGCGTAGAGGGCGTCGCCCCCGTTGTCGCCGCTGCCGACCAGGAGCACGACCCGCGCCCCGTACACCCTCGGCAGGAGCGCGCAGCAGGCGGCGGCCAGCCCGGCGGCGGCCCGCTGCATGAGCGCGCCCTCCGGCAGGCGGGCCATCAGTTCGGCCTCGGCGGCCCGTACGGTCTCGACGCGATGAGCGGTACGCATGGCACCCACCCTCCCCGCTCGGAGCCCGCCCCGCCAGAGCAGGCCACGACGCCTGGCACGGCACTTCGCCGCGTCACACCACACCGCACCGCACCGGACGCCTCGGCCGAACCGGCCCCGAACCGGCCCCGATCCGTCAGAGCAGCCCCTACCCCTCCGCGATCACCACCGCCGACGCCACCCCCGCGTCATGGCTCAGCGACACGTGCCAGTGCCGTACGCCCAGCTCGGCCGCCTTCGCCGCCACCGTCCCGCGCACCCGCAGCCGTGGCTGCCCGGTGTCCTCGACGTACACCTCGGCGTCCGTCCAGTGCAGCCCCGCCGGGGCGCCGAGCGCCTTCGCGAGGGCCTCCTTGGCGGCGAAGCGGACGGCCAGCGAGGCGGTGCCCCGCCGCTCGCCGCTGGGGAGCAGCAGCTCCCGTTCGACGAAGAGGCGCTGGAGGAGCCCCGGCGTACGTTCCAGTGACGCGGCGAAGCGGTCGATCTCCGCCACGTCGATCCCCACCCCGATGATCATCTGCTCACTGCCCCACTCACTCCACGGTCACGGACTTGGCCAGGTTGCGCGGCTGGTCGACCTCGTTGCCCCGGGCCGTCGCCAGTTCGCAGGCGAAGACCTGGAGCGGCACGGTGGAGACCAGCGGCTGGAGAAGCGTAGGCGTCGCGGGGATGCGGATGAGGTGGTCGGCGTACGGGACGACGGCCTCGTCGCCCTCCTCGGCGATCACGATCGTGCGCGCGCCCCGGGCCCGGATCTCCTGGATGTTCGAGACGATCTTGTCGTGCAGCACGGACCGGCCGCGCGGCGAGGGCACGACGACCACCACCGGCAGGCCCTCCTCGATGAGGGCGATCGGGCCGTGCTTGAGCTCGCCGGCGGCGAAGCCCTCGGCGTGCATGTACGCGAGTTCCTTCAGCTTCAGCGCGCCTTCGAGGGCCACGGGGTAGCCGACGTGCCGGCCGAGGAACAGCACCGTGTCCCGGTCGGCGAGCGAGCGGGCGAGGGCGCGGACCGGCTCCATGGTCTCCAGGACCCGCTCGACCTCGTCGCCGATCCGGGCCAGCTCGCGGACGACGGCGTCGATCTCGTCGCCCCACTGGGTGCCGCGCACCTGCCCGAGGTAGAGCGCGAGCAGGTAGCAGGCGACGAGCTGGGTCAGGAAGGCCTTGGTGGAGGCGACGGCGACCTCGGGTCCGGCGTGGGTGTAGAGCACGGCGTCGGACTCGCGCGGGATGGTCGAGCCGTTGGTGTTGCAGACGGCGAGCACCTTGGCGCCCTGCTCGCGGGCGTGCCGCAGCGCCATCAGGGTGTCCATGGTCTCGCCGGACTGCGAGATCGCGACGACCAGGGTGCGCTGCCCGAGGATCGGGTCCCGGTAGCGGAACTCGCTGGCCAGCTCCACCTCGCAGGGGATCCGGGTCCAGTGCTCGATCGCGTACTTGGCGATCAGCCCGGCGTGGAAGGCGGTGCCGCAGGCGACGATGACGATCTTGTCGGCCTCGCGGAGCACGGCGTCGGGCATGCGCACCTCGTCGAGGCGCAGCCGCCCCTCGGCGTCGATCCGGCCGAGCAGGGTGTCGGCGACGGCCTTGGGCTGCTCGGCGATCTCCTTGAGCATGAAGGAGGCGTAGCCGCCCTTCTCGGCGGCGGAGGCGTCCCAGTCGACGTGGAAGGCGCGTACGTCGGCGGGGGCGCCGTCGAAGCCGGTGACGGTGACGCCCTCGCGGGTGAGCTCGACGACCTGGTCCTGGCCGAGCTCGATGGCCGAGCGGGTGTGGGCGATGAAGGCGGAGACGTCGGAGGCGAGGAAGTTCTCGCCCTCGCCGACGCCGACGACGAGCGGGGAGTTGCGGCGGGCGCCGACGACGACGTCCGGCTGGTCGGCGTGGACGGCGACCAGGGTGAAGGCCCCTTCGAGCCGCCCGCACACCATCCGCATGGCCTCGGCGAGGTCGCCGACGGAGGAGAACTCCTCGGCGAGCAGATGGGCCACGACCTCGGTGTCCGTCTCGGAGCCGAGGCGGTGGCCGCGGTCGGCCAGCTCGGCCCGGAGGGCGGCGAAGTTCTCGATGATGCCGTTGTGGACGACGGCGACGCGGCCCGCGTTGTCGAGATGCGGGTGCGCGTTGGCGTCGGTGGGCCCGCCGTGGGTGGCCCAGCGGGTGTGGCCGATGCCGGTGGAGCCGCTCGACAGCGGGCGGTCCACCAGCTCCTTCTCCAGATTGACCAGCTTGCCGGCCTTCTTGGCCGCGGCGAGCCCCCCGTCGGAGAGCACCGCGACCCCGGCCGAGTCGTAGCCCCGGTATTCGAGCCTCTTCAGACCGGCGATCACGACATCGAGTGCCGACTGTCCGCCTACGTAGCCCACAATCCCACACATAGCGCGCAGCCTACGGCGGAAGGACCCCTACCGCCCCGACTCAGCGCAGCTTGGCCGCCTGCGCGTCGACCAGATCCTTGGGCAGTTCCTTGACCTTGCCGCTGACGCTGATGGTGGAGAAGGTGGCGAGGTTGTTGCCCTTGCGGAAGACGACGAGGTTGCTCACGAAGGGCTGGCCCTCCATGTCGCTGACGACGGTGAAGCCCAGCGCCTCGTCGCCCGCGGTCACGGC
The DNA here is from genome assembly GCF_040303965.1 of Streptomyces sp. NPDC094032. NCBI lineage: Bacteria > Bacillati > Actinomycetota > Actinomycetes > Kitasatosporales > Streptomycetaceae > Streptomyces > Streptomyces sp. NPDC094032. The sequence goes on along the minus strand of NZ_JBEOUE010000002.1, from coordinate 539,326 downwards.
CTCCGGGGTCACCTTGGTGACCTTGGTCTTCTCCCCGCTGGAGCTGACGGTGAACCCGCTCCCGCACGCGTCCCCGGCGGCCTTGAGCGAGGCGAACGCCTGCTGGGCGCCCTCCCCCGCGTACGAGCCGAGCGTGACGGCGCTCGCCGGGGCGCCGAGCGCGCCGAGGACGTCGTCCGGGGAGGTGGCGGTCTTCTTCTTCGCCTGGATGGCCTTGCGCTGCACGCTGGCGCCCGGGGTGCCGGTGGCGACCGAGGACATGGCCTCGGCGAGCGGCTCGCAGGCCGCCTTGTCGGCACCGACGTCCCCGCCGTTCACGACGTCCGCGGCGTCCGTCTTCTTCACCAGGTAGCCCGGGACGTCCGCCTGCGCGACGACCAGCTTGTCCAGCTCGGCCGCGCTCAGCGCCTTGACGTCGGGCTTGGCGGCGGCCGAGGCGGAGGCGTCGTTGTCCCCCTTCGGCTTGGCGTCGTCGGCGGCTCCCCCACAGGCGGTGAGGAGCAGGGCCAGGGAGGCGGCGGAGGCGGCGGTTACGGCGGTACGAACAGACATGCGCATGACGGAATGATCACCGTCCGGGACCGCGCCCCACAACCCGTTTACCGCGTGACCCACCCCACGGCCCACGAACGCCCGGCACCCACGACAATGGCGGGGTGATCACTTCGCCGCCACGAAGCCCGAACGGTCCCGCCGGCAACGGAGCCAGGCGGGGGCCCGAGCCGACGCCGTACGTGGATCTCACTCGGGACCAGTGGAGCGCGCTGCGGGACAAGACGCCGCTGCCGCTGTCCGCCGAGGAGGTCGAGCAGCTGCGCGGGCTCGGGGACGTCATCGACCTCGACGAGGTGCGGGACGTCTATCTGCCGCTGTCGCGGCTGCTCAACCTGTACGTGCAGGCCACCAGCGGGCTGCGCGGGGCGCTGAACACCTTCCTCGGGGAGCGGGCCGAGCAGCGCGGCACGCCGTTCGTCATAGGGGTCGCCGGGTCGGTCGCGGTCGGGAAGTCGACCGTGGCCCGACTGCTCCAGGCGCTGCTCGCGCGCTGGCCCGAGCACCCGCGGGTGGAGCTGGTGACCACCGACGGGTTCCTGTACCCGATGGAGGAGCTCAGGGCCCGCGGGCTGATGTCCCGGAAGGGTTTCCCCGAGTCGTACGACCGGAGGGCGCTGACCCGGTTCGTCGCGGACATCAAGGCGGGCAAGGAGGAGGTCACCGCGCCCGTCTACTCGCACCTGATCTACGACCGGGTGCCCGGCGAGCGGCTCGTGGTGCGCCGCCCGGACATCCTCATCGTCGAGGGGCTCAACGTCCTCCAGCCGGCCCTGCCCGGCAAGGACGGGCGCACCCGCGTCGGCCTCGCCGACTACTTCGACTTCTCCGTGTACGTGGACGCGCGCCCCGAGGACATCGAGCGCTGGTACCTCAACCGCTTCCGCAAGCTGCGCGACACCGCCTTCCAGGACCCGTCCTCGTACTTCCGGCGCTGGACCACGGTCTCCGAGGAGGAGGCCCTGGACTACGCCCGCACGATGTGGCGGACCGTCAACAAGGTCAACCTCCTGGAGAACGTGGCCCCCACCCGCGGCCGCGCGACGCTCGTGGTGCGCAAGGGCCCCGATCACAAGGTGCAGCGGCTGAGCCTCCGTAAGCTCTGAGGATGCTGCACCTACGGATGATCGTCCCGCCCGACCGTACGGAGGCGGCGGTCGCCCTCATCGACCGGACCGTGGGCACCACCCACGTGGTGGTCCTGCCGGGCGCCGCCCGCGAGCCGGTCGGGGACCTCGTGATGTGCGACGTGGCCCGCGAAGCCGGCCACGAACTCATCAACGGCATGCGGGACCTGAAGATCGATCAGGACGGCTCGATCGCCGTCGAGGACATCGACCTCTCATTGTCGAACCGGGCCACGGCGGCCGAGGAGGAGGCTCCGGGACAGGCCGCGGACGCGGTCGTCTGGGAGCAGCTGACCGACGCCACCCACGAGGAGTCGACCCTCACCATCACCTACAGCGCGTTCATGATCCTCGCGACGATGATCGCGGCCTGCGGCGTGGTCCTCGACAACGCGATCCTGATCGTGGGCGCGATGGCCGTCGGCCCGGAGTTCGGCCCGCTGGCCGGCATCTGCACCGGGATCGTGCGGCGCTCCTCGAAGCTGGTGCTGCGCTCCTCGTACGCGCTGATCGTCGGCTTCGCGGCGGCGATCGTCGCGACGACCGTCTTCAGCCTGGGGATGGACGCGCTCGGCCTGTTCAGCGTGGAGCAGCTCGACGCGCCGCGCCACAACACCGGCTTCATCTGGAAGCCGGACCCGTTCTCCTTCGTCGTCGCCCTCCTCGCGGGCGCGGCGGGCACGCTCTCGCTCACCTCGACGAAGTCGGGCGCGCTGATCGGCGTCGCGATCTCCGTGACGACGGTGCCGGCCGCCGCGAACGCGGCCGTGGCGCTGAGCTACGGGCAGTACGGCCAGATGTGGGGCTCCATCGAGCAGCTGGTGCTCAACCTGACCGGCATCATCCTGGCCGGCACGGTCACCCTGTTCGGGCAGGTGCTGCTGTGGCGCACCCAGCGCGGGCAGTGGGTCCGCAAGGCCAAGGGCGCCAACGGCGAGTCCTCCTGACCGCCTGACCTCCTGAGACGGCGTCGGCCCCCTCCGCGCTTCCCGCGCGAAGGGGGCCGACGGACCGTCACCCGCCCTACCCGAGCGCCGACTTCACGACATCCGCGAGCCGTCCCGCCACCGCGCGCGCCTGCTCGATGTCGGCCGCCTCGACCATCACCCGTACCAGCGGCTCGGTGCCCGAGGGGCGCAGCAGCACGCGGCCCGTGGAGCCGAGCTCGCGCTCGGCCTCGGTGACGGCGTTGGACAGCTCGCCCGAGGTGGCGACGCGGGACTTGTCGACGTCCGGCACGTTGACCAGGACCTGCGGAAGCCGCTCCATGACGGCGGCCAGCTCGGCGAGGGACTTGCCGGTGGCCACGACCCGGGCGGCCAGCATCAGACCGGTGAGGGTGCCGTCGCCGGTGGTGGCGTGGTCGAGCACGATGACATGGCCGGACTGCTCGCCGCCGAGCGCGTAACCGTGCTCCTTCATGGCCTCCAGGACGTAGCGGTCGCCGACCGCGGTCTGGACGAGGGCGAGGCCCTCGCGCTCCATGGCCAGCTTGAAGCCCAGGTTCGACATGACGGTGCCGACGACGGTGTCGCCGCGCAGCGTCCCGGCCTCGCGCATCGCGAGCGCGAGCACGGCGAGGATCTGGTCGCCGTCGATCTCGGCGCCCGTCGCGTCCACGGCCAGGCAGCGGTCGGCGTCGCCGTCGTGCGCGATGCCGAGGTCGGCGCCGTGCTCGACGACGGCGGCCTTCAGCATGCCCAGGTGGGTGGAGCCGCAGCCGTCGTTGATGTTGAGGCCGTCCGGCTCGGCGCCGATGGTGACGACGGTCGCGCCGGCCCGGGAGAAGGCCTCGGGCGAGACGCGGGCCGCGGCGCCGTGCGCCTCGTCGAGGACGATCTTCAGCCCGTCGAGCCGGTTGGGGAGGACGGCGATGAGGTGGGCCACGTACTTGTCGAAGCCCTGGTCGTAGTCGCTGACCCGGCCGACGCCGGAGCCGGTCGGACGGTCCCACGGGGCACCGGTGCGGTGCTCCTCGTACACGGACTCGATCCGGTCCTCCAGCTCGTCGGCCAGCTTGTGCCCGCCGCGCGCGAAGAACTTGATGCCGTTGTCGGGCATGGCGTTGTGCGAGGCCGAGAGCATCACGCCGAGGTCGGCGCCGAGGGCGCCGGTCAGATACGCCACGGCGGGCGTCGGCAGCACGCCGACGCGCAGCACGTCCACGCCCGCGCTGGCGAGGCCCGCGACGACCGCGGCCTCCAGGAACTCTCCCGAGGCACGCGGGTCACGGCCGACCACCGCCGTCGGCCGATGGCCCTCGAAGGTGCCCGCCTCGGCGAGCACGTGCGCGGCCGCGACCGACAGACCGAGCGCCAGCTCCGCCGTCAGGTCGGCGTTGGCCACGCCGCGCACTCCGTCCGTGCCGAAGAGAAGTCCCACAGCTGTCCTCCGAATGTACGTGCCCAGGGTGTCCGGGGTTCTGCCCCAAGATTATGAAACCAAGGTGTGAAAAAGCCGTACGCCCCGGCGGCACGGGCAGTGCCGCCGGGGCGTACGGACAAGCAGACCGAGCAGGCGTGATTAACGCTTGCTGTACTGCGGAGCCTTACGGGCCTTCTTGAGACCGGCCTTCTTGCGCTCGACCGCACGGTCGTCGCGGGAGAGGAAGCCGGCCTTCTTCAGCGCCGGGCGGTTGTTCTCGACGTCCGCCTCGTTCAGCGCACGGGCCACGCCGAGGCGCAGGGCGCCGGCCTGGCCGGACACGCCGCCACCCGCGATGCGGGCGATGACGTCGTAGCGGTTGTCGAGCTCGAGCACCTTGAAGGGCTCGTTGACTTCCTGCTGGTGCACCTTGTTGGGGAAGTAGTCCTCAAGGGTGCGACCGTTGATCTTCCACTTGCCGGTGCCCGGAACGATCCGGACGCGGGCGATGGCGTTCTTGCGACGGCCCAGGCCGGCGGCCGGCTGCGGGTCGCCGAAGCGGGACGCGAGGGACTCGGAGGTGTAGTCACCCTCGACGATCTCGGTCTCGGTGGTGTACTCCTCGACGCCCTCGAACTCGTCGACGGGGGTCTCGGGGGTGGTCTCGGCCACGATGCTCCTCAGATTTCTTTCGTTCTTAGGGGGTGTGGCCGGAACTACTGCGCGACCTGGGTGATCTCGAACGGAACCGGCTGCTGGGCAGCGTGCGGGTGGTTCTCGCCCGCGTAGACCTTCAGCTTCGAGATCATCTGACGGCCCAGGGAGTTCTTGGGGATCATGCCCTTGATGGCCTTCTCGACGGCCTTCTCGGGGTTCTTGGCGAGCAGCTCGTCGTAGCGGACGGAGCGCAGACCACCCGGGTAGCCAGAGTGGCGGTACGCCATCTTCTGGGTCTTCTTGTTGCCGGACAGGTGGACCTTGTCAGCGTTGATGATGATGACGAAGTCGCCCATGTCCATGTGGGGCGCGTAGACGGGCTTGTGCTTGCCTCGCAGGAGGTTCGCAGCCGTCGTCGCGAGACGGCCCAGGACGATGTCCTGCGCGTCGATGATGTGCCACTGGCGAGTCACGTCGCCGGGCTTGGGGCTGTACGTACGCACTTCGTAGCCTTCGCTTCTTCAGTGGATGGAGTCCAGACACACCTGAAGCGATCATGCAGCTGGGGCCTGCACTGCCGGGACGTATCGCCCGTATGCGAGCCACTGGTAACTGCTCCAGGGAACCTGCGTAGCGGCCTTTCGCCGGAGAACGACGAAGCCAATACGCATAACAAACCGCAACAGTACCCGCGGCACCCCCGACGGGTCAAAATGCCGCGGGCCCGCAGGTCAGCGCACCCGCTCCGGGTCAGCGCGCCCTCTCCACCCGCCGCTCGTCCCACACCGGCTCCGACGTCTCCCGTACGACCCCGTCCGAGCCGAAGACCAGGTAGCGGTCGAAGCTCTTCGCGAACCAGCGGTCGTGGGTGACGGCCAGGACCGTGCCCTCGTACGACTCCAGGCCGTCCTGGAGGGCCTCCGCCGACTCCAGGTCCAGGTTGTCCGTGGGCTCGTCCAGGAGCAGCGCGGTGGTGCCGGCCAGCTCCAGGAGGAGGATCTGGAAGCGGGCCTGCTGGCCGCCGGACAGCTTGTCGAAGGCCTGGTCGCCCTGGCGCTCCAGCTCGTAGCGGCGCAGCATCGACATCGCCGCGCCCCGGTCCTTGGCGTGGTCCGACCACAGGATGTCGACCAGCGGGCGGCCGAAGAGCTCCGGGTGGGCGTGGGTCTGCGCGAAGTGGCCGGGCAGGACCCGCGCGCCCAGCTTCCACGTACCCGTGTGGGCCACCGACGGGTCACCGGCCAGCAGCCGCAGGAAGTGCGACTTGCCGGAGCCGTTGGAGCCCAGGACGGCGACCCGCTCCCCGTAGAAGATCTCCAGGGAGAACGGCTTCATCAGGCCGGTCAGCTCCAGGTTCTCCGCCGTGAAGGCCCGCACCCCGGTGCGCCCGCCGCGCAGCCGCATCCGGATGTCCTGCTCGCGCGGCGGCTCCGGCGGCGGGCCCGCCTCCTCGAACTTCCGCAGCCGGGTCTGCGCCGCCGCGTAGCGCGAGGCCATCTCGTGGCTGACCGCGGCCGCCTGCCGCAGGTTGACCACCAGCTTCTTCAGCTGGGCGTGCTTCTCCTCCCAGCGCCGCTTCAGCTCCTCGAAGCGCGCGAACCGCTCCCGCCGCGCCTCGTGGAAGGTGTCGAAACCGCCGCCGTGCACCCACACGTCGGACCCGGCGGGACCGGGCTCCACGGCCACGATCTTCTGCGCGCCCCGGGACAGCAGCTCCCGGTCGTGGGAGATGAAGAGCACGGTCTTACGGGTCTCCCGCAGCCGCTCCTCCAGCCAGCGCTTGCCGGGGACGTCCAGATAGTTGTCCGGCTCGTCGAGCAGCAGCACCTCGTCGTTGCCGCGCAGCAGGTACTCCAGGACCAGCCGCTTCTGCTCGCCGCCGCTGAGCGTGCGGACCTGACGGAACTGCGCCTTGTCGTACGGCACGCCCATCGCGGCCGTCGTGCAGATGTCCCAGAGGGTCTCGAACTCGTACCCCTGGACCTCCGCCCAGTCGCTGAGGGCCTGCGCGTACGCCATCTGCGCGGCCTCGTCGTCGACGGTCATGATCCGGTGCTCGGCCTCGTCGACCGCCTTCGCGGCGGCCTTGATGCGCGCGGGCGCCACCGAGACCAGCAGGTCACGGACGGTGGACTCGTCCCGCACGGAGCCCACGAACTGCGGCATCACACCGAGCCCGCCGCTGACGGTGACGCTGCCGCCGTGCGGCTGGAGCTCACCGGCGATCATCCGGAGCAAGGTCGTCTTGCCGGCGCCGTTGGCCCCGACCAGGGCGACGACGGCGCCCTCTCCGACCCGGAAGGAGGCGTCCCCGAGCAGGACCCTCCCGTCCGGAAGGTAGTACTCCAGATGCGCGGCCTCGACATGTCCCATGAGGGGCATTGTCACCGCCCGACCCCCGCGATCCCAAGCGGATTAGGATGCGCGGCATGAGCTTTGGGGGACCACAGTGGCCGCAGCAGGGCCCGGAACAGCAGCAGCCGTACGGACAGACGCCGCCGCCGCAACAGTGGCAGAGCGGCCCGCAGGGGGGCTTCCAGGGGGCTCCGCAGCCGGGACCCCCGCAGCCGAACCCCTTCCCGGGGGCGCAGGCCGGCCACACCCCGGACTGGGGCGCCCTCGCCGACGCCTCCGCCGCCCGTAACAAGCGCAGGCGCGGCCTCTTCATCGGCGGCGGCGTCCTCGCGGTCCTCGCCGTGGGCGCGGTCGTCGCCACCGCCGTCGTGCTCACGAACAAGAGCAACGACCAGGCCGCGACCGGCGGCCCCGGCCCGACCGGCTCCGCCGCCCCCACGGACTCCGCCAGCCCCGCGCCGACCTTCTCCTCGGTCGCCCCGCTGCCCCCGCCGAACCCGATGGACTTCATCTCCGACGCCAAGAAGGACAAGGCGCCGCTGAGCGCCGAGGGCCTCTTCCCCGGCAAGAAGCTGACCATGAACGCGCGCCCGTACCAGAAGGGCGCGACCTCCTCGACGACCGACTGCGCCGCCGTCACCCAGGGCGGGCTCGGCTCGGTCCTCAAGGCCAACGGCTGCACCCGGGTGATCCGCGCCACGTACGTGAAGGACGGCGTCGCCGTCACCGTCGGCGTGGCCGTCTTCCCCACCGACGACCAGGCCCTCAAGGCGAAGAAGCAGGCGAGCGGCGGCATCGCGCCGCTCGCGGGCGCGGGCGTCGGCGACTTCTGCCACGCGACGGTCTGCCTGCGGCGCACCAACTCCATCGGCCGGTACGTCTACCTCACCCAGACCGGCTTCACCAACGGCACCAAGGTCACCAAGGGCGACAAGGCGGTCTTCCAGACCGCCGACGACCTGGGCACCTTCGCCTTCAACCAGATCTACGCCCGCGGCCGCGCCCAGGCCTCAGCAGCAGCCGGCGCTCCCGGGGAGTGAGCGCTTGTTGCGCGCCTCCTTGCTGCGGGCGGCGAGCTGGTCGTCGGCGGGGTAGCCGACCTCTTCGAGGGTGAGGCCGTGCGGCCGTACGACATGCACGGCCGAGTCCCGCACGCCGGCGGCGAGCACCTTGCCGGGCCACTCCACCGGCCGGTGCCCGTCGCCGACGAACAGCATCGCGCCGACCAGCGAGCGGACCATGTTGTGGCAGAAGGCGTCGGCCTTGACCGTGGCCTCCAGGACACCGTCGGGACGCCGCTCCCAGCGCAGCTCCTGGAGGGTGCGGATGGTGGTCGCGCCCTCCCGCTTCTTGCAGTACGCGGCGAAGTCGTGCTCGCCGACGAGCGCGGCGGCCGCCTCGTTCATGGCGTCCATGTCCAGGGCCCAGTCGTGCCACAGGACGTGGCCGCGCAGCAGCGGGTCGACGCCGCCCGGGTTGTCGGTGACGCGGTAGGCGTAGCGGCGCCAGACCGCCGAGAAACGCGCGTTGAAGCCCGCCGGGGCCTCGGACAGCCGCCACACCCGTACGTCATGGGAGAGACGCCCGGCGAGCCGCCGCAGCAGCGCCTCGCGGTGCTCCTCCCACAGGGCGACGGGCAGGTCGACGTGGGCGACCTGGCCACGGGCGTGCACACCGGCGTCGGTACGGCCGGCGACGGTGAGGTCGTACGTCTGCGGGGAGCGCGTGACGGTCTTCAGGGCGTCCTCGATGTCGCCCTGGACGGTGCGCCGCCCGCTGGCCTGCTTGGCCCAGCCGGAGAAGTCCTTGCCGTCGTACGAAAGGTCCAGCCGTACCCGTACGAAACCGGGCTGCACGTCGTCGCTCACGCGCCCCATCCTCTCAAAGCCTGTACATGCGGAACGGGCCCGCACCCCGAGGGGTGCGGGCCCGCACACGAGATCCTTCAGAACGCTCAGGCGTCCTGGGCGGCCTCGTCGGCCTCCTTGACGGCGCGCACGGTGGCGGCCTCGGCCTCGGCGACGGTCGCCTTCTTGGCGATCTCGCCCTCGACCAGCTCGATCACGGCCATCGGCGCGTTGTCACCACGGCGGTTGCCGATCTTGGTGATACGGGTGTAACCACCCGGACGCTCCGAGTAGCGCGGCGCGATCTCGGTGAAGAGGGTGTGGACGATGCCCTTGTCGGTGATCGTCTGCAGCACCAGGCGACGGTTGTGGATGTCGCCCTTCTTCGCCTTGGTGATGAGGCGCTCGGCGACGGGACGCAGACGGCGGGCCTTGGCCTCGGTCGTCGTGATGCGGCCGTGCTCGAACAGCGACTTCGCCAGGTTGGCGAGCAGCAGCTTCTCGTGAGCGGCGGAACCGCCGAGGCGGGCACCCTTCGCGGGACGCGGCATGGTGTTTCTCCTTGGTGTCTGCCCCGGCCGTATGAGGTACCGGGGTCAGTATCCGAGCAGGCGGTCGCCTGTCGAAGATCGGGGTCGAGCCCCGAAGGGGCGCGGGGAACTGCGCGATCAAGCACAGCGCACCCGCACCCGGGTACGGACCGTGAGGCCCGAGCTCTTAGTACTGCTCGGTCTCGACGAAGCCCGCATCCGCGTCGTCGTCGGCGCCAAAGGCGTCCGCCGCGGCGGTCGGGTCGAATCCGGGCGGGCTGTCCTTGAGCGCCAGGCCCATGCCGGCCAGCTTCGCCTTGACCTCGTCGATCGACTTCGCACCGAAGTTGCGGATGTCGAGCAGGTCGGCCTCGGAACGCGCCACGAGCTCACCCACGGAGTGGATGCCCTCGCGCTTGAGGCAGTTGTACGAACGAACGGTGAGCTCAAGCTCCTCGATCGGCAGCGCGAGGTCCGCGGCCAAGGCGGCGTCCGTGGGGGACGGGCCCATGTCGATGCCCTCGGCGTCGATGTTGAGCTCGCGCGCCAGACCGAACAGCTCGACCAGGGTCTTACCGGCGGACGCCATGGCGTCACGCGGGCGCATGGCCTGCTTGGTCTCGACGTCGACGATCAGCTTGTCGAAGTCGGTGCGCTGCTCGACACGGGTCGCCTCGACCTTGTACGTGACCTTGAGCACCGGCGAGTAGATGGAGTCGACCGGGATACGGCCGATCTCCTGGCCCACCTGCTTGTTCTGCACGGCGGAGACGTAGCCGCGACCGCGCTCGACGGTCAGCTCCATCTCCAGCTTGCCCTTGCCGTTGAGCGTGGCGAGGACGAGGTCGGGGTTGTGCACCTCGACACCGGCCGGGGGCGCGATGTCGGCGGCGGTGACCAGACCCGGACCCTGCTTGCGCAGGTACATCACGACCGGCTCGTCGTGCTCCGAGGAGACGACCAGCTGCTTGATGTTCAGGATGAGGTCGGTGACGTCCTCCTTGACGCCCGGCACGGTGGTGAACTCGTGCAGGACACCGTCGATGCGGATGCTGGTGACAGCAGCGCCGGGGATCGACGAGAGGAGGGTGCGGCGGAGGGAGTTGCCGAGGGTGTAGCCGAAGCCCGGCTCCAGCGGCTCGATGACGAACCGGGAGCGGAACTCGTCGACGACCTCTTCGGTCAGCGAAGGACGCTGAGCGATAAGCATGTCTTCGTTTCCTTCGTTTGTGAGCGCCCACTATTTGACGCCCGACAGATACTGCGGGGTACAGCCAAGGGTACGGGCGGCACGTCCCCTTACGGGGTCGTACCGCCCGGACACTCAAAGACGCACAGGCGTCACCGCGTCAGACGCGGCGGCGCTTCGGCGGACGGCAGCCGTTGTGCGGGGTGGGGGTGACGTCCTGGATCGAGCCGACCTCGAGGCCGGTGGCCTGGAGGGAGCGGATCGCGGTCTCACGGCCGGAGCCGGGACCCTTGACGAAGACGTCGACCTTGCGCATGCCGTGCTCCTGCGCGCGGCGGGCGGCCGACTCGGCGGCCATCTGCGCGGCGAAGGGGGTGGACTTGCGCGAGCCCTTGAAGCCGACGTGGCCGGCGGAGGCCCAGGAGATCACGTTGCCCGAGGGGTCCGTGATCGAGACGATCGTGTTGTTGAACGTGCTCTTGATGTGGGCGTGCCCGTGAGCGACGTTCTTCTTTTCCTTGCGGCGCACCTTCTTGGCAGCGCCCTGACGACCCTTGGGGGGCATCTCTTACTCCTACGGGAGGTGGTCGGTCCTACAGCGAAGACCGCTTGGTCAAGCGTCCGCTGAGGACTACTTCTTGCCCGGCTTCTTCTTACCGGCGATGGCGCGACGCGGGCCCTTGCGGGTACGAGCGTTCGTGCTGGTGCGCTGGCCGCGGACGGGCAGGCCACGACGGTGGCGCAGACCCTGGTAGCAGCCGATCTCGACCTTGCGGCGGATGTCGGCGGCGATCTCGCGACGGAGGTCACCCTCGGTCTGGAGGTTGGCGTCCACGTACTCGCGGATCTTGACGAGGTCTTCCTCGGCAAGCTCGCGGACACGGGTGGACGGGTTCACGCCGGTCGCGGCGAGAATCTCCTCGGACCGGGTACGCCCGATGCCGAAGACGTAGGTGAGTGCGACCACCACGCGCTTTTCGCGCGGGATGTCAACACCGGAAACGCGTGCCATTCAATGGCTCCTGTGTTCTCGGGGGTCTGCTGCAGAACCGCTCCCGACCGCCGACCGCCCTGTTACCAGAGAAGTGGTACGACCCGGGTCCCCGGCCCCCGCCGGAGGTGCCGTCAACCGTGCGATCACGGCCCGACGGGCTCTGCTTATGTACGTATTGCTATGCGTCGCGCGAAGACTGCGAGATGCAGGTCGGTCGGCGTGCGTCAGCCCTGGCGCTGCTTGTGGCGCAGGTTGTCGCAGATGACCATGACCCGGCCGTGGCGGCGGATCACCTTGCACTTGTCGCAGATCTTCTTGACGCTCGGCTTGACCTTCATGGGATGTGAGGTTCTCCGGGTCAGTGCCACCACCCGCGCGGACGCACGGGTGCGGGCAAGATCTACTTGTACCGGTAGACGATCCGGCCACGCGTCAGGTCGTACGGAGACAGCTCCACGACGACCCGGTCGTCCGGAAGGATACGGATGTAGTGCATCCGCATCTTGCCGGAGATGTGCGCGAGGACCTTGTGACCGTTCTGGAGCTCCACCTTGAACATGGCGTTCGGCAGGGACTCGATCACGGTGCCCTCGATTTCGATGGCACCTTGCTTCTTGGCCACGCTTCGCCCTTCGAATCGGCTACCTTGATCGACTCTCACTCCGAGTGCGGACACACGGGTACACGAGAGCCGACGCATCAGTCTACGTCAGGGCCTTCCAAAAGACGAATCCGGGAAGTCTGCCCCGCGTGGAAGATCGTTACGCCAGCGGATCCGGCGCGGCCACCACGCCGAGCTCCGCCAGCTTCGCCTTGCCCCCGTCGACCGCCGTGAGGACCAGCGGGCCCTCCTCCGTCAGGGCGATCGAGTGCTCCCAGTGGGAGGACCAGGTGCCGTCGGTCGTGATGACGGTCCAGTCGTCGGAGAGGACCTCGGTGTGCGGGGTGCCCAGGGAGACCATCGGCTCGATGGCCAGGCAGAGGCCGGGGACCAGCTTCGGGCCCTTGCCGCGCTTGCGGGAGACGTAGTTCAGCAGGTGCGGGTCCATGTGCATCTCGGTGCCGATGCCGTGGCCGCCGTAGTCCTCGATGATCCCGTAGCGGCCGAGGCTGTGGTCGCCGACGGCGGGACGGGGCTGGCGCTTGATGTACGTCTCGATCGCCTTCGAGATGTCGACGAGCCGGTTGCCCAGCTTCATCGCCGCGATGCCGGCCCACATCGACTCCTCGGTCACCCGGGAGAGCTCGACCAGCTCGGGCGCGTGCCCGGTGCCCACGAAGGCGGTGTACGCCGCGTCCCCGTGCCAGCCGTCGATGATCGCGCCGGCGTCGATCGAGATGATGTCGCCGTCCTTCAGGACGGTCTTCTCGTCGGGGATGCCGTGCACGACGACCTCGTTCACCGAGGTGCAGATCGTCGCGGGGAAGCCCCCGTACCCCAGGAAGTTCGACTTCGCGCCGTGGTCGGCGATCACCTTGCGGGCGACCTCGTCCAGATCGCGCGTGGTCGCGCCGGGCACCGCCGCCTCGCGGGTGGCCGCGTGGATGGCCGCGACGACCAGTCCCGCCTCGCGCATCTTCGCGATCTGCTCGGGGGTCTTGATCTGCACCATCGTGACGGGGGCCTTCCTTGCGAGTACTACGTGTGTACGGGACAGAACAACGATACGGCCGCGGCGCCCCGGAAGGGCACCGCGGCCGTATCGACGAACCGTGGGGTTACTTCTTCAGCGCGTCCATCGCACGCGCCGTGACCTCGTCCACCTTGCCGAGCGCGGAGATCGTCACGACCAGGTCCTGCGCCCGGTAGTAGTCGATGATCGGCTCGGTCTGCGTGTGGTAGACCTCCAGGCGCCGGCGGACGGTCTCCTCGGAGTCGTCGTCGCGCTGGTAGAGCTCGCCACCGCAGATGTCGCAGACGCCCTCGGACTTCGGGGCGTTGTACGTCACGTGGAAGACGTGCGAGGAGTCGTTACGGCAGATGCGGCGACCCGCGATCCGCTTCACGACCTCGTCCTCGGGGACCTCCAGGTCCAGGACCGCGTCCAGCTGCATGTCCTCGGCCTTGAGGACCACATCCAGAGCCTTGGCCTGAGCCTCGTTGCGCGGGAACCCATCGAGCAGGAAGCCCTTGACGGCGTCCGGCTGCTCCATGCGGTCCTTGGCCATCCCGATCGTCACCTCGTCCGGCACGAGCTCGCCGCGGTCCATGAAGCCCTTGGCCTCAAGACCCAGCGCGGTGCCCTGCGAGATGTTCGCACGGAACAGGTCGCCCGTGGAGATGTGCGGGATGTCCAGGTTCTTGGCAAGGAACGCGGCCTGCGTTCCCTTGCCGGCCCCGGGCGGTCCGACGAGGACGATTCGCATCAGCGGAGGAACCCTTCGTAATTGCGCTGCTGGAGCTGGCTCTCGATCTGCTTCACGGTCTCAAGACCCACACCCACGATGATGAGGATGCTCGTCCCGCCGAACGGGAAGTTGGCATTGGCGCCACCGAAGCCTGCCAACGCCATCGTCGGCACAAGAGCGATCAGACCCAGATACAGCGAGCCCGGCCAAGTGATCCGGTTGAGCACGTAGCTCAGGTACTCGGCAGTAGGGCGACCAGCCCGGATACCCGGGATGAAGCCACCATACTTCTTCATGTTGTCGGCGACTTCCTCGGGGTTGAACGAGATCGCCACGTAGAAGAAGGCGAAGAACACGATCAGGAGGAAGTACGCGGCGATGTAGTAGGGGTGGTCACCCTTGACGAAGTGGGCTTCGATCCAGGTCTTCCACCCGGCGGTCGAGTTCGAGAACTGCGCGACCAGCGCCGGGATGTAGAGCAGCGACGAGGCGAAGATGACAGGAATCACACCTGCCTGGTTCACCTTGAGCGGGATGTACGTGGACGTACCGCCGTACGACCTGCGGCCGATCATCCGCTTCGCGTACTGCACCGGAATGCGGCGCTGGGCCTGCTCGACGAAGACGACGAGGGCCACCATGACGAAGCCGATGGCGATGACGGTGCCGAACTCGATCCAGCCCTTGGCCAGCTTGCCGCTCTCCTTGATGGCCCAGAGCGCGCCCGGGAAGCCGGCCGCGATCGAGATGAACATCAGGATGGACATGCCGTTGCCGATGCCGCGGTCGGTGATGAGCTCACCGAGCCACATGACCACACAGGTGCCGGCGGTCATCGTGATGACCATGGTGGCGGTGGTGAAGATCGACTGGTCCGGGACGACCTGGTTCGCGACGGAGCAGCCGCTGAACAGCGCGCCCGTCCGAGCCGTGGCCACGAGGCCGGTGCCCTGGAGGACCGCCAGCGCGACCGTCAGATAACGCGTGTACTGCGTGATCTTGGCGGTGCCGGACTGTCCCTCCTTCTTGAGGGCTTCCAGACGCGGGATGACGACGGTCAGCAGCTGCAGGATGATGCTCGCCGTGATGTACGGCATGATGCCGAGCGCGAAGATGGTGATCTGCAGCAGCGCCCCGCCACTGAACATGTTGACCAGGCCGAACAGGCTGTTGTTCCCCTGCTTCGCCTGGTCCACACACTGCTGCACGGCCTCGTAGCTGACGCCCGGCACGGGGATGTGGGCCCCGAGGCGGTACAGCACGATGATGCCCAGCGTGAAGAGCAGCTTCTTGCGCAGGTCGGGCGTCTTGAACGCCCGGGCGAACGCGGTGAGCACGGTGCCTCCTGCGACCCCCGCGCACGTGCGTCAGAGGTGACGGTCTTGAGGTTCGACGAATATGAGCCGCCTGGAGAACACACGGGCATACCGCACGCACTCTAGGACAGTGGACGCCACCTTACCGGCGACTATGGCCCCCTAGGAACGACCAACCGGGGATGCCCCTTTTGAGAGGCATCCCCGGTCGGATGTTCAAGCCATCGAGTCGTCTTAGACGAGCTCGGTGACGGTGCCGCCGGCAGCGGCGATCTTCTCCTTGGCGGAGCCGGAGACGGCGTCGACCGTCACCTGCAGCGCCACGGAGACCTCGCCGGTGCCGAGCACCTTGACGAGCTGGTTCTTACGAACCGCACCCTTGGCGACCAGATCGGCCACCGTGACCTCGCCACCCTGCGGGTAGAGCGCGGCCAGCTTGTCCAGGTTCACGACCTGGTACTCGGTGCGGAACGGGTTCTTGAAGCCCTTGAGCTTCGGGAGGCGCATGTGGAGGGGCATCTGCCCACCCTCGAAGCGCTCCGGAACCTGGTAACGGGCCTTCGTGCCCTTGGTACCACGACCGGCCGTCTTACCCTTCGACGCCTCACCACGACCCACACGGGTCTTGGCGGTCTTGGCGCCGGGGGCAGGCCGGAGGTTGTGGGCCTTCAGCGGGTTGTTCTCCGCCATGTCAGTCAACCTCCTCGACCGTCACGAGGTGGCGGACGGTGTGCACCATTCCGCGGAACTCGGGGCGGTCCTCCTTGACGACGACGTCGTTCAGGCGCTTGAGCCCGAGCGAACGCAGCGTGTCGCGGTGGTTCTGCTTGCTGCCGATGTACGACTTCGTCTGCGTGATCTTGAGGCGAGCCATTACGCACCCGCTCCCGCACGCGCACGGAGCAGAGCCGCGGGGGCGACGTCCTCGAGGGGCAGACCACGGCGAGCCGCGATCTCCTCGGGACGCTGCAGGCCCTTGAGGGCCGCCACGGTCGCGTGCACGATGTTGATCGCGTTGTCGGAGCCCAGGGACTTCGACAGGATGTCGTGAACGCCGGCGCACTCGAGCACGGCGCGCACCGGGCCACCGGCGATCACACCGGTACCGGGGGAAGCCGGCTTGAGCAGGACGACGCCCGCGGCCTTCTCGCCCTGGATCGGGTGAGGGATGGTGCCCTGGATGCGCGGAACCTTGAAGAAGTTCTTCTTGGCTTCCTCGACACCCTTGGCAATGGCCGCGGGAACTTCCTTGGCCTTGCCGTAACCGACACCTACAGTGCCGTCACCGTCGCCCACCACGACCAGCGCGGTGAAGCTGAAGCGGCGACCACCCTTGACAACCTTGGCGACGCGGTTGATCGCGACAACGCGCTCAACGTACGCGGTCTTCTCGGCGGCAGCGCCACCGTCGCGGCCCTTCCGGTCCCGCCGCTCGCCGCCACCGGCACCGCTGCCGCGGCGCTGGGGTCCAGCCATTGGATTACCTCTCTCTGTTACGTCCGTTAGTCCCGGAACCGGGGCTTAGAACTTCAGCCCGGCTTCGCGGGCGGCGTCAGCCAGAGCGGCAATGCGCCCGGCGTACCTGTTGCCACCACGGTCGAACACGACGGCCTCGATGCCGGCGGCCTTGGCGCGCTCAGCGACCAGGGCACCGACCTGCTTGGCCTGCGCGGACTTGTCACCCTCGCCACCACGGACCGACGCGTCCAGGTTCGACGCGGACGCAAGGGTGTGACCCTTGAGGTCGTCGATGACCTGGGCGGTGATACCGCGGTTGGAACGCGTCACGACGAGGCGCGGACGCTCCGCCGTACCCGACACGTGCTTGCGGATGCGCTGGTGACGGCGCGCCTTGGCAGCGCGCTTGTAAGCGTCGCCCTTGGCGATCTTCACACCGTATGCCATGGCTTACTTACCAGCCTTTCCGACCTTGCGGCGGATGACCTCGCCCGCGTACTTGACACCCTTGGCCTTGTACGGGTCGGGCTTCCGCAGCTTGCGGATGTTGGCGGCGACCTCGCCGACCTTCTGCTTGTCGATGCCCTCGACCGAGAACTTGGTCGGCGACTCGACCTTGAAGGAGATGCCCTCGGGGGCATCCACCACGATCGAGTGGCTGTAGCCGAGCTGGAACTCCAGAGCGGAGCCCTTCGCGGCCACGCGGTAACCGACACCGCTGATCTCGAGCGCCTTCACGTACCCCTGGGTCACACCGGTGATCATGTTGGCCACCAGCGTGCGGGACAGGCCGTGCAGGGCCTTGTTCTGACGCTCGTCGTTGGGACGGGTGACGTTGAGAACGCCGTCCTCGCCCTTAACGATCTCGATGGGAGCGGCAACGGTGTGGATCAGGGTGCCCTTGGAACCCTTCACCGTGACCGTGCGGCCCTCGATGGTGACGTCCACGCCGGCGGGAACCGGGATGGGGAGCTTGCCAATGCGAGACATAGCTTTTCCTCCGTTCCCGACTACCAGACGTAGGCGAGGACTTCCCCACCCACGCCCTTCTTCTGCGCCTGCTGGCCGGTCAGGAGACCGTGGGACGTGGAGATGATCGCCACGCCCAGGCCGCCGAGAACCTTCGGCAGGTTGGTGGACTTCGCGTAAACCCGGAGGCCCGGCTTCGAGATCCGCTTGATGCCCGCGATGGAGCGCTCACGGTTCGGACCGAACTTCAGGTCGAGAACGAGGTTCTTGCCGACCTCGGCGTCCTCGACCTTCCAGCCGGTGATGAAGCCCTCCTGCTGGAGGATTTCCGCGATGTGCGACTTGATCTTGCTGTGCGGCATCGTCACGGTGTCGTGGTACGCCGAGTTCGCGTTACGCAGACGCGTGAGCATGTCTGCGATCGGATCAGTCATGGTCATGAATTGGCCTTCGGCCTCTCTCGCCGGGGTTTCCTGGTGCACCATCCCTCTCCCCGATCCGAGACGGGGCGGGTGCGGTGCGGTGGACCTACGGCGTAGTAAGTCGTACGGGCGGCGGACGCCCAACCCCACTAGCCTAAGCCATGCGGGGGTGGGCCTCCGCCAACCCAATGCTTACCGAGAGACTCCGGTCATTCCTCAACGCCCAGAGGGCGAGGGGGAATTACCAGGAGCTCTTGGTCACGCCCGGCAGCTCGCCACGGTGAGCCATCTCACGAAGGCACACGCGGCACAGGCCGAACTTGCGGTACACGGAGTGGGGACGACCACAGCGCTGGCAGCGCGTGTAGCCACGCACGCCGAACTTGGGCTTGCGGGCAGCCTTCGCGATGAGAGCCTTCTTCGCCATCTCGCTTACGCCTCCTTGAACGGGAAGCCGAGGTGACGCAGAAGGGCACGGCCCTCGTCGTCGTTGGTCGCCGTGGTCACCACGGTGATGTCCATACCCCGGACACGGTCGATCTTGTCCTGGTCGATCTCGTGGAACATGACCTGCTCCGTGAGACCGAAGGTGTAGTTGCCACGGCCGTCGAACTGCTTGGGGGACAGGCCGCGGAAGTCGCGGATGCGCGGAAGCGCGAGCGACAGGGTGCGGTCCAGGAACTCCCACATGCGGTCGCCACGAAGCGTGACGTGCGCACCGATCGGCTGACCCTCACGCAGCTTGAACTGCGCGATGGACTTGCGGGCCTTGGTGATGGCCGGCTTCTGACCGGTGATGGTGGTCAGGTCACGGACGGCACCGTCCATGAGCTTCGAGTCACGGGCGGCGTCGCCGACACCCATGTTGACCACGATCTTCACGAGGCCGGGGATCTGCATGACGTTCTCGTACTTGAACTCGTCACGCAGCTTGCCCGCGATCTCCTCGCGGTACTTCGTCTTGAGACGCGGAGTGGTGGTAGCCATCAGATGTCCTCACCCGTCCGCTTGGCAACGCGGATCTTGTTGCCCTCGTCGTCGAAGCGGAAACCGACACGCGTGACGACCTTCTTGCCGTCCTTCTCCACGACCAGCTGGACGTTGGAGACGTGGACCGGAGCCTCGGTCGTCACGATGCCGCCGGCCTGCGAGGGGCCGGCCTTGGTGTGCTTCTTGACCCGGTTGACACCCTCGACCAGGACGCGGTTCTCGCGGGGGAAGGCCGTGATGACCTTGCCCTGCTTGCCCTTGTCCTTACCGGTGATGACCTGGACCAGGTCGCCCTTCTTGATCTTCATGCTTACAGCACCTCCGGCGCGAGCGAGATGATCTTCATGAACTTCTTCTCGCGCAGCTCACGGCCCACCGGGCCGAAGATACGGGTGCCGCGAGGGTCGCCGTCGTTCTTCAGAATGACGGCGGCGTTCTCGTCGAAGCGGATGTACGAGCCGTCCTGGCGGCGGCGCTCCTTGACGGTGCGAACGATGACCGCCTTGACGACGTCACCCTTCTTCACGTTGCCACCGGGGATCGCGTCCTTGACGGTGGCGACGATGACGTCACCGATGCCCGCGTAGCGGCGACCCGAGCCACCGAGAACACGGATGCAAAGGATCTCCTTGGCACCAGTGTTGTCGGCGACACGCAGTCGCGACTCCTGCTGGATCACGTCTATCTCCTGATTTGTCTGCCGGTTCCCCGCCAGGGGCCACGGCGCTCGGTCAGAGCGCCACGGCCCCCGGCGGAGCCTGGCGGAACGAACCTGAGGGAATCCTCAGGTGCTTACTTGGCCTTCTCGAGGATCTCGATGACGCGCCAGTGCTTCGAGGCGGACAGCTTGCGCGTCTCCATGAGGAGGACACGGTCGCCGACGCCCGCAGCGTTCTGCTCGTCGTGAGCCTTGAGCTTGTTGGTACGGCGGATGACCTTGCCGTACAGCGCGTGCTTGACGCGGTCCTCGACAGCGACGACGACGGTCTTGTCCATCTTGTCGCTGACGACGAGGCCCTCGCGGACCTTGCGAGCGTTGCGCTCGGTCTTCTCAGTCACGTTGTTCTCGCTCATCAGACGTTCTCCACCGTCTCGATGCCCAGCTCGCGCTCGCGCATCAGGGTGTAGATCCGGGCGATGTCCTTACGGACGGACTTGAGCCGACCGTGGTTCTCGAGCTGGCCCGTCGCCGCCTGGAAGCGGAGGTTGAACAGCTCTTCCTTGGCCTCGCGGAGCTTGTTGACAAGCTCCTCGTTGCCCAGCTCGCGCAGCTCGGACGCCTTGGTACCGGCCGACATCACAGCTCACCTGCCTCGCGCTTAACGATCTTGCACTTCATCGGCAGCTTGTGAGCCGCACGAGTCAGAGCCTCACGCGCGATCTTCTCGTTCGGGTAGGACAGCTCGAACATCACCCGACCGGGCTTGACGTTCGCGATCCACCACTCCGGAGAACCCTTACCGGAACCCATGCGGGTCTCGGCAGGCTTCTTCGTGAGCGGGCGGTCCGGGTAGATGTTGATCCAGACCTTGCCGCCACGCTTGATGTGGCGGGTCATCGCGATACGCGCGGCCTCGATCTGACGGTTGGTCACGTACGCCGGAGTCATGGCCTGGATGCCGTACTCGCCGAACGCAACCTGCGTGCCACCCTTGGACATACCGCTGCGCTTCGGGTGGTGCTGCTTGCGGTGCTTGACCCTACGGGGGATCAGCATTTCGGTCAGGCCTCCGTTCCGGTGCTCTCAGCAGCCGGAGCGGCGGCGGGAGCGTCGGCCTTGGGGGCCTCGGCAGCCTGAGCCTGCTGCGGCTTGCGACCGCGACCGCCACGCTCGCCACCGCGGCCACCGCGGCCGGCCGGACGGTCAGCGCCGCCACGGGCCGGGCGGTTGCCCGCGCGGGCAGCAGCGTTCTCGGCGCGGACCTCGGCGATGTTCTTGACGTCGCCCTTGTAGATCCAGACCTTCACACCGATGCGGCCGAAGGTCGTCTTGGCCTCGAAGAAGCCGTAGTCGACGTTCGCGCGGAGCGTGTGCAGGGGCACACGGCCCTCGCGGTAGAACTCCGAGCGGGACATCTCGGCGCCGCCGAGACGGCCACCACACTGGATCTTGATGCCCTTGGCGCCGGCCTTCATCGTGCCCTGCATGCTCTTACGCATGGCGCGACGGAAGGAGACGCGGGAGGACAGCTGCTCGGCGACGGCCTGGGCCACCAGCTGAGCGTCCATCTCGGGGTTCTTGACCTCGAGGATGTTCAGCTGGACCTGCTTGCCGGTCAGCTTCTCCAGCTGGCCACGGATCTTGTCGGCCTCGGCGCCGCGGCGACCGATGACGATGCCCGGGCGAGCCGTGTGGATGTCCACGCGGACGCGGTCACGGGTGCGCTCGATCTCAACCTTCGAGATGCCGGCGCGCTCCATGCCGGACGTCAGCATCCGACGGATGGCGACGTCTTCCTTGACGTAGTCCTTGTACAGCTTGTCGGCGTACCAACGGGACTTGAAGTCCGTGGTGATGCCGAGCCGGAACCCATGCGGGTTAACCTTCTGGCCCATTACCGGGTTCCTTCCTTGCTGCTGACGACCACGGTGATGTGGCTGGTCCGCTTACGGATCCGGTAGGCACGGCCCTGAGCACGCGGACGGAACCGCTTCAGGGTCGGGCCCTCATCCACGTACGCCTCGCTGATGACCAGCGAAGAGGCGTCAGTGTGGTCGTAGTTGTGCGCGGCGTTGGCGATGGCGCTGTCCAGCACCTTGCCAACCGGCACGCTCGCGGCCTGCGGGGCGAAACGCAGGACCGCCTGAGCCTCCGTGGCGTCCATGCCACGGATAAGGTCCACCACGCGGCGGGCCTTCATGGGCGTGACGCGGATGTACCGCGCCTGGGCCCTGGCTTCCATGGTTGTCCTTCCAGTGTCTGTCATGGTCATTCCACCCCGCTACTAGCGGCGCTTCGACTTCCGGTCGTCCTTCACGTGACCCCGGAAGGTGCGCGTCGGCGAGAACTCGCCGAGCTTGTGGCCGACCATCGACTCGGTGACAAACACCGGAATGTGGGTCTTGCCGTTGTGCACCGCGATCGTGTGGCCGAGCATGGCCGGGATGATCATCGAGCGACGGGACCAGGTCTTGATGACGTTCTTGGTACCGGCTTCGTTCTGGGCGTCCACCTTCTTGACGAGGTGGCCGTCGACGAAGGGTCCCTTCTTGAGACTGCGCGGCATCTAAACCCGCTCCTAGCGCTTCTTGTTCGTCTTGCGGCGGCGGACGATGTACTTGTTCGAAGCCTTCTTCGGCGAACGAGTACGACCCTCCTTCTGACCCCACGGGGAGACCGGGTGACGACCACCGGAGGTCTTGCCCTCACCACCACCGTGCGGGTGGTCAACCGGGTTCATCGCCACACCGCGGACGGTCGGGCGAACGCCCAGCCAGCGCTTACGGCCGGCCTTACCCCAGTTGATGTTCGACTGCTCGGCGTTGCCGACCTCGCCGATGGTGGCGCGGCAGCGGGCGTCGACGAGACGGATCTCACCGGACGGCATACGAAGGTGGGCCATCACGCCCTCCTTCGCGAGCAGCTGCACGGAGGCACCAGCCGAGCGCGCGAACTTGGCGCCGCCACCGGGACGGAGCTCGATCGCGTGGATCGTGGTACCGACCGGGATGTTGCGGAGCGCCAGGTTGTTGCCGGGCTTGATGTCAGCGCCGGGGCCGTTCTCGACGCGGTCACCCTGCGTCAGACCCTTGGGGGCGATGATGTAGCGCTTCTCGCCGTCCGCGTAGTGCAGCAGCGCGATGCGAGCGGTGCGGTTGGGGTCGTACTCGATGTGAGCGACCTTGGCCGGCACGCCGTCCTTGTCGTGGCGACGGAAGTCGATCAGACGGTAGGCACGCTTGTGGCCACCGCCCTGGTGTCGAACCGTGATCCGACCGGTGTTGTTACGGCCGCCCTTGCTGTGCAGGGGGCGGACCAGCGACTTCTCCGGCGTGGACCGCGTGATCTCGACGAAGTCGGCTACGGAGGAGCCACGGCGGCCCGGCGTAGTCGGCTTGTACTTGCGGATTCCCATTTCTCAGTCCTCGTCCGATTCCGGACGATCCAGACCGCCCTTAGGCGGTCGGACCGCCGAAGATGTCGATACGGTTGCCCTCGGCAAGGGTCACGATGGCGCGCTTGGTGTCCTTGCGCTTGCCGAAACCGGCCTTGGTGCGCTTGCGCTTACCCTGGCGGTTGATCGTGTTGACCCCGGTGACCTTGACCGAGAAGACCGCCTCGACGGCCTGCTTGATCTGGGTCTTGTTGGAGCCAGGCGCGACGATGAACGTGTACTTGTTCTCGTCCAGCAGGGCGTAGCTCTTCTCCGAGACGACCGGCTTGACGAGGATGTCGCGCGGGTCCGAGAAGGTCTTGCTGGTGACGACGGCCTCAGTCATCAGGCGTCGCTCCCTTCGGTCTCAGCGGTCTGGGGGCCAGACACGAAGGACTCGAGGGCGGCCTGGGTGAAGACCACGTCGTCGGAGACGATCACGTCGTACGTGTTGAGCTGGCCCGGCTCCAGGATGTGCACCTGGGGCAGGTTGCGGGCGGACAGCCACGCGGCCTCGTCGGAACGCTCGACGACCAGGAGCAGGTTCTTGCGCTCCGAGATCTTCGCGAACAGCGTCTTCGCGGCCTTGGTGGAGATCTCACCCTCGACCACGCCGGTGACGACGTGGATGCGGGAGTGGTTCGCCCGGTCCGACAGGGCACCGCGGAGGGCGGCGGCCTTCATCTTCTTCGGGGTCCGCTGCGAGTAGTCACGCGGCACGGGACCGTGCACGACGCCACCACCGGCGAACTGAGGCGCGCGGGTCGAGCCCTGACGGGCGCGGCCGGTGCCCTTCTGGCGGTACGGCTTGCGGCCACCACCACGGACCTCGCCACGCGTCTTGACCTTGTGCGTGCCCTGACGGGCGGCGGCCAGCTGCGCGACGACGACCTGGTGGATCAGCGGGACGCTGACCTTCGCGCCGAAGATCTCCGCGGGGAGCTCGACGGTGCCGGTCTTGTCGCCGGAGGGCGACAGGATGTCAATGGTGCTCATCGGTTCCTCAAACCCCCTTGGCCGCGGTGCGGACCAGGACGAGGCCACCGTTCGGGCCGGGGACGGCGCCCTTGATGAGCAGCAGACCCTTCTCGGCGTCAACGGCGTGGACGGTCAGGTTCTGGGTGGTCACACGCTCGTTGCCCATGCGACCGGCCATGCGCATGCCCTTGAAGACACGGCCCGGGGTGGCGCAGCCACCGATGGAACCGGGCTTGCGGTGCACGCGGTGGGCACCGTGCGAAGCCTTGCCACCACGGAAGTTGTGGCGCTTCATGACACCGGCGAAGCCCTTGCCCTTGCTCTTACCGGTGACGTCGACCTTCACGCCGGCCTCGAAGACCTCGGCGGTGATCTCCTGGCCGAGCGTGTACTCGGAGGCGTCAGCGGTGCGGAGCTCCACCAGGTGGCGGCGCGGGGTGACGTCGGCCTTGGCGAAGTGGCCCTTGAGGGGCTTGTTCACCTTGCGCGGGTCGATCTCGCCGAAGGCGATCTGGACCGACTCGTAGCCGTCGTTGTCGTTCGTACGCACCTGGGTGACGACATTCGGGCCGGCCTTGACGACGGTCACCGGGACGACCCGGTTGTTCTCGTCCCAGACCTGCGTCATGCCGAGCTTCTCGCCCAGGATGCCCTTGATGTTCTTAGCCATCTCGCGCGTCCTCAGAGCTTGATCTCGATGTCGACACCAGCCGGCAGGTCGAGACGCATGAGCGAGTCGACGGTCTTCGGCGTGGGGTCGAGGATGTCGATGAGGCGCTTGTGCGTGCGCATCTCGAAGTGCTCGCGCGAGTCCTTGTACTTGTGCGGCGACTTGATGACGCAGTACACGTTCTTCTCAGTGGGCAGCGGCACCGGGCCCGCGACCGACGCACCAGTGCGGGTCACCGTCTCGACGATCTTCTTCGCCGAGGAGTCGATGACCTCGTGGTCGTAGGCCTTGAGCCGGATGCGGATCTTCTGTCCCGCCATGGCTACTTCGTAGTCCTGTCTCTGTCGTAACGCTCTGGAACCCGGCCGGCTGTGTCCTTTTTGCGAAGAACACCGCCCCTCCTCCGACCCACGCGGTCGGGCGTGTCGCATTCCCTCTACGAAGAATTCCCGGAAGAATTCCCAACCAAGGGGATGCGGGCCGTGGACCGCGAGACGGGGGTGGAACACCCACCGAGTGCCTGGCAGGCACCCCGCTGACGCTTCCCAGAAGATTCCCGTACGTCCGCCCCTGGAGGCGACGAGTACTGTGGGACTCGCTTCCGGTCCTCCCGACGGGAGGCGCGCAGCATCGGCACTCAACCGAGCAACCCCGACAGTCTGCCATACGCGGCCATCCCGCCGCCAATCGGGGGCGAAGACTGTACCCCACGTCACGTAGCGGAACACGCAGGGGCACGCGCTCAGAGTCGCGAGACCCCGGTGCAGTCCCCCGGCAGCTCCCCGACCGCCACGTCCGTCGCGTACGGGTCGATCCCCCGGCCGGGCGTGACCGCCTCCCCGCCGAACCAGGGATGGACCACCCCGTTGAAGGCCCCGCAGTCGTGGTTGGCCAGGTGGTAGGCGTACGCGACGGGGGTGAGGGTGCCGGAGTCCATGTCCCACTGCTCGGGGTCGTACACGTCGAAGGTCACGTCGCGGCGCACGATCGCCCGCGTCGCCCGGTCCCGCCCGGGCACCGCGTCCGCCACGGGGTAGACGAAGGTGTAGACCGCCCTGATCCGTACGGCTCCGGGGTCCGGGGCCGCCTCGAAGGTCATCGTGCCCCGGGTCTTCGCGGCGCCGATCAGGCGTGACTCCGCCGGGTCGAAGCGCGTGAAGAGCCACAGCGGGTTCCCCCGGTCCACGTCGGGGCGCTCCAGCCAGCCCTGGGCCTCGGCGCGGGCGCCGTCCTCGGAGTCGATCAGGGAGAGCGCGGGCAGGGAGGTCTCGCCCCGGAGCGCCTGCGGCTCCAGGTTGGCGGCCACCAGGAAGTCCGCCACCCGGTCGAGGGCCACGGCGACCTGGCTCCGGGACATCCCGCCCACCGCCCTGGCCTCGGGCGGGACGATCCCGGCGGCACCGTCCGCCCAGGCGGCGGCGGGCGAGCCCCGGAAGGGTTCCGCGGCCGTGACCGGCCCGTCGGCGACGGGTCCGGGGGCACGGTCGGGCTCGCCCGGGAGCAGCGCCGTGACGGCGGCCAGGGCGAGGGCGGCGGCGGTGAGCGATGCGGTACGGCGGGAGGGCATGCTTCTGTTCCTTGCGACGGGCGGATCAGGTGCGGGAGACCCGCCCGCACCCCTTCGCCTCGTGGTCGAGGTCCTTGGTCCGGTCGTACGGGTCGTGGTCGGGCCCGGTGTTCGGTGCCTTGCCGGCCCAGTCCTCGCTGAACTCCGGGTGCAGGAACCCCGTCGCCCGCCGGGAGCAGGCGTCGTTGTACGCGGTCGAGTCCCAGCGGAGCACGAAGAGCTTGCCCGGGGTCGCCTGGATCCTGGACGGGTCGTACAGGGCGAAGGTCATCTGGCGGCGCACGATGGTCCTGGCCACCTCGTCGAAGCCGGGGCGGGTCTTCACCACCGGGTAGACGAAGGTGTAGTCGGCGTGGACGAGCACCTCGCCCGGTTGCTTCCCCTCGGCCAGGGTCATCCGGCCGCGCGTCTTGACCACGTGGCCGACGAGCCGTGTCTCGGCCGGGTCGAAGCGGCTGAACAGCCAGATCGGGTTGTGCTTCTCGGACGGCTTCGTGAGCATCCGGTCGACGACCCCCCGGACGTCCTCCTGCCGCGGGTCCAGCAGCTCGATGGCCGCGTCCGGGCGCTTGCCGCCGAGCGTCGCCGGGTCCAGGTTCGACGCGACCAGGAACTCCTTGGAGCGCTTGAGGGCGGTCGTGACCTGGTCCTTCGACATCCAGCCGGTCGCCTTCGCCGGCGGCGGCTCGATACCGGCCGCGCCGTTCGCCCAGCGCAGGGCCGGGGAGCCCTTGAAGGGCTCCTCCAGGGTCGGCCGGTGCGGGTCGACCGTCTCCGGCGGCGCGGTCGGGCGGGCCGTCTCGGCGGCGAGCGGGGTGGTGTCCTCGGGGCGGCCGGTCCAGCTGGACGGCAGCGCGGACGTCATGCTCTCCGGCAGGTGGTCGGTGACCAGCTGGGGGCGTACGGCGACCAGCGCGAGGGCGGCGACCAGGGTGATGCCGAGCGCGGCCTTGGCGCGGCGCCTGCGGCGGCCGGTGCCGTTGATCTCCTGCCAGGCGGGCCCGGTGCGCCAGCCCGCCGGCTCCTGGCGCTTCGGCGGCTTGGGCGCCTTGGGCGGCTTCGGCCGCTTGGGGGCCTTGGCCTTCCTCAGGAGCTTGTCCTGGGCCTGCGTACCGAGTCCCTGTTCGCGCGCGGACTCGACGAACGAGGCCCATTCCTCGTCGGAGACGGACGGCTTCTCACTCATGCTTCTGTTCCCACCCCGGTGCTGCTGTGTAGCTGTGTAGCTGTGTCACATCGTGCGATCCGGACGTTCTCACGCCGCTCTGGGGGCGGAAAGGCCTGATCAGACCTCTTGATCAGTTCGTGACCGGGTGAATCGGACGTACGAACGGCCGCCTACCGTAGAACCCGGGGAATCGAAAAGCCGTCTAGCCAGACGCACAAGGCCCAGTACGCAGCACGACGCACGGGGGACGTACACCGGTGGACAGCAGAAGAGTGGCGCGGCGCGGAGTGCTCGCGGGCGCGGTCGCGGTGGCCGCCGCGACGGCGGCGGGATGTTCCGTACCCGACCGGCCCCGCCTGGAGAAGAGCGCCGACCCGGCGCCCGGCCGGCCGGTCTCGTACGGCGGACGGGCGCTGCTGATGCAGTTCGCCGCCCACCCGGACGACGACCTGTACTTCATGAACCCCGACGCCCAGCGGCTGCTCGACGCCGGGGTCCCGCTCGTCTCCGTGTACGTCACGGCGGGCGAGCACACGGGCAAGAACTGGATCAAGGGCATGCCCGAGACCCCGCCCGACCGGGCCGCCTACTCCTCCGCCCGCCACCAGGGCCTGCGGCAGGCGTACGCGGAGGCGCTCGGCGCGGACCGCTTCACGCCCTGGCAGAAACGAATCACCGGGCTCGCGGGCGGGCGGCGGGCCGAGGTCGACACGCTCGCGTACGGCGGGCGCCGGGTCGAGCTGGTCTTCCTCAACCTGCCCATGCACACCTCGCGCCGCTACATGGCGCTCCCCGCGCTGTGGGAGGACCGCGCGCTCGACGTGCGCACCCACCTGTCCGCGGACTCCCCCGTGACCCGCTCCGACACCTATGACCACGACGGCCTGACCGAGGTCCTCGCCGGGCTCCTGGCCACGTACCGGCCGACGGTCGTGCACACCCTCGACCCCGACCCGGACATCCAGCACAGCGACGCGGCCACCAGCAAACGGGACAGCGAGCAGCCCGGCTACTCCGACCACGGCGACCACACCGCCGTCGCCTGCTTCACCTGGGCGGCGCTGCTGCGCCGGGTCGCCGACGCCACCGCCGCCGGGGAGCCCGTCCCGGCGTTCACCACGACGTCCTTCCGGGGCTACTACAACCGCCACTGGCCCAAGAACCTCCCGCCGACGGTCCTCGCCGAGAAGGCCGCCCACCTCGTCCCCTACGGGGGCGACCCCTCCTGGGAGTGCGGCAACCCCTCCGGGTGCGGGGACTACGGCGTCGGTGGCGACCGGCCGCTCACCAACCGGAAGGGCTGGGTGCGCTCCACCCACTACCGCTGGCCCGCCCAGGGCCCCGCCGTCGCCGGGGGGCCGGACGGGCGGCTCGACGCGTACGGCGTGCTCGGGCTGCGCGCGGTCCGCTGGCGCGAGACGGCCCCCGGCTCCGGGCGCTTCGGCGCGCCCGAGGACCTGGGCGGCGGCCCGCTGGCGCCCGCGCTGGGCCGGGCGGTGCTCCGCGACGGGCGGGTGCTGCTCTTCGCGGTGCGCTTCGCCGCCCTGGCCGGGCGCGGCGGCCCGAACCGGCGCGAGCTCGTCGTCCTGGAGCAGCGCTCCCCCGGCGGGCCCTTCCTGGCCTGGCGGGGCCTGGGCAATCCGGAGCGCTCCGACGACCGGGGCCGCCGGATCGGCGCGCCGGTGGCCGTGACGGCGCCCGACGGCCGGGTCCACCTCTTCGTACGCGACGCGGACAAGGGCGTGGCCACGCGAGTACGGGCGGCCGACGGCGCCTGGGGCCCGTGGCGGGCGCTCCCGCCCCAGGGCGAGCTCCAGGACGGCCTGACCGCGCTGACCGACGCCGCCGGCCGGGTGCACCTGCTGGCCGCGGGCCGTGACGCCGTACGCCACTGGATCGACGGCTCCCCCGCCGCCCCGCTCCCCCTCGCCGGCGACCCGGTGGCGGCGGTCCCGGCGGCGGACGGCGTCCAGGTCTTCTACCGCCGCCCGGCCGAGTCCCGCCTGCGCACGACGACCGGCACGGCCCCCGCCTTCGACGGCTACGGCCTCCTGTCCGCGACCCCCGGCCCGCTCCTCGTCGGCCGCGACCTCCACCACCACGTCCAGCTCCACCGCGACGGCCGCACCCACACCCGCACGAAGGGCCCGGCCCCGGTCGGCGACCCGGTCCCGCACGAGGGGGCGGCGATCGGCCTGGGGGCGGACGCGCGGCCGTGGTTCTGGCGCCCCTGAACGCGCTGAGGGCCCGTCTCCCCTAGGGGAGACGGGCCCTCAACAGCCTTTACAGCTCAGGTCACTTGGTGAAGTAACCCGTGATGTCGGCGAGCAGGTCGACCGAGCCGGCGTGGTTGTAGAAGCTGACCTTCCCGTCGGGGCTGACCGGGACGACCACGAGGTTCGGGATCGAGAGTCCGGCGGTGAAGTTCAGGTTCGACACGGGCGGCCGCGTCTGGTCGCTCGGGTAGACCGAGACCCAGCCCGAGCTGGTCGGGTTGGTGGCGGTCACATTGATCACGATGGCGGTGACGCCACTGGCGGGGATGCCGTTGGCACCCGTCACCTGGAGTGTGACGGCCTCCTTGGCACCGATCTTGCCCTTCCGGACACCCTCGCCCGCGATGGTGTTCATCAGGCGCTTCGGGCCGATGTTGACGTGCTTCGCCTGGGTGGTGTCGGTGGTGAAGTAGCCGGTGACATCACCCAGCAGGTCGACGGTACCGGCGTGGTTGTAGAAGCTGACCTTCCCGTCGGCGCCGACCGGGACGATCACCAGGTTGGGGATCGACTGGCCCGCCTTGAAGTTCAGGTTCGAGGTGCTGGGCCGTGCGGTCCCGCTCGGGAACACGGAGACGTACCCGGCACTGGTCGGGTTGGTCGCCGTCACGTTCATCACGACTGCGGTGACGCCCTTGGACGGGATCCCGGAGACGCCCGTGACCTGGAGGGACGCCGTCGCCGCGGCGCCGAGCTTCTTCGGCACACCCTGGCCCGCGATGGTGTTCATGATGCGCGCGGGCCCGGTGGTGGCGAAGGTCGAACCGCCGGCGTCCTTGGTGTAGTAGCCGGTGATGTCGGCGAGCAGGTCGACCGAGCCGGCGTGGTTGTAGAACCGCACCTTGCCGTCGATGACCGGGACGACGACGAGGTTCGGGATCGACACGCCGGCCTTGAAGTTCAGGTTCGACGTGGTGGGACGGGGCGTCCCGTTCGGGTACACCGACACGAAGCTGGACGCCGTCGGGTTGGTGGCCGTCACGTTCAGCACGACCGCGCCGACGCCATTGGCCGGAATGCCCTGCACACCGGCGACCTGGAGAACGACCTCCTTGCCGGCGCCGACCTTGGCCTTCGGAACCCCGACGCCCGCGATGGTGTTCATGAGGCGGGTGGGGGCAACGGGCTTGAAGGTCTTCTCCGTGCTGGTCACGTCGACCGCGGAGGACACCGTGGTGCTGCCCGTCTTGTACGTGGTGCGGACGGCCACCTTGTGGGTGCCGGGGCCCTTGACGGCAGTCACCACGCTGCGGGCGTTGGCCGCGGCCGAGGTGACGGCCTCCCCGTCGACGAGCACATCGAACTTGTCGATGAGGTCGTTCGACGTCACGGTGGACCAGTTCACGGTCGCGGGCCCGGCGGTGTCGTACCCGCTCCCGTTCCAGGTCGCGGCGCCGCCGATCGAGTCGATCTTGAGCTTGGCGTCGGCCGCCGTGGCGTACGAGCGGATCTCCGGCAGCTGCGGGTACAGCATGGTGCCGGGGCACTCGGTGTTGAAGCCGTTGCGGTGACCGGAGACCGCGTCGAAGCTGTACGTCTGGCCGGCCGTGAACTGGGTGCCGAAGAAGTTCTTCTGGGTGGCACCGGCGGTCAGCGTGGCCTTGCCGGCCGGGCTGACGCCGTACTGGCCCAGCTTGTACGCGATGACCTTGCCCGCCGAGGCGAGCGCGGCGTCGGGCGCGGCCTTGCTGGTGTAGTCGCCGATGATCGAGACGCTGGTCGACTCGGAGTTCCAGCCGTAGGTGTGCGCACCCAGGACCGGCTGGTCGACGCCGCCCTGGCGGCCCTCGAAGATCGTGCCGCACTTGTCGACGAGGAAGTTGTAGCCGAGGTCGCGCCAGCCGTTGGTCTTCACGTGGTAGACGTGCATCGCCCGGACGACCGCCGCCGAATCGGCGCAGTTGTACTCCGCGTCCGTCGTGTGGTGCACGAACGCGGCCTTGATCTTCCCGCCGGGCAGGTAGATCGGGCCCTCGTTGTTCAGGGTCTCGTCGGCGCCCCACTCGGCGCGGGAGACGATCGTCGGCCGCGGGGCCGACGACGGGGGACCGGTCGGGGTCGGCGGGAGGTCGGCACGGAAGGCCGTGTTCTCCGCGTTCAGGTCACCGGCGGCCTTCGAGGGCGCGCCGGGGTCGACCAGGTCCAGCCGGAGGCCGGCCGGGAGCGTCCCGCTGGCGGCACCGTCGGTGACCCGCACCTCGGCGCCGTCGGAGGCGCCGACCCAGATCGGCTCGGTGGAGCCGCGGGCGCCGGCGCGCTTGCCGTCGAGCAGCGCGGGGTAGGGCTGGAGGTCCATCCACTCGGTCCACTCGCCCGTCTCGGCGTCGCGGGACCGGGCCTGGATCTTGCCCTTGATCTTCGCCTCGGGGTCCGTCCAGGACACGCCGAGGAGGCCGAAGCGCTGGGTGCCACGCTGGGACAGGAGCGCTTCGCCGTGGCCCTTGATCGTCAGGGCCAGCTTCTGGACCTCGCTCTTGACGGGTCCGGTCTCGTCACCCTTGGCGCTGTAGACGCTCGGGGGCTCGGGCGTGGCGCCCGCCTCTCCGAACACCGCACCGTTCGCCGCGGCCTGGAACCCCAGCACCGTAGCCGCGGCGAGGGCCGCCGCGATCGCCGTACGACGTACACGCTTGCTCTGTTTGCGACGTACTCCACGTCCCGAACTCAAGTCGTCTCCACCCCTGTATGTGGCCATGACACGGCTGACCGGCCGCATGCTACGGCACGTCAGGTTTGCGCCTGCCACTGGGGTGGGTAAAGAGAAGGGCCCCGCTCCGCCTAAGCGGTGCGGGGCCCTTCCAGGTGCTCTGTCGAGCTACCAGGTCAAACCACCGAAGTTCGTGAGAACTTACTTGGTGATCTTGACGACCTGGCCGGCGCCGACGGTCCGGCCACCCTCACGGATGGCGAACTTGAGGCCCTCCTCCATGGCGATGGGCTGGATCAGCTCAACGCTCATGGCGGTGTTGTCGCCCGGCATGACCATCTCGGTGCCCTCGGGGAGGGTCACGACGCCGGTCACGTCCGTGGTACGGAAGTAGAACTGCGGGCGGTAGTTGTTGAAGAACGGGGTGTGACGGCCACCCTCGTCCTTCGACAGGATGTACGCCTGGGCCTCGAAGTTGGTGTGCGGCGTGACCGAGCCCGGCTTGATGATGACCTGGCCGCGCTCGACGTCCTCGCGCTTGATGCCACGGAGGAGCAGACCGACGTTCTCACCGGCCTGGCCCTCGTCGAGCAGCTTGCGGAACATCTCGATACCGGTGACCGTGGTGGTGGTCTTCTCGGTCTTGATGCCGATGATGTCGACGGTCTCGTTGACCTTGAGGACACCACGCTCGATACGACCGGTGACGACGGTGCCACGACCGGTGATCGTGAAGACGTCCTCGATCGGCATCAGGAACGGCTTGTCGACGTCACGCTCGGGCTGCGGGATGGCCTCGTCCACGGCGTGCATGAGGCCGAGGAGCTTCTCGCCCCACTCCTTGTCGCCCTCGAGCGCCTTGAGCGCCGAGACGCGGACGACCGGCAGGTCGTCGCCCGGGAACTCGTACTCGGAGAGGAGCTCACGGACCTCGAGCTCGACGAGCTCCAGGATCTCCTCGTCGTCCACCATGTCGGCCTTGTTCAGGGCGACGACGATGTACGGAACGCCGACCTGGCGAGCAAGGAGGACGTGCTCCTTGGTCTGCGGCATCGGGCCGTCGGTGGCGGCGACCACGAGGATGGCGCCGTCCATCTGCGCGGCACCCGTGATCATGTTCTTGATGTAGTCAGCGTGACCGGGGCAGTCGACGTGCGCGTAGTGACGCGACTCCGTCTGGTACTCGACGTGCGCGATCGAGATCGTGATACCGCGCTGGCGCTCCTCGGGAGCCTTGTCGATCTGGTCGAAGGCCGAGGCCTCGTTCAGGTCCGGGTACGCGTCGTGCAGCACCTTGGTAATGGCGGCCGTGAGGGTCGTCTTACCGTGGTCAATGTGACCGATGGTACCGATGTTGACGTGCGGCTTAGTCCGCTCGAACTTTGCCTTCGCCACTGAATCCTCCTGCGGAGTGGTTCTGTACGCCTTGCTTCATCGGCGCCAGGTGATCTTTGCTGGGATGCCAGTCGCCGGGGCCCGTCCTCGGGGTTCCGGGGTGAAACCCCGGCGACTGGTGTCAAGCCTAAAGCGTGAACTCGGAAGAGTTACTCGCCCTTGGCCTTCGCGATGATCTCCTCGGCGACGTTCCGCGGAACCTCGGCGTAGGAGTCGAACTGCATCGAGTAGCTTGCGCGACCCGAGGTCTTGCTGCGGAGGTCTCCGACGTAGCCGAACATCTCCGAGAGGGGCACGAGGCCCTTCACGATGCGAGCACCGTGACGCTCCTCCATGGCCTGGATCTGGCCACGGCGGGAGTTGATGTCGCCGATGACCTCACCCATGTAGTCCTCGGGCGTGGTGACCTCGACGGCCATCATCGGCTCAAGGATGACGGGAGAAGCCTTGCGCGCGGCCTCCTTGAAGGCCTGCGAGCCGGCGATCTTGAACGCGAGCTCGGAGGAGTCGACCTCGTGGTAGCCACCGTCGAGAAGGATGACGCGGACGCCAGTCATCTCGTAGCCGGCCAGGATGCCGAACTGCATGGCCTCCTGCGCACCCGCGTCGACCGAAGGGATGTACTCCTTCGGGATGCGGCCACCGGTGACCTTGTTCACGAACTCGTACGACGCGTCGCCGTCCAGGATCGGCTCGATCGCGATCTGCACCTTGGCGAACTGACCGGTACCACCGGTCTGCTTCTTGTGGGTGTAGTCCACGCGCTCGACGGCCTTGCGGATCGTCTCGCGGTACGCGACCTGCGGCTTGCCGACGTTCGCCTCGACCTTGAACTCGCGACGCATACGGTCGACGAGGATGTCGAGGTGAAGCTCGCCCATACCACCGATGATGGTCTGGCCGGTCTCCTCGTCAGAGTGAACCTGGAAGGAGGGGTCCTCCTCCGCGAGACGCTGGATGGCGACACCCAGCTTCTCCTGGTCACCCTTGGACTTGGGCTCGATCGCGACCTGGATGACCGGCGCCGGGAAGTCCATGGACTCCAGGATGACCGGGTTCTTGTCGTCGCACAGCGTCTCACCGGTGGTGGTCTGCTTCAGGCCCATGACGGCGACGATGTCGCCGGCGCCCACCGAGTCGATCTCCTCACGCTTGTTCGCGTGCATGCGGTAGATCTTGCCGATGCGCTCCTTCTTGCCCTTGACGGAGTTCAGCACCGCGGTGCCGGCCTCCAGGCGACCGGAGTAGATCCGGACGAAGGTGAGCTTGCCGAGGTGCGGGTCGCTCGCGATCTTGAACGCGAGGGCCGACAGCGGCTCGTCGTCGGACGGCTTGCGCTTGACGACCAGCTCGGCGTCCTTGACGTCGTGGCCCTCGATGGCCTCGACGTCCAGGGGCGAGGGGAGGTAGCGCACGACCGCGTCGAGCAGGGGCTGGACGCCCTTGTTCTTGAACGCGGTGCCACAGAACACCGGGGTGATCGTGGTGTCGCCACCCTTGCCCGAGGCGATGGTGATGCGACGGACGGCGGCGTAGATCTGCTCCTCGGTGGGCTCGACGCCCTCCAGGAACAGCTCCATGAGCTGCTCGTCGTTCTCGGACACGGCCTCGACCAGCTTGCCGCGCCATTCCTCGGCGAGCTCGGTGTGGGTGTCCGGGATGTCGACGACGTCGTACATCTCGCCCTTGCTCGCGTCGGCGGACCAGACGAGAGCCTTCATGCGGACGAGGTCGACGACGCCCTGGAAGTCGGCCTCGGCACCGATCGGGAGCTGCATGACGATCGGGGTCGCGCCGAGGCGGTCCACGATCATGTCGACGCAGCGGAAGAACTCGGCACCGGTCCGGTCCAGCTTGTTGACGAAGCAGATACGCGGAACGCCGTAGCGGTCCGCCTGACGCCAGACGGTCTCGGACTGGGGCTCGACGCCGGCCACGCCGTCGAACACGGTGACAGCACCGTCGAGCACGCGCAGCGAACGCTCCACCTCGACGGTGAAGTCGACGTGGCCCGGCGTGTCGATGATGTTGATCGTGTGGTCGACGTTCTCGAGCGGCCAGTGGCAGGTGGTGGCAGCAGAGGTGATCGTGATGCCACGCTCCTGCTCCTGCTCCATCCAGTCCATCGTGGCGGCGCCGTCGTGGACCTCACCGATCTTGTACGAAACGCCGGTGTAGAACAGGATCCGCTCGGTGGTGGTCGTCTTGCCCGCGTCGATGTGGGCCATGATGCCGATGTTGCGCACCTTGGCCAGGTCAAGCGAAGTGGTAGCCATAAGGCTTCAGTCTTCTCTCGGTCTCGATGTGGGTTGCGACTACCAGCGGTAGTGCGCGAAGGCCTTGTTGGACTCGGCCATCTTGTGCGTGTCCTCGCGCTTCTTGACCGAAGCACCGAGGCCGTTGGAGGCGTCGAGGAGCTCGTTCATGAGGCGCTCGGTCATGGTCTTCTCGCGACGGGCGCGGGAGTAGCCGACCAGCCAGCGCAGCGCCAGGGTGGACGCGCGACCGGGCTTGACCTCGATCGGCACCTGGTAGGTGGCGCCACCGACACGGCGGGACTTGACCTCGAGGGACGGCTTGACGTTCTCGAGAGCGCGCTTCAGCGTGACGACCGGGTCAGCACCGGTCTTCTCACGAAGACCCTCCATGGCGCCGTACACGATGCGCTCGGCGGTGGAACGCTTGCCGTCCAGCAGGATCTTGTTGATCAGCGAGGTGACAAGAGGAGAGCTGTAGACCGGGTCGATGATGACCGGGCGCTTCGGGGCGGGGCCCTTACGAGGCATTCTTACTTCTCCTTCTTGGCGCCGTAGCGGCTGCGAGCCTGCTTACGGTTCTTGACGCCCTGCGTGTCGAGGGAACCGCGGATGATCTTGTAGCGAACACCCGGAAGGTCCTTCACACGGCCACCGCGGACGAGCACGATCGAGTGCTCCTGCAGGTTGTGGCCCTCACCCGGGATGTAGGCCGTGACCTCGATGCCCGAGGTCAGACGCACACGCGCGACCTTACGGAGGGCCGAGTTCGGCTTCTTCGGGGTGGTCGTGAACACACGCGTGCAGACGCCGCGACGCTGAGGGGAACCCTCGAGTGCGGGCGTCTTGTTCTTCTCGACCTTGTCCTGCCGGCCCTTCCGGACCAGCTGCTGGATCGTAGGCACTACTTCTCCGGTTTCTGTGTACCGTCGGTGAAACTAACCTGGAACATCGCCGACCCACGCGGTCGGGTGTGTCGAATCCGGCGCACCTCCGCCAGAGGCGGAGAGGGGCGCGGATTGCGGTGGCCGGTCTCGGACTCGGTCTGCGGTTGAGGACACGCATACGACTCCGGGCACACCCCAGGCACAAGGCATGAGCGTACCTATCGCATGGACTCCGGTCAAAACAAATGGCCACGCGCAGGCCGGTCCGGGCGGTGCGGGAGAACGCCCCCCGGACCGGTGGGCGACCCGGCGGGCGAGGAGCGCGCCGGTCAGTCCTGGGCCGCGCGGCGGGACTCGCCCGCGGTGCGGGTGTCGGCGCCCTCCGCCTCGGGCTCCAGGAACTGGGTGACGACCTTCACGAAGACCTCCATCCGCTCGTCCGGGACGCCGAGCCAGCGCGCGAAGTCCTGCATGGTCGGCTGCCAGTCCCCCGGCGGGAGCAGGTCCGCCGCGAGCGGCAGCTCCTCCGGGGTCACACGGCCGGACCGGATGAGCATGTCGCGGACGGAGACCCCGAGGAGCGGGGCGATCCTGCGCATGGTCTCCAGGTCGGGCATGCTCTGCCGCTGCAGCAGCCGGGTCACGGCGGCACGGTGCACTCCGGCCTCGTCCGCGATCCGGGACTTCCCACCGCCGCGGGGGCTGTCGATGTCGTAGCCGCGCGCTCGCATCAGACCCTCGACCCAGCCTGCGAACTCGTCGAGCCCTTGAGTGCTCATGGTGTACCGCTCCCTTAACTCCCCCACCCTTCGAGCCCCTTACTTTAGCGTGCTTGCGCGCACGGAATTACGTGCTTTCGAGCACGCAACCGTGTCGAATCGGTGAAGGAGTCCCCACAAAGATAGTTGCGAGCTCGCACGCAACATGTCAGTGTTCTCGCCGCCGCACTCGTCGGTCTCCTGAGTCCCAAGGGCCCCACTGGCCTCAGGGGCGTCTGGGGCCCCGGAACGTGGAGAACCTCCTTGCACCAGCCCGACTCCTCCCCCTGGCAGGCCGCCGCCGCGTGTGCCGACCTCTCCCCGTCCGTCGTGTTCTCACGCCGCGGCAAAGAGGCGGCCCCCGCCCTGCGCGCCTGCGCCGTCTGCCCCGTCCGCCGCGAGTGCGAGACGGCCGTCGCCCCCGCCGAGAGCTGGTTCGACGGCGTCTGCGCCGGCCGCCTGTGGCGCAACGGACGCCCGGTGAAGCCCCGCCGCCGCCGCGGCGAGCCGGCCACGCCGGACGGCGCCACCCCGACGGACACCGCCATGGACACCGCGCTCGCCCTCGACGCCGCGGGCGCCGCCCTCGCCGGAGGCGACCGTGGCTGAGCACGTGTACGACGGTCCCGCCGACGAGCGGGTGGTCCGGGACATCGTGCTCTGGACCGCCTCCCTCGTCCGGCAGTTCCCCGAGCTCGCCGAGGAGCTCGCCCCCGGCCGCCGCTCCCCCGCCGGGACCGCGCCGACCGCCCCCCACCCCGGGCGCGACGAGCTGATCCGCGCGGAGCGCCGCGAGGCGCTGCTCCTCGAGCAGCGGCACGGCCTCTCCGTGCCCGGCCACGGCGCCGCCCCGATCCGCCTGCACATCTCCGACGCGATCCGCGACATCACCGACGGCGTGGTGGAGCTGGAGGAGGCGGTCTGCGCCCGGCTCGGACTGCCCCGGCCGCGCCGCGCGGGCGTCGTGGAGCGGCTGCGCCGGGTCACCGGGACGCTGGACACGATCGCCGCCCACCCGGTGCTGGCCCGGCACGTGCGGGACGAGATCCGCCGGATGGCCCGCCGCTGCGCGCGGACGCTGGGCGACGCGGAGACGGTCGTACGGGTGTCGGGGCGCTGCCCCTGGTGCGACTCGGTGTCGCTGCGGGCCTTCCCGGACCGGCGCGCGGTGCTGTGCGTGAACCCGGCGTGCGTGTGCGCCGACGAGGCCTGCGGCTGCCAGGACGACCCGGCCTACCGGCACCTGTGGCCGGAGGACGCGTGGACGGAGCTCGCGGACGCGTCGGGCACGCGTACGGACGAGATCGAAGCGGCGATGGACGACACGAAGGAGACCTCATGCTGAGCTCGACCGCGCTTTCCCTGCCGGCGCTGATCCCGGGCACGCTCGCCGCCGTGGAGGCGGGGGTCGCCCCGGCGACGATCCGCAAGTGGGTCCAGCTGGGCCACCTGCGGGCCGCGGGCAAGGCCGGCCGGGCGCAGCTGTTCCGCCTGGAGGACGTCTTCGCCGCGGAACGAGCGGCCCGCCGCCGCCCGCGTACCGCCTGAGGAATCCGCAGAAGCACGAAGCGCCCCCCGTCTCGTACGAGACGGGGGGCGCTTCTGCGTTCCCCCGCGCCTAAACCTTGAGGAAGGCGTGCAGCGACTCGCTCAGCGCGGCCACGAAGCGCTCGCGCACGGCCTCCGGTACGAGGTCGAGGGAGAGGTACGGGTTGAGGTCCTCCAGCTCGACCAGGAGCAGCTCGCCCTCGGGCGTCCGGCAGGCGTCGACGCGCTGGATGCCGTGGTCGAGGGTGTTCCAGTCGACGAACCGGCGGGCGAAGCGCAGATCGGCCTCGTCGGCCTCGTACGGCTCAAGCTCCCAGCGCTTCGCGGGGTCGGGGGCGTACAGGGCGTACTGGAAGCGGTCGTCGACGAAGTAGAAGGACACCTCGTACCGGAAGTCGATCCGCGGCTGGACGAGGACGTCGCCGTAGGCGAGTCCGGCGAGCTCCTCGTACGGGAGGAAGCGCAGCCCTATGGAGTCGGCGCCGGCCTTGGGCTTGACCGCGTACGTCCCGGCGCCGGGCAGCCGGCCGAGGTCCTCGGCCCGGTCGACGGTCGGGATGACGGGCAGCCCGGCGGCGGTGAGGTCGAGCAGGTACCGCTTGCCGGCCATGTCGCCGCGCCCGTGCAGCGGGTTGTAGACCCGGGTGCCGAGGGCGCCCGCGCGAGCGCGGAAGGCGTCGTACGCCTCCTGGTAGTGCAGGACGGGCCCGCTGTTGCGGACGACGACGGCGTCGAAGGCGTCCATGAGGGCGGCGGCGTCGCGCGGGTGGCAGAGCGCGAGGTCGAACTCGGCGCGGAGCCGGGCGGTGAGGTCGATGTCCTCGTCGCAGTAGCGCCGTCCGCGGGCCGGGTAGGCGAGGTCGGTGACGTAGAGGAGACGGGGGCGGCGGGCGGTGGGCACGGGCGGCTCCTTGTTCGGGGACGACCGGGCCAACCTATCCGCTGGGCGAATCCCCAGGTCAGAGCCGTACGACTGCCGCTGCTCCAAGGAATCTCCAGGGAATCCCCGAGGAATTCCGGCCCGGATCCCCGAACTAGTTGCGTGCGCGCACGCTCTCTGTCACAGTTGGTGCAGCGGCGGAGCTGCGCCCGCGGGACGGGCGGCGGCTTCGCCGTTCGCCGTCCGGGTCCGCGCTCCGCGCCCCCGCTCCCCTCCCCCGCGTGAGCGCCCCGGACGGCACCCCGCCCGCAGCACCCTCCCCTTCCTCCGAGGAGAACCGTCATGACCACTCCCCCGAGTGCGTTCCCGGACGTCGAGAAGCTGGTCGTCGACGTCCTCAAGGCCGACCCGGCGCTCGCCGGTGCCACGGTCGCCGCCCAGGCGCCCGCCGGTTTCGACGGGACGCAGAGCGCCGTCCTGGTCAACCGCCGCGGCGGCGCCTGGATCGGCGACCTGCACCTGGACAAGCCGCTGATCGAGTTCGAGGTCTACGCGCCGACCAAGCCCGCGGCCCACCTGCTCGCCAACGCCGCCCGCAAATCGCTGCTGGGCACGCTCGGCAAGGCGCTCGGCAACAGCCTCGTCCAGGACGTGGAGGAGATGGACGGTCCGCGCTGGACGCCCGACTACCTCTACCGGGGCGCCAACCGCTACCTCTGCCTCATCCAGCTCTCCCTGACCGTCGCTCCGTAACGGTCCCGTGCGGGCCGTCACCTCCGTGACGGCCGCCCCCACAGACCAGGCCTCGCCGACCGGCGGGGCCTTTGCCGTACCCGGGACCGGACATCCGGCTCTCCGGGGCGGTGCTTTCCCACACCCCTCTCATCAAGGAGAAACATCACCATGGCAGGTAACAACTCCGCCGAGATCCGCGTCGCAGGTGCCGGCAAGCTCTACGTCGCCACCGCGGGCAACGCCGCCCCGACCGCCTTCGGCGCCGACTCCGCCGCCGACTGGACGGGCGCGGGCTGGAAGGACCTCGGCTTCACCTCCAGCGACGGCGTGACCTTCTCCAAGAAGGACAAGCTGGAGGCCATCGACTCGTGGCAGTCGGTCTCCCCGATCCACTACATCTACTCGGCCCGTGACCTGTCGCTGAAGTTCTCGATGCTGCAGTTCAACGAGGACACGCTGCCGTTCTTCATGGGCGGCGACGCCGTCAAGCAGGACGCGGCCCCGGCCGTGGACACCTACCGCTACGAGATCGCCGAGCGTCCGTTCGCGGACGTCCGCGCCCTCGGCCTGGAGTTCACCGACGTCAAGGCCGGCGGCTCCACCGTGGTCAAGTACCGCTTCATCATCCCGAACGGCCAGGTCACCGCGACCGACGACATCAAGCTGGGCCGCAAGGCCGCGTCCCAGCTGGGTATCACCTTCACGGCCATGTCGAAGGGCGACGGCAAGCCGCTGGCGACCTTCATCATGAAGGACAGCCAGTACTCCGCGACCGTCTGATCCTTCTCCACCCGGGGCGGGACGGCCGAGTGCCGTCCCGCCCCACCCCTCTCCTCTTCACCCGCCCGAACAAGGAGTACGCATCACCATGGCCCGTTTCGACGTCAACGCCGCTCGCGCCCAGCGCCTGGAAGCCACCGGCCGTTCCTGGTCCTTCGAGCTGGACGGCGAGTCCTACACCCTCCCCACCGAGCTCTCCCGCGCGACCGCGAAGGCGCTGCGCAAGCTGGACGACAACGACGTGGACGGCCTGCTCGCGCTCCTGATGGGTGAGGAGCAGTTCGCCCGCTTCGAGCAGCACGACATCACCATGCAGGACGTCGCCGCGATCCTGGAGGCCTACGGCAAGGAGACCGGGCTCGGCCTGGGGGAAAGCTGAGCCTCGTCGAGTTCGTCGACGAACACGCCGAGGCACTCGAAGCGGACCTGCTCCGCTATTACGCCACCGATCTCCTCGACTGGTACCGGGGAGACCTCTCCAGCCGGCGGGTCGCCGTGCTGATCAAGCACCTGCCGCACGACAGTGCCGTGCAGCGTGAGATACACGGCGAGGCCGCGGAGTGGTCTCTCACCGATCACCTCCTGGCGGCGACGGTGGACCATCTGGCCGTCGCCAACTGGATGTTCTCGTGCGTCAACTCCAGCGAGGACGACGAGGCGCCCGAGTTCCCGAAGCCCGTCCCGCGTCCGGGCGTCCCGGACGCGGACGGCGAGGAGCAGGGCGACGGCCCGCGCGAGGAGGGCGCCGACGAGGCGATCTCCCCGGGGCAGCTCGCCCGGTTCTTCGGCTGAGACTGAGGCTGAGACTGAGGCTGAGGCCGAGGCCGAGGCCACACCGCCGAAGCCGCGCCTCCGAAGCCACACCCCCACGGCCCTCGGGGCCCGTTCCCTCTCAGGGAGCGGGCTCCGGGGGCGCTTCCTGTGCTCGCTCGGCGGCCAGGTCCTCCTCCAGGGCCCTGGCCCGGTCGGAGAGGCGG
Organism: Streptomyces sp. NPDC094032; assembly: GCF_040303965.1. Lineage (NCBI taxonomy): Bacteria > Bacillati > Actinomycetota > Actinomycetes > Kitasatosporales > Streptomycetaceae > Streptomyces > Streptomyces sp. NPDC094032. The sequence continues at coordinate 496,592 of NZ_JBEOUE010000002.1, read as the reverse complement.
CGCCCTCGCGCGCTCGCGCGCGCGTCCGGTTCGGCGGCCTCGCCGCCGCGCCGGTCGGGCCCGGCCCCGGCCTGGACCGGAACGCTGGTGAGCGGCGGCACGATCGGGCGCCCGCCCTTGCCGCGGACGACCTTCCGTACCGGCTGGGCGGTCCTGCGGGCGCGGCTCTCCTGGGCGGTCACCAGGAGCTCGGCGTCCGGCTCGGCCGCGGGCGCGGGCTGCGCGACGGCCTCCGGTTCGGGCGCCCGCTCGGGCTGCGACTCGGGCTCGGGTACGTACTCGTGCTCGGGGCGCTGTTCGAACAGCTCGCGCTCCCTGCGGACCCGCTCCTCGGCCTGGACCACGGCGGCCGGGGGTTCCAGGAGCCGGGCGAAGGGCAGCGAGATGACGCGGGCGCCGTCCTGGGGGGCGTCCGTGCGGCGCTCGGGCCGGCGTATACCACGGGCGTCGCCCTGGCCCTGCGCGTAGGCGTCGGCCACGCGCTTCTCGTACTCCCTGCGGATGCGCGGCAGTTCGTCGGAGACGGCCTCCGCCCAGCCGCCGGTGAACGCGGCGGTCTCGCGGCGGTCGACCTCGGTCCGGGGCAGCACGACGAGGTCCTCCGGGGCGTATCCGGAGACATGGACCAGTTCGGCGAGGCGTGCGAACAGATGGGGCAGATCCGGGTGGGATTCGAGCCAGTCGACGGCCCGTTCCCGCCGGCTAGCTCCCGGCTCGGTGTCCATGCGTCAGCACTGCCTTCCACGCCCCCTGGGGTCCCCGCGCGCCCCTCGCGCCCCGCCGCTCCCCGACTGTGTCAGGTCCGGGGAACGCGCCATCCAGGGTACCCCGGTCGAACACAAGCTCCGATCAAGGACCAACCCGTACGGGAAACCCCCAGGGAGACACACCGTCAAGCGTTTCGCGCTCGACAAACACCGAACAGGTGTTCCACACTCTGTTCGCACAGTAGTTCGAACACGTGGTGCCCCCGCTCCTCACTCCGCGGCGCCGCCACGCACGCACGGGCAAGCAAACGGAAGGCAGGCGTCCATGACTCAGCAGGCCGAGGCAGCGCGACCGCACATCCCGCTCCAGGACCGCCTCCGCCAGCTCCTCGACGGACCCGTCGCCCTCGACAAGAGAGCGTTGCTCGGCACGCTGTACGCCGAGGTCAGCCGTTACGAGTCCCTCGCGTACACGGCGGGCTGGAACGACGCCCTCGCGACCGTGCGCCACGGCTCCCGCCGGGACACCGGCGCCTAGCCGCCCGACCGCCCCTCCCCGCACGAGCCCCTGCCGAGTCCCTTTCGGCGGGGGCTTTTCGGCGCTTGGCCCTTACCGGCCGGATGCGGAGCAACCATGGCAGAAACCATCCCGGAGCTCTCGAAAGAGATCTCCGACCTGAAGAACTCCCTCCTGGAGACCACCGAGAAGTTCACCTACAAGGAGCAGGACGAGAAGGACGACAAGAAGTTCGAGGAGAAGCTGACCTTCGTCTCCCGGCTCAAGAACTCCCTCATCGGCGAAACGCCCAAGGTCATCACCGAGGAATCCGCGGCTCCGTGGATCAAGCAGATCGGCGACATCCACGAGGAGGTCACCAAGGCCCCCGTGACGGAGTGGCTCGAAGCGGCCGGACTTGACGGAGTCGCCGCCGGCGTCGAGAAGATCTACGAGGGCAAGAACTTCGGCATCATCGTGCCGTACTTCATCTCGGCGTTCATGGGCCTCGCGATCCCCGCGATCGGCCTGCTGCTGGCCGCGAAGTCGATCGATCTCGTCCGGCGGATCACGGCGGCGGTCACCGGCGGCCGGGTCCTCGCCGCCAACGAGAACGGCGGCTGGGGACTCCAGAACCGCACGGACGTCGAGAACCGCGAGCGCAGGGTCTTCAACGGCGGCACCAGCCTCGCCGACATCCCGGCGGGCACGAACTTCGACGGCCTGCGGAACCAGCTCTCGACGCTCAACCCGCACCTGGAGAAGTTCAACACCGAGGCGCCGAAGTTCATCTCGGAGTTCCGCAAGCTGCCCAAGGTGAACGACGTCAACAAGGCCGCGGACGCGATCGACAAGGTCAAGCTGGCCGTCGACGCGATCGACACCGACAAGGTCACCGCCACGGCCAAGGCCCTCGGCAAGCTCACCGGCGCCGTGAAGCACCACGACCCCAAGAAGGTGCCGGACCCCAAGAAGATCGAGAAGCTCAACCTGGCCATGACCTCGGCCAACCCCGCCGCGATCAGGGAAATGGCCACCGCCACCGGGAAGTTGGCCAGCGCCCAGCGCCACTTCGATCCGAAGAAGATCCCGAAGTCCGGCAGCCTCTCCTCGGCCGCGCGCGCCGCCGAGCGGCTCGCCAAGGCGGGCGGCGACGTGGCCCAGGCGTTCAACAACCTCCGTCTCGCCGCCCAGCGCACCGCATCGGAACTCGGCACCACCTGATCCCCCACCCACCCGAAAGGAGGTAACCCATGTCTCTCCTCAGCTCCACGAAGAAGGCGTCCGACGCCCTGCGCAACATGAAGACGCAGGCCACCGGCGCCGCCACCTCGGTCAAGAAGGTCGGCGACGCCGGGAACTCGGCCAACGGGCAGCTCAAGAACCTCAAGACCAACGCCCAGGGCTCCGGCACCCAGCTCAAGACCCTCAAGACCGCCTCGGACAACGCCGAGAAGTCCATGACGAAGGCGGGCAGGACCGCCGAGACCGCCGGCACCAAGATGGGCAAGTACGAGACCGGCGCCGGCAAGGCCGCCAAGGGTCAGGACAAGCTCAACAAGTCGATGAAGGGCAACCTGCTCGCCCGCCTGATCGAGCTGTTCATGCCGCTGATCGAGAAGATCGTCGACATGGCCATGCAGTCGAAGACGATGCAGAAGGTCATCAAGAAGGCCTTCGACGCCATCAAGGTCGTGATCAGCGCGGTCATGAAGGCCATCGGCCCGATCATGAAGCAGGCCGGCCAGCTGATCAAGACGGTGTGGAACGGCATCAAGACCGCCATCTCCGTCGTCGTCAAGGCCGTCGCGACCGTCATCAAGACCTACGTCAACATCTGGAAGACGGTCATCACGACCGTCATGAAGGCCATCAAGGCCGTCATCAGCACCGTCTGGAACGGCATCAAGGCCGTCATCACGCCGGTCGTCAACTGGGTCAAGAGCGCCATCCCCAGCGCCTTCCAGGCCGTCAAGGACAAGATGGCCTCCATCTGGGGCGCCCTCAGCGGCATCGCGTCCAGCGCCTTCAACGGCATCAGAAGCGCCGTCGCCGGACCCATCAACGCCGTCATCGGCCTGATCAACCGCATGATCAACGCGGTCAACGGCGTCAAGGTCAGCGTCCCCGGCTGGGTGCCGCTGGTCGGCGGCAAGACCTTCGGCGTGCACATCCCGACCATCCCGATGCTCGCCACCGGCGGTGTCGTCATGCCCCGCTCCGGCGGTGTCCCGGCGATCATCGCCGAGGCCGGCGAGGCCGAGGCCGTCCTCCCGCTCTCCAAGCTGGACCGGCTGCTCGCCCTCACCGCCCGCCGCGCCCGCATGTCGGCGCAGATGCAGGCGGGCGGCGGCGCCGGGGCCGGGCTGCACATCGAGCACTACCACGCGGCCCGCAACAGTGACCCGCAGTCGACGGCGGACGCGCTGATGTACCTGGCGAAGGCACGCGGATGAGTGCCGCCGCGGTCTCCCCGCGCCTGTTCCAGGGCGTCACCCCGGTGATGTCCTCGCTCAGGAGTGGTCTCGGTCAGGCGGGCGACGGTCTGAAGCGGCTGCAACAGGGCGCGCGCGGCGCGGCCGGCGGCATGGACCGGTTCGCCGCCGGTCTGAAGAACGCCGGCACCTCCGTACGGACCTTCGGGACGGCCGCGGCCGGCGCGGCCGGCTCCCTGGGCCGGATGCGCCAGTCGAAGGGCGCCGCCGGCATCCGGAAGATCGGCACCACGGCGGGCCGCGTCGGCTCCGCCGTCGGCCGGTTCAGCCCCGGCGTCGGCGGCCTGCTCTCGCTCCTGCTCCCGCTGCTCCCGTTCGCCGACACCATCACCAAGTTGATGGACACGTACGGCACGGTCATGACCATCGCCTCGGTCGCCATGACCGGCGTCAACCTCGCCATGCGCGGCAACCCGCTGGGCTTCCTCCTCGGCATCCTCGTCCCGGTCGCCGCCTGGCTCATCGAGTACGCGGTCAACACCGAGACCGGGCAGCGGATCATCAAGCAGGTCATGCAGCAGGCGCTGAAGGGCTTCCAGGCCGTCCTGAAGTTCCTCCAGCCGGTGCTGAAGCTGATGGGCACGCTGGTCTCGAACTACTTCAAGGCCTATCTGACCCTCTTCACCACCGCCCTGAAGATCATCGGTGACGCCGTCAACGGCTTCTCCAACACCCGGTCCATCGTCACCTCCGCGGTGAACTCGCTGCGCGGCATCGCCTCCAGCACGATGAGCTCGATCAAGAACGTCATCCACCCGATCCTGTCCCTGTTCACCGACAAGATCCCCGGGTTCTTCCGCAACGCCAAGGACGCGGTGGGCAAGGCCCTGCACGGCATGGGCGAACTGATCAAGGGCGCCCTGACCGCCGTCATCGGCGTCGTCAAGGGCCCCATCGACGGCCTCATCGCCTTCGCCAACTGGATCATCGACGGCCTCAACAAGCTGAGCTTCGACTTCCTCGGCAAGCACTTCGGCGTCGACATCCCCAAGATCCCCATGCTCGCCGAAGGCGGTGTCGTCTTCCCCGGCGCCGACTCGGCGCCGCGCATCGACCCCCTCACCGTCCTGGAGAGCCGCCGCGTCCCGGCGGCCGACGAGGCGCCCCGGCAGCCGTACCGGATCCGGGAGTTCCACGAGGACGCCGGCGCCGGACCCCGGTCGACCGCCGAGGACCTGCTGTTCCTCATGGCCGCGCACGCCTGACGCGCCCCCACCCACCCGACACCCCTCAGAAGTGAGGTGACGGCCCCATGGCCGAGACCACCGCCCCCTACGCCGGAAGCAACTACACCGCCGACCTCGCGCCCGGCTCGCTGATCACCCAGGACGGGCAGCTCCAGTGGGCCGGGCTGCTCATCGGGCCCGGTACGCCGTTCGCCGTCGACCGGTCCGGGCTCCAGGGCTGGGAGGACCTGCCCGAGTACGACTCCTCCGACGCCGACCGGCCCACCTCGCACGGCGCCTGGCCCGGCTCGCGGTACGCCAAGCCGCGCAAGGTCAGCGGCACGATCGTGCTGATCCCGGAGTGGAACCAGGCCGGCGACGCCATCCGCGCCCTGCGCCAGGCGCTCGCCCTGCTCGACGAGGAGCGCTGGCTCACCGTCCGGCTGCACGGCGAACTCCTCGCCGTACGCGCCCGGATCGCCCAGCGCGTGGTCCCCGCCGACCAGGGCTTCGCCACCCAGGGCAGCTCCAAGATGTCGATCCAGTGGCTCGCGACCGACCCCCGCCGCTACGCCGTCAACGAGCAGTCCGCCTCCACCACCCCGCCGCAGCCGGAGACCGGCATCACCTGGCCGCTGGTGTGGCCGCTCAACTGGGGCCAGGCCAAGTCGACCGGCGACGCCGTCGCCGACAACACCGGCTCCGCCGCCACCCACCCGGTGATCGTCTTCCGGGGCCCGTGCTCCATGCCGACCGTCACCGAGCGGGTCAGCAAGCGGCGGCTGCGGTACGCGATCGACCTGGCCGCCGGTGACGAGCTCGTCGTCGACACCGCCAACGGCACGGTCATGCTCAACAACACCGCGTCCCGCCGGCACACCGCGATGGCCGACTCCAGCCCCGAGGAGCTCTTCCTCCTCGAACCCGGCCGCACCGAACTGGCCTTCCGCCCCGACGCGTCGACCCCCGAGTCCCTGATGACGGTCCGCTGGCGCAGCGCCGAGTGGTGACCCCGTCTCTTTTAGGACACCCCCGCAGAAAGAGGTGAACCATGACCGTACGGGCCGCCTGGCTCCAGCCCACGGGCCAGACCCGCGAGGACACCCGTATCGCTCTCGCCGCCCTGCTCACCCCCAACGGCCAGAGTGCCGAGGAGACCCCGCTCCGCTCCCGCCAGGGCATCGTGCCGGGCGGCTTCGTCCTGACCTCGACCGCCGCCATGCAGTGCGCCATCGGCACCGGCCGGGCGATCATCCAGGGCGACGACACCCGGCAGGGCGCCTACCTGGTCGCCGCAGTCTCGCCCGAGACGATCACCGTCCCCGACGGCGACCCGCAGTACGACCGGATCGACCTAATCGAGCTGGCCGTCATCGACGACGCCTACGACAAGACCGGCGTCACCGACGCCGTCGTCCGCCTGGTCAAGGGCACGCCCGCCGCCCAGCCGGTCGCCCCGCCGAGCGGCCCCGGCAGCACCCAGCAGCTCTACACGGTCAAGGTGCCCAAGGGGACCTCGGCCGGCACCGGCGGCATCGCCTGGACCACCGGCGCCGTCACCACCCAGCACTGGCCCGTGGTCGCGCTCGGCGGCATCATGCCCACCAGCGGTTTCAAGGGCGCGTACGTCGGCCAGTACCGCGACACCAGCGGCATGCTCCAGCGCTGGGACGGCACGACCTGGGTCTCGTACCCCCGGGCCAACGGCGGCATCGCGCCCGGCACCCTCGTGTCGACCGGCAGCTACACCGGGCAGTACCGGGACAACGCCGGGACCCTCCAGCGCTGGGACGGCACGAACTGGCAGTACGCCGAGGGCAGCGCGAAGATCCTGCTCGGCGTCACCCAGTGGCTCTCCGGCGAGCAGCAGACCGTCCAGCCCAACGTCTGGACCGTGCTCACCCTGCCGACCGTCGAGATCGACGACGCCGCCGGCTGGAAGACCGGCAACACCTACGTCGTGCCGCGCACCGGCTGGTGGCGGGTCTCCGGCCAGGCCACCTGGGCCAACGACGGCCAGACCGGCATGCGCGGCGCCCGGATCTCGGTCAGCGGCGTCGGGCAGTCCCGTACGACCTGGCTGGTCCCGGCCGGCAACGGCGCCATCTCCGTCGGCGGCACCGGCATCGTGCGGCTCGTCGCCGGCGACACGCTCCAGCTCGTCGGCTTCCACAGCCACACCGCGGCGATCAAGACGCTGGGCGGCTCCGGCTACGCCTGCACCCTCACCGCCGAGTGGCTGAAGTCCTGACCCCCACCGCTTCCCGATAGGAGAACCGCATGAACCTGCGCAGCAGCTGGACCCTCGAAACCGGCCAGACCCGCGAGGACACCCGCCTCACCCAGACCCCGACCACGATGGTCAACCCCGTGCAGGTGCGCTCCGGCGTCCTGCCGGGCTCCTACAGCGGCCAGTGGCGCATGTCCGGCTTCTGGATGACCAACGCGTCCGCCATGGCCGCGACCGTCTCCGAGGGCCGGGGCGTCATCCAGGGCGACATCTCCCAGGGCGCCTACCCGGTCACCCTGCCCGCCGCCGAGCAGGTCACCTTCGCCGTGGGCAACGCCCAGTACGGCCGCATCGACCTGGTCGTGCTGCGGATCTACGACAACCTCTACGACGGCTCCACCCGCAACGAGGCCAAGATCGAGGTCATCCAGGGCGTCGCCGAGCAGACCCCGAAGGCCCCGGTCACCCCGCCCCGCAGCCTCCCGCTGTACGAGGTGACCGTCCCGGCCGGCGCCAGCGCGGGCAACGGCGGCATCCCGTGGAACAGCGCCCTGAAGGACCTGCGCACCCCGGTCGTCGCGGCCGGCGGCATCCTCCCGGTCGAGGGCGCGGTGCTGCCGGGCGCCTACCCGGGCCAGTACCAGGACACCCAGAACGACCAGCTCCAGCGCTGGGACGGCGGCAAGTGGGTGGCGTACCCACAGGCCATCGGCGGCATCGTGCCGAGCTCCGTGCCCTCCTCCAGCGCCGGCACCTACAACGGCCAGTACCGCGCGGTCGCCGACGGCCCGCTCCAGCGCTGGACCGGTTCGGCCTGGGCGCCGGCCTACCCCGGCCCGTACTTCAACGACTCGCTGGACGCGGGCTACACCGTCTCGACGACGTACGTGAACACCCTCGTCGAGCGGGCCGAGAACCCGCTGGTGGTGAGCTTCGTCGCGCCCGAGTCCAAGCAGGTGATCCTCAACTTCGGCTCCCGGATGGAGCTGAGCCTGGCCACCGGCACCACGGGCATCGCCAGCTCCGCGTACATGTGCGTGCGGATCACCCAGGGCGCCACCGTGATCCGCGAGGTCGAGGACGAGCTGTCCGCGATGGCCTCCAAGTCCGCCGACCCGACCGACGCCTCCTCGGTCGGGACCATCCAGCGTCTGTCCGGCCTGACGCCGGGCCAGGTCTACACGCTCACCGCGTACTACCGGACCTCCAACACCAACGTCCGGGCCTGGTTCGACAACACGTACATCCAGGTCACCCCGCAGTACTGAGCCGGCCGTCCCGCCCCCTCCCGAGGAGAGTTCCATGCCCGTACGCTCCGGCTGGCTGATGCCCACCGGTCAGACCCGTCAGAACACCCGTATCACCGACATCGGCGCCACCACCCCCGTCAACCCGCTCGGCGTACGGTCCGGCATCCTGCCCGGCACGTACGACGGCAAGTACCGCGTCGGCGGCCTGTGGATGGGCTCCAGCGGCCCGATGACGGCCACCGTCTACCACGGCAGGGCCGTCATCCAGGGGGGCAACACGGACGGCGCCTACCCGGTCGCCCTCGACGAGGACATCGTCATCACCTTCGGCGACGGCGACCCGCTCAACCCGCGGCTCGACCTGGTCGTGGTGCGCCTGTACGACAACGACGTCGACGCCCTCGGCAAGTACACGGCCGGCGTCGAGATCATCAAGGGCCAGCCGGCGGCCGTGCCGGTGCTCCCGACCGCCCCCGCGCGCTCGCTGGTCCTCTTCTCGGTCCTGGTCAAGAAGGGTGCCTCCGCCGGCACCGGCGGCATCGACTGGGCCGGCGGCGCCGCCACCGACCTGCGCCAGACGATCGTCTCGGCCGGCGGCATCCTGCCCGTCTACAACAACGGCGGCGTGCCCGGCTCCTACCCGGGCCAGTACCAGGACAACGACAACGCCCACTTCCTCCAGCGCTGGGACGGCACCGCCTGGGTCGCCTACCCCAAGGAGATCGGCGGCATCGCCCCCAGCGGCACCGTCACCACCGGCAGCTACAGCGGCCAGTACCGCGACTACAGCGGCGGCCAGCTCCAGCGCTGGAACGGCACCTCCTGGGTGATCTACCAGCCGCCCGTCGAGATCGAGACCGCCAACTCCGGCGCGACCGGCCTGCCCAACTGGTCGGTGGTGTCCTTCTACGGCCGCCGCACCAAGGCCGGGCTGTGCACCATGACGGTCACCGTCACCCGCACCGGCTCCACGATCACCGCCGACAACACCGGCCAGATCAGCGACGAGCCGCTGTGCGTCCTGCCGGCCGGCTGGCGGCCCGGCGGCGCCAGCTTCGAGGCCGTGGCCTGCGACGGCTTCGGCTCGGGCGGCGCCAACATCGGCGCCAACGGCCAGATCGACCTGCGCACCTGGTCCCCCAACGGCCAGCTGGCGGCCAACCGCAACATCCGCATCTCCGCCACCTACGTCCTGTAAGGAGGCCCGCGATGGCACTCGACACGCCCTACCGGGCCATCTTCTGCGACCTGATCACCGATCAGACCATCGACATCCTGCCGCTGCGCGACGTCTCCTTCGACGACTTCATCGGCAAGGCCGGCTCCCTGTCCGGCACCATCCCCATCCCCAACCAGGAGATCGCCGACCGGGTCAAGAAGGTCCGCGAGGGCCGCACCGCGATCTACCTGGAGCGCGGCGGCGACCTGTGGTGGGGCGGCATCATCTGGACCACCACCCTCCAGTCCAGCGGACGCGGGGTGCTCACCCTGTCGCTCCAGGCCGCCACCTTCGACTCGTACGCGGCCCGGCGCCGCATCCGTACCGACATCGCGTACACCGACACCGACCAGCTGGAGATCGCCCGCAAGCTGTTCGGCGAGCTCACCAAGGCCCCCGGCTGCTTCACGCTCACCATGGGCGAGGAGGCCTCCGACACCAAGCGGACGGTCAACTACCGCCTGGGCGACGAGACGGTCTACCTGGAGGCCCTCGACCAGCTCGCCGGTCTCCAGAACGGCTTCGAGTACCAGATCCTGGTCTACCGGGACCCGGAGGACGGCAAGCGCGTCCGGCAGCTCCGGCTCGGCTCGCCCAAGATCCGCACCGGCGCCACCGACCTGCTCTTCGACCGGCCCGGCGTCATCCTGTCGTACTCCTTCCCGTACGACGCGACCCGCGGCGGCACCACCTCGATGGCCCGCGGCGCCTCGGTGAACTCCAACGCCGGCGCCGAGTCCCGGCCGCTGTTCTCCAGCGAGCAGGTCGACACCGGACTGCTCATCGACGGCTGGCCGCGGATCGACCTCTCCTCGGACCACAACGAGATCGCCGACCAGCTCACCCTCAACCAGGTGGCCGCCGCCGAACTCGCCGAGGTCCGCGGCGCCGTGCTGATCCCCGCGGTCAGCATCCACCTCGGCGGGATCGTGCCGCCCGCGCTGCTCGGGCGGGTGGCCCGCATCCGGATCACCGACGAGTGGTTCTCCAACGGCCTCGACGCCCGCTACCGGATCATCGGCGTCAAGATCACGCCCCCGGAGCGGGGCCGCCCCGACACCGCCGAGCTCTACCTTGAGGAGGCCTGATGCCCCAGCTGCCCGAGGACATCATCGACCGGCTCAACCAGATGGAGCGCCGGCTGAAGGCACTGTCCACCGCCGTCAACACCCGGCCGCCGCTCAACGAGATCCGCCCCGACCCGGCGACCGTGCCCGCCCGGCCGGTGATCCGGATCTACGACGGCTACACCCACGAGATCTTCTCCGACGACATCGCGACCGGCGGCCTCGCCCGGCCCTGGCTCGCCCTGCTGCCGCCGAAGGACACCAGCACGGCCCGCTGGCCCCAGACGACCAGCGGCTCCTTCACCACCATCGCCCGGTCCTTCAACCCGATCTGGCAGCCGAAGATGCGCGTCTCCCTGAGCACCGCCGCGTCCGCGGGCGCCACCGGCCAGGTGCGGGTCATGGTCGACGACGTCCAGTTCGGGCCCACCGTCACGGCGGGCACCACCTACGACTACACCGGGCTGCTGCCCGGCGACATCAGGACCCGCTTCAGCCAGACCATGAAGGTCGAGATCCAGGCCCTGGCCAGCGGCGGCACCGTCTACGCCCAGCCCGTCCTCATCTACGGCACCCAGACCTGACCGGCCCGCCCAGGAGCCCGAGGAGCACCCCATGAACATCGACCCCACCCAGCCGTGGGGCGTGGCCATCGACTACGCCGGCCGCGCCACCGTGACCGAGAACGGCCACAGCCTCGACATCCGCGTCTACGACAACACCTTCGGCGGCAACCTCGACCGGGACCCGGTGACCGGCCAGTACCCGCCGGTGTACGTATCGGCCACCTTCACCGAGAACGGCACCGGCGACGCCGTCCTGCGCGGCAACGCCCTCGTCGTGGTCAACGCCCAGGACGGCCTGCCCGTCGTCCCCGACCCGACCGCCGCCCAGCGGGCCGTGGCCGCCGCCCTCACCGACTTCGAGAACCGCCGCACCGCCTACGCCGCGCTCTGCGCCGGCTGGGCGCCGCCGGCCCCGGCCCCCGCCCCGTAACGACCCGGCGGACCGCCCCGCCCGCCCCCGTACGTCCCACGCCCCGTGCCGGTCCGGCCGGGGTTTTCGCATGCCCGGGGGTCCCCTCCGGGATCCCCGCCCGGAGGACACAGATGGCCACTCCCCTCTCCGCGGACCGGCTGGTCGCCGCGCTCCGCGCCGAAGGCGTCACCGTCGTCGAGCACGACGGCTGGCGCACCCACAACCGCGACGGCCACGGCGCCTGGGGCCCCGTGGTCGGCGTGATGGTCCACCACACCGTCTCCGCCGGCACCGAGAACACCGTCGCGCTCTGCTACGACGGTTACGCCGGCTTGCCCGGACCGATCTGCCACGGAGTCATCGCCAAGGACGGCTCGGTCCACCTGGTCGCCAACGGGCGCGCCAACCACGCGGGCGGCGGCGACCCGTCCGTGCTCCAGGCCGTGATCACCGAGGCCTACGGGGACCGCCCGCCGGCCCCGCGCGCCCACCAGGGCAGCCCCGGCGCCGTCGACGGCAACTCCCGCTTCTACGGCTTCGAGTGCGTCAACCTCGGCAACGGCACCGACCCGTGGCCGGCCGCCCAGCTCGAAGCCATCGAGCGGGTGTCGGCCGCCCTGTGCCGGGCCCACGGCTGGGGCGCGCGGTCCGTGATCGGCCACTCCGAGTGGTCCGACTGGAAGAACGACCCCCGCGGCTTCGGCATGCCCGTGATGCGCGAGCGGGTCCAGAAGCGGCTCGGCTCCGCCCCCGCCGCCAAGCCCACCCCGCCCAAGCCGGCCGCCCCGCGCTACCAGCCGTTCCCCGGCACCGCCTTCTTCCGGACCACCCCCAGCTCGCCCGTCGTCACCGCGATGGGCCGCCGACTGATGGCCGAGGGCTGCGGGCGCTACCAGACCGGGCCGAGCCCGCGCTGGTCCGAGGCCGACCGCCAGTCGTACGCCGCCTGGCAGCGGAAGCTGGGCTTCTCCGGCACCGACGCCGACGGCTGGCCGGGCCGCGCCTCCTGGAACGCGCTCAAGGTGCCGTACGTCCAGTAGGCCCCGCCCGGGCGCGCCCCACGTCCGGTGGACCCCGCCCCCGCACCCGTACCCCCACGCAAGGAGAACCACCCATGTCCGAAGCCGCCAAGCGCACGGCCCGTACCGTGCTGCAGACCGCCGTCGGCATCGCCGTGGTGCTGCCGGCCCTGGTCGACGCCTCCGGCATCCCCGCGACCCTCCCCTGGGTCGCCGCGGCCCTCACCGTCGCCGGCGCCCTCACCCGGGTGATGGCCTACCCGGCCCTCCAGGTGCTGCTGCCGTCCTGGCTGCGCGTCGACCCGGCCCCGCCGCACGAGGCGGAGGCGGCCGATGACCGAGTCTGACCCGAACGACCCGGTCGCCGTCGCCCTCGAACTGGAACGGCTGCGCGGCACGCTGGAGGCCGGGTTCGCCCGCGTCGACGGCTCCCTCGCCCTGCTGGTCCAGCGCAGCGACCAGACCGACAAGCAGCTCGCCGACCACGAGGCGCGGCTCGACGCCCTGGAGCGCGCCCGCTGGCCGCTGGCCAGCATCGGCGCCCTCGCCGCGGTGGCCACGGTCGCCGTCACGGCCTGGGAGCTGACCGCGCGCTGACCACCGCGCCGGGAAAGGCCGAAGGGCGGCCACCCCTCTCGGGGTGACCGCCCTTCGGTCAAGCGACTCGCTTACTGGTTGTACGGACCGTAGTCGTAGTCCTCCAGCGGAACGGCCTGGCCGGAGCCGGTGCCGAACGGCGAGTAGTCGATGTCGTCGTAGCCGACGGCCGAGTACATCGCGGCCTTGGCCTCCTCGGTCGGCTCGACCCGGATGTTGCGGTAGCGGGACAGACCCGTACCGGCCGGGATGAGCTTACCGATGATGACGTTCTCCTTGAGGCCGATGAGGCTGTCGGACTTGGCGTTGATCGCCGCATCCGTCAGGACTCGGGTCGTCTCCTGGAAAGAGGCGGCCGACAGCCAGGACTCCGTCGCCAGCGAGGCCTTGGTGATACCCATCAGCTGCGGACGGCCGGAGGCCGGGTGGCCGCCTTCCTGGACCACACGACGGTTCTCGGTCTCGAACTTCGAACGCTCGACCAGCTCGCCGGGCAGCAGCTCCGCGTCGCCCGACTCGATGATCGTCACGCGGCGCAGCATCTGCCGGATGATGATCTCGATGTGCTTGTCGTGGATCGACACACCCTGCGAGTTGTAGACCTTCTGGACCTCGGCGACCAGGTGGACCTGGACCGCGCGCTGACCGAGGATCCGCAGCACGTCGTGCGGGTTGGTGGCACCCACGGTGAGCTTCTGGCCCACCTCGACGTGGTCGCCCTCGCCCACGAGCAGACGGGCGCGCTTCGAGATCGGGAACGCCGTCTCGTCGCTGCCGTCGTCCGGGGTGATGACGATCTTCTTGGTCTTGTCGGTCTCCTCGATACGGACGCGGCCGGCCGCCTCCGAGATCGGGGCGACACCCTTCGGCTGCCGGGCCTCGAAGAGCTCGACGACACGGGGCAGACCCTGGGTGATGTCGTCACCGGCCACACCACCGGTGTGGAAGGTACGCATCGTCAGCTGGGTACCGGGCTCACCGATGGACTGGGCGGCGATGATGCCGACCGCCTCACCGATGTCGACCAGCTTGCCGGTGGCCAGCGAGCGGCCGTAGCAGAAGGCACAGGTGCCGACGGCCGACTCACAGGTCAGGACCGAGCGGGTCTTGACCTCCTCGACGCCCGCGTTGACCAGCGCGTCGATGAGCACATCGCCCAGGTCGACGTTGGCCGGCGCGATGACCTTGCCGTCCACGACGACGTCCTCGGCGAGCATCCGCGCGTACACGGAGGTCTCGACGTCGTCCGTCTTGCGCAGCGAGCCGTCCGCACCGCGCTCGGCGATCTTCAGCTTCAGACCGCGCTCGGTGCCACAGTCCTCCTCGCGGATGATCACGTCCTGCGAGACGTCCACCAGACGACGGGTCAGGTAACCCGAGTCGGCGGTACGCAGGGCGGTGTCGGCGAGACCCTTACGGGCACCGTGCGTCGAGATGAAGTACTCGAGGACGGTGAGGCCCTCACGGAACGACGCCTTGATGGGACGCGGGATCGTCTCGTTCTTCGCGTTCGACACCAGACCACGCATACCGGCGATCTGTCGCATCTGCATCATGTTTCCTCGGGCACCCGAGTCAACCATCATGAAGATGGGGTTCGTCTTGGGGAAGTTCGCGTTCATCGCCTCGGCAACCTCGTTGGTCGCCTTGGTCCAGATCGCGATGAGCTCCTGCGTGCGCTCTTCCTTGGTGATCAGACCGCGCTCGTACTGCTTCTGGACCTTCTCGTCCTGCGCCTCGTAGCCCTTGACGATCTCCTTCTTCGCCTCGGGAACGACGACGTCGGAGATGGCCACGGTGACACCGGAACGGGTCGCCCAGTAGAAGCCCGCCGCCTTCAGGTTGTCGAGCGTCGCCGCCACGATGACCTTGGGGTAGCGCTCGGCCAGGTCGTTGACGATCTCGGAGAGCTGCTTCTTGCCCACCGAGTAGTCGACGAACGGGTAGTCCTCGGGCAGCAGCTCGTTGAAGAGCGCGCGGCCCAGGGTCGTCCGGACGCGGAACGAGTCACCCTGCTGCCACTCCGGCTCACCCTCCTCGGCGACCGGGGGAACCCAGCCGCGCGGCGGGACGGTGCCGATCGGGAAGCGGATGTCGATCGGCGACTGGAGCGCCAGCTCGCCGGCGTCGAACGCCATGATCGCCTCGGCCGTGGAGCCGAACGCGCGGCCCTCGCCCTTGGTGTCACGGAGCTCACCGTCGGTGGTGAGGAAGAACAGACCGAGGACCATGTCCTGGGTCGGCATCGTCACCGGACGGCCGTCGGCGGGCTTGAGGATGTTGTTCGAGGACAGCATCAGGATGCGGGCCTCGGCCTGCGCCTCCGCGGAGAGCGGCAGGTGCACGGCCATCTGGTCACCGTCGAAGTCCGCGTTGAACGCGGTGCAGACGAGCGGGTGGATCTGGATGGCCTTGCCCTCGACCAGCTGCGGCTCGAAGGCCTGGATGCCGAGGCGGTGCAGCGTGGGCGCACGGTTCAGCAGAACCGGGTGCTCGGCGATGACCTCTTCGAGGACGTCGTACACGACCGTGCGGCCGCGCTCGACCATGCGCTTCGCCGACTTGATGTTCTGCGCGTGGTTCAGGTCCACCAGGCGCTTCATCACGAACGGCTTGAAGAGCTCCAGCGCCATGGCCTTCGGCAGACCGCACTGGTGCAGCTTGAGCTGCGGGCCGACGACGATGACGGAACGCGCGGAGTAGTCCACACGCTTACCGAGCAGGTTCTGACGGAATCGACCCTGCTTGCCCTTCAGCATGTCGCTGAGGGACTTCAGCGGACGGTTGCCGGGGCCCGTGACCGGGCGACCACGACGGCCGTTGTCGAAGAGGGCGTCGACCGCCTCCTGGAGCATCCGCTTCTCGTTGTTCACGATGATCTCGGGGGCACCGAGGTCGAGCAGACGCTTCAGACGGTTGTTGCGGTTGATCACGCGGCGGTACAGGTCGTTCAGGTCGGAGGTCGCGAAGCGGCCACCGTCCAGCTGCACCATCGGACGCAGGTCCGGCGGGATGACCGGCACGCAGTCGAGCACCATGCCGTTGGGCTTGTTGCTGGTCTGCAGGAACGCGGAGACGACCTTGAGGCGCTTGAGCGCGCGGGTCTTCTTCTGGCCCTTGCCGGTACGGATGATCTCGCGGAGGCGCTCGGCCTCCTCCTCCAGGTCGAAGGACTCCAGGCGCTTCTGCAGCGCCGCGGCACCCATCGAGCCGTCGAAGTACGTGCCGAAGCGGTCACGCAGCTCGCGGTAGAGGAGCTCGTCGCCCTCCAGGTCCTGGACCTTGAGGTTCTTGAAGCGGGTCCAGACCTCGTCCAGGCGGTCGATCTCGCGCTGCGCACGGTCCCGCAGCTGCTTCATCTCACGCTCGGCACCCTCGCGCACCTTGCGGCGCACGTCGGCCTTGGCGCCCTCGGCCTCAAGCTCGCCGAGGTCGTTCTCCAGCTTCTTCGCGCGGTTCTCCAGGTCGGAGTCGCGCCGGTTCTCGATCTGCTGACGCTCGACGGAGACGTGCGCCTCAAGGGAGGGCAGGTCACGCGTACGGCGCTCGTCGTCGACGAACGTGATCATGTACGCCGCGAAGTAGATGACCTTCTCAAGGTCCTTCGGGGCGAGGTCGAGCAGGTAGCCAAGACGCGACGGAACGCCCTTGAAGTACCAGATGTGGGTGACGGGAGCGGCGAGCTCGATGTGGCCCATCCGCTCACGGCGCACCTTCGCGCGGGTGACCTCGACG
The DNA here is from genome assembly GCF_040303965.1 of Streptomyces sp. NPDC094032. NCBI lineage: Bacteria > Bacillati > Actinomycetota > Actinomycetes > Kitasatosporales > Streptomycetaceae > Streptomyces > Streptomyces sp. NPDC094032. The sequence continues at coordinate 479,633 of NZ_JBEOUE010000002.1, read as the reverse complement.
CCACACCGCTCACAGATGATGCCCTTGAAGCGGACACGCTTGTACTTGCCGCAGTAGCACTCCCAGTCCCGGGTCGGACCGAAGATCTTCTCGCAGAAGAGTCCGTCCTTCTCGGGCTTCAGGGTGCGGTAGTTGATGGTCTCCGGCTTCTTGACCTCGCCGTGGCTCCACTGACGGATGTCGTCAGCGGTGGCCAGACCGATCCGGAGCTCGTCGAAGAAGTTGACGTCGAGCACTATGCGTCAATCCCTCTCAGGGTTGTAAGTCTTGGGGTCTGAAACGGGGGTCCTGGGGCCGGCCGGGGGCTCAGCGGTGTTTCGCCGAGCCCCTGACCGGACTCCCGTCAGACCTCTTCGACGCTGCTCGGCTCGCGCCGGGACAGGTCGATACCGAGCTCCTCCGCTGCGCGGAAGACGTCCTCATCGGTGTCGCGCATCTCGATGGACATGCCGTCCGAGGACAGCACCTCCACGTTGAGGCACAGGGACTGCATCTCCTTGATGAGCACCTTGAAGGACTCGGGGATGCCGGGCTCAGGGATGTTCTCGCCCTTGACGATGGCCTCGTAGACCTTCACGCGGCCGGTCACGTCGTCGGACTTGATCGTCAGCAGCTCCTGGAGGGCGTACGCGGCGCCATAAGCCTCCAGCGCCCACACCTCCATCTCACCGAAGCGCTGGCCACCGAACTGGGCCTTACCACCCAGCGGCTGCTGGGTGATCATCGAGTACGGGCCGGTCGAACGCGCGTGCAGCTTGTCGTCGACCAGGTGGTGCAGCTTGAGGATGTACATGTACCCGACCGAGATCGGGTCCGGGAACGGCTCGCCGGAGCGGCCGTCGAACAGGCGCGCCTTACCGGTCGGGAGCACCATGCGCTCGCCGTCGCGGTTCGGGATGGTGTGCTGGAGCAGACCCGCGAGCTCGTCCTCACGCGCACCGTCGAAGACCGGGGTGGCGACGTTGGTGCCGGGGGCGACCTGGTCGGCACCGATGGCCTGGAGGCGCTGCGCCCACTCGTCGGCGAGACCGGAGACGTCCCAGCCGCGGCTGGCGAGCCAGCCGAGGTGGATCTCCAGGACCTGTCCCGGGTTCATTCGGGACGGCACACCGAGCGGGTTGAGGATGATGTCGACCGGCGTTCCGTCCTCGAGGAACGGCATGTCCTCGATCGGAAGGATCTTGGAGATGACACCCTTGTTGCCGTGACGGCCGGCCAGCTTGTCACCGTCGGTGATCTTGCGCTTCTGGGCGACGTAGACGCGGACCAGCTGGTTCACGCCCGGAGGAAGCTCGTCGCCCTCCTCGCGGTCGAAGACGCGGACACCGATGATCTTGCCGACCTCGCCGTGCGGCACCTTCAGCGAGGTGTCGCGGACCTCACGGGCCTTCTCACCGAAGATCGCGCGGAGCAGGCGCTCCTCCGGGGTCAGCTCGGTCTCACCCTTCGGGGTGACCTTGCCGACCAGGATGTCGCCGGCGACGACCTCGGCACCGATCCGGATGATGCCGCGCTCGTCGAGGTCCGCGAGGACCTCCTCGGAGACGTTCGGGATGTCCCGGGTGATCTCCTCGGGGCCCAGCTTGGTGTCACGGGCGTCGACCTCGTGCTCCTCGATGTGGATCGAGGAGAGGACGTCGTCCTGCACGAGGCGCTGCGACAGGATGATCGCGTCCTCGTAGTTGTGGCCCTCCCACGGCATGAACGCCACGAGCAGGTTCTTGCCGAGCGCCATCTCGCCGTCTTCGGTGGCGGGACCGTCGGCGAGGACCTGGCCCTCGATGACGCGGTCGCCCTCGTCCACGACGACCTTCTGGTTCACAGAGGTGCCCTGGTTGGAGCGGGAGAACTTGTGCAGGCGGTACGTGATGTACGTGCCGTCGTCGTTGGCGACCGTGATGTAGTCGGCCGACAGCTCCTGGACGACACCGTCCTTCTCGGCCTTGAGCACGTCGCCGGCGTCGGTGGCGCAGCGGTACTCCATGCCGGTGCCGACGAGCGGGGCCTCCGACTTAATCAGCGGAACGGCCTGACGCATCATGTTCGCGCCCATGAGGGCACGGTTGGCGTCGTCGTGCTCGAGGAAGGGGATCATGGCGGTCGCGACCGACACCATCTGGCGCGGCGAGACGTCCATGTAGTCGACGTCGGCCGGCGGCACGTAGTCGACCTCGCCACCACGGCGGCGGACCAGGACGCGGGGCTCCGTGAACTGGAGCTCGTCGTTCAGGGTCGCGTTCGCCTGGGCGATGACGTAGCGGTCTTCCTCGTCGGCCGTGACGTAGTCGACCTCGTCGGTGACCTGGCCGTCGACGACCTTGCGGTACGGCGTCTCGATGAAGCCGAACGCGTTGACCCGGCCGTACGAGGCGAGCGAACCGATCAGACCGATGTTCGGGCCTTCGGGGGTCTCGATCGGGCACATGCGTCCGTAGTGGGACGGGTGCACGTCTCGGACCTCGAAGCCGGCCCGCTCACGGGACAGACCACCGGGACCCAGCGCCGAGAGACGACGCTTGTGCGTCAGACCCGACAGCGGGTTGTTCTGGTCCATGAACTGCGACAGCTGGCTGGTGCCGAAGAACTCCTTGATGGAGGCGACGACCGGCCGGATGTTGATCAGGGTCTGCGGCGTGATCGCCTCGACGTCCTGGGTGGTCATGCGCTCACGCACGACGCGCTCCATACGAGCCAGACCCGTGCGGACCTGGTTCTGGATGAGCTCGCCGACGTTGCGCAGACGACGGTTGCCGAAGTGGTCGATGTCGTCGGTCTCGACGACGATCTCGCGGCCCGACTCGCCGACCGTCTCGGTCTCGCCCGCGTGGAGCTTGACCAGGTACTTGATGGTGGCGATGACGTCGTCGGTGGTGAGGACGCCCGCGTTCAGCGGCTCGTCGGCGCCGAGCTTCTTGTTCACCTTGTAGCGGCCGACCTTCGCGAGGTCGTAGCGCTTCGGGTTGAAGTAGAGGTTCTCGAGCAGCGTCTGAGCGGCCTCACGGGTCGGCGGCTCGCCCGGACGCAGCTTGCGGTAGATGTCGAGCAGCGCGTCGTCCTGGCCCTGGGTGTGGTCCTTCTCCAGGGTGGCGCGCATGGACTCGTACTCGCCGAACTCCTGCAGGATCTGCTCGGTGGTCCAGCCGAGCGCCTTGAGCAGGACGGTGACGGACTGCTTGCGCTTGCGGTCGATGCGGACGCCGACCATGTCGCGCTTGTCGATCTCCATCTCCAGCCAGGCACCCCGGGACGGGATGATCTTGGCCGAGAAGATGTCCTTGTCGGACGTCTTGTCGATGGAGGAGTCGAAGTAGACACCGGGGGAACGGACCAGCTGCGACACGACGACACGCTCGGTGCCGTTGATGACGAAGGTGCCCTTGTTGGTCATGAGCGGGAAGTCGCCCATGAAGACCGTCTGGGACTTGATCTCGCCGGTCTCGTTGTTCGTGAACTCGGCGGTCACGAAGAGCGGGGCACCGTAGGTGAAGTCACGGTCCTTGCACTCGTCGATCGAGTTCTTCGGCGGCTCGAAGCGGTGGTCGCGGAAGGTCAGCGACATCGACCCGGAGAAGTCCTCGATCGGGGAGATCTCCTCGAAGATCTCCTCCAGACCGGACTTCGTGGGGACGTCCTGTCCCGACTCAAGGGCGGCCTCGACGCGAGCCTTCCACGCGGCGTTGCCGAGCAGCCAGTCGAAGCTCTCGGTCTGGAGCGCGAGGAGGTTCGGAACCTCGAGGGGCTCCTTGATCTTTGCAAAGGAGATGCGCAGCGGGGCGGTGCTTGCGCCGTTGTTCGTATTGGTCGAGGCGTTGCGCGAGGCGGCCAAGAGGGGGTCCTTCCGAGGGCTCGGACTCACTACGCGCGTACCGGTCCCTAGCGGAGCCCGTTGGAAGACGTTTCCCGATTTGGCTGAAAGGCCAGGTCAGAGTGGGTCGACCAGCGAGGCGGATGCGAGGGGATGCCCCTGGTGACGGGCAGGGGGCAGTTAACAGGCAGCGCAAAGGGACAGTGTAGCCACTTGGCCCACTGATGTCCAGGGCGAGTTCTTCGCAACCCTCGTTGTTCTCAACTCCGCGGTACCTCGCGCCGTGTGGCGCACCTCGATACTGCCCGTTCGGTCGCCGATCCATGCCTCGGAAACGGATCGTTGTGACGACGCGTCCTGAGAATTGCGCGCTGCGTGCGGTTCGTCAAGGCCCCCGCCTGTGCGCGGCGCACGGCGAAGATCACCATACTCCGCATCCGGAGGGCCTCACGACCGCCGCCACGCGGTCCCAGGGAACGCCGAAAGGCGACCACCCAGATGGATGATCGCCTTTCGGTGCCTCCGCGTTACACGGGGGCGAGAGTCAGCTCAGCGAGCCGAAACGGTCTTACTTGACCGTGACGGAGGCGCCGGCGGCCTTGAGGGACTCGGCAGCCTTCTCGGCGGCCTCCTTCGCGACCTTCTCGAGGACCGGCTTCGGGGTGCCGTCGACGAGGTCCTTGGCCTCCTTGAGGCCCAGGGAGGTGAGCTCGCGCACGACCTTGATGACCTGGATCTTCTTGTCGCCGGCACCCTCGAGGATGACGTCGAACTCGTCCTGCTCCTCGGCAGCCTCGGGGGCAGCGCCGCCCGCGGCGGGACCGGCAACGGCGACGGCCGCGGCGGCGGTGACGTCGAACTTCTCCTCGAAGGCCGAGACGAACTCGGCGAGCTCGATGAGGGTCATCTCCTCGAACTGGGCGAGGAGGTCGGCCTGAGAGAGCTTCGCCATGATGGGCGATCCTTCCACTAATTCGGCAGGTGCCGATGTGTCTGAAGAGGCGGGCGTAACGGCCCGCTACGACCCGCGCACTAGGCGGCGCGGATCAATGCGCGAGCCGAATTACTCGGCACCGCCCTGCTCGGCGAGCTTGACGCGAAGCGCTTCCGCGGTGCGGACGAACTTCGACGGCAGAGCCTGGAAGAGCGAAGCAGCCTGGGACTGCTTGCCCTTGAAGGCGCCGGCCAGCTTGCTGAGCAGAACCTCGCGGGACTCGAGGTCCGCGAGCTTCTTGATCTCGTCGGCGGAGAGAGCCTTACCGTCAAGGACACCGGCCTTGATGATGAGGTTCGGGTTCTCCTTGGCGAAGTCACGCAGAGCCTTCGCCGACTCCACCGGGTCACCGGTGACGAAGGCGACCGCGGTCGGACCAGCGAAGTGCTCGTCCAGTGCGGTGATCCCGGCCTCGTTGGCCGCAATCTTGGTCAGCGTGTTCTTCACCACGGCGTACTGGGCGTTCTCACCGAGCGAACGACGCAGCGTCTTGAGCTGCGCCACGGTGAGACCCCGGTACTCGGTCAGCACAGCGGCGTTCGAGCCACGGAACTGGTCCGCGAGCTCGGCCACCGAGGCAGCCTTGTCGGGCCTTGCCATAGAGCGTCGGCCTCCTTCCGGGTGATGTGACCGCACGGAAGGGGCTGAACAAAACAGAACGCCCCGGGCGCAGGCGCACGGGGCTCAGCTCGACCGGATCAAGATCCGGGAACTCATCCACAGTCACCTGCGCGGGTCGTTCGCCACTCAGCGAATCCTTCGGCCACCGCACCTATAGGGGCGCAGCGACGACCAGCGGTCTTTGGCTTCTGTGGAAGAGTACGTGACGGAACGGGCAAGGGGCAAATCAGCCCTGCGCGGCGCCGCCCTTGAGGCCCTTGAGCATCGCGAAGAGGTCGAAGGTCTCGTTGGCCGGCGGGGCCTGGACGGTCGCCTTGGCGCCGTAGTCGGTGTAGTCGGCGCGCATCTTCATGGTGCCCGCGGCCATCTTGATGTCGACGACCATCCGGGCCGGGTAGCCGTCCTTGTTGACCCAGACCTCGGTGTCGTAGCCCTTCACGTCGGCCTTCTTCATGGCGGCCACGAGCTGGTCCCGCTCCTTCGGCGTGAGCGTCTCGGACTGCTTGTTCGCGTCCAGCATCTGCTCGAAGGTGAGCGTGCCCTTGTAGTGCTCGGTGTCGCCGCCGTTGATCTTCTCCGAGCCGACGTGCTTCAGGTTCGGGGACTCCAGGAGCAGGGCGAGCTGCTGCGCCGGGTCCTGGTTCATGTTCTCCAGGCCGCCGGTCATCTGCTTCTGCATGGCGGGGTCGCCGGAGGCCTCGGCCGCGGCCTTGAGGTCCAGCTTCATCCAGCGCTTGCCGTCCATCTCGGCGGCCTGCTTGGTGCCCATGTCCATGTACATGACCTGGTCGAGCATGACCACGCGGAACTCCTTGGGCGCCTCCGGGTCGAGCGCGGAGAACGTGGAGCCCTTCATGGTGATGTCCATGGCCGCCGGGTTCCAGGACTGGACGCCGGTCATCTCCGTGGTGCCGGACTCCCCGGAGGCGCCCGACATCTTCATGTCCATGGTCATCTTGACCTTCGCGGAGTTGGCCTCCGCGGTCTTGCGGTAGGCGGCCTGGATGACCTTGGTCATCTCGTCGCGCGTCTGGCCGGCCTGGTGCTTGCCCGAGCTCGCGCCCGCCGCCTTGCCGTCCCCGTCCTGGCAGCCCGCCACACCGGCGATGACCGCCACGGCCGCCACCGAGACGCCCGCGCGCTTCCATGCGGACATGCTCATGCGTCCCCACCCCTTGATCGTCGATCGTTAATGCGTTCGCAAAACTTGAGGTCCACAGCACCGTAACCCACCGCGCCGACAGCCCGAGAACGCAAAACCGCCCCTCACGGCTCTTCCGAGCCATGAGGGGCGGTTTCAGGACGCTTGAGTCAGAAGACTCAGACCGCGGCCGGGTCCTCCTCGACGAGGAGGTTGCGGGTGCGGTTCGGGTCCAGCGGAATGCCGGGGCCCATCGTGGTGGCGATGGCGGCCTTCTTGATGTAGCGACCCTTGGCGGCGGACGGCTTCAGACGGAGGATCTCCTCCAGAGCCGCACCGTAGTTCTCCACCAGCTTGGCGTCGTCGAAGGACACCTTGCCGATGATGAAGTGCAGGTTCGAGTGCTTGTCGACGCGGAACTCGATCTTGCCGCCCTTGATCTCGTTGACGGCCTTCGCCACGTCGGGGGTGACGGTGCCCGTCTTCGGGTTCGGCATCAGACCACGCGGGCCGAGGACGCGGCCGAGGCGGCCGACCTTGCCCATGAGGTCCGGGGTGGCCACAACGGCGTCGAACTCGTTCAGGCGGTTGCCCTTGGAGATCTCGTCGATGAGCTCGTCGGAGCCGACGATGTCGGCGCCCGCGGCGATCGCGGCCTCGGCACGGTCACCGGTCGCGAAGACCAGGACCCGGGCGGTCTTGCCGGTGCCGTGCGGGAGGTTCACGGTGCCACGGACCATCTGGTCGGCCTTGCGCGGGTCGACACCCAGGCGGAAGGCGACCTCGACGGTGCCGTCGAACTTGGTGGTGGAGGTCTCCTTGGCAATACGGACGGCCTCGAGCGGGGCGTAGAGCTTCTCCCGGTCGATCTTGCTGTCCGCAGCGCGGAGAGACTTGCTGCGCTTCACTTCTGCTCCTGTTGGTTCAGGTATGGAGTCGTGGTGCGGGCCGGCGCAGGCCCTACCACTGGGGACTTACGGGGCTGATCAGCCCTCGACCGTGATGCCCATGGAACGGGCGGTGCCGGCGATGATCTTCGACGCGGCGTCCAGGTCGTTGGCGTTCAGGTCGGGCAGCTTGACCGTGGCGATCTCGCGGACCTGGGCGGCCGTCAGCTTGGCGACCTTGGTCTTGTGCGGCTCGCCGGAGCCCTTGTCCACACCCGCGGCCTTGAGGATGAGCTTCGCGGCCGGCGGAGTCTTGGTGATGAAGGTGAAGGAACGGTCCTCGTAGACCGTGATCTCCACCGGCACGACCATGCCACGCTGCGACTCGGTCGCGGCGTTGTAGGCCTTGCAGAACTCCATGATGTTGACGCCGTGCTGGCCGAGCGCGGGGCCGACCGGCGGAGCCGGGTTCGCCGCACCGGCGTTGATCTGGAGCTTGATAAGCCCCGTGATCTTCTTCTTCTTGGGAGGCATGTGCTCTCTCCGGGTCCTAGTGAGAGTTTTCAGCCGATCCGTCCGGACGTCCGGACGGAGGCATACCGCACAACGATAACGGGTATAGACGTGCGGCTAAAAACCGAGCAGGTCAGAGCCGCTCTGAGAGCCGCTCTGACCTGGTCGGAAACCTGTGAGGATCAGTTCTTCTGGATCTGGTCGAAGCTGAGCTCGACCGGGGTCTCGCGACCGAAGATCTCGACGAGGCCCTTGACCTTCTTCGAGTCGGCGTTGATCTCGTTGATCGTGGCCTGGAGGGTGGCGAAGGGGCCGTCGGTGACGGTGACCGAGTCGCCGACCTCGAAGTCCAGGACCTCGACGGTGACCTTGCGGGCCGGAGCCGGCTTGCCCTCGGCCTCGGCGGCCTCGCGGGCGGCCTTCTCCTCGGCCTCCGGGGCGAGCATCTTGACGATCTCGTCCAGGGTCAGCGGGTACGGGTCGTAGGCGTTGCCCACGAAGCCGGTGACGCCGGGCGTGTTGCGCACGACACCCCAGGACTCGTTCGTCAGATCCATGCGGACGAGAACGTAACCGGGCAGCTTGTTCTGCCGGACGTTCTTGCGCTCGCCGTTCTTGATCTGGACGATCTCTTCCTCGGGGACCTCGGCCTGGTAGATGAACTCCTCGACGTTCAGCGAGACGGCACGCTGTTCGAGGTTGGCCTTGACGCGCTTCTCGTAGCCCGCGTACGTGTGGATGACGTACCACTCGCCGGGCAGGGTGCGCAGCTCCTCGCGGAGCGCGGCGATCGGGTCGACCGGAGCGGCGGGCTCGGCCTCGGCCTCGTCGGCGTCCTCGTCGGACTCCTCCGCCTCTTCGTCGTCCTCGGACTCCTCGGCGTCGACGTCCTCGTCGGCGGCCTCGGCGTGGAGCGCGGCCTCCTCGGCGGCCTGGCCGGCCTCGGCGTCAGCAGCGTCGGCCTGGTCCTCGTCGGCCGCCTCGACGATGTCCAGCTCGTCCTCGACGGACTCGGACTCGAAGGCGTCGTTCAGGTTCGCGTCAGACACGGTGGCTGCTTCTTCCTGCGATACAGATGGGGTGGAACAAAAAGTCAGCCGAAGACGTACTTGACTGCTTCCTGGAAGCCATAGTCAATCACGGTCACAAGGCCGATCATGATGACAACGAAGACAATCACCACAGTGGTGTACGCCGTCAGCTGGCTGCGGGTCGGCCAGACGACCTTGCGGAGTTCCGCGATGATCTGGCGGTAGAAGAGCGCGAGGCGGCCCAGAGGGCCCTTCTTTCCGCGCTTGCCGCCCTTGCGGGCCTTCTTCTTCGACTCCGGTGCGGCGTCTTCGGCATCAGGCATGTCGATGGAGCCTACGGCGTCCGTCACGAGCTTTCACCTGATTCCGGGTCGTGGCCGTGCCGCGCCCGGATGGGTTGAGCCGCACGGCGGTGCAATGAAGTACTTACAACATGCGCACACAACCTGGCGGTGTGTGTAGCAGGGCCGGAGGGACTTGAACCCCCAACCGCCGGTTTTGGAGACCGGTGCTCTACCAATTGAGCTACGACCCTTTGCGGTGTCCCCCAACCTACCGCATCGTGAGATGTGGTCGGTGAGGTCCAACGAGCAGTGAGTGTACGTGGTCATGGGGCCCCACGTCGAACAGAAACGTCTCCGACCTGCGTCCGACCCTCTCCGGCCCCCCTTCGGAACCCCTCCGAAAGCCCCAAGATCCCTTGTGGAACGGCGAGTACGACCGGGATTGACCGTTCCTGTCCGCTCAGTGAAACCTGTGTGCCGGGCCCGTTCCAGGTCTGGGACGATGGGCCGTATGAGCGCTGCTACCCCTCCCACCGAGCGCCGGGTCTCCGCCCGGATCGGTGCGATCTCCGAGTCCGCGACCCTCGCCGTCGACGCCAAGGCCAAGGCCCTCAAGGCCGCCGGGCGCCCGGTCATCGGTTTCGGCGCGGGTGAGCCCGACTTCCCGACGCCGGACTACATCGTCGAGGCGGCCGTCGAGGCCTGCAAGAACCCCAAGTTCCACCGCTACACGCCGGCCGGCGGCCTGCCCGAGCTGAAGGCCGCCATCGCCGCGAAGACGCTGCGCGACTCCGGCTACGAGGTCGACGCCTCCCAGGTCCTGGTGACCAACGGCGGCAAGCAGGCGATCTACGAGGCCTTCGCCGCGATCCTCGACCCGGGCGACGAGGTCATCGTCCCGGCCCCGTACTGGACCACGTACCCCGAGTCGATCCGCCTCGCGGGCGGTGTCCCGGTGGAGGTCGTCGCCGACGAGACCACCGGCTACCGGGTCTCGGTGGAACAGCTGGAGGCGGCGCGCACGGAGCGGACCAAGGTCGTCCTCTTCGTCTCCCCCTCGAACCCGACCGGCGCGGTCTACAGCGAGGCCGACGCCGAGGCGATCGGCCGCTGGGCCGTCGAGCACGGCCTGTGGGTCCTCACCGACGAGATCTACGAGCACCTGGTCTACGGCGACGCGAAGTTCACCTCGCTGCCGGCGATCCTCCCCGAGCTGCGCGACAAGTGCATCGTGGTCAACGGCGTCGCCAAGACGTACGCGATGACGGGCTGGCGGGTGGGCTGGATCATCGGCCCGAAGGACGTCGTGAAGGCCGCGACCAACCTCCAGTCGCACGCCACCTCCAACGTGAGCAACGTCGCGCAGGCCGCCGCGCTGGCCGCCGTCTCCGGCAACCTGGACGCGGTCGCCGAGATGCGCACCGCCTTCGACCGGCGCCGCCAGACCATCGTGCGGATGCTCAACGAGATCGAGGGCGTGTACTGCCCGACGCCGGAGGGCGCGTTCTACGCGTACCCGTCGGTGAAGGCGCTGCTCGGCAAGGAGATCCGCGGCAAGCGCCCGCAGAGCTCGGTCGAGCTGGCCGCGCTGATCCTGGACGAGGCCGAGGTCGCGGTCGTCCCCGGCGAGGCCTTCGGCACCCCGGGCTACCTGCGTCTGTCGTACGCGCTCGGCGACGAGGACCTGGCGGAGGGCGTGTCCCGCATCCAGAAGCTGCTGGCCGAGGCCCGCGACTGACCATGACCACCTAGGAACGTCACTAGGTGCTACGGGCCCCCGGTTCTCCTGAACCGGGGGCCCGTTTTTGCGTTCTAGCAAGGTCCCGATCGGGGAAAGGGACTGTCCTCGTCCATTCGGGTGCGGCAAGATCAGTCGATGGAGCACGTTTACCGCGACCTCGCCACCCTCCCCAAGGCCCATCTGCACCTGCACTTCACGGGTTCGATGCGCCCCTCGACCCTGATCGAACTGGCCGACAAGTACGGGGTGCACCTCCCCGAGGCGCTCAAGAGCGGGACGCCGCCCAAACTCCGGGCCACCGACGAGCGCGGCTGGTTCCGCTTCCAGCGGCTCTACGACCTCGCCCGCTCCTGCCTGCGCGAGCCGGAGGACATCCAGCGGCTGGTGCGCGAGGCGGCCCAGGAGGACGTCAGGGACGGCTCGGGCTGGCTGGAGATCCAGGTCGACCCCACCTCGTACGCGCCGCTGCTCGGCGGTCTGATCCCCGCCATGGAGATCATCCTGGACTCCGTGGACGCGGCCGCGCGGGAGACCGGGCTCGGGATGCGGGTGCTGGTCGCCGCGAACCGGATGAAGCACCCCCTGGAGGCGCGCACGCTGGCCCGCCTCGCGGTCCGGTACGCGGACCGGGGCGTGGTCGGCTTCGGGCTCTCCAACGACGAGCGGCGGGGCATGGCCCGCGACTTCGACCGGGCCTTCGCCATCGCGCGCGAGGGCGGCCTGCTGGCGGCCCCGCACGGCGGCGAGCTGACCGGCCCCGCGTCCGTACGGGACTGCCTGGACGACCTGCGGGCGGCCAGGGTCGGGCACGGCGTCCGGGCGGCCGAGGACCCGCGACTGCTGCGCAAGCTGGCCGAGCGCGGGGTGACCTGCGAGGTGTGCCCGTCGTCCAATGTGGCGCTCGGGGTGTACGAGAAGCCGGAGGACGTGCCGCTGCGGACCCTGTTCGACGCGGGCGTGCCGATGGCGCTGGGCGCGGACGACCCGCTGCTGTTCGGCTCGCGGCTCGCGGCGCAGTACGAGATCGCCCGCGCCCACCACGGCTTCACGGACCCGGAGCTGGCGGAGCTGGCACGGCAGTCCGTGCGGGGCTCGGCCGCCCCAGAGGACGTCCGGGGGCGGCTGCTCGCGGGGATCGACGCCTGGCTGGCGGCCCCGGTGGGCTGACGGGCCCTAGAGGGCGACGCCGACGGTCACCGGCTCGTTGACGAGGGTGATCCCGAAGGCGTCCCGTACCCCGGCGACGACCTCGCGGGCGAGCGCGAGCAGGTCCTCGGTGGTGGCCTCGCCCCGGTTGGTGAGGGCGAGGGTGTGCTTGGTGGAGATCCGGGCGGGCCCGGAGCCGTAGCCCTTCACGAAGCCGGCCTTGTCGATCAGCCAGGCGGCCGAGGTCTTGGTGGAGTGGTCGCCCACGGGGAAGGCCGGGGCCTTGGCGTCGGCGCCCAGGCGGGCGGTCACGCGCTCCCGGAAGGCCGCGAACTCCTCGTTCGTCAGGATCGGGTTGGTGAAGAAGGACCCCGCCGACCAGGTGTCGTGGTCCGCCGGGTCCAGGACCATGCCCTTGCCGGCGCGGAGCCGCAGGACGGTCTCCCGGGCCTGCGCGAGCGGCACCCGGTCGCCGGCCTCGACCCCGAGGGCGCGGGCGGTCTCCGGGTAGGCGATCGGCGCGGACATCCCGTCGGCGTCCTCAAGCCCGAAGCGGACCCGGAGCACGACATAGCGGTCGGGCTGGTCCTTGAAGCGGCTGTGGCGGTACGAGAAGGCGCACTCGGCGTTGGTGAGGGTGACCGTCTCCTCGGCCCGCCGGTCGTACGCGACGACCTCGGTGACGGTGGCGGAGACGTCCTGGCCGTAGGCGCCGACGTTCTGGATGGGGGTGGCGCCCGCGGAGCCGGGGATGCCGGCGAGGCACTCGATCCCGGCGAGCCCGGCCTCGACGGTCCGCGCGACGGCGTCCGTCCACACCTCTCCGGCCGCCAGCTCCAGGCGGGTGCCGTCGAGGGCGAAGCCCTGGGTGGCGATGTGCAGGGCGGTGCCGTCGAAGCCCTTGTCGCCGATGACCAGGTTGGAGCCGCCGCCGATGACGAGCAGGGGCGTACCGGAGGCGTCGGCCTCGCGGACCGCGGCGATCACCTCGTCGTCCGTGGTGGCGGTGACGAGCCGGGTGGCGGGCCCGCCGAGCCGGAAGGTGGTCAGGGGCGCGAGGGGGGCGTCGTTGAGCTGCTGCACGCGCTCAAGAGTACGGGCCCCTCCCGTACGGAAGGGGCCCGTGCGCTCGACGGCGTCAGGCGAGCTCGACGACGGCCCGGGACATGCCCAGGACCTTCTGGCCCGCCGAGGTCGCGGTGAGGTCCACCCGGACCCGCCCGTCCTCCAGCTTGGCCGCCACCTTGGCGGAGACCTCGATCACAGCGCCCTGGTCGTCGTTGGGGACGACGACCGGCTTGGTGAAGCGGACGCCGTACTCGACGACGGCGGCGGGGTCGCCGGCCCAGTCGGTGACGACGCGGATCGCCTCGGCCATGGTGAACATGCCGTGGGCGATGACGTCGGGCAGGCCGACCTCGCGGGCGAACTTCTCGTTCCAGTGGATCGGGTTGAAGTCCCCGGAGGCACCGGCGTACTGGACGAGCGTGGCGCGCGTCACGGGGAAGGTCCCCGCGGGCAGCTCGGTGCCGACCTCGACCTCGTCGTAAGCGATCTTCGCGGTCACGGTCAGGCCTCCTCGGGGGCGCGGGACACCAGCTTGGTCCAGGCGGTCACGACGTGCTCGCCGCTCTCGTCGTGGACCTCGCCGCGGATGTCCAGGATGTCGTTGCCCGCGAGGGACTTGATCGCCTCGATGGTCGAGGTGACCGTGAGGCGGTCCCCGGCGCGCACCGGGCGGGTGTAGGCGAACCTCTGGTCGCCGTGCACCACGCGGCTGTAGTCCAGGCCCAGCTGCGGGTCCTCGATGACCTGGCCCGCGGCCTTGAAGGTGATCGCGAAGACGAAGGTCGGCGGGGCGATCACATCCGGGTGGCCGAGCGCCTTGGCGGTCTCCTGGTCGGTGTACGCGGAATTCGCGTCCCCGATCGCCTCGGCGAACTCGCGGATCTTCTCGCGGCCGACTTCGTACGGCGCGGTGGGCGGATAGGTCCGGCCCACGAAGGACTGGTCGAGCGCCATGGCCTCGATACCTCCTGGTGTGTTGCCTGTACAAACGACACGAGGCCGTCCCCAAGGGGGACGGCCTCGTGTACGAGCCTGATTAACGCGTCTCGCGGTGCGCGGTGTGCGAGTTGCAGCGAGGGCAGTGCTTCTTCATCTCAAGACGGTCCGGGTTGTTACGCCGGTTCTTCTTGGTGATGTAGTTCCGCTCCTTGCACTCCACGCAGGCCAGCGTGATCTTCGGGCGGACGTCGGTGGCAGCCACGTGAGTGCTCCTTGACGGACGGATTGACGGATGAACGCATAAAAGAGTAGCCGATCGTAGGACCGACCCCACAATCGGCTACACTCTGTAGCGGTGACCGGACTTGAACCGGTGACACAGCGATTATGAGCCGCTTGCTCTACCGACTGAGCTACACCGCTTTGATGATCTGGATCCCGCCCGGAGGCGGGACCCTTCTCACCAGAGCCCCAATACGGAATCGAACCGTAGACCTTCTCCTTACCATGGAGACGCTCTACCGACTGAGCTATTGGGGCGAGCGAGGAAGACATTACACGGTCCTCGACCCATCACCCAAATCCGTTTCCCCGGCCGCCCGCGCGGCCGCGTCCCGGCCGCCTCCTAGGCCACTCGTGCCCTCATCAGTACGACTATTCGCCACCTCCTCGAAGGCGGCTGCGAGCACCCCTAGGCTCGGGCCACGCTGCGTGATCTTGATCTTGGCCAGCGGTGAGCCCGGACCCCTGAGGAGCCCGATTGTCAGCCGACAGCAAGCAGCCCCAGCCGTCGCCCGAGGACCGGGCCGCGGCCACCGCCGACGCCATGTCGCTGCTGCTCTGCAACGCGCGGCTGACCGACGGGCGCACCGTCGACGTACGGCTCGCCGGCGGCCGGATCGAGGCCGTCGGCACCGCCGGGAGCCTCGCGGCCGGCGGCGCCCGGGTCGATCTCGCCGGCTATCTGCTGCTGCCCGCGCCGGCCGAGCCCCACGCGCACGCCGACACCGCCCTCACCGCGGACTCCCCCGGCCCCGTCTCGTACGCCCCGGAGGAGGTGCAGCGCCGGGCCACCGAGGCCGCGCTGTTCCAGCTCGGGCACGGGGCGACGGCGCAGCGCGCGCAGGTGCGGATCGGGGACGTGCACGGCCTGGGGCCGCTGGAGGCCGTGCTCCAGGCCCGGCGCTCGCTGCGCGGTCTGGTCGACCTGACGGCGGTGGCGGTGCCCCGGCTGCTGACCGGGGCGGCCGGGGCCGACGGCCTCGCGATGCTGCGGGACGCGGTGAAGATGGGCGCCGGGGTGGTCGGCGGCTGCCCCGACCTGGACCCGGACCCGACCGGGTACGTGGAGGCGGTCCTGGAGGTCGCCGCCGAGCACGGCTGCCCGGTGGACCTGCACACGGACGGCGACGACCCGGCCCGGCTGGCCCGGCTCGCCGCGATGGCCGGGGGGCTGCGGCCCGGGGTGACGATCGGGCCCTGCGCGGGGCTCGGCCGGGCGGCCCCGGAGGCGGCCCGGCGGGCGGCGGACCGGCTGGCGGCGGCCGGGGTGACGGTGGTCACGCTCCCCCAGGGCGGCTGCGGGGCCGCCGAGCGGCGCGGTCCCGCCCCGGTGCGGCTGCTGCGGGCGGCCGGGGTGCGGGTCGCGGCGGGCAGCGGGGCGCTGCGGGACGTCAGCAACCCGGTGGGGCGCGGGGACCCGCTGGAGGCCGCCTATCTGCTGGCCTCGCTGGCGGGGCTGCCGGCCGGGGCGGCGTACGGGGCGGTGAGCACGGAGGCGCGGGCGGCGATGGGCCTCCCGGAGGTGCGGGTGGAGGCGGGCTTCCCGGCGGAGCTGCTCGCGGTGCGGGGCGAGCGGCTCGCGGGGGTGCTCTCCCTCGCGTACAGCCGGATCGTGGTGCACCGCGGCCGGGTGGTGGCCCGGACGAGCGCGGTGCGGGAGTACTGCGACTCGGCGGCGGCGCTGGACCTGCCGAGGCAGACACGCCCGGAGCGGCCCGATCCGGGCGGCAACGGGGCGCGCTGAGTCGTACGGTCGTGAGTATGCGCGTAGTCATCGCTGGTGGACACGGACAGATCGCCCTGCGACTTGAGCGGCTGCTCGCCGCGCGCGGGCACGAACCGGTGGGCGTGATCCGCCGCCCCGAACAGGGCGCCGCCCTGCGGGAGGCGGGCGCCGAACCGGCGCTCATGGACCTGGAGTCGGCCTCCGTGGAGGAGGTGGCCGGGATCCTCCAGGGCGCGGACGCGGCCGTCTTCGCGGCGGGCGCGGGCGCGGGCAGCGGCGCGGCCCGCAAGGACACGGTGGACCGCGCGGCGGCGGTCCTCTTCGCCGACGCGGCCGAGCGCGCGGGCGTGCGCCGGTTCGTCGTGGTCTCGTCGATGGGCGCGGACGCGGCGCACCCGGGCGACGCGGTCTTCGACGCCTACCTGCGCGCCAAGGGTGCCGCGGACGACGCCGTACGCGCCCGCTCCTCGCTCGACTGGACGATCCTGCGCCCGGGGATGCTCACCGACGACGCGGGCATCGGCCTGGTCCGCCTGGAGGCCCGTACGGGCCGCGGCCCGGTCCCCCGCGACGACGTGGCCGCGGTGCTGGCCGAACTCCTGGAGACCCCGGCGACGGCGGGCCTGACCCTCGAACTGATCTCGGGCTCGGTGCCGGTCCCGGTCGCGGTGAAGGACATCGCGGGGAACTGAGCGGCTTCAGGGAAGACGAGGAAAACGAGAAGGTCCCCGGTGCGAACACCGGGGACCTTCTGTATCGCGTGGCGGCGCCAGGATTCGAACCTGGGTAGGCTAAGCCGACGGATTTACAGTCCGCTCCCATTGGCCACTCGGGCACACCGCCATGGGATCGTCGCCTCGGTTGGCCGCTTTTCGGCGGTGCTCCTTGGCAACGACGTAAACGATACCTGATCCCCAGGGGTGCTTCGCCACCCGATTGATCACGGGTTCACGGCGGTGCGGGTGGCTACGCTTTGCGTCGTACCCGAACGCATCCGAGCAAGGAGCTTCACCTCATGGCCGACTCCAGTTTCGACATCGTCTCCAAGGTCGAGCGGCAGGAGGTCGACAACGCCCTCAACCAGGCCGCCAAGGAGATCCAGCAGCGCTACGACTTCAAGGGCACCAACGCCTCGATCGAGTGGTCGGGCGAGAAGATCCTCATGCAGGCCAACGGTGAGGAGCGGGTCAACGCGATCCTCGACATCTTCCAGACCAAGCTGATCAAGCGGGGCATCTCGCTGAAGTCGCTGGACGTGGCGGGCGAGCCCCAGCTGTCGGGCAAGGAGTACAAGCTCTTCGCCACGATCACCGAGGGCATCTCCCAGGAGAACGCCAAGAAGGTCTCCAAGGTCATCCGCGACGAGGGCCCCAAGGGCGTCAAGGCGCAGGTGCAGGGCGAGGAGCTGCGGGTCAGCTCGAAGAACCGGGACGACCTCCAGGCCGTCATCGCGCTGCTCAAGGGCAAGGACTTCGACTTCGCGCTGCAGTTCGTGAACTACCGGTAGGTCCCGCATTCGGCGTCCGAAAACCGCCAGCCCGAGGGCCGGTGGGGATCGCACACTGGAGACATGGACGACAACACCGTGTACGCGTACACCGACGGCCCCCTGGGCGAGATGCTCCTGGTCGGAGAGCTCGCCGAAGGGGGCCGTACCGCGTTGCGCTCGCTGTCGCTGCCCGGGCAGAAGGGGGGCGCGACGGTCCAGGAGGGGTGGGTCCACGACCCCGGGGCCTTCACGGAGGCCGTGCGCCAGCTCGGGGAGTACTTCGCGGGCGAGCGGGACTCCTTCGACCTGCTCCTCGCCCGGGGCGGCACCGACTTCCAGCGGCGGGTGTGGGCCGCTCTTGAGGAGATCCCGTACGGGACGACCGTCTCCTATGGGGACGTCGCCCGGCTGGCCGGCTGCTCCGGCGCCGCCGTACGGGCCGTGGGCACCGCGATCGGGCGCAATCCGCTGCTCGTCGTGCGCCCCTGCCACCGGGTGATCGGGGCGGACGGGAGCCTGCGCGGCTACGCGGCGGGCCTGGAGCGCAAGGAGCGGCTGCTGGGCCTGGAGGGGGCTCTGGCGTGACCGAGGGCCTGTTCCCGCGCGAGCGGGCCGCACCGGCGCCCGGGGCGGTGCACGTGCCCGGGTGGCTGCCGTTCGCGCGCCAGCGGGAACTGGTGGCGGCCTGCCGCGACTTCGGGCGCGGGCCCGTCACGTACCGGCGGACCGTGCTGCCCGGCGGCGGCGTGATGTCGGTGCGCTCGCTCTGCCTGGGGCGGCGCTGGGAGCCGTACCGCTATCTGGACGGCGTCGGCGCCGAACTGCCGGACTGGCTGGCCGAGCTGGGACGGGAGGCGCTGGTCGAGGCGTACGGCTCGCACGGCGGCTTCGCTCCGGACACCGCGCTGGTGAACTTCTACGCGGACGGCGCGCGAATGGGCATGCACCAGGACAGGGAGGAGCGCTCCGGCGCGCCCGTGGTGTCGCTGAGCCTCGGCGACACCTGCGTGTTCCGGCTCGGGAACACCGAGGACCGCGGGCGGCCCTACACCGACGTGGAGCTGGCCTCCGGGGACCTGTTCGTCTTCGGCGGGCCGTCCAGGTTCGCGTACCACGGCGTGCCCAAGGTGTACGCGGGGACGGCCGACCCGGCCCTCGGTCTCGCCGGGCGGCTGAACATCACCCTGCGCGAGACCGGGCTCTGACGCCGGTTCAGCGCTGTCGCGAGTGGCCGAAAAGGATCCGGTAGGCGATCAGCAGCACCAGAGAGCCGCCGATGGCCGAGAGCCAGGTCGCGCCGTCGTAGAAGTCCGTGGTGATCGGGCGGTCCAGGAAGCGGGCCGAGAGCCAGCCGCCGAGGAACGCGCCGACGACGCCGATCAGCGTGGTGCCGATCACACCACCCGGATCGCGGCCGGGCAGCAGGATCTTGGCGATGACTCCGGCGAGGAGTCCGAGAACGATCCAACCGATGATGCTCATGCCAGGAAGGACGCCCTGTCGGCACCGGCGGTTGCCGCGCTGGCTAGGGTGCGCCCCATGACACAGGAACTGCGCCGCTCGCTCGGGGTGTTCGACGCGGTCGTCATCGGGCTCGGCTCGATGATCGGCGCCGGGATCTTCGCGGCGCTCGGCCCGGCGGCCCACGCGGCCGGCACGGGCCTCCTCCCGGCGCTCGCGGCGGCCGCCGTCGTCGCCTACTGCAACGCCATGGCGTCGGCCAGGCTCGCCGCCCGCTACCCGGCCTCCGGCGGCACCTACGTGTACGGGCGCGCGCGACTGGGGCCGTTCTGGGGGTACTTGGCCGGCTGGGCCTTCGTCGTCGGCAAGACGGCCTCCTGCGCGGCCATGGCGCTCACCGTGGGCAGCTACCTGTGGCCGGAGCGGGCACACGCGGTGGCGGTCGCCGCCGTGGTCGCGCTGACCGCCGTGAACTACCGGGGCGTGCGGAAGTCGGCGCTCGTCACCCGGGTGATCGTGGCCCTCGTCCTGGCCGTGCTCGCCGCCGTCGTCACGGTCTCCGCCGGAGCCGGGGAGTCCGGCCGGCTCGGGCTCGACGGGGACGTCCCGACCGGCGGGGTGCTCCAGGCCGCGGGGCTGCTCTTCTTCGCCTTCGCCGGATACGCGCGGATCGCGACGCTCGGCGAGGAGGTCCGCGACCCGGCCAGGACCATCCCCCGGGCCGTGCCGCTCGCCCTGGGCATCGCGCTCGTCGTCTACGCGGCCGTCGCCGTCGGCGTCCTCTCCGTCCTCGGCGCGCCCCGGCTCGCGGCCTCCGCCGCCCCGCTCGCCGACACCGCGCGGGCGGCGGGCGCGGAGTGGCTCGTGCCGGCCGTCACCATGGGCGCGGTGCTCGCCGCCCTCGGCTCGCTGCTCTCGCTGATCCTGGGGGTCTCCCGGACCACCCTCGCGATGGCCAGGGACGGCTATCTGCCGGCCCCGCTCGCGGCCGTCCACCCCCGCTTCCAGGTCCCGCACCACGCCGAGCTCGCGGTGGGCGTGGTGGTGGCCCTGGTGGCGGCGACGGCCGACGTGCGGGGCGCGATCGGCTTCTCGTCGTTCGGCGTCCTCGTCTACTACGGGATCGCCAACGCCGCTGCCTGGACGCTCGGCCCCCGCGAGCGGCCGCTCGCCGCGCTCGGGCTGCTGGGCTGCGGCGTGCTGGCCTTCGCGCTGCCCATGGGCGCCGTCCTCGCCGGGGTGGGCGTCCTGGCGGCGGGGACGGTCGCGTACGCCGTCGTGGGCGCCGTCAGGCGAACTCGACCGTGACGCCCGAGCAGGCCAGGCCGATGACGATCTCCTCGAAGGTCGGCGGCCGGTTCCGCGCCCGGGGGACGACACCGAGGCAGGTGCGGGCGACCTCGGCGTCGTGCCAGACCAGGGTGGTGCCCGCCGCGAACGGCGGGCGCAGCTGGTCGAGGTCCTCGGCGAGATAGCCGCCGGGGCCCAGGAAGGCCTCCCCCAGGGCGCACCAGAAGGAGTCCGCGTCGATGACGTGGACCCCGTCGAGGTGGTACGTGTCGGCCGGTGGGTCCGGCGTCCCGGAGTGGCGTCTGGCCTGCTCCAGCCACGCGCCGCGGGTCCCGGAGGGGAAGCGGGCCCAGGTGCCGGGCTCCTCGGGGCGCTCCCACCACCACAGCTCCCAGATGTCCGCCACGGCGGGCGGGCGCAGGTCGCGGCGGTCGACGAGCACGGTCACGTCCAGCAGCCCGGCGCGCGCGTGGGCGTCGCGCGCGGACGGCGCCCAGCCGGTCACCCGGGCGCCCCGGGCGCCGAAGGCGGCCGTGCCCACGGAGGCGAGGCGCTGGTAGGTCACGGGGGCGGCGAGCTCCCGCGCGCCGGTCTCCACGGCGGCGCGCAGCGCACCGCGCGGGGAGCAGCCGAGGAAGGTCACCTCGGTGTGCGTCGCCGTCTCCGGCTCCCGGGGGGAGACCCGTATCAGGTGGGCGCAGTCGACGGCGTCCCGCCGGTCCCGCTCGCGGCGGGGCGGGGTGCGGGCCTCCACGGTGACGACGTCGCCGCGGATGCCGAGGACGCGGACGTCCCGGAGGCCGAAGGTGCCGTCCGCGGTGCGCACGAAGAGCTCGCCCTGGGGGGCGGTGCCCTCCACGACGGCCTGGGTGACGGCGCGGGCGAGGGGGCCGCGCGGCTCGCAGCCGCGCAGCTCGTAGTGGGCGCGGGCGGGCGGCGCGGGCTCGGCGAAGAGACCGTCGACGTCGGCGCACAGGGCGAGCACGTCCGCGCCGGCCAGCAGCGCGTATCTCGGGCTCTGCACTAGCGGACCGGGTAGCCGTAGACGGCCTGGTCCGTGGGGACGATCTCCTTGCCCAGCGGCATCAGCGAGATGGGCACCATCTTGAAGTTGGCGATGCCAAGCGGGATGCCGATGATCGTGATGCACAGCGCGATGCCGGTGGTGATGTGGCCGAGGGCCAGCCACCAGCCGGCGAGGATCAGCCAGAGCACGTTGCCCACGCAGGAGGGCGCGCCCGCGTCGTGGCGGTCGACGACCGTGTGCCCGAAGGGCCACAGGGCGTAGAGGCCGATCCGGAAGGCGGCGATGCCGAAGGGGATGCCGATGATCGTGATGCAGAGCAGGACGCCGGCCAGCATGTAGCCGAGGAACATCCAGAATCCGCAGAGGACCAGCCAGATGACGTTCAGGATTGTCTTCACGGGCGTCGACCTGCCATCTGTTCGAGCCGGGCGATGCGCTCGGCCATCGGCGGGTGGGTGGAGAACATCTTCGAGAGGCCCTGTCCCGGGCGGAACGGGTTCGCGATCATCATGTGGCTCGCGGTCTCGATCCTCGGCTCGGGCGGCAGCGGGAGCTGCTTGGTGCCCGCCTCCAGCTTGCGCAGGGCGCTGGCGAGGGCGAGCGGGTCGCCGGTGAGCTGGGCGCCGGAGGCGTCCGCCTCGTACTCGCGGGAGCGGGAGATGGCGAGCTGGATGACGGAGGCGGCGATGGGGCCCAGGATCATGATCAGCAGCATGCCGAGCAGGCCGGGGCCGTCGTCGTCGTTGGAGCGGCCGATCGGGATCAGCCAGGCGAAGTTCACCAGGAACATGATCACCGAGGCGAGCGCTCCGGCGACCGAGGAGATCAGGATGTCCCGGTTGTAGACATGGCTGAGCTCATGGCCGATGACCCCGCGCAGCTCGCGCTCGTCGAGGATGGCGAGGATGCCCTCGGTGCAGCAGACGGCCGCGTTGCGCGGGTTGCGGCCGGTGGCGAAGGCGTTGGGTGCCTGGGTGGGCGAGATGTAGAGCCGTGGCATCGGCTGGCGGGCCTGGGTGGAGAGCTCCCGGACCATCTTGTAGAGGGCCGGGGCCTCGAACTCGCTCACGGGACGGGCGCGCATGGCGCGGAGCGCCAGCTTGTCGCTGTTCCAGTACGCGTAGGCGTTGGTGCCGATCGCCACGAAGAGCGCGACGATCAGGCCCGTACGCCCGAAGAAGCTGCCGATGACGATGATGAGGGCGGAGAGCCCTCCGAGGAGTACGGCGGTCCTCAGCCCGTTGTGCCGGCGGTGCACGGTACGCCCTCCAAGTGGTGCGGCAGGGGAACCCTTTGCTCTATGGGGGTCCACCGTCCAGTGGACCCTCCCCTCCTGGTCAACGCCAGGCGGGGAGCTCGGGTTCCCCGGTCGACCGGGGGCGCCGTGTAGGCCGTACGGGTGACTAGCGGGCGGCCGGGATCTTCTCGGCGAGCACGGAGGTGGGCTCGACCTCGCTGGTGCAGTGGGCGCAGCGGGAGGCGATGGCCGGGATCTCGGTGAAGCAGCGGGGGCAGTCGCGCTTCGCGGACTTCGGGTCGGCCGCCTCCTCCTTGGCGAACTTCTCCTGGACCTTCGCCATGGGGACGACGATCAGGAAGTAGAGCACGGCCGCGGTGATCACGAACGCTATGGCGGCGGCGATGGCCAGGCCGTAGGGGAAGACGGTCTTGCCGAGGGTGAACTTCGCCTCGCTGAAGTCGCCGACCGAGCCGGTGGCCAGACCGATGAGCGGGGTGATGAAGGCCTTGCTGAAGCCGGTCACGACGGCGGTGAACGCCGAACCGACGGCCAGACCGATGGCCATCGAGACGATGTTCCCGCGAAGTATGAAGTCCTTGAAACCGTTCAGCACGGGGTACTGCTCCTTGGGTTTGTTCCGTGGGGGGATCAGAAGAGGCTGGTCGCCGCGAAGCGGAGGGCGGCCTGCGGATAACCCGACAGCACGACGCCCGCGACGGCGGTCAGCGCGATGGCCAGGGTGACGGGGATGGGGGCCCCGAGCCGCTTGACCGCCCCCTCCGGCGCCTGGAAGAGCAGCGCCGTCCACCGCAGGTAGTAGTAGAGGGCGATCACGACGTTGACGCCCATGATCACGGCGAGCCAGCCGAGGCCGGCGTCGACGGCGGCCGAGAAGACGGTCACCTTGGCGAAGAGGCCGATGATACCCGGGGGCAGTCCGGCCAGATTCAGGAGGAAGAAGCCGAGCGCGAGGGCGGCGGCGGGCCGCTCCGCGTACAGGCCGCGGAAGTCGGAGATCCGCACCTTCGGGTGGCTGCGGGCGACGAGCACGACGACGGCGAAGGCGCCGAGGTTCACGACGGCGTACATCAGGGCGTACGCGACGGTCGCGCCGACCTGGTCGTCGGTGGAGTACGCGGCGGCGGCGATCGGCACCAGGAGGTAGCCGGCCTGGGCGACGGAGGACCAGGCGAGCAGCCGTACCGCGCTCCACGCGCGCGTGGAGACCTGGCGCAGGGCGGCCACGTTGCCGACCGTCATGGTGAGCGCGGCCAGGACGGCGAGCGCGGGGCCCCAGACGTCCGCGTACGAGGGGAAGGCGACGACGGTCACCAGGATGAGGCCGGTGAAGCCGACGGCCTTGCCGACCACGGACAGATAGGCGGCGACCGGCAGCGGGGCGCCGACGTAGGTGTCGGGCACCCAGAAGTGGAAGGGCACGGCGGCGGTCTTGAACGCGAAGCCGACCAGGGTGAGGACCACGCCCGCCTGGGCGAGGGTCTGGAGCTGGCCCGGGACCCCGCCGAGCCGCTCGGCGATCTCGGTGAGGTGGAGGGTGCCGGTCGCCGCGTAGACGAAGCTGACGCCGAGCAGGGTCACGGCGGTCGCGGTGACCGAGGAGAGGAAGAACTTCAGCGCCGACTCGCTGGACATCCGGTCGCCGCGCCGCATGCCGACCAGCGCGAAGGCGGGCAGCGAGGCCACTTCGAGGGCGACGACGAGGGTCGCGAGGTCCCGGGCTGCGGGCAGCAGGGCGGCACCGGCGGCGGAGGACAGCAGCAGGAACCAGTACTCGCCCGCGGGTAGCTTCCGCCGGGTGTCGGGGAGCGAGAGCAGCGCCGTCACGAGCGCGCCGCCGAGCACCAGGAACTGGATGACGAGGGTGAACTCGTCGGCGGTGTAGCTGCACGCCCGCACGGCCGCGTCCGGGGTGAGGCAGAAGGTCGAGCGGTCGCCGGCGCGCAGCGGGACGAGCAGCGCGAGGGCGGCGGCCAGGCCGCCGATCGCGGTCCAGCCGAGCAGCTGCTTGCGGGCGGCGGGGACGAAGAGGTCGGCGACGAGGACGCCGACGGCGACCACCGCGGTGAGGGTGGGCGGCGCGATCGTGAGCCAGTCGACGGACTGGACGAGCGACGTCATCGGGTGCCTCCCGCGAGGAGCTGCTGGACGGCCGGATCGGTGAGGCCGAGGAGGACCGCGGGCCACAGTCCGGCGAGGACGGTGAGGGCGACGAGCGGGCTCCAGGCGGCGACCTCGTACCCCTGGACGTCGGCGACGGGCGCCTCGCCGGCCGGGCGGGGGCCGCCCATGCAGACGCGGCGGACGACGAGGAGCAGATAGGCGGCGGTGAGCAGGGTGCCGAAGCCGCCGATCGCCATGAAGGTGAGGAAGGCGGGCCGGCTGAGGCCCTCGGCCGGGTCGAAGGCGCCGAACAGGGCGAGCATCTCGCCCCAGAACCCGGCGAGCCCCGGCAGGCCCAGGGAGGC
This sequence comes from Streptomyces sp. NPDC094032, assembly GCF_040303965.1. Lineage (NCBI taxonomy): Bacteria > Bacillati > Actinomycetota > Actinomycetes > Kitasatosporales > Streptomycetaceae > Streptomyces > Streptomyces sp. NPDC094032. Next base: position 454,462 of record NZ_JBEOUE010000002.1, on the reverse strand, counting down.
GACGGCGGCGAAGGCGACCAGGGCGCCGAGGCGGGGGGCGCGGCCGTAGAGGGCGGCGCCGGTGGCCCCGGCGAGGGTGTCGAGGTCGGCGGTGCCGTAGCGGTCCTTGACGGCGCCGACCAGGAAGAAGAGCAGGCCGGTGATGAGGCCGTGGGCGATGTTGGCGAACAGGGCGCCGTTGACCCCGGTGGGGGTCATGGTGGCGATGCCGAGCAGGACGAAGCCCATGTGGCCGACGGAGGAGTAGGCGATCAGGCGCTTGAGGTCGCCCTTGTTGCCGGGCCGTACGAGGGCGAGGCAGGCGAGCGATCCGTAGATGATCCCGGCGACGGCGAAGGCGGCCAGGTACGGGGCGAAGGTCCGCATGCCGTCGGGGGCGATCGGCAGCACGATCCGGACGAACCCGTACGTGCCCATCTTCAGCAGGACGCCGGCGAGGAGGACCGAGCCGACGGTCGGGGCGGCGGTGTGGGCGTCCGGGAGCCAGCTGTGCAGCGGCCACATCGGGGTCTTCACCGCGAGCCCGAGACCGATCGCGAGAACGGCGATGACCTGCACGGACGTGGTCAGGCCCCGGCCGTTGTCAGTGGCCAGTGCCACCATGTCGAACGTGCCCGCCTTGATGCCGATGAGGAGGATGCCGAGCAGCATGACGACGGAGCCGAGCAGGGTGTAGAGGATGAACTTCCAGGTGGCCGCGCGCCTCCCCTCGCCGCCCCAGCGGGCGATGAGGAAGTACATCGGGATGAGGACCATCTCGAAGGCCAGGAAGAACAGGACCAGGTCGAGGACGGCGAAGGTCGCGAGGGTGCCGGACTCCAGGACGAGCAGCAGCGCGACGAACGCCTTGGGTGACGGGCCCGTGGGCGGCTTGAAGTAGCTGTACAGCGCGCAGAGGAAGGTCAGCAGCGCGGTCAGGAGCAGGAGGGGGAGCGAGATGCCGTCGACACCGAGGTGGATGCGCACGCCGAGCGCGTGGATCCAGCTGACGTCCGTCGTGGCCTGCATCTTCGACGGGTGGGCGTGGTCGAAGCCGAGCGCGAGGACGATCGCGGCCAGCAGGATCACGCCGGTGACGGTGACGCCGTGGCGGAGCACGGCCTGGTCGGGCGACTTCCCCTTCAGTCCGGGCGGGGCCGGCAGGAGGGCGGCGGCGGCGCCGACGAGCGGGCCGGCGACGATCAACGCGAGAAGGAACTGCATCACGGATTCGCTGATATCGATCACGGCTCACGCTCCGGCGACGTTGGCGAGGACGACGGCGACGATCGCCAGGACGACGGAGCCGGCGAGCAGGGCGCTGAGGTAGGTCTGCACGTTGCCGGTCTGGGCGCGGCGGGCGAGCCAGCCGAGGCCCTTGGCGCTGTCGGCCGCGCCGCGTACGTAGGTGTCGACGACCTCGCGGTCCAGGAAGCGGACCAGGGAGGCGGCGGCGAGCACGGGGCGGACGAAAACGGTCCGGTAGACGGCGTCCAGGTGGAAGCCGTCGGCGGCCGGGCCGTGCAGCGGGCCGAGCAGGGCGCGGCCGGGGTCGGCCGGGTCCCGCGCGGGGTGCGGCAGGTCCAGGGCCTCCGCCTCGACCAGGCCGGCCTCGGCGTCGGGGTGGGCGACGTGAGCCTGGGTGGCCGGGACCGCGCGCTTCACGGCGAGCGCCCACCAGACCGCGTACATCACGGCCGCGCCGACGACGGCGAGACCGGTGCCGAGGACGGCCGTGGTGACGGTCGGGGTCAGCGGGTGCCCGTCGAACCAGTCGTCGAGGTAGCCGGCGGTGAGTCCGAAGCCGAGGGAGGGGACGGCGAGCACCCACAGGACGGTGCTCATGGCGATCGGCTGCCTGCCGTGGTCCGGGGCCTCCGTGCCTCGGCCGCGGAAGGCGAGCAGCCACAGCCGCATCGCGTACGCGGCGGTGAGCAGCGCGGTGAGCAGTCCGGCGACGAGGACGATCCAGCCGGCCCCGGCGGGGGCGATCGGCGACTCGCCGGTGGCGGTGTGCTCGGCGGCGACGAGGACGGCTTCCTTGGAGAAGAAGCCGGCGAAGGGCGGGATCGCGGCGAGCGCGAGCAGGCCGATGGTCATCGTCCAGTAGGCGTCCGGGATGCGCTTCGTCAGCCCGCTCATCCGGGACATGGCCGAGAGCGAGTTGGTGCCGGCGGCGTGGATGACCGCGCCCGCGGCGAGGAAGAGCAGCGCCTTGAAGGCGCCGTGCGACAGGAGGTGGAAGACGGCGGCCCCGCGGTCGCCGACGGCGAGGGCGCCGGACATGTAGCCGAGCTGGCCGATCGTCGAGTAGGCGAGGACGCGCTTGATGTCGTCCTGGGCGAGCGCGGCGAGCGCCGAGCCGACCATGGTGACGGCGGCCATCACGGCGAGCACGACGAGCGCGGCGGCCGACTCGGCGAAGACGGGAAGGAGCCGGGCCACGAAGTAGATGCCGGCGGCGACCATCGTCGCCGCGTGGATGAGCGCGGAGACGGGGGTGGGGCCGGCCATCGCGTCGGGCAGCCAGGTGTGCAGCGGGAACTGGGCGGACTTGCCGGCCACGCCCGCGAGGAGCAGCAGCGCGATCAGCGTGGGGTGGTCGAGGCCGCCGCTCGCGACCGCGCCGAGGACGCCGGTGATGCGGAAGGTCCCCGCGTCGGCGGCCAGGGCGAAGAGACCGAACAGGAAGGGGACGTCGCCCAGCTTGGTGACGAGGAAGGCCTTCAGGGAGGCCGAGCGGGCCTCCGGGGTCTCCCAGTAGTGCCCGACCAGGAAGTACGAGCAGATGCCCATGATCTCCCAGCCGACCAGGAGCACCATCAGGTCGCCGGAGTAGACGACGAGCAGCATCGCGGAGGTGAAGAGGGAGACCAGTGCCGCGTACGAGGGGTAGCGCGGGTCGTGGCGGAGGTAGCCGGTCGAGTAGACCTGCACGCAGGTGGCGACGGTGCCGACCAGGACGGCGACGAGGGCGGCGAAGCCGTCGATGTGCAGGGCCAGGTCGATCGGGACCGAGCCGGTGGGCGTCAGCTGGGTGGCGGCGTCGATGGCCTTGCCGCCGCCCTGGCGGGACGCCACGACGACGGCGAGGACGGCGGCGGCCAGCGTCGGCAGCACGGCGAGCGGGCGCACGAAGCCGGGGGCGGCGCGGCCGAGGAACAGGCCGGCGACCGCGCCGAGGAAGGGGAGGAGGGGGACCAGGACGGCGAGGGTCGTGGTGGTCACGCGATGGCCTCGGCCTTCTCGTCTTCGGGCCGCTCGTCCTCGGACGGCGTTTCCTTGGTGTCGCGGAGCCGGTCGACGTCCGAGGTGCCGCGGTTGCGGTAGACCATCAGGACGATGGCGAGACCGATGCCGATCTCGGCGGCGGCGATGGCGATGGTGAAGAGGGTGAGGGCCTGCCCCGCGTGCAGGGCGTCCCGGAGCCAGACGTCGAAGGCGACGAGGTTGAGGTTGACGGCGTTGAGCATGAGCTCGACGGACATCAGGACCAGGATCGCGTTGCGGCGGGCGAGCACGCCGTACAGACCGATGGAGAAGAGGAGGACGGCCAGGACGGCCGGGTAGGCGAGGTGCATCAGTGCCGCTCCCCCTCGTTCTCGGTCTCGGTCTCGGTCTCGGTCTCGGTCCCGTTCTCGTTCTCGTCGGCGCTCGTGCGCTTCGACAGGACGATCGCGCCCACCAGGGCGGCGAGCAGCAGTACCGACAGCGCCTCGAAGGGCAGCACCCAGTGCCGGAAGAGGAACTCGCCGGTGACGGCCGTGGAGCCCTGCGCGGGTCCGTCGAGCTCGATCCAGGTGGTGCGGAAGGCGTCGACGACCACCCAGACCAGGGCGGTCGCGGCGGTGACCGCGACGGCGAGGGCGACCCAGCGGTTGCCCGAGTCGGAGTCCGGGGAGCGGCCGATGGGGGCCTTGGTGAGCATGAGCCCGAAGAGGAGGAGGACGACGACCGAGCCGACGTAGATCAGCACCTGGACCCAGGCGATGAACTCGGCGGTCAGCAGCAGGTACTCGACGGCGATGCCGCCGAGCGCCACGACCAGCCACAGGGCGGCGTGCACGAGCTGCTTGGTCGTGACGGTGACGAGGGCCGCGCCGAGGGTGACGAGGCCGACGAGGAGGAAGGCGATCTCGACGCCGGTGGGCGACAGGAAGCCATGGGTGTTCTGGGCGTGCTGGACGGCGAGGATCACTGCTGCTCCCCCTCGGCGGCCTGGGCGGCCGCGGCCTGTGCCGCCGCCTTCTCGGCCGCCTTGCGAGCCGCGGCGATCTCCTTCGGCTCCTCCGCGCGCGGGTCGAGCGCGGGCGGCTCCGGGACGGTCCACATCCACTCGCGCAGCTTGTCGCGCTCGTGGGTCAGCTCGTGGATGTCGGTCTCCGCGTACTCGAACTCGGGCGACCAGAACAGCGCGTCGAACGGGCACACCTCGATGCAGATACCGCAGTACATGCAGAGGGAGAAGTCGATCGCGAAGCGGTCCAGGACATTGCGGCTGCGCTCGCGGCCGCCCGGGGCGGCGGCGGGGACCGTCTCCTTGTGGGAGTCGATGTAGATGCACCAGTCGGGGCACTCGCGGGCGCACAGCATGCAGACCGTGCAGTTCTCCTCGAACAGCCCGATGACCCCGCGGGTGCGGGGCGGCAGCTCGGGCTGGGCGTCCGGGTACTGCGCGGTGACGCTCTTGCGGGTCATCGTGCGGAGGGTGACTGCGAGGCCCTTGGCGAGGCCGGAGCCGGGGATCGGGGACATCAGCTGATCGCCACCTTCACGATGCCGGTGAGCGCGATCTGCGCGAGAGCGAGGGGTACGAGGGTGGTCCAGGCCAGCTTCTGGAGCTGGTCCTCGCGGAGCCGGGGGTACGAGACGCGCAGCCAGATCACGACGAAGGCCAGGACGGCGGTCTTGAGCAGGGTCCAGACCCAGCCCAGGCCGTCGGCGCCCCACGGGCCGTGCCAGCCGCCGAGGAAGAGGACGGTGGTCAGACCGCACAGGACGACGATGCCCGCGTACTCGGCGAGCAGGAACAGCGCGAAGCGGAGGCCGGTGTACTCCGTGTACGCGCCGAAGATGATCTCCGAGTCGGCGACGGGCATGTCGAACGGCGGGCGCTGGAGTTCGGCGAGGCCCGCGGTGAAGAAGACGAGCGCGCCGACGATCTGCCAGGGCACCCACCACCACTCGAAGGCGTTCAGGATGCCGGGCAGCGAGACGGTGCCGGCCGCCATCGCGACGGACGCGGCGGCGAGCAGCATCGGCAGCTCGTACGCGAGCAGCTGGGCGGCGGTGCGGAGGCCGCCGAGCAGCGAGAACTTGTTGGCCGAGGCCCAGCCCGCCATCAGGCTGCCGAGCACGCCGACGCCCATCACCGCGAGCACGAAGAAGATGCCCGCGTCGACGACCTGGCCGACGGCGCCCTCGCTCGGTCCGATGGGGATCGCGACGAGCACCAGGAGGTACGGGAGGAGGGCGACGGCCGGCGCGAGCTGGAAGATCCGCCGGTCGGCGGCGGCCGGCACGACGTCCTCCTTCTGCGCGAACTTCACGCCGTCCGCGACGAGCTGCGCCCAGCCGTGGAAGCCGCCGGCGTACATGGGGCCGAGGCGGCCCTGCATGTGCGCCATGACCTTGTGCTCGGTCTGCCCGACGACGAGCGGCAGCACGAGGAAGACGGCGAAGACGACGAGCAGCCGGAGGGCGACGTCGAGTACGTCGTTCACGCGGGATCGCCTCCGGCGGGGGTGTCGGGGTTGTCGGGGTTGTCGTGGGGGTCGCCCTCGGGGGCGGGGCCCTGGGCGGGCGGGTCCTGGTCCTCCGGGGCCTGGTCCGCCTCGGGCGTCTCGTCGAAGGCCGGGCGGGCGTGGTGCCACGGGGCGTCCGTGCTGCGGGTGCGGGGCGCGGCCGGTGTCTCGGGGGCCGGGGCGGTGTCCGCCTCGGCGGCGGCCGGGGCCTCCGCGCGCTGGCTGGCCGAGCCCGCGCTCGCGCTGCGGGAACGGCGTACCGGAGCGGACGGGTCCGGCGTCTGGCTCGCCGAGCCTTCCGATGCCGTGCGGGACCGGCGGACCGGAGCCGACGGGTCCGCTGCCTGGCTCGCCGAGCCCTCCGATGACGTGCGGGAACGGCGTACGGGAGCCGACGGGTCCGCCGCCTGGCTCGCCGAGCCCTCCGACGCCGAGCGGGAACGGCGTACCGGAGCCGACGGGTCCGCTGCCTGGCTCGCTGAGCCCTCCGAGACCGAGCGGGAACGGCGTACCGGGGCCGACGGGTCCGGTGAGCTCTCCGGGGGTGGCTGGGTGGCCGAGCCCTCGGTGGTCGTGCGGGTGCGGCGGGGCGGGCGGTCGGCTGCGGCGGCGCGGGAGGGGCGGGTGGGGGCCGGGGGGAGTTGGCCCTTCAGGGGGCCCCATTCGTTGGGGTCGGGGACGCCCGGGGGGAGCATCTGGCGGCGCTTGGGCGCGTTGGGGTCGTGCGACTCGCCCGGTTCCTTGGCGCCGGGCCAGGCCTTGGCCACGCGGGCGGCCAGGACGAAGTCCTTGCGCAGGGGGTGGCCCTCGAAGTTCTCCGGGAGGAGCAGGTGGACCAGGTGCGGGTGGTCCGTGAAGGTCACGCCGAACATCTCGTACGTCTCGCGCTCGTGCCAGCCCGCTCCCGCGTACACCGCGACGGCGGACGGGAGCGACGGGGACGCGTGCGGGACCGTCGTACGGAGGAGGAGGCGGCGGACGTGGCCGGGGCCGACGGACGCGACATGGGCGCAGATCCGGAAGCCCGTGCCGGGCTCGTCCACCGCGCTGAGCCAGTCGAAGTAGGTGCAGCCCAGCTTGTCGCGGGCGATCTCCAGCGCGGCGATCCACGAGCCGGTCGGGACGTCGACGGTCAGCAGGTCGTAGGCCCGCTCCGCCGTCGCCTCCTCGCCGAAGAGGTCGGTGACCGCGTCCGGGAGGGTGTCGTAGGCGTTCCGGTCGGCGGTCGTCATGCCGTGGCTCCCGGCTTCGGGGGCCGCACCAGGCCGCTCGTGAGCTGCCCGACCGAGGGCTCGCCCGCGCCGTAGCGCTCGCCGAGGTTCTCGCGGGCGATCTTCTCCTGGAGCTTCAGGATCCCCTGGAGGAGGGCTTCCGGGCGCGGCGGGCAGCCCGGTACGTAGACGTCGACCGGGATGATCTGGTCGACGCCCTTGGTGACCGAGTACGAGTCCCAGTACGGGCCGCCGCAGTTCGAGCAGGCGCCGAAGGAGATGACGTACTTCGGCTCCGGCATCTGCTCGTACAGGCGCTTGACGGCGGGCGCCATCTTGTCCGTGACGGTGCCGGAGACGATCATCAGGTCGGCCTGGCGCGGGCCCGGCGCGAAGGGGATCACGCCGAGCCGGATGAAGTCGTGGCGGGCCATCGACGCGGCGATGAACTCGATCGCGCAGCAGGCGAGGCCGAAGTTGAAGACCCACAGGCTGTAGCGGCGGCCCCAGTTCAGGACCACCTTCATCGGCTCGGGGGCCAGCCGGGCGAGCGGGCCCAGCGTGGGAGCCGGCAGGGGTGTTACGTCCATGCCAGGACGCCCTTCTTGTACGCGTAGAGCAGTCCCACGGCCAGGAAGCCGAGGAAGATGAACATCTCGACCAGCGTCGTCGCGCCGTAGCCGGGGGCGGCGAAGACCGTGGCCCAGGGGAAGAGGAAGATCGAGTCCACCGCGAAGATGACGTAGAGGAAGGCGTAGACGTAGTAGCGGACCTGGGTGTGGGCCCAGCCCTCGCCCACCGGGTCGACGCCGCACTCGTACGTCAGCAGCTTCTCGGGCGTCGGCACGACGGGCCGGAGCAGCCGGCCCGCGCCGAACGCGACGGCGACGAAGAGCACGCCGACCACGGCCAGCAGCCCGACGACGGAGTACGTCTGAAAGTAGTCCGCCGCGACAACGGTCGGTTCCCGCACGTCCGCCCCTCGGTCTCGGTGTCTCACCAGATTTCGCTTACGCACGCGAGTCTAGGCCCTGCTAAAGGGACCGTAAGCAGCCGGAGCGGGGGCTCCGGTGGGGTTATCCCCCCTCCTCTTCACCGACCTCCCCCATGGCGTGTCCGGGGCTCCGCGCGGCAGCCTTGTCCCCATGAGTGACCACACCGCCACCGGCACCGACGCCCCTCCGCCGCCCGCGCGCCTCGCGTACGGCCGGTCCACCTGGAAGGAGGTGGCGCACCTCCTCGCCGATCTGCCGTGCGCGGTGGCCGGTTTCGCCTACTCCGTCGTGACGATCGCGCTGGGTGTCGGGCTCGCCGTCACCGTGATCGGGCTGCCGCTGCTCGCGCTCGGTCTCGCCGGGGCGCGCGGCATGGCGCGGGCGGAGCGGGCGCGGGCCCGGAAGCTGCTGGGCGTGCGGGTCGAGGAGCCGAGCCGGCTGCCGCGGCGGGGCGGCTTCTTCGGGTGGCTGTGGGCGCAGCTGAAGGACCCGGTGGCGTGGCGGAGCCAGCTGTACGGCTTCGTCCGGCTGCCGTGGGGCATCGTGACGTTCGTGGTGACGGTGGTGTCGCTGTTCTTGCTGTGGCCGGTGCTGTCGTTCCTGGCGCGGGGGCTGGCGAACGTCGACCGGGCCATGGTGCGGGGGCTGCTCTCGCCCTCGGACGAGCTGGAGCGGCGGATCGCGGAGCTGGAGTCGGACCGGGGGGTCGTCGTGGACACGGCCGCCGCCGATCTGCGCCGGATCGAGCGCGATCTGCACGACGGCGCGCAGGCGCGGCTCGTGGCGCTCGCGATGGGGCTCGGCCTGGCGAAGGAGAAGCTGCTGGACGACCCGGACGGGGCGGCGGCGATGGTCGACGAGGCGCACGGCGAGGTGAAGCTGGCGCTTCAGGAACTGCGCGACCTGGCCCGGGGCATCCATCCGGCGGTCCTGACGGACCGAGGCCTCGATGCGGCGCTCTCCGCCATCGCGGCGCGCTGCACGGTCCCCGTGAAGGTGGGCGTCGACCTGCCGGCCCGGCCGGCCGAGGCCATCGAGGGCATCGCGTACTTCACCGTCTCCGAACTCCTCCAGAACGTCTCCAAGCACGCCCGGGCCCGTTCGGCCTCGGTGGAGCTGTGGCGCTCCGAGGACCGCCTGATGATCCAGGTCCGCGACGACGGCGTGGGCGGGGCCCGCCTGGACGGCGGCGGTACGGGCATGGCGGGGCTCGCGGAGCGGCTCGGCGCGGTCGACGGGGTCTTCGTCGTGGACTCGCCGGAGGGCGGCCCGACGGTGGTGACGGCGGAGCTTCCGTGGCGGGATCGGGGGGCGGGGGGCGGGCGGTAGGCCCCCCACCTTGTCCGCCCGGTAGGGAAAACCCCCCTCCATAGACGCCGACCCTCCTCATGGTCCCCGCCCCTCCCTCCCGGGAGGCTGGAAGCGACCACCGACCGCGTGAGAAACGGACCCCTCCGATGGCCTCCCCCCGTCTGCCCGCCGCCGTCCGCGCGCCGTTCGAAGGGCGCACCTGGCGTGAGCTCGGCTACGTCCTGCTCGGGCTGCCGCTGAGCGTCGTCTACTTCTGCTTCGCCGTCTCCTTCTTCTCCGCCGGTGCCGGGCTGCTCATCACCTTCCTGGGCATCCCGGTGCTGGCCGGCACGCTCGCGATGTGCCGGGGCTTCGGCGCGGTGGAGCGGGCGCGGGCGCGCGGGCTGCTGCGGCTGGACGTGGGGGCGCCGGAGCCGGTGCGGGGCCGGACCGGTGGGGCGCTGTCCTGGATGGGCGCGATGCTGAAGAGCGGGGCGTCCTGGCGGCATCTGCTCTACGCGCTGCTGCACCTGCCGTGGGCCGTCTTCTCCTTCTCCCTGGCGGTCGCGCTGTGGAGCTGGGGCTGGGGCCTGTTCACGTATCCGCTGTGGCAGTGGGTCTTCCCGATGTACGTGGGTCAGGCGGGGCTCCAGCTGTACGGGGACGACACGCACTCCTTCTATCTGGACTCGGGCTTCGAGATCGCCTTCACCAGCCTGGTGGGCCTGCTCTTCGTGCTGGTCGGGCCGTGGGTCCTGCGGGGTCTGGTCGCGGTGGACCGGCTCATGCTGTCGGGGCTGCTCGCGCCGTCCCGGCTGGCCTCGCGCGTGTCGGAGCTGGAGTCGGACCGGGGCGTGATGGTGGACACGGCCGCCGCCGATCTGCGCCGCATCGAGCGGGACCTGCACGACGGCGCGCAGGCCCGGCTGGTGTCCCTGGCGATGGACCTGGGCCTGGCGAAGGAGAAGCTGGCGGACGATCCGCTGGCCGCCGCCGCGATGGTCGACGAGGCGCACGGCGAGGTGAAGCTGGCCCTCCAGGAGCTGCGCGACCTGGCCCGGGGCATCCACCCGGCCGTCCTCACCGACCGTGGCCTGGACGCGGCGCTCTCCGCCGTCGCCGCCCGCTGCACCGTCCCGGTCACCGTGGACGTCGAGCTGTCGGCCCGGCCGGCCGCGGCGATCGAGGGCATCGCGTACTTCACCGTCTCCGAACTCCTCCAGAACGTCTCCAAGCACGCCCGGGCCCGGCGGGCCTGGGTGGACGTCTGGCGGACGGACGACCGGCTGATGCTCCAGGTCCGCGACGACGGCGTGGGCGGCGCGGCGCCGGCGGAGGGCCGGGGGCTCGCGGGCCTGGCGGAGCGCCTCGACGCGGTCGACGGCGTCCTCGCGGTGGACTCCCCCACGGGCGGCCCGACGACGATCACGGCGGAGCTGCCCTGGCGCGAGTGACCACCGGAAGGCCCGGCGGCCTGGCGGACGCGACCGCCACACGCCCCCGGCCCCGACCACCCCAAGGCCCCCCGCCCTGGCCGAGTTGAACCCCCGCCCCGCCTCTCGCGTCCCTTCTGCTGCGATGCTGGGGTGATCTCAGCTCAGGCAGAAAGGCAGGGCCGTGGCGGACAAGGGCGCGGAGCGCGTGCGGGTGGTCATCGCCGAGGATTCGGTGCTGCTCCGTGAAGGGCTGACCCGTCTTCTCACCGATCTCGGGCACGAGGTCGTGGCCGGGGTGGGGGACGGCGAGGCGCTGGTGAAGACCGTGTCCGATCTGGCGGGCGAAGGGGCGCTGCCGGACGTGGTCGTGGCCGATGTGCGGATGCCCCCGACGCACACGGACGAGGGCGTGCGGGCCGCGGTGCGGCTGCGCAAGGAGCACCCGGGGATCGGGGTGCTGGTGCTGTCGCAGTACGTGGAGGAGCAGTACGCCACCGAGCTGCTGGCCGGTTCCAGCGTCGGGGTCGGCTATCTGCTGAAGGACCGGGTCGCGGAGGTCCGGGAGTTCGTGGACGCGGTGGTGCGGGTGGCCCGGGGCGGCACGGCCCTGGACCCGGAGGTGGTGGCGCAGCTGCTGGGCCGGAGCCGTAAGCAGGACGTGCTGGCCGCGCTGACCCCCCGGGAGCGCGAGGTGCTGGGCCTGATGGCGGAGGGGCGTACGAATTCGGCCATCGCGCGGCAGCTGGTGGTGAGCGACGGCGCGGTGGAGAAGCACATCAGCAACATCTTCATGAAGCTGGGCCTGTCGCCGAGTGACGGGGATCACCGCCGGGTGCTCGCGGTGCTGACCTATCTGAATTCCTAGCGATCTGACACCCTGTCAGATATCGAGGGGCGAGCGGATCGGGTAGATCGGGTAGATCGGGTAGCAGGATCGGCCGGGAATCGCCGGTCGGTCCGTGGAGTGGACGCGAGAACCGCGCTCCGTGACGGACAATGGACGGACCGTGACCCTCGGTGGACCCGAGGGATCACGGAGCGCGACAATTGAGGAGAAAAGGGCGCTCCGGGCGTCTCAAAAAGAGGTCCACCATGCGAGAAGTGCCGGGAGGGCCCCCCTCCCGGACGTAGGGTGGGCCACGGGACGACCGGTCGGCCGGTCGTCCTCCGAGCCTTCTCCGCCCCTGCGGAGTAGAGAACCCCTGCCGCGAGGGAGGTCCAGTTCAGTGACCAGCCAGGTCAGTAGCGAGGCCGGTGAGGCCCTGGTCGGGGAGCAGCGCAGCGCCCCGACGACGGCCGACCACGGCTCCGCGAAGGAAGTCCGCCGGCTCGACCGGGTGATCATCCGCTTCGCGGGTGACTCGGGTGACGGCATGCAGCTCACGGGTGACCGTTTCACCTCGGAGACCGCGTCCTTCGGGAACGACCTCTCCACGCTGCCGAACTTCCCCGCGGAGATCCGGGCCCCCGCCGGCACCCTGCCGGGCGTCTCCTCGTTCCAGCTGCACTTCGCCGACCACGACATCCTGACCCCGGGCGACGCTCCGAACGTCCTGGTCGCGATGAATCCGGCCGCGCTGAAGGCCAACGTCGGGGACGTGCCGCGCGGCGGCGAGATCATCGTCAACACCGACGAGTTCGCCAAGCGCGCGATGGCCAAGGTGGGGTACGCGACCTCCCCCCTGGAGGACGGCTCGCTGGACGCCTACCGGGTCCACCCGGTGCCGCTGACCACCCTGACGGTGGAGGCGCTCAAGGACTTCGGCCTCTCCCGGAAGGAGGCCGAGCGCTCCAAGAACATGTTCGCGCTCGGGCTGCTCTCCTGGATGTACCACCGCCCCACCGAGGGCACCGAGACCTTCCTGCGCCAGAAGTTCGCGAAGAAGCCGCAGATCGCCGAGGCCAACGTGGCCGCGTTCCGGGCCGGCTGGAACTTCGGCGAGACCACCGAGGACTTCGCCGTCTCCTACGAGGTCGCCCCCGCGACCCGCGCCTTCCCCACCGGCACGTACCGCAACATCTCGGGGAACCTGGCCCTCTCGTACGGTCTGATCGCCGCCGCCCGCCAGGCGGACCTGCCGCTCTACCTCGGCTCGTACCCGATCACCCCGGCCTCGGACATCCTCCACGAGCTGTCCAAGCACAAGAACTTCGGCGTGCGCACCTTCCAGGCCGAGGACGAGATCGCCGGCATCGGCGCCGCGCTCGGCGCCGCCTTCGGCGGCTCGCTGGCCGTGACCACCACCTCAGGACCCGGCGTGGCGCTCAAGTCCGAGACCATCGGCCTGGCCGTCTCGCTCGAACTGCCGCTGCTCATCGTCGACATCCAGCGCGGCGGCCCGTCCACCGGCCTGCCCACCAAGACCGAGCAGGCCGACCTCCTCCAGGCCATGTACGGGCGCAACGGCGAGGCCCCGGTCCCGATCGTCGCCCCGAAGACGCCCGCCGACTGCTTCGACGCGGCGGTCGACGCGGCCCGGATCGCGCTCACCTACCGCACCCCGGTCTTCCTGCTCTCCGACGGCTACCTGGCCAACGGCTCCGAGCCCTGGCGCATCCCGGAGGTCGAGGAACTCCCCGACCTGACCACCGCCTTCGCCACCGGCCCGAACCACACCCTGGCCGACGGCACCGAGGTCTTCTGGCCGTACAAGCGCGACCCGGAGACCCTGGCCCGCCCCTGGGCCGTGCCCGGCACCCCCGGTCTCGAACACCGCATCGGCGGCATCGAGAAGCAGGACGGCACCGGCAACATCAGCTACGACCCCGCCAACCACGAGTTCATGGTGCGCACCCGGCAGGCCAAGGTCGACGGCATCGCGGTGCCGGACATCGAGGTCGACGACCCGGACGGCGCGAGCACCCTGGTCCTCGGCTGGGGCTCCACGTACGGCCCGATCACCGCGGCCGTGCGGCGGCTCCGGGTGGCGGGCCGTCCCATCGCGCAGGCCCATCTGCGGCACCTCAACCCCTTCCCGAAGAACCTCGGCGAGGTGCTGAAGCGGTACGAGAAGGTGGTGGTGCCCGAGATGAACCTGGGCCAGCTCGCCACCCTCGTACGGGCCCGCTACCTGGTGGACGCCCGCAGCCACACCCAGGTCAACGGCATGCCGTTCAAGGCCGAGCAGCTCGCCGCCGCTCTCAAGGAGGTCATCGATGAGTGAGTCGCTGCTGCACCTGGTGCCGAAGGCCGAGGCCGCCCAGTCGATGAAGGACTTCAAGTCCGACCAGGAGGTCCGCTGGTGCCCCGGCTGCGGTGACTACGCCGTGCTCGCCGCCGTCCAGGGCTTCATGCCCGAGCTCGGCCTCGCGCGCGAGAACATCGTCTTCGTCTCCGGCATCGGCTGCTCGTCCCGCTTCCCGTACTACATGAACACGTACGGGATGCACTCGATCCACGGCCGCGCCCCGGCCATCGCGACCGGCCTCGCGACCTCGCGCCGCGACCTGTCGGTGTGGGTCGTCACGGGTGACGGCGACGCGCTGTCCATCGGCGGCAACCACCTGATCCACGCGCTGCGGCGCAACGTCAACCTGAAGATCCTGCTCTTCAACAACCGGATCTACGGGCTGACCAAGGGCCAGTACAGCCCCACCTCCGAGCTCGGCAAGATCACCAAGTCGACGCCGATGGGCTCCCTGGACGCGCCCTTCAACCCGGTGTCGCTGGCGCTCGGCGCCGAGGCCAGCTTCGTGGCCCGGACCGTGGACTCGGACCGCAAGCACCTCACCGAGGTGCTGCGGCAGGCCGCCGACCACAACGGCACGGCCCTGGTGGAGATCTACCAGAACTGCAACATCTTCAACGACGGCGCCTTCGAGGTCCTGAAGGACAACGAGCAGGCCAAGGAGGCGGTGATCCGCCTGGAGCACGGGCAGCCGATCCGCTTCGGCGCCGAGCTCGACAAGGGCGTCGTCCGCGACCCGGCCACCGGCGACCTCCAGGTCGTCGCCGTGACGCCGGAGAACGAGGGGCGGATCCTGGTCCACGACGCCCACTCCGCCTCCCCCACCACCGCCTTCGCGCTCTCCCGGCTCGCCGACCCCGACACGCTGCACCGGACGCCCATCGGCGTGTTCCGGTCGGTGGAGCGGCCGGTGTACGACACGCTGATGGCGGACCAGCTGGAGAAGGCCGTGGAGCAGCAGGGCAAGGGCGATCTCGGCCAGCTCCTCGCGGGCAACGACACCTGGACGGTCGTCGGCTGACAGGCCGTCGCACCAGCTGACCGCGGGCTCTTACGGGTCCGCGGTCAGTCGCGTTTCGCCGCCTCGGCGAACGGGCCGAGGCAGCGCGGCTTCCCCGACCTGATCCGCCAGAGGGTCAGGCCCTCGGTCACGGTCGCCACCTTGTCGCCGGACCGTGAGTCGTAGGACCGGGCCACCCCCCGGTAGGCCTTGTCGTCCTTCAGGAACGCGTTGGACACCCCGGCGCCCAGGACGGGGGCGTTGCGGCCGAGGGCGGTCCCCAGTGCCTTCGCCGTCCAGTGCAGGACGTCGTACGACTCCACCGCGTACCGGTCGACCGGATCCGTGGCCGCGAGCCGCCAGCGCCTGCGGTACGCGGCGGCGAACTCCTTCGCGGACGGGACCGTGTCGGGGTCGGTGAACCCGGCCCCGAAGAACCAGCCCTCGGCGGCCGGACCCGCGGCGGCGAGGAACTCCGGCCGGAGCACGGCCTGGACGCTGCCGATCGGGCCCCGGTACCCCCGCCGCTCCAGGGCCTGGGCGCACAGGGCGGCCCGGCGCGGCGAGGTCCCCAGGTACATCACGCCCGTCGGGGAGGCGGCGAGCGCGGCCCGGACCGCCGAGTCGAAGTCCTCGCTGTCCGCCTCGACCGGGTACGCGGTGACCGTGCCTCCGGCGGGCGGCTGCATCGAGAGGGTCCGGACGGCGAACCAGCTGTACGTGCCGGCCGCCCGGTCCTGGATGGCGGCGGTGCGGCCGAGGCCGTGCTCCTGGAGATAGCGCTTGAAGGCCACGGCCATCAGGTCGGGATAGGGCAACGCCTCGAAGTACGTGCGCAGTTCCGGTGACTGGCCCCGGATCTCCCCGTCCGGGACCGACGCCACCACGCTCATCACCGGCACCTTCGCGTCGACGAGCACACCCGCCGCCTCCTTGGCCGTCCCGGTGGTCGTCGGGCCGAACACGGCGGCCAGGGAGGCGTCCTTGAGCAGGGCGCGCGCCCCGGCGGCGGCCCGCTTGGGGTCTCCCCCGTCGTCGGTCACCTTGAGGACCAGGTCGAAGGGCCGGTCGGCGCGGGCGTTGAAGGTCTCGGCGGCGAGCCGCAGACCGCGCTCCTGGGCGCGCCCGTCAGCCTGCGTGGGGCCGCTCAGGTCGGTCAGGACGCCGAGCGTGTACGCCGAGCGCACGCCGGCCGCGCCTCCGCCGGAGCCCGCGCCGGAGCCCGTACCGGAGGGGTCGCGGCCGAGCAGCCAGGCGGTGAGCCCGCCCGCGCTGGCGACGGCGGCGGCGGAACCGGCGATCAGGAGGCGGCGGCGGGAGGGTCCCGCCGCTTCCCCGCCCGGCACGAGCAGGGTCGGGTCGGCGACGGGCAGGTCGAGGACGCGGGCGGAGCTGTGGGCGATCAGGGCGGGCAGTCCGGCCGGGAGCCAGTCGCGGGCGGGTCCGTCGGCGGCGCCGAGCCGGGCCCGTACCTCCGGGGCGGTGGGCCGCGCCGCCGGGTCCTTGGCGAGGCAGGCGGTGACCAGCGGGAGCAGGGTGTCCGGTACGTCGTCGAGGTCGGGCTCCTCGTGGACGGTGCGGTAGACGACGGCGGCCACCCCGCCCGTACCGAAGGGGCGGCGGCCGGTCAGCGCGTACGCGAGGACACAGCCGAGCGAGAAGACGTCGCTGGCCGGTCCGACCTCTCCCGCGCCCTGGACGCGGGCCTGTTCGGGGGCGAGGAAGCCGGGCGTGCCGATCATCGCGTCGGTGGCGGTGAGCGCGGTGGCGCCGCTGACCCGGGCGATGCCGAAGTCGATGAGCCGGGGCCCGTCGAGGGCGAGCAGGACGTTGCCGGGCTTGACGTCCCGGTGGACGAGACCGGCGGTGTGCATGCCGTCGAGGGCGTCGGCGAGCCGCGCGCCGAGGGCCCGTACGGTCGGCTCGGGCAGGGCGCCGTGCAGGGCGACGGCCTCGGCGAGCGAGGGCCCGGGCACGAACTCGGTGGCCAGCCACGGCTCCTGGGCCTCCGGGTCGGAGCCCAGGACCCGGACGACCCAGCGCCCGGTGATCCGCTCGGCGGCCCGCGCCTCGCGGCGGAAGCGTTCGCGGAAGCCGGGGTCGGCGGCGTGCTCGGCCCGGATCAGCTTGAGCGCGGCGAGCGCGCCGCCCCCGGACCGGGCGAGGTAGACCACGCCCATGCCGCCCGCGCCGAGCCGGCCGAGCAGCCGGAACCCGGCGATCGAGGAGGGGTCGGCCCTCTTGAGCGGCTGCACGGTCAGGTCTTCTTCTTCGTGTCGGGCTTGATGGGCGCGCCGGGCGCGGAGCCGATGTACGCGTAGGCCCCGTTCCGCACCGCGTACACGAAGGTGCCGCCGCCCGTGAGCTCGCCGGTGCCGGCGAACGCGTATCGGCCCATGGCTCCGATGTACGTCTGCGCGCGCAGCTCGTCCCACAGGCCCTTGCGGGTGAGCGGGCCCTTGGCGGCACGTTTGGTGAGCCGGTCCAGGACCAGGTCGACCACGTCGAAGGACTCGCCGGTGTAGTAGGCGGGGGTGGTGCCGTAGCGCTTGCGGTGGGCGTCCAGGAAGTCCTGGGTGAGCTTGCGGTCCTCCGCCTTCTCCTTGGGGTCGACGGCCCGTCGGACGGGGTCGACGACCGGGGCGCAGACGAACCAGCCCTCGGCGTCGGCCCCGGCCTCCTTCAGGAAGCGGGACCCGAAGACGTTCTGGCCGGTGAACCGGGGCCCGGTGAAGCCGAGTTGCTTCAGGGCGCGGGCGGCGAGCACGGCCGTGGAGCGCACGCCGCAGTGGACGTACGCGTCCATGCCGGCGCCGATCATCTCCTCCAGGACCGGGCGGTAGTCGGTGACCCGGCCCGGGATCACCCGGAAGTGCGGCGTGATGCCCGCCTGCTTGTAGCCGAAGCGGACGCCGCCGGTGTACTGCCAGCTGTACTGGTCGTCGGTGCGTTCCTGGAGGACGCCGGGGCGCCGGACCTTCGGCAGCAGCGTGGTCGACCAGGCGAGGTAGGTGCCGGCCACGACGTGGTTCGGGATGGCGCGGAGCACGGTCGTGTTGGGCGGGCCGTCGCCCCGCAGGGTGAGCAGGTGGTAGCCCGCCGAGGTGGTGAGGAGCGGGATACCGGCCTCCTCGAAGGCGGGGAGGGCCGCCTGGCCGGTGTCGTCGGAGGTGGGGCCGAGGACGGCGAGCACGGAGCGGTCGGAGGTGAGCCGCCGGGCGGCGGCGAGGGCCCCGGTGCGGTCCCCCCGGTCGTCGGAGACCTTGAGTTCGAGGGTGAAGGGCTTGCCCTGGTGGGCGGCGTTGAACCGCTCGACGGCGAGCCGGGCGCCGCGTTCCTGGGCGCGGCCGATCTCCTGGGCGGGTCCTGACAGGTCGGCGAGGACGCCGATGGCCCAGGTGTCGCGGCGCTGCGGCGCGGGGGGCTTGGCGTCGCCGCGGGAGTTCCACAGGGCGTACGCGCCGCCGCCCGCCGCGAGCACGGCGGCGCCCGCCCCGAGCGCCAGGAAGGCGCGGCGGCCGGGCTTGGCCGGGGGCTGCGGGTCGGTGCCGGGGGCGGTCGGGTCGATGTCGGGCAGCGCGAGCATGGCCGCCGAGCGTTCGGCGATGGTGGTGACGACGGGCGCGGGCAGCCAGTCGGCGGCGCTGCCGGGGGCGTCCTCGGTGAGCCGGGCGGCGACCTCGGCGGCGGTGGGCCGGTCGGCGGGGTCCTTGGCGAGGCAGGCCGTCAGGAGCGGGAGCAGGTCTTCCGGTACGCCGTCGAGGTCGGGCTCGTCGTGGACGGTCCGGTAGAGCAGGGCGTCCGGGGCGCCGCCGCCGAAGGGCGGGCGGCCGGTCGCCGCGTACCCGAGGAGGCAGCCGAGCGCGAAGACGTCGGCGGGCGGGCCGATGGCCTCGGCGCGGGCCTCGGCCTGCTCGGGGGCGAGGAAGCCCGGGGTGCCGACGACCATGTCGGCCGAGGTCAGCCCGGTCTCGCCGGTGGCGCGGGCGATGCCGAAGTCGATCAGCCGGGGGCCGTCGATGGCGAGCAGGACGTTGCCGGGCTTGACGTCCCGGTGGACGATCCCGGCCGCGTGGACGGCGGTGAGCGCGCGGGCGACGGTCCCGCCGAGGATCCGTACGCTCCGCTCGGGCAGCGGCCCGTGCGCGCGGACGGCCTCGCCGAGGGAGGGTCCTGGGACGAAGGCGGTCGCCATCCACGGCTCGGGCGCGTCGGGGTCGGCGCCGGTGACGGGGACGGCCCAGGGGCTGACGACCCGGCGGGCGGCCTCGACCTCGCGGCGGAAGCGGGTGCGGAAGTCGGGCTGGTCCGCCTGGTCGGCGTGGGTGACCTTGACGGCGGCGAGCTCGCCGCTGTCGGTGCGGCCGAGGTAGACGACGCCCATGCCGCCGGCGCCGAGCCGCCCGAGGAGGCGGTAGCCGGCGATCGTGGACGGGTCGGCGGGGAGGAGCGGCTGGAGCGCGCCGGGCCGGGGGGCGGGGCCGGGCTGGGGGCCGGGCTGAGGACCGGGCTGAGGACCGGGCTGGGGGCCGGGCTGGGGGCCGGGCTGGGGGCCGGGCTGGGGGCCGGGCTGGGGGCCGGGCTGGGGGCCGGGCTGGGGGCCGGGCTGGGCCGTGGGGCTCACGACTGGACTCCCAACTGCTTCTTGACGCGGTCCTGCATGACGATGCTGGCCCGGGCCTGGGCGGTGGTGACGTCCGCCTCGGTGTAGCCGGGGCCGCCCTTGACGACGACGGCGACGGTGGCCTGCCCGACGCGGCTCTGCATCCAGGTGTAGAACTGCGGTCCCTTGAAGGCGTCGTTGAGGTACGAGCCGCGCTCCAGGAGGGTGTCGACGGCGTACGTGTTGTTGCTGACGCCATAGGGGACGGCGAGGGAGATGAGGCCGGAGATGCGCTCGCCCTGGCGCAGTTGCTGCTCCGGGCAGCGCAGCGCCTCCTCCAGGGTCCCGGCCATCTCCCAGTCGGCGTCGGACTCGGTGCGGTGCACGGTGACCGTGGCGGCCACCCGCAGCGGCCCCTTGCGTCCCGCGGCCGGGATCTCGCTGTAGGCGGTGACGCTGTAGAGGACGTCGCGGGGCAGGGCGCGCTCCTCCCAGGTGCAGTCCCCGTCGAGGACCGGCCAGGCGCCGGGGTCGCTGAGGAACCGGGCCCGCTTGACGTACTCGGGCCCCCAGTCGTCCGGCCCGGCGACCGTCGCGAGGGCCAGCCGCTGCGCGGCGGCGGTGTCGCGGGGCGCCTTCGCGGGGTCGGGGGTGAAGTCGGGTCCGGTGGGGGTGGGCGTGGGGGCGGGGGTGCGCGTCGCCGAGGCGCTCGCGCCCGGGGTGGCGGTCCGGGAGGGTTTCCCGTCGCCGCCTCCGCCGCCCGAGGAGCAGCCCGCCAGGAGCAGCACGCCCGCCGCCGCCAGCACGGCTCCGGCGCGTAACCCTCGTCCGCCTGTGTCCCTCACGATTCCCCCACGGTCGCTCACACGATCCCCCGGTCGGTGAAGGAGATCGTACGGCTCGGGGGATCAACTCGCGCGCCCTACCGCGTCATTGGGACGCCCCGCGCACAGTGTCGTCACGCTCCCGGGCGCCCCACAAGATCCGTCAGGACCGTATGGCGATACGGGCATGACAGCTCGCCCCGCGCGGCGCTACCTTCGACGGGACAGCGCGGCGCAGGGCGGGGAGGTTCGGTGAAGGACGACAGCGAGGCCCGGGCAGGGCTCATGTACGGGATCGGCGCCTACGGGATGTGGGGTCTGGTCCCGCTCTTCTGGCCACTCCTCAAGCCCTCGGGCGCGGTCGAGATCCTGGCCCACCGGATGGTCTGGTCGCTCGTGGTCGTCGCCCTCGCGCTGCTGGCGCTGCGGCGCTGGAGCTGGCTGCCCGAGCTGATACGCAGCCCGCGCAAGCTGGGCCTGATCGCCGTCGCCGCGGCCGTGATCAGCGTGAACTGGGGCCTCTACATCTGGTCCGTGAACAACGGGCAGGTCGTCGAGGCCTCACTCGGCTACTTCATCAACCCGCTCGTCACCATCGCGCTCGGCGTCCTCGTCCTGAAGGAACGCCTGCGGCCCGCCCAGTGGGCGGCGGTCGGCGTCGGCTTCGCCGCCGTCGTCGTCCTGTCCGTCGGCTACGGCCGGCTGCCGTGGATCTCCCTCACCCTCGCCTTCTCCTTCGCGATCTACGGCCTGGTGAAGAAGAAGGTCAACCTCGGCGGCGTGGAGTCGCTCGCCGCCGAGACGGCCGTCCTGTTCCTGCCCGCGCTCGGCTATCTGGTCTGGCTCGGCGCCCAGGGCACGCTCACCTTCGGCGCCCACGGCACCGGCCACGCGGCCCTGCTCGCCTCCACCGGCGTGGTGACCGCCGTCCCCCTGATCTGCTTCGGCGCCGCCGCGATCCGCGTCCCGCTCTCCACCCTGGGCCTGCTCCAGTACCTGGCCCCGGTCTTCCAGTTCTCGCTCGGCGTCCTCTACTTCCACGAGGCGATGCCGCCGGAGCGCTGGGCTGGCTTCTCGCTGGTGTGGCTGGCGCTGACGATCCTGACCTGGGACGCCCTGCGCACGGCCCGGCGCAGCCGGGCGGCGGTGGAGGCGGCGACGCGGGAGGCGACCCGGGAGGCGACGGCCTCGCCCCATGCCCCCGCGCCCCAGCCGGCCGCCGAACGCGCGTAGGGCCCCCGGCCCCACGGGTCAGGGAGTCCGCGGCTCCCGCGCGGGGGTGGTGAAGACATCGGTGGCGGCGGCGGTCCAGTACCCGTCGGCCAGCGGGCGGGCCGCCGTGAGCCGGGCCCGCTCGGGCCCGCTCGGGCCCGGGAAGGTCGTCGGGCAGCGTCAGCCACGGCGTGAAGCGCCGTACCCAGGTCTCGGCATGCCCAGGCGGTCGAGCATGCCGCCCTGCTCCCATCGGGTCGGCGACATGGTCGACGACGGCGAGCATCAGGGCTTCCTCGGTCGGGAAGTGGTACATCAGCCCCGGCTTGGTCAGCCCGACCTGGCGCGCCGTGCCGTCCAGGGTGATCGAGCCGCCGCCTGCCGAGGGTCCGCCCCGTACGCCGGGGACCGGGACGCCGGGGACCGGGCAGCGGAATCGGACGTACGCGAGGAGACCGATGATGAGCAGCACGCCCGCAGGTCGCACCGTGATTCGAGGCGGCACCGTCGTGACCATGGCGCCCGGCGCGCTCGACATCCCCGACGGCGCCGTGCTCGTCGAGGGCGACGAGATCGTGGGGGTCGGCCCGGCCGAGGAGTTCGCCTCCGTCGACGCCGAGGTCCTGGACGCGGGCGGCGGCGTCATCATGCCCGGGATGATCGACACGCACCGGCACATGTGGATGGCGCTGCTGCGCGGCGAGTCGGCCGACATGTCGCTGCTCACGTTCCTCGACACGCTGCACGACCGGTGCGGCAAGGTAGTCGACGCCGAGACCCTGGCGCTGTCCACCCGCGTGAGCGCCATCGAGGCCGTCAACGCCGGCGTGACGACCGTGCTCGACTACTGCGACGCGGTCAACTCGCCGGACCACGCCCGCGCCGCCGTCGACGCCCTCGCCGCCTCCGGGGTCCGCGCGGTCCACGCGTACGGGATGCACGCGTACGACGAGGGCGTCGCCACGTTCAAGGACCACGGCGAGCGCCTCGACGACGCCCGGCGCCTGCGCGAGGAGACCCTGTCGGGCGACGCCGGCCGGGTCACGATGGCGCTGGCCCTGAGCCTGCTCGGCGCCGTGCCCTTCCCGCTGACCGAGGCGGAGGTCGCCCTGGGCGACGCCCTCGCGCTCCACACCGCCTCGCACAGCCATGCCCTGTGGGGCACCGTCTTCACCACGGGGGTACGCGAGCTGCGCCACCGCGGCCTGCTGCGCCCCGGGCAACTGCACATCCACTGCACCAACCTCACCGACGGCGAATGGCGCGCCCTGGCCGAGGCGGGCGCCAAGGTGTCGATCGCGCCCGAGACCGAGCTCCAGATGGGCATGGGCCACCCGCCGATCCGCAGGAGCATCGAGCACGGCTTCCTGCCCTCCCTGAGCACCGACGTCGCCACGGCCGGCTCCGGCGACCTCTTCGCGCAGATGCGGCTCGCGCTCCAGTTCCAGCGCTGCGTCGACAACGACGCCTACAACCGGCGGGGCGAGATGCCGGTGAACCTCACCTACAGCGTCCGGGACGCGCTGACGTGGGCGACCCGGGGAGGCGCCGAAGCGCTCAACCTGGGCGACCGCGTCGGAACCCTGGAGCCCGGCAAGCAGGCGGACGTCATCGTGGTCGGCGGCGCCCACCCGAACCTGCTGCCGCGGCCGACCCGCCCCGAGGCGGTCGTCCTTCAGGCGGGACCGGCCGACGTGGACCTCGTGATGGTCGCGGGCCGCGTCCTCAAGCGAGCGGGCCGTCTCGTCGACGTCGACCTGCCCGCCCTCGGACACGCCGCCGAGAACGCGCGCGACGCGTGGGTACGGAAGGCGGGCGGCCTCGTGCCCGCGCCCGCCGAGCAGATCCTCCGGCACAGCGCGGAAGCGGACGTGTGGGCGGCCGCGAACCTGGCGCAGGCGTTCTGCGGAACGCCGCCGGGCTGACCGCCCCCCGGCGGGCGCGCCGGTCGCGGCCTCCCGCCGACTGTCAGACGCCTCCCGTATAAACGGCCCCATGACAACGCCACCGCCACCGCCACCTCCGACACCGCCAACTCCCGTGCACTGGAAGCTGGTCGTCGACTGCGCCGACCCGCACGCGCAGGCCGCCTTCTGGGCCGCCGCGCTCGGCTACCGGGAGGAGGACCACAGCGCGCTGATCGCCCGGCTGCTGGCCGCCGGAGCCGCCCCGGCCGAGGCCACGCTCACCGTCCGAGGCCGCGCCGCCTGGCGGGACCTGGCCGCCGTCCGGCACCCGGACGACCCCTTCGACCCGGCCTCGGACACCGGCCTGGGCCGCCGCGTCCTCTTCCAGCGCGTCCCGGAGCCGAAGACCGTCAAGAACCGCCTCCACCTGGACCTCCACCCCGCACCGGGCACCCGGGAGACGGAGGTGGCCCGGCTGACGGCCCTCGGCGCCACGGTGCTGCGGGAGATGGCGGAGCAGGGCGGGAGCTGGACGGTGATGGCCGACCCCGAGGGGAACGAGTACTGCGTGCACTGAGCCCGGCCGACGGCACCCGTCAGAAGAACCAGCCGGGGGTCTCCTGGTACGCGGGGTTCGGGTACTGGCAGGCGTCGGCGGCGACGTGCGCGTAACGGGCCTCGGTACGGGCGGCGATGCCCGCGCCGACGTGGTCCAGGCCGTCGGCGCCCACGACCGCGATCAACGCGACCGCCGCGTAGACCAGGGGCGCGGTCAGCCGGGCGGGCGGGTCGACGACGAGGTGGAGCACGCCGATCGCGCAGGCCAGGAGGGCGCCGAGCAGGACGAGGGCGACGACGGCGAGGATGACGGTCAGCGAGCCTTGGTCGTGGCAGAGGGCGTAGGTGCGCGGGGGCGCCACCTCGAAGGGCAGGCGCTCGTAGACGGCGGCCCCGACGAGGAGCGCGCCGCCGACGGGGAGCAGCGCCCATCGGCGGGAGCCGGTCCGGGCGCGCTCGGCAGTGACCTGCATACGGGTTCCTTCCGACGGGGCCGGGCGAGCGTAGCCGATGGGCGCGCGGGCCGGGCAAGGGCCGAGGGGGCCACCGGGCATCAACGGCCCGCCGTGGACGCCGTGTTACCGCGATCGGCCGGACTCCCGACCTACAGTGACCGAATGATCCGCATCTGCTTCGCCGGCATCACCGGCTGGACCGCCCCGCCCATCCTCGCGGGCATCGCCCACGCCACCGACCTGGAGCTGGTCTCCGGGGTCTCCCGCTCGGCGGCGGGCCGCCCGCTGACCGAGGTGGCGGGGGTCCGCTCCGAGGGCACGGTGTACGGCTCGGTCGCCGAGGCGCTCGCGGCCGAACCGGCCGACGTGCTGATCGACTACACGAGCGCCTCGGCGGTACGGGCCAATGTCTGGGCGGCTGTTGAGGCGGGCGTCCACGTCGTCGTCGGCTCCAGCGGCCTCACCGCCGAGGACTACGCCGAACTCGACACCCTGGCCCGCGCGCGGGGCGTCGGGGTGATCGCGGCGGGCAACTTCTCCGTCATGGCGGCGGTCCTCGCCCGCGCCGCCGAGCTGGCGGCGGAGCACCTGGACCACTGGGAGATCATCGACTACGCGAGCGCCACCAAGCCCGACGTACCGAGCGGCACCGCCCGCGAACTCGCCGAGACCCTGGGCTCCACCCGTACCCCCGAACAGGGCGTCCCGCTGGCCGAGTTGCACGGCCCGGTCGAGGCGAGGGGCGCGGACGTGGCGGGCAGCAGGGTGCACTCGGTGCGGCTCCCCAGTTTCGTGGTCAGCACGGAGGTCGTCTTCGGCGGCGACGGCGAGCGCCTCGCCCTGCGCCACGACGCAGGCCCGACCCCCGACCCGTACACGGCGGGCACGTTGCTCGCCGTCCGCCGTGTGGGCGACACGACGGGGGTACGGCGGGGGCTCGGCTCGGTCCTCTTCGGCTGAGGCGCCGAGTCGCCGGCACGCCCGAGGCCCGGCCCCTTGAGCGGGGCCGGGCCTCGAACCGTCGTCGTCCCGACGCTACGAACGCCGTGACCTGCGGCCGCTCCTACGCAGCAGCACTCCCGCCGCGATGCAGCCCACGGCGGCGACTCCCGCCACGAGGGCCGTCGTACCGGTACTGGCCAGTCCACCGCCGCCGCCACCGTCGCTGGGCGCGGGAGCCGGGCTGTGGGTGGGACCGGGCGTGTGGGTCGGATCCGACGTGGGGGTGGGATCCGGCGAGCCGGTCGGGTCGGTGGTGGGGTGCGGGGTGGGGTCGGTGGTGGGGTCCGTGGTCGGGTCGGTAGTCGGATCCGTGGTCGGGTCCGTGGTCGGGTCCGTCGTGGGATCCGGCGTCGGGTCCACGGTCGGGTCGACCGTCGGATCCACCGTGGGGTCCGGGGTCGGGTCCACGGTCGGGTCCGGAGTCGGATCCACCGTCGGGTCCGGCGTCGGGTCTACCGTGGGGTCCGGAGTCGGATCCACGGTCGGATCCGGGGTCGGGTCCACCGTCGGATCCGGGGTCGGGTCGACCGTCGGGTCCGGAGTCGGATCCACGGTCGGGTCCGGAGTCGGGTCCACCGTCGGGTCCGGAGTCGGGTCCACCGTCGGATCCGGCGTCGGATCCACCGTCGGATCCGGCGTCGGCTCCGGCTCCGTCACCGACGTCACCGTCGCGTCGTCCTCATTGTTCGACAGATCCGGGTCCGGGGTGTCCTCGGATCGGGCGACCACGTGGTTGGTCAGCTCGCCCGTCGCGTTCACCCGCGTCTCGACGGTGAGTTCGGCCGTGGCTCCGGCGGCCAGCTTGCCCACCGCCCAGATGCCGGTGGCGGCGTCGAAGGAACCCGTACTGGTCGTCCCGGAGACGAGTTCGAGCCCCGCCGGGACCGTGTCGGTGACCGTGACACCCTCGGCGTCCGAGGGGCCGTTGTTCTTCAGCGTCACGGTGAAGCGGGCGGTCTCGCCCGGCGCGACCTGCTCGTCCACGGCGGTCTTGGTGACCGCCAGGTCGGCGGCGGGGCCGACGGGCGTCACCGTGGTGTTGGAGGTGACGGTGAGCGTCCCCTCGTGGAGCGGGTCGGCGTAGCCGGTGGTGGCGGTGTTGTCGACGGTGCCGCCGACGGCCTCCGTCAGGACCTTCACGCGGAACGACACGACCGCCCGCTCCTCGGGCTGGAGGCTGCCACCGCTCTCCGCCGTGGCGCCCGCGCCGAGCCGGAACCGTACGGCGTCCCCGCGCAGTTCGGCGCTGTCGTCACCGGCCGCGTCGGTACGCTGCCCGGCGCCGGCGCCCTGGACGACCTTCAGCGAGCCCGGCACGTAGGCGCTTCCCTTGGGCACCACGTCGTCCAGGACCACGTCCACGGCCCGGTCGCCGCCGCCGTTGCGTACGTCGAGGGTGTATTCGAGCACGTCACCGACCTGCGCGGGCGAGTGGTCGTCCGTATTCGTGACCGACTTGGTGGTGACGAGGCACGGCCCGGTGCCGAAGCTGATGCCGTCGAGGAAGTTGCCGGTGGTGGGGTCGCCGTTCGCGGTGGAGACCGCGCGGAATCCGAACCGGGTCGTGGTCTGCCCCTCGGGCACCTTGTACGTCCCCGAGTGCTCGCCCCACGCGTCCTTGCCGTCGGTGAGCTGCCCCTGGGAGGCGAGGCTCCCGCCGGGCGCGCCGATGAGCACCTCCATGGTGTCCTGGCCGGTGCGGCCCCGGTGGTCGAGCCGCCAGCGCAGTACCTCGCCGGGGGTGGTCGCGACCTCCTGGTAGAGGGTGGAGTCCTCGTTGGCGTTCAGCTCGGCGAACTGACGCCCCTCCGCCGCCGGGACGCCCTTGTAGCCGCTCGACCAGAGTTCGATCTTGCGGTCCGTCTCACTGGTCTCCCAGCCAGGGACGGTGCTGTCGGCCACGAAGCGGAACGTGTTGTCCGGAATGGCCGGCTGCTCGAAACCGCCGTTGGTGAGGGAGACGGTCCCGTCGCACGCGGTCGGCGACGGGTCGGCGGCGGCCGCCGTGCCCGTGATCGCTCCCACGGAGGCCACGGGCAGCACGAGCAGGGATATCGCGGTGAGCCCGCCCAGCCCGGCCCTCAGATTTTTCCTACGCATAATCAAAGGAGCCTAGGGCGACCATCCGGCCCCCCGTTCCCGCGTTCGACCTCCCCTTACGGGGCCTCCAGCCCCACTTGGAAGGCCTTTGGACCCGGAAGCGTCAGACGACGCGGGAGAGGAAGACGCCCAGGATCCACAGCAGGAGCACGGAGCTCACGATCAGCGCGGCGAGCACGGATCCGTCGCGGTAGCGGCGCAGGGTCCGGGCCGCGAGGACGATGGAGGCGACGGGGCCGCCGAACGTGAGGACGACGCCGAGCACGGCGCCGGCGCCGAAGAGCCCGATGCTGCTGATCAGCACTCCCAGAGCGGCGGCGGCGACCATCGAGGGCATCCCGAGCAGCCAGACCCACACCCTCCGTCCGGCGAGCTCGGCGGGGAGCGGGCCCCGGCCGTCCGGCTTCGGGTACGTCGGCGACACCACGGGCATCACCGGCGGCACCGGCGGCGCGGGCGGAACCGGCCCCACCGGCTCCGCCGGACCACCCCGCGCCTCGGCCACGGCCTCCGCCAGAAAGTGGGCGAAGGTCCCGTCCCGGTCGATCTCGTCGCCCAGGACGGACACCACGATCCCGAGGCTCCCCTCCCCGGGCTCCGCCCGGAACCGGGCGAGGGCGGCGGCCCCGAGCTCGCTGGTCCGCAGCCGGTCCTCGACGAGCAGCCGAACCCTGGCCGGGCCGACGCCGTCCCCGCCCTCCGTCAGCAGCAGTAACGCGAGCCGTGCCAGTTCGCTCCCGAGCACCGTGAACTCCCCCTCAGAACCCCAGCTTCAAGGCCACCGAGCGTACGGGCCCGACCACCCGGCCGAACAGATGCGGGAGGACGCGTCAGGGGCGCGGCACGGTGAACAGGAAGCAGCCGTACTCCACAGCCCTCACGTGCACGAAGGCGACGTCCGGGTCCGCGAAGGCGTCGTCGAAGCCCCGGTCGAAGCCCTCGGCGGGCTCCTCGGGGATCTCCAGGAGCCGCCCGCCGGCGATCCGCCCCTGGGCGTCGTACCGCCGCAGGGTGCGCAGCGCGCCGCTGCGGTCGAAGGGGTACGCCTTGGGGTCCTCGTCCGGCGCGCCGCACTCCTCGGCGTGGATGAACACGGGCCCCTGCTCGCTGTACGCCCCCGGGTCGACCCCCGCCCCGGCGGCCCACCGGCGCAGCGGGGCGTACGAGACGAGCGCGATCCGATCGCCCGCCACCGCGCCGCGCAGGCAGCACCGCAGGGGGCTGCCGACGCCGTCGTCGTCGGTCACGGTGTAGGGGACACAGTCCCGCCCGGCGTCGTCGCTGCGGCGCAGCTCGGCGAGGGCGGTGGGCGGGATGGGCTGTGCGGTGTAGGTGGTTGCCATGCGTCCAGAGTCACGCGCACGCGGCCTGGACGCTGGCGCTATTCGGACGCGGAGCTCAGGAACGCGGTCCAGGCCCCGGGCCCGAAGCCGAGGGCGGCGCGGGCCCGGTCCTTCGAGTCACGGACGTGGACGGTGCCGGGGGTGGCAGCGACTTCGACGCAGTCTTCACCGCTGCTGTTGCTGCTGTGGCTGCTCTTGAGCCAGTCGAGGGCGACTTCGACGCAGTCGTCACCCTCGCTGCTGCTGCTGTAGCTGCTCTTGAACCAGTCCACGGTCCGCTACTCCCCCGAGGCGTACGCCACGAAACCGGCCCAGGAGTCGCGACCGAGCGCGAGGCGCGGGCCCTCGGTGTCCTTGGAGTCGCGGATGTGCACGGTGCCGGGGGTGACGGCGACCTCGATGCAGTCGTTGCCATCGCTGCTGTCGCTGTAGCTGCTCTTGAACCAATGCCGTGCGGAAGTGGCGCTCATGTCTCTCCCAGCAGTTGCTCGATGAAGTCCCGCGACTCCGCAGGAGTGAGGGCTTTGGACCGGATGATGCCATAGCGAAGTTCCAGGAGCCTGAGCCGTTTGAGGTCGGTGACCGGGCGGCCGTGGAAGTCGCCGTCCATGCGCCCGACGGCCGTGCCGTCAGCGAATTTCAGGACTGCGATGGGTCCTCCGGTAGCGGGATGGTCGGCACGTTCGGTCGGCATCACCTGGATCTCCACGTGCGGCATCTCGCCTACCGCAAGCAGATGTTCGAGCTGCCGACGCAGTACCCCCCTCCCGCCAACAGGCCTCCGCAGCGACACCTCTTCCTGGATGAAGCTGAACTCCGGCGCCGGACTCTTCTTCAGTACCGAACTGCGGGCAACCCGCGCCGCCACGTACCGCTCCAGTTCGTCCGGACCGTACGCCGGACGCCAGGTACGCATGATCGCCCGCGAGAACTCCTCGGTCTGAAGCAGACCGTGGATGTTGTAGCTGCTGTACATGCAGAACTCGACCGCTCGCCGCTCCAGCTTCACGAGATTCCGGATCCGTTTCGGATAGCGGACCTCCTCGATGTCCTTCTTCATCTCGGCGACAAGCCCGTTCGCCCCCAGGACCGCGTCGAACTTGTCCAGGAACTCCGGGCGCGGGATCCGATCGCCCCGCTCCAGTTTCCGAATCATGTCCTCGCCGTAGCCGGTCAGGCCGCCCATCTCGGCAGCCCGCAGCCCCTTCGCCTCTCGCCACGCCTTCAGCGCGCGGCCGACCCCGGCCAGGATGGCCTTCCCCGCTTCGTCGTCCGGGTCGACCTCCCAGCCTTGCTTCACGACGACGCCGTCCGCTTCGTCCACGCTCATTCGCGCCCACCTCCTTGTGGCGGCCCCTACCCGGTGCGACGTCCGAGACAGGCAAGACAGCGCCGGACAGTCTCGGGACAGTGACCGTACGTAATGACCTGTTCGATGGGCAGCGTAAGCACACCCCGCCACCCTGGGTGACATGAATCAGGAACCAACCCAACTCTTGGCGTCCGTACGCCAATTCGGAATCCAGCTCTCCGCCACCCGCCGAGGCGCCCGCCTCGCCCGCCTCCTCGCCGTCGAGCAGCTGCGCTCGTGGGAGCTGGAGCCCGTCGCGGAGACGGCCGCGCAGATCGTGGCGGAGCTGGCGGCCAACGCCGTGACGCACGGGCGGGTGCCGGGCCGGGACTTCCGGCTCGGGCTGTACGCCGCCGCGCACACGCTCCGTATCGAGGTCACGGACACGAGGGGTGACCGCCTCCCGCGCGTCGGCAGCCCCGGCGAGGCGGAATCGGGGCGCGGGCTGCTGCTCGTGGCGGCGTTCGCGGGGAGTTGGGGCGTTCGGGTGGGGCCCCCGCCCAGGAAGACCGTCTGGGCGGAACTGGCCCTGCCGTAACGGCCCGCGTCGCGGGCGTCCACGACGCGGAGGGCCACGACGTAAAGGCTTTAAAGAACCGGGGGAAATACCCTCCCAACCCCTCCAGCCTCCCCGAGGCGGCCCGTCACTCGGTCGAGTGACTTGCGCCAACTGGGCTGGATTTCTGCCCGGTTGCCTGGCATATGCTCACGCCGACAACCCCACACATACGTCGGCCCCCGGCCGGGACTGCGAATCCCGATCGAGGGCCTGACCACCGAGGAAGCGAAACCTTCCCGATGGATACGAAGAAGACTAGCGCGCCCGCGCCCGCTTCCGGGCTCGTACACGTCAATGTCCGCCTGACGACCCGCTACACGGTCATCAGCAACGACGTCGCCCTGCACCGCACGCTGTCCCTGACGGCGAAGGGCCTGCACGCCTACCTCCAGGCACTCCCTCCGGGCGCCTCCGTCGGGATCAAGGCCATCGCGGCCGTCCACGCGGAGAGCGAGCTGCGGGTGGCGGCGGCCCTGCGGCAGTTGGAGGCGGCCGGCTGCCTGAAGCGGACCAGGGAGCGCCTCCCCGACGGCCGCTTCGTGCCGCGCACGATCTCGTACAACCGCCCGGGGGCTGAGCCCGACCCCGTACGGAAGACGGGGAAGCCCGTAGGGGCTCGGAACCCCAAGGACAAGCCCGAGCCCCCGCCGCGCTCGGAGCCCCCGGAGCCGTCGGACCCCCCGGCCAGGCCGCACCCGCTCCCGCCGCCGCCCCCGCCGCTCGCGGAACGCGACCACCCCGCCGCCACCCTCCTCGCAAGCCTCCGCGTCCACGACCCCCGCCTCCTCCTCGGCGAACGCGACATCGCACGCCTGGCCCCGGACGTAACGGTCTGGCTGGACAGAGGCGCCCACCCGGAAGCGGTGCTCCGCACGCTGACGGCGGCACTCCCGGCCAACCTGGCCCACCCGGCCGCCCTCCTCGCCCACCGCCTCACCACCCTCCTGCCCCCACCCCTGCCCCCGACCCCCGCACCGGCACGCCATGGCGGGTGGATGACGATCACGTCCCCCCGCTCGCCATTCCCGGAGTGCGACGACTGCGGGCGCCCCTTCCGGGGCACGCCGGGCCCGGACGGCCTGTGCGCCGACTGCCGCGAGGATCAGGCCCGTACGGGTGCGGGTACGGCGGCGGCCTGACCGGTCGGAGCCCCGGCAAGGAACGGGCGCCTTCGCTGCCGAAGAGCGGCGATGACGGGGAGCCCGGGCGGGTGGGAGCGTGCGGCGCATGGCGAACGGGGAACTGACGGCGGCCGGGACATGGGCGGCCCGGGGGCTGGTCGTGCTGGGCGGGGCGTTCGTCACGGTGTTCATGGTGTGGATGTGCGCGCGGGCGTGGAGCGCGGTCGGGACGGGGATGGGGATCGGCAGTGAGCGGGGGCGGTTCGTCGCGACGGCCTGCGAGGTGGAGAGCGGCGGCAAGGGAGGGCCGCTTACCGCGTGCACCGGCACGTTCACGTCCAACGACGGGCGTACGGTCGTGAGCGGGCGGCTGGCGGCGGCGGGCGCGGACAGCATGGCGCCCGGGGACTCGTTCGACACGCGCTGCGGCACCACCGGGGGCACGTGCGAACGCGCGGGGGCGCTCGACGTGGCCGCGCTGGTCGCCGGCGCCCTCGTGCCCACCGTCGTGACCCCGATCCTCCCGGTCGCGACGTGGAGCCTGGCCCGCCATGTCCACTCGGGCCCCGCCCGGTGAGCCGTCACGCGCCCTGGGCGGGCTCCGTGGAGGCGAGCCAGCGGGCGTCCTCGAACTCGGCGGGGACCTCGTCCTCCCACGGATCGATCCCGCGGCGCTCCAGTTCGTCGAACCACCGGTCCCGCTGCGACTCGGGGAGACGCCGTCCGCACCAGGGGCAGAACTCGATGGTGCTCGTCGCCGTGCCGCCGTCGTGGATGATCAGCCCGTACTCCTGGAACTTGGCGCTGAACGCGACCAGCGCGTCCGGGCAGGA
Organism: Streptomyces sp. NPDC094032; assembly: GCF_040303965.1. Taxonomy (NCBI): domain Bacteria; kingdom Bacillati; phylum Actinomycetota; class Actinomycetes; order Kitasatosporales; family Streptomycetaceae; genus Streptomyces; species Streptomyces sp. NPDC094032. Next base: position 421,751 of record NZ_JBEOUE010000002.1, on the reverse strand, counting down.
GAAGGGGTCGGCGTGCTGGTCGCAGGCCACGTTCACCTGCCGGTTCATCGTCTCGCAGCAGTGGTTGGTCATGACCTCGGGCGTCTCGTCGTCGATCGATACGGTGGCCAGAAGTAGACCATGGTCGGTGCTGATCGCCGAGTGGATTACGGCGCCACCTCGACGAGGTCGAGGAGGATACGGCGCAGGGGGTGCGGAGTTGCTGGGGGGGGGCAGCCAGGCGCTCCGGTGACGCCCGCGACAGCCGCGCAGGTGGCCAGCTACGTTGTGGGCGTGACCTCCATAGACATCGTCGCAGGGCTGGGCGCGTTGATGTGCGGCTTCGTCGCCGTCGCCTGCCTCGCCAGCGCGTGGGTCGGCTTTCGCCTCATGGTCCGCGGCAAGCGGATCAAGGCCGAGGTGGTCGGTGTTCGTGAGGAGAAGGACACCGACGGGGATCCCCGATACTTCCTCGTCGTCGCCTTCACTCCGCCGGGGGGTGCCCGAGTCGAAGCCGAATCCCTTACGGGCAAGCCCCACCCGCCCGAACGACAGGGCCCCCGGCAAAAGGTCGGTGTCGTCTACGACCCAGCCCGGCCGACCAGAGTGCAGGTCGACGGATATCCCCAGGAGAGCATCTTCATGGCTCTGCTGGCCGCGTCGTGCAGCGGAGCGCTGACCGCGATGTGCGTCAGCAAGTTGCTCTCCTGAGGGAGCCGGGTCGGCCTCGACCGCGCGCGCCGAGTGGCGGTTCCGGCCAAGCCGCGTCGGTCTTCGTCTCGGTCGTGGACGCAGACCCTAGCCTGAGGTGCCAGGCATTGAACTCCCGTGGAGGCGGTGTCCCTTGAACGGTCCCGAGAACGTCAGGCGCGACAAGGCCGACCGGGCCGATCGGGCCGACCGCGAACGTACGCCCGTCGGGAAGCAGCCACCGACCCGCGCCGTGGAACCGCAGGGCCTCATGGGCCTCCAGGCCACCGCCGGCAACGCCGCCGTCGTCCAGATGCTGCGGCTGGCCGGGCACCCCGCGGCCGCCTCGGTGCGGCGTTCCGCCGTACACGGCGTCCTGCGCGCGCCGGGGCGGCCGCTGGACGAGGCCACCCGTACCGACATGGAGTCCCGACTGGGCGCGGACTTCTCCGACGTACGTATCCACACCGACAGCGCCGCGAAGGCATCCGCGGCCGAGGTCGGCGCCCGCGCCTACACCTCCGGCAGCCACGTCGTCATCGGCGACGGCGGCGCGGACCGGCACACCCTCGCGCACGAACTGACCCACGTCATCCAGCAGCGGCAGGGCCCCGTCGCCGGGACCGACAACGGATCCGGCCTCAGGGTCTCCGACCCCTCCGACCGGTTCGAGCGCGAAGCCGAGACCAACGCCGCACGGGCCCTTGCGGGCCCCGCACCCGACACCGTCCAGCGCGCCGGGAGCGAGACGGCCGGCCCCGTACCCGAGGCCATGCCGGCCGTGCAGCGCTACACCACGCGGCCGGTCACGACCGGCGGCGGAGACGGCCCGCACTTCCAGACGCAGGCCCTGAGCGGAGTGCTGGACGACAACGACACCGCCGGCCAGCTGCCGTACGCGATCGACCACGTGGTCACCGCCCACGCGGCCACCGCCGCCACGCAGGTGCGCGTCTCACAGGACTTCTCACTCGCCGTGATGGAGAGCGAGGAGGAGCCGAAGGAGTTCTACGCCACCGCGGCCCGCCTCACCGAGGCCAACGAGGCCCTGGCGAACGCCGGGAGCGCGATCGAGCTCATACGGGTCGGGAACACCACGATCACCGTCGACGACGACGGCACGCCCAGGACCCTTCAGAAGGTGACCGCGATCAGACGCGGCGGCGCCTTCCGCGCCGAGCAGTTCGCGAACCTCGTGGAGCACCAGTGCGTCCGCGTCGCGGGCGGGGTCATCGGGATGGGGAGCTGGGTCAGCCGCGAGGGCGATCCCCACCTCGCACCGGCGCCCCAGAAACACACCACACCTGACGGAACGGTCCTTTCGGCGAAGGAGCTCGCCGGCAGGCTGCTCTACGGCCCGAACGGCCAGGCGGGCGACCCGACAACTCTCGGCGAGCGCTACGGCCTGGCGCACGCGGCCGGAGGGTTGCAGGGTGCCCAGGAGCTCGGCGCCAACGAGCACGCGGCCCCGTCGATCGGCGAGGCCTTCGGCATCTATTCCATCGGCGAGAACGGCAGGTTCGACCAGATGGACTACGCAGCCCCCGGCGGCCCCCAGGTACCGGGGGGCCTGACGTGGAACCTCCACTTCGCGGGCGTGGTCGCCCAGGCCGGCGGCGACCGCGTGACCCTGGAGAACTACACCAGGGGCGACAACTTCAGCGACGCCCAGCGCATGCTCTACAACGAGCTGGTCGTCAACTACGAGGAAACCTTCACGGCGAAGATCAACAAACTCTTCGGCAAGCCGGACTACCCGCAGAACCCCGAGGGCATCGATTTCATGCGGCTCCTGCAAGAGCTGGTGGAGAGGGAAGCGAAGAAAGCGGGGCTCGACGCGAAGTCGGAGTACACCCGGCTCTCCAAGGACGTCCAGGCGCCGACCCGCTGGTTCTTCCGCATGTACGGGACCGATCAGGGCCAGTCCTTCCATGAGCAGCAGTACGGCGGCGGCCAGAACATGATCATCAACCCGCTCACCACGCGCACCCGAAAGCCGCCGCAACCGGCGGGCTAGGCCACAGAACATCAACAGAACGGCAACGGCTGCGAGTTGGGGGCGCCCTGTGATGCACAATCACCCTGCCCGATCAGGGCGTACACCGTGCATCACCAGGGGGAAACCATGAACGCCGTCGTCCGCACCAGCTCCAGACGTCCCGCCCTTCGGCGGACCTTCGCCCTCGGCGCCGTGACCGTCGCCGCGCTCCTCGCGACCGCCGCCTGCGGGCCCGGCTCTGACGGTGCCGCCGCCGGGGGCAAGGCGTCGGACCGGGCGACAGCCACGGACTCGGCCAGCCCCACGGACTCGGCCGGTCCCTCGGAGTCGACCAGTGCGACGACCGCGCCGAGCCCGTCGCGTTCGAGCGCGCCGCCGAAGGCCAGCCCCAGCAGTGGCGGCGGCGGTGGCGGCTCGCAGAGCTCCGAGGTCGGGCTCTGCACGCACCGGGACCTGTCGTTCTCCGCGAAGAGCTACGACGTGCCGGGCGAGCCGGTCCGCCACATCATGCTCGTCGCCACCAACACCAGCGGCCGGAAGTGCGACCTCCAGGGCGCCCCCGAGGTCACGCTCGGCAACGCGAAGGGCCCGACCCCGGCCAAGCGGGCGACCGACCCGGGCGAGGTACTCACGCTCGCCCCCGGCGGCAAGGCGTACGCGGGTCTGCTCGCGACCGGCGGCCACAGGGACACGTACGACGTGAAGTCCATGACCATCGGCCTCGGCAGCCCCGGCGGCGAGGCCGAGCCGGAGAAGCCGGTGGCGCTGCGGATGCCGGTGGCGTCGTTCCCGGCGGACGACGGGCAGTTCGTCACGTACTGGGCGGGCACGGAGGGTATCGCGATGCGCCCGGTGACGTCCCAGCCCTGACGCACCCGCGCCGACGACGGGCCGTTCGGCATCACGCCTGGGTGATGTTGACCATCCAGGAGATGCCGAACCGGTCCACGCACGCGCCGAACTCGTCGCCCCACATCTGCTTCGCCAGCGGCACGCTCACAGTCCCGCCGACGGACAACTGCTCCCAGTACCCGCGCAGTTCGTCGGCGTTGTCGCCGCTGAGGCTGATGGTGATGTTGGTGCCGGGGTTGTACGTCATCCCCGGCGGGGTGTCGCTGGCCATCAGCGTGAAGCCGCTCGGGGTCTCCAGCATGCCGTGCATGACCTTGTCGGCGATCGACGGGTCGGGCCCGCCGTACTCACCGAAGGTCCGCACGACCAGCTCCCCACCGAGAACCTGCTGGTAGAACTCCATCGCCTGACGGGCGTCGCCGTCGAAGCTGATGTAGGGGTTGAGGCGCGAAGCCATGGGGACCTCCGGATCGGGATGGATGGATGGATGGATGGAATGAACGGGACATTCGGGGCAAAGATAGCGACTTTCGGTGCGGATTCGTGCGCTTGTGGCCATACAGCGGACTTATGGGCCCATAGGGGGGCAGGGGCTGCCGAGGCGTCAGTTTCGTGACGAGGGTGGGGGCGTTGTCCGTACGTCCCCGAAGAAAACGGCATTCCCTTGAAGCGCATACGCATGACGGTCCCGGTCGTCGCCCTCGCGGCCACCCCGATGCTCCTGGCGGTGGCACCCGCCGACGCGGCGGAGGTGGCGCGCCCCGCCGCCTCAGCCGCCTCCGCCTCCCGCGTCCCGGCGACCGGCCTGGCGGCGGTGCTGACCGGGGTCCCTGCCGAGTTCGTCCCGGGCGGCGACTGGGGGGGAGTTCGACCTCGTGCTGGAGAACACCACGGGGGAGGTGATGGACGCGGACACGTTCGTCCTCGGTATGGAGGTGAGCACTATCTATCCCGATCCGGATCTCGCCCCGTCGCTCATGAGCCTGCAGATGCGTGTCGGCGGCACGTGGCGCGATGCCGATCTGCGGGCGCTGGGAGGACAGCGCGACGTCACCGCGATCCTGCCGATCGGGGGCACGGTGGTGGCCCCGGGGAAGACCACCTATCCGATGCGGCTCAAGTTCACCAAGGACGCGCCGCTCACCGAGTTCCTCCTCGGCCCGCGACCGAGCACCGACGTCAACATCGGCCCGGAGGACTACTGGGAGGCGTCGGAGATCGTGGCCCCGAGCGACCCTGAGGAGAAGCCGAGCGGGGAGCCGAGCGAGGGCCCCAGCAAGGAGCCGAGCCACGAGCCGAGCCGGGAGCCCAGCAAGGGCCCGAGTCAGGACCCCAGCCGCGAGCCGAGCCGAGAGCCGAGCCACTCCCCCAGCCAGGAGCCCACTCCCCGCCCCACCCCCACTCCGATCCCCACCCCCACCCCTACCCCTACCCCCTCCGGCGCCCTAGCCCAGACCGGCGCCGCCCAGTCCCCACCCCGGGCGCTCGGGATCGGCGGCATCGCGGTCGCGCTGGGCGCCGCGTGCCTCGTGGGCGTCCGCCTGCGCCGCCGCCGGCAGAGCTGAGCCCGACCGCCGACAGGAGGTGTCCGTACAGCGAACACCCCTGACCGGATTCCGCCCTTGACGCGATGTCAAACTCTCACTGAACATTCGTCACACACAGCGCAACCGCACAGCTCCAACGCCTCGTGCCTCCCCTGGCCCGAGGCGCTCGTACGTTCCGTCCCATCCCCAGTTCGGAATCCGGAGCCCCCACATGAAAATCTCCGCGAGACTTTCCGCCGTCGTCGGAGCCTCGGCGCTCGTGCTCGGCGCCCTCGCCGGTGCGGCCCCGGCCGCCACCGCCACGACGCAGGCCGTGACCCCGCCCGACATACCCGTGGCCAACGTCAAGCAGCACCTCGCCGACCTCCAGTCGATAGCCACCGCCAACGGCGGCAACCGGGCCCATGGCCGTACCGGCTACAAGGCCTCGGTCGACTTCGTGAAGGCCAAGCTGGACGCCGCCGGGTACACCACCACGCTCCAGCCGTTCACGTACAACGGCGCCACCGGCTACAACCTGATAGCCGACTGGCCGGGCGGCGACCCGAACCAGGTCGTCATGTCCGGCTCGCACCTCGACTCGGTGACCGCCGGGCCCGGCATCAACGACAACGGCTCCGGCTCCGCGGCCATCCTGGAGACCGCGCTCGCCGTCTCCCGCGCCCAGCTCCAGCCCACGAAGCACATCCGCTTCGGCTGGTGGGGCGCCGAGGAGTACGGGATGATCGGCTCGAAGTACTACGTCAACAACCTGCCCGCGGCGGAGCGTTCGAAGATCACGGGCTATCTGAACTTCGACATGATCGGCTCGCCCAACCCGGGCTACTTCGTCTACGACGACGACCCGACGATCGAGCAGACCTTCAAGAACTACTTCGCCGGCGTCGGCATCCCGACGGAGATCGAGACCGAGGGCGACGGCCGCTCGGACCACGCGCCGTTCAAGAACGTCGGCATCCCGGTCGGCGGGCTCTTCTCGGGCGCCGACTACATCAAGACCGCCGCCCAGGCGCAGAAGTGGGGCGGCACCTCGGGCCTCGCGTTCGACCGCTGCTACCACGCGTCGTGCGACACGTCCGCGAACATCAACGACACGGCGCTGGACCGCAATTCCGACGCCATCGCGTACGCCGTGTGGAACCTTTCGAGCGGTACGACGACCCCGCCGACGGGCACGGTCTTCACCAACGACACGGATGTGACGGTCCCGGACAACGGCGCCGCGGTGACGTCCTCGGTGACGGTCTCCGGGGTGACGGGCAACGCCCCGGCGAACCTGGCGGTCGGCGTGAACATCGTCCACACCTACATCGGTGACCTGATCGTCGACCTGATCGCCCCGGACGGCTCGGTCTACAACCTGAGCAACCGGGCCGGCGGCAGCGCGGACAACATCAACCAGACGTACACCGTGAACGCCTCCTCCGAGGTCGCCAACGGTGTCTGGCAGCTGCGCGTCCAGGACAAGGCCGCGGCGGACACGGGCTACATCAACCAGTTCAAGCTGACGTTCCCGTAAGTCACACGCAACAAGAACTCCCGGGTGGGTCGGTGACCACAGCCCCGACCCACCCGGGGTCCCAACTCAGTGCTTACTTACCGGAGTTCGCGGCGTCCACGAGGGTCTGCGGCGTGACCGCGCCGACGTAGACCTTGCCGTCGTCCGTCATCAGGGCGTTGACGATCTTCGTCTTGAAGACGGTGCCGGAGCCGAACTTCCCGCTGACCTTGTCGCCGAGGGCGTCCAGGAAGCCCTGGACCTCCTTCGGCGCCTCGTCGGTCTTGGGCGCGGGGGCGCCGGAGTCCAGCTTGGCGATGGTGGTCCAGCCCTCGCCGATGACGTTGACCGAGCCGTCCTTCCCGTCGAGGCCACCGAAGCCGCCCAGGTCGGCCAGACCACCGAAGGGCTTGTCCGCGCCCTCGTGGGCGCCCTTCTCGGCCGCGCCCTCCGTGACCTTCGCGCCCTTCGGCGCCTTGAAGGCGAAGGTGGAGGCGTCCGGCTTGGCGAAGTCGACCTTGGTGAAGCCCGCGTCGACGACCGGCTTGCCACCGCTGACCGAGGCCAGCGTGAACTTCAGCGGGGTGCCGGTCTTGGCGTCCACCGAGATCTTGACCGACTCGACGGTCGAGCCGGACTGCTTGGGCTTGATCACCAGCTGGTACGCGTCCCGGCCGGCCACCTTCGCGGTGCCGCCGACGGTGATCGAGGTGGTGTCACCGGCCGCCTTCAGGACCTCGTCGGCGAGCTCCTTGGGCGTCCCGGGCAGCTCCTTCTCGGCCTTCGCGCCCTTGCCGCCCTCGGCCTTCTCGTGGAAGACCTCGTTGGACTTGCTGTCGTACGCCCAGACGTCGTTCCCGTTGTGGATCAGGCTGTACTCGTCGGAGCCGTCCAGCAGGGTCAGCTTCTGCCGGTCGGGCCCGTCCGCCGCGAGGCGCAGGGTGTGCGAGCCGGAGACGAGCTGGGTCAGCCTGTCGGCGGGGTCGGCGGACGAGGAGCCGGCCGGGGCGGCCGGGAGCAGGCCCGCGAAGGACGGCAGGCCCAGGTCGGTGCTGATCTTGAACGTGCCGGACAGGGTCTGCGTGTCCGAAGCGGCGATCTTCTCGATCAGCTGCTGCGCGGTGATCTGGGGCAGGTCCGGGTCGCCGGACGCCGCGAGCGCGGGGACGAGACCGATCGTGGCCGCCGCCACCCCCGCCACGGCGACCGGGACGACGTAACGGCTCGCCTTACGCTGACGGTTTTCGTTCGTTGCCATGGTCTGCGCTACCTCCGTGGGCACCTTGGTCGATGGATCCATCACACCAACCCGACGCCCCGAAAACGTCAGCCCCCGGGATCAACCTGCCGTACCTCTCCAGGATGACCCCACCCCGAGAACCCCTACCCCGCCCGATGCACCACCGCGTCGCACATCTCCTCAAGGGCCGACTTCGCGTACCCCTCCGGCAGTGGGGCCAGCATCGCGCGGGCCTCCTGGGCGTAGCGGATCGTGTCGTGGCGGGCCTGGTCGAGGGAGGGGTGGGCGCGGAGGCGGCGGAGGGCTTCGGCGTGGCGGGTGTCGTCGGTGAGGTCGCCGTCGATGAGGGCGACGAGCTCCAGGTCCTCGGGGCGGCCGTGGGCGGCCGCGGCGGCGCGGAGGCGGAGGACGGGGAGGGTCGGGATGCCCTCGCGGAGGTCGGTGCCGGGGGTCTTGCCGGACTCGTGGGAGTCGGACGCGATGTCGAGGACGTCGTCGGCGAGCTGGAAGGCGACGCCGAGCCGCTCCCCGTACTGGGTGAGGATGTCGACGACGCCGGCGTCGGCGCCGGACATCATGGCGCCGAAGCGGCAGGAGACGGCGACGAGCGAGCCGGTCTTGCCGGAGAGCACGTCGAGGTAGTGGTCGACGGGGTCGCGGCCGTCCTGCGGGCCCGCGGTCTCCAGGATCTGGCCGGTGACGAGCCGTTCGAACGCCTCGGACTGGATGCGTACGGCCTCGGGTCCGAGGTCCGCGAGCGTGTGCGAGGCGCGGGCGAAGAGGAAGTCACCCGTGAGGACGGCGATGGAGTTGCCCCAGCGGGTGTTCGCGCTGGGCACGCCCCGGCGCACGTCCGCCTCGTCCATGACGTCGTCGTGGTAGAGCGTGGCGAGGTGGGTGAGCTCGACGACGACGGCCGAGGGCACGACACCCGGCGCGTAGGGGTCGCCGAACTGGGCGGCGAGCATCACGAGCAGCGGCCGGAACCGCTTGCCGCCCGCCAGCACCAGGTGCTGGGCGGCCTCCGTGATGAACGGCACGTCGCTCTTGGTGGCGTCGAGGAGGCCGGCCTCCACCGCCGCCAAGCCGGTCTGGACATCGGCTTCGAGAGCCTGGTCCCGCACGCTAAGACCGAACGGCCCGACGACGGTCACGAGGGGGTCTCCTGTCTGCTGACGCCTGCTGACGCTGTTCCGACCACTCGGATTGTCGATGTGTCGGTCGATTCGCTCAAGCCAGCGTATCCGGTCACGTTTCGATCACCGTGGGCGCCTTCCCGTCACCCCCGGTATGTTCGTGATCAGCTCATACGACCAGGAGTAGGCGTTTTGTCCCGAACAGCGATCGACACCGACACGAACGGCGAGCAGCCGCCGCCCGAGGACGACCACGCGTTCTTCGGGCAGCCGAGAGGGCTGCTCACCCTCTCCGGCCTGGAGGTCTGGGAGCGCTTCTCGTTCCTCGGGATGCAGGCGATCCTCGTCCTCTACTTCGCCGACACCGTCGCCCACGGCGGCATGGGCATGGACCCGGGCACCGCCGCCTCGGTCTCCGCCGCGTACGGCACCCTCGTCTATCTGGTCTCGGTGGCCGGCGGCTGGCTGGCCGACCGGATCCTCGGCTCGTACCGCGCGGTGCTCTACGGCGGCATCCTGATCGCCTGCGGCCACTACGCGATGGCCGTGCCCACCCCCGCCATGACCTGGGTCGGGCTCGGGCTCATCAGTGCCGGTACGGGGCTGCTGAAGCCCAATGTGGCCACCATGGTCGGGAAGCTCTACCGCACCGACGACGAGCGCCGCGACGCCGGTTTCGCGCTCTACTACATGGCGATCAACATCGGCGCCTTCGCGGGCCCGCTGATCACCGGCTGGCTCGGCGACCACAAGGGCTGGCACTGGGGCTTCTCCGCCGCCGCGATCGGCATGACCTTCGGCCTGATCCAGTACGTGGCGGGCCGCCGTCACCTGGCCGGGCGCAAGCACTCCGCCGAATACGCCCTCGCCCCGGAGGCCCTGCGCCGCGCGGTCAGGATCATGATCGTCGGCGCGCTGGCCACCGCCCTCGTCGCCGCCGCCCTCGCGATGGCCGGCTGGCTGACCATGGACCGCTTCGTCGACCTGCTCACCCTGATCTCGGTGATCGCGCCGGTCGTCTACTTCTGGGTGATGTTCACCAGCCCCCGGGTGACCGCCGAGGAGCGGGGCCGCCTCAAGCCGTACGTCGTGCTCTTCCTGGCCTCGGTGGCGTTCAACTTCATCCTCTTCCAGGCGTACTCGACGATGATCCTGCTGGCCTCCACCAACGCCCGCACGACCATCCTCGGCTTCGACTTCCCGGCCAGCTGGTACGCCTCCGCCCTCGGCGCCTTCGAGGTGCTCCTGGCGCCCGTGGTGGCCGCCGTCTGGGCGCGGATGGGCCCCCGGCAGCCGCACGCCTCCAACAAGATCGCCTTCGGGGTGATCCTGGGCGGCCTCTCGTTCCTCCTGATGGTCCTGCCGACCTCCGGGCACGCCGACGACACGTACCAGATGGCCGCCTGGTGGATCGTCGGCTCGTACCTGCTGCTCGGCCTCGGCGACGTGCTCCTGGAGACCTCCGGGATGTCCGCCACCAGCAAGCTGGCGCCCAAGGCCTTCGGCAGCCAGACGATGTCGCTCTGGTTCCTCTCCCTGGCCCTCGCCAACGGCATCCAGGCCCAGACCGTGAAGCTCTACGACGACGTCTCCAAGCCCGCGTACTTCGGCGTGAACGGTGCCATCGCGGTCGCCGTCGGCCTCGCCGTGATCGCCCTGGCGCCCTGGCTGCGCCGCACCATGCACCCCGTCCACTGAGGATTGCGCCGAGGTCCGTCATGCACATCCGCACCGACTTCCCGTACGAGACCCGCCACGAGGACATCCGCATCCCGATGCCGGACGGGACACGGCTCTACGCCCGCGTGTGGCGCCCGCTCACCGACGAGCCCGTACCGGCCCTCCTGGAGTACCTGCCGTACCGGCTGACCGACTGGACCGCGCCCCGCGACTGGCAGCGCCACCCCTGGTACGCGGGCCACGGCTACGCCTCGGTACGGGTCGACGTGCGCGGTCACGGCAACAGCGAGGGGCTGCCCGGCGACGAGTACGACGCCCTGGAGCTCGCCGACGGGGTGGCCGTCGTGAACTGGCTCGCCGAGCAGCCCTGGTGCACCGGGAAGGTCGGCATGTTCGGCATCTCCTGGGGCGGCTTCAACTCGCTCCAGATCGCCGCGCTCGCCCCCGAGCCGCTGAAGGCGGTCGTCACCGTCTGCTCGACCGACGACCGCTACGACAACGACGTGCACTACATGGGCGGCTCCGTCCTCGCCGTCGACATGCACGCCTGGGCGGCCACCATGCTCGCCTTCGTCGCCCGCCCGCCGGACCCGCAGTACGTCGGCGAGGAGTGGAAGGCGATGTGGCTGAAGCGGCTCGAAGCCGTGGAGCCCTTCATCCACACCTGGCTCGCCCACCAGACCCGCGACGCCTACTGGCGGCACGGCAGCGTCTGCGAGGACTACTCCGCGGTGCGGGCCGCCGTCCTCGCCGTCGGCGGCTGGCACGACCCGTACCGCGACACCGTGCTCCGGCTCGTCGAGCACCTCCCCCAGGACCGGGTGCGCGGCATCATCGGGCCCTGGTCGCACCAGTACCCGGACCGCGGGCTGCCGCCGGGCCCCGCGATCGGCTTTCTCCAGGAGACCCTGCGCTGGTGGGACCACCACCTCAAGGGCGCCGACAACGACGTGATGGCCGAGCCGCTGCTGCGCTCCTGGATCAGCGAGTCGCACCCGCCGGCCACCGTGTACGAGGAGCTGCCGGGCCGCTGGGTCACCGACCCCTCCTGGCCCTCCCCGCATGTCACGCCCGTCACGTACGCCTTCCAGGGCGCACCGCTGCCGGTCCTCTCGCCCCAGCAGACCGGGCTCGACGCGGGCCGCTTCTTCCCCTTCGGCAACGACGCCGACCTGCCGCCGGACCAGCGCGGCGAGGACGCCCACTCGGCCTGCTTCGACTTCGCCGTGCCGGCCGACGGGGAGCCCATCGAGATCCTCGGCCGCCCCTCCGTCAGCCTCCACCTCATGACGCCCGCGCCCACCGGCCAGGTGATCGCCCGGCTCTGCGACGTCGCCCCGGACGGCTCCTCCACCCTGGTCACCCGGGGCGTGCTCAACCTCTCCGCCCGCTACGGCCGCGACCGGGCGGTGGAGGCGCAGATCGGCGAGTGGGAGAGCGTCGGCTTCGAGCTCAACGGCATCGGCCACACCTTCCCGCCCGGCCACCGGGTCCGGCTGGCCGTCTCCTCCACGTACTGGCCCTGGATCTGGCCCCAGCCCGACGCCGCGGGCTTCACCCTCGACCCGGCCGGCTCCTCCCTGACCCTGCCGGTACGGGCCCGCACCGAGGACGCCGTCTCCTTCGAGGAGCCCGAGCAGTCCGCGCCGCTTGGCGTCAGCTACCCGGCCACCCTGGAGGAGCCACGGCCCGAGCGGCTGGTGGTCCGGGACGTCGCGCGCGGCGAATGGCGCCTGGAGGTCGACCCGCGCTACGGCGGCACCCGCGTCTACCCCGACGGCCTGGAGTTCACCGAGGACGCCCTGGAGACGTACACGATCGCCGAGTCCGGGCCCCTGACCGCCCGCACCCGCTCCGACTGGTCGATCCGGCTGCACCGCCCGGAGCTCGCCTGGGACGTCACCATCGACACCCGCTCCGAGATCCGCTGCGACGCGGACTCCTTCCTGACCTCGAACGAGGTCGTCTGCAAGGAGGGCGGCGAGGTCGTGTTCCACCGCACATGGGAACGCGCCATTCCGCGCACCGCGGGCTGACGGCGCGAAAGGCGTCCCTCATTGCGGAATGTTTAATGCCGGATTTCCCGGCGCGGAGCGGGTAATTCCAGGTGGAGTGCGGTTATGCCCCACCCAAGTTTTCTTATTTGAGCGACGAGCCGGGCACCTGGTTGGCTGTACATGCCGCCGGGGGGAACCGGCAGGAAATCGCCAAACGAAGAAAACGGGGGAATAATGACCATCACTCAGGAGGCCCCGGTCGCCACAGCGACCGAGGCACCTTCCCATCAGCCGGTACGGGTCGACCCGGGCCGGGCGGACATCGCCAAGCTGCACCGCCTGCTCCAGGACGGGGCGCGCGCGTTCAACGAGCAGTTCGACGAGGACGCGCACCTGAACGACGTCATTCCGAAGCCGTGGGGCTACGAGTACCGCGCCTTCGTCGACGACTTCTTCGACCTGTGGGCGCTGCACATCGAGCCGGGCGCCGGCACCTCCGTGCACGTCCACCCGCGCAAGCTCACCTACCTGATCTGCCTCGGCGGAACCGGCGTGACCACCGGCCTCGGCCGGGCCGACATCCCCGTCCGGGCCGGCACGATCCTGCGCATCGGGGCGGGCGCCTTCCACGGCACCCGCAACACCGGCGACGAGCCCCTCGAACTCATCGAGGTCGAGGTCCCCCGGAACAAGTTCGACCTGATCCGGCTGCGCGACGACTACAACCGGGCCGGCACCGCGTACGAGACCACCGCCCTGGAGGAGCCCCGGCACCCCATGCGGAAGGTGCCCGCGTACCCGAACACGAAGATGCGCGCGCAGACCCCGGACGGCCGGTTCCGCTTCGACCTGCGCACGGGCATGGACATCTTCTACCGCCCGAGCGACAACGACATCTTCTACATTCCGCTCCACATCTCCGGGGTCATCGCGCGGGATGTCGAGATCCTCACCGGGAGCCGCGCCGACAACCGGCGGCCGCAGACGGACAAGCAGTACCTCTGCATCAGCAGGAACCACTGAGAAACCGGCAGCAATCCGGGCAGCTGAACACCGGCGCGTACTCCGAATTACGCGCCGGAAAACATTCCCGCACAGAACAGGAAAGAGGCAGAGCCATGTCCCGTAGCGCCGTCATCATCACCGGCCCCGGTTTCCAGGACCACGACGTCGTCTTCACCTACTACCGGCTGCTCGAAGAGGGCTGGAACGTCGACGTCGCCACCAAGAACGGCGACGCCGTGAACGGCAAGTACGGCATCCCGCTCCCCATGGACAAGACGGCCCGCCCGCTCATCTCCTTCGAGGAGCTCACGGTCGACCAGTACGACGTCGTCATCCTCACCGGCGGCCACGAGGCCCCGGACCGGGTCCGCCAGGACCGCAACGTCCTCGACTTCGTCGCCGGCATGGACAAGGCCGGAAAGATCGTCGCCGGTCTGTGCCACGGCCCCTGGATCATGGTGTCCGCCGGTGTCCTCAAGGGCCGCAAGGCCTGTGCCTACATCGGCCTGCGCGACGACGTCATCAACGCCGGAGCGGACGTCGTGGACAGCGACGTCATCGTCGACGGCAACATCATCACCTGCTCGTACTACGGCTACATGGGCGCCTTCATGCGCTCGGTCTTCGAGACCGCCGACAAGCTGGCGGCCCAGGCCGCCGAGCCCCAGGCCGCGTGATGGGCGAGCGGAACGGGAACCACCCCGCGGTGCTCGCGCTCGACTTCGACGGTGTCATCGCCGACGCCCTGGAGGAGTGCGCGCTCGTCACCTGGCTGGGCATCCACCCGTACGACACCTCGATCCCCGGACCGACCCAACTCGCCGCCGTACCCCCGGAGTTCCTGGAGCGCTTCCGCAGGATCCGGGACTACTCCCGGCTGCTCGACCACTTCGTCGTCGCGCACCTCCCGGAGGCCGCCACCGTCGCCTCGCAGGCCGACTTCGACCGGCTGTACGAGGCGCTGGACCCCTCGTACGTACGGAAGTTCACGCAGACGGCCACCGCCGCCCGCGACCGGCTGCGTACCCAGGAGTCCGACTTCTGGCTCGATCTGCACACGCTCTACCCCGGCATCGACGCGCTCCTGCGCCGCTTCGGCGGCTCGGTGGTCGTCGTCACCGCGAAGGACGCCGACTCCGTACGGGCCATCCTCGGCCGGCACGGGCTCGGTGACACCGTCGCCGAGATCTTCGGCGAGACCGGCGCCAAGGCCGAGGCCGTCCAGGACGTGAGCACCCGCTGGGGAGTCCCCCTCGACCGCTTCACGTTCATCGACGACAACCTCACCAACGCCGTCCGGGTCGGCGCCACCGGCGCCCACTCCCGGTGGGCCCAGTGGGGCTACCAGACCCCGGAGCACCGGGCCGAGGCCGCGCGCCTCGCGGTGGTCCCGCTGGAGCTCGCCGAGGTCGCGTCGCTGACCCCGGCGGCCCCGGCGGTCACCGCGGTCACCGCCGCCGTCTGAGGCACCCCCCTCGCAGCGCGGCCCGGGACGCGTCCCCTTCGCGTCCCGGGCCGCGCACCGGCCTGCCCGAGAACACCCGTGTCCGCCCCAGGGAGGCGACCTCCATGCCCGCGCTCCGACCGCAGCCGACCGCCCCCGCCCCCGTGTCCGCCGCCCCCGCGCCCCGCCGCGGCTTCGGCGCCCAACTGGCGCTGCTCGCCGTCATGGCCGTCGCGATCCCCGCCCAGCTCTACCTGGCCATCCCGCTGGCCGCCCCGGTCGGCGCGTACTACGGGACGAGCCCCGGATCGGCCGCCTGGACCGGCAGCGCGTTCTCCCTCGCGTACGCCCTCGGCTTCCTGCTCTTCGGGCCGCTCTCCGACCGCTACGGGCGCCGCCCGGTCCTCGTCTCCGGCGCGCTCGCCCTCGCCGCCGTCACCGCGCTGGTCCCGCTCGCCCCCTCGTACAGCTGGTTCCTCGCCCTGCGCGCGCTCCAGGGCCTGGCCGCCGCCACCTTCGCCCCGGTCGCGCTCGCGTACGTCGCCGAGCACGCCCCTGCCGCCCGCCGCCCGCTCGCGCTGTCCCTGCTCACGACCGGGCTGCTCGGCGCGGGTCCGGCAGGGCAGGCCCTCGGGCAGGCGGTGGCCGGTGCGGACGCCTGGCGCGCCGCCTTCTGGCCCGCCGCCGTCCTCTACCTGGCGGCGGCCCTGCTCTTCCGGCGCCTGCTCGGCGCGGGCACCACGGACCCGTCCGCCGGGATCGGCACGGCGCTCCGCTCGATGGCCCGGCTGCTGCGCACCCCCGCCGTGGTCGCCGTCTTCTGCGCGGCGCCGACGGTCTTCGGCAGCTTCGTCGCCCTGTACGCGGTCCTCGGCCGGCAGCTCGCCGCCGCCCACGGCTACTCCAGCGCCGCCCTCCTCGGCGTCGAGGCGCTCGGCGCGCTCGGCCTGGTCGTCGCGCCGCTGGTCAGCCGGTACGCGGGGGCGCGCGGCCCGCGCTTCCTCGCCGTCACCGGCTTCCTGACCGCGCTCGGCGGACTGCTGCTCGCCCAGGCGACGACGGGCCCCGCGCTGCCGATCGCCGGAAGCGTGGTCTTCGTCGCCGGCATCGGCCTCGTCGTCCCCGGCCTGGTCGGCCTGCTGCACCAGCTCGCGCCGCACGCCCGGGGCGCCGCCGTCTCCGTCAACACGGCCGTCCTCTTCCTCGGCGCCTCCCTGGGCCAGACCTTCGCCGCGTCCGCCTCGTACCACGAGGTCGGCGCCGTGGCGGGGGCGGCGCTGCTGTGCGCGGCGGGCGCGGTGGCGGCGACGGGGCGGCTGGCGGCGGGGAGCTGAACTCCCCCCGCTCTCCCTCTCAATTCCCTTGAAATTCCCACCCTTTCCTCTCGGAGGTCTTCCCGTGCACGCCCCCCGCCGTCTCCTCGGCCTCGCCACCGCCGCCGCACTCGCCGCCACCGTCGTGGCCACCGCCGTCCCCGCCGAGGCCCACCACCGGGCCCGTACGGTCACCCATCTCGACCTGGCGGGCGGGCAGCAGCCGGAGAACCTGGTCCTGCGCCCCGACGGCTCCGCCGCCGTGACCTTCGCCCTCACCGGCCAGGTCGCGGAGGTCTCCCGGGACGGCCGGGTGAGCGTCCTCGCCCAGCTGCCGGTCCCCGCCGATGGCCGCACGCCCGTCCTCGGCAGCCGCACCTTCGCCGCCGGCATCGACCAGGTCGGCCGGAGCCTGTACGTGGCCCTCAGCACCGGCACGGAGGAGGAGACCGGCATCTGGCGGGTCACCAAGGGCCGGGCGCCGGTGCGGGTGGCCGCGCTGCCCGCGACCGCGCTGCTCAACGGGCTCGCGGTGGACGCCGACAACGGCTGGATCTACGTGGCCGACTCCGTGGGCGCCACGATCTGGCGGGCCCCGCTGGACGGCGAGGGCCCCGCCACCGCCTGGTACCGCTCCCCCGCGCTCGCCGCCACGCAGGGCTTCCTCGGCGCCAACGGCCTGAAGCTGCACGACGGTTCGGTGTGGGTGTCGAACCTGGACGCCGGCACGCTGCTGCGCGTGCCGGTCCGCTGGACCGGCACCGCGGGCACCGCGCGCACGGTCGCGTCCGGCCTGGGCGCGGTGGACGACTTCGCGTTCACCGGGCGCGGCGACGAGCTGCTCGCGACCGGCATCAAGGAGAACGTGGTGCTGCGGCTCGTCCCGGGCCGGGGCGTGACGCGGGTGCTGTCCGAGGCGGACGGGCTCTCGAACCCGACGGCCGTCGCCGTCGAGGACGGCCGCGCGGTCGTCACCAGCGCCGCCTACTTCACGCAGAAGGACCCCAACGTCCTCAGTGTGCGGCTCGCCCGCTGATCCGACCCGCTCGTCCGACCTATGACGGAGGCTGACACCAGTGGTGACGTCCACACCGGCGGGGCCGTCCGCCCTCGTCCTGTTCGGGATGACCGGGGACCTCTCCCGGCGCAAGCTGAGTTCGGCGGCAACGTGGCGTTCTACCTCTCCGTGCCGCCCCGCTTCTTCCCCCTGGCAGTACGCCAGTTGGGCCGCCACGGCCTGTCCGGGGAGCGGGGCGGGGCGCGGTGCGGCGGCTGGCGGCGGGCGGTGGTCGAGAAGCCGTTCGGGCACGACCTGGCCTCGGCGCGGGAGCTGGAGTCCGTCCTGGGCGCCGCCTTCGCGCCGGAGCAGGTCTTCCGCATCGACCACTACCTGGGCAAGGAGACCGTCCAGAACCTGCTGGCGTTCCGCTTCGCCAACGCCCTGTTCGAGCCGGTCTGGAACCGCTCGTACGTGGACCACGTGCAGATCACCATGGCCGAGGACATCGGCATCGGCGGGCGCGCGGGGTACTACGACGGGGTCGGCGCCGCCCGCGACGTCCTCCAGAACCACCTCCTGCAACTCCTGGCGCTGACCGCGATGGACGAGCCCGCCTCCTTCGCCGCCGACGCCATCGCCTCCGAGAAGGCGAAGGTCCTGCGGGCCGTGCGGCTGCCGGGCGACCTGGCGCGGGCCACGGTCCGGGGCCAGTACACCGCGGGCCGGAGCGGCGGGCGGGCGGCGGCGGGCTTCCTCCAGGAGCCGGGGGTCGACCCGTACTCCCGCACCGACACCTACGCGGCGGTCCGGCTTGAGGTCGAGAGCCGGCGGTGGGCGGGGGTGCCGTTCTACCTGCGCACCGGGAAGCGGCTGGCCCGCCGGGTCACCGAGATCGCGGTGGCCTTCCAGTCGGTGCCGCGCTCGCCCTTCGCCGCCGCCTCGACGCGCGGCCTCGGCCCGAACACGGTGGTCTTCCGGGTGCAGCCCGACGAGGGCGTCTCGGTGCGGCTCGGCTCCAAGGTCCCGGGCAGCTCGATGCGGATCCGGGACGTGACCATGGACTTCGCGTACGGGGACAGCTTCGAGGAGTCGAGCCCGGAGGCGTACGAACGCCTGCTGCTCGACGTCCTGCTCGGCGACCACCTGCTCTTCCCGCGCGCCGAGGAGGTCGAACTGTCCTGGCGGATCCTCGATCCGGTCGAGCGGCACTGGGTGGAGCGGCGGGACGCGCCCGCGCCGTACGCGGCGGGCAGCTGGGGCCCGGCCGCCGCGGACGAGCTGCTCGCCCGGGACGGGCGCCGCTGGCGGCGGCCCTGAGCCCCGCCACCCCTGTCGTCATACCCTCGGAAGAAGAAACGAGATGAGCCGCCATGCCCACTACTCAAACGAACCCCTCCGGCCACAAGGTCCTCTTCGTCCTCACCAGCCACGGGGAGCTCGGTGACAGCGGTCAGCGGACCGGCTTCCACCTCGGGGAGACGATCGAGCCCTGGCGCATCCTGCGCGACGCCGGGCACACCGTGGAGTTCACCTCCGTACGCGGCGGCCGGCCGCCCATGATCGGCCACGACCCGGCGGACCCCGCCCACACGGCCTTCCTCGCCGACCCGGCGGGCGGCGGGCTCGTCGACACCGCCCCGCGCCCCGAGGACGTGGACCCGGCCGCGTACCGGGGCGTGTACTTCGTGGGGGGCCACGGCACGATGTGGGACTTCCACGAGCACCCGGCGCTGCACCGGATCGTCCGGGCCGTGTACGAGGAGAACGGCGGCGTGGTCGCCGCCCTCTGCCACGGCCCGGCGGCCCTGGTGGGCGTGCGGCTCGCCGGGGGCGGGCCGCTGCTCGACGGGCAGGCGGTGACCTCGTTCTCGCACGAGGGCGAGACCGCCCGCCACCTCGACACGGTGGTGCCTTTCTCCCTCCAGCACGCCCTGGAGAAGGACGGCGCCGTCTACACCTGCGCGCCCGACCGGCACCCGCACGTCGTGGTGAGCGGGCGGCTCGTCACCGGGCAGAACCCGCAGTCGGCCGACGGGCTCGGGCGGCGGATGGCGGAGCTGCTGGCCACCGTCTGAGTCCGTCGCGAGCCGCTACGGCGCCGTCCGAGCCCCGCTCAGACGGCGCCGTAGAGCGTCACCCGCCGCTCTTCGAGGAGCGGCACGACCGTGCCGGTCACCAGGGCCTTGAAGTGCGCGGACTCCCGGTGCGCGGCGAGCGCGGCCTCGTCCGCGTACCCCTCGAAGAGGACGAACTCGCGCGGGTTCTCCCGCGCCCGCACCGCCCGGTACTCCAGACAGCCGGGCTCGGCCCTGCTGGCCGCCGCGATCTCCGGCAGCAGTTCCGCGACACGCGCGTCCGCGCCGGCCTTGGCGAGCCAGTGCGCCACCACATAAACAGCCATGTCAGCCATGTCAGCCGTCTCCACTTCTCCGCATTTCTTTCCTGACGCCTCGAACATTAACCGTCCGCGTGCATCGGGAAATTTATGACGGGTATACGGGATGGCATATTCGGCCGTTTATGGACGCATCGAGGCGGGGTGGGCGACGGGCGCTCTGCGCGACCAGCCCTCGGGGAGCGGCGCGCCGAGGAGGAGCTCCATCGCGCGGGCGGCGACGGTGACGGCCGAGGCCGGGTTCTGGCCGGTGATCAGGTGTCCGTCCACGACGACGTGGCTACGGAAGGGCTCGCCCGCCTGGTAGCGGGCGCCGCGCCGCTCCAGGGCCTCGTCGAGGAAGTAGGGGACCACGCCGTCGAGGCCGACCGCGCGCTCCTCCGCCTGCGTGAAGGCGGTGACCCGGCGCCCTTCGACGAGCGGGCGCCCGTCGGGCCCGGTGACGTCGAGCAGGGCGCCGACGCCGTGGCAGACGGCCGCGACAACACCGCCGGACGCGGCGAACTCGCCCAGGAACGCGATGAGTTGCTCGTCGCCCGGGAGGTCGAGGATGGCCCCGTGGCCGCCGGCGACGAAGACGACGCCGAAGTCGGCCGGGTCGAGGAGGGCGGGCGTCACCGTCGACGCGAGCCGCTCCCGTACGAGGCCGTCCTCCAGGAACATGCGCTGCGGCGGGTCGGAGCGGTCCACTCCGCCCATCGGGGGCGTGCCCGCGCGCGTGCTGGCGAAGGCGTAGTCCCAGCCCGCGGTGACGAGGGCCAGCCAGGGATAGGCGGCCTCCGGCAGCCAGAAGCCGGCCGAGCGTCCCCCCGGCAGCCGCTCGACGCTGGTGAGGACGATCAGCCCTCGCTCTCTCACGGGCACCGGCGCAGGCATCGTTGCCTCACTTTCCCATTACCGAGGGTTTCTTGACCATTAAAGCATGCCCCCACTTATCGCCCCCCATAAATTAATTCATGGGGGCCATGCGCTTGATTATTTGAATGGCGCCGCTATCCGTCCGTAGATTCCTCGATATCAGCAGCGGTCCGGGGCACCCCCGGCCGGCGTTTCCTCGCATTCTGGAGAGCCACCATGGCCAAGAAGGTCCTCTTCGCCCTGACCAGCCACGACCGACTCGGTGACACCGGCCGCAACACCGGCTTCTACGTCCCCGAGGTCGCCCACCCCGCCGAGGTCTTCCGCAAGGCGGGCTACGACATCGCGTACGTCTCCGTCCAGGGCGGCGCCGCCCCGCAGGACGGCGTGAACCGTGACGACGCCGTCGTCGCCGCCTTCCTCGACGACCAGGTCAACGCCGAGGCCCTGGCCGCCACGCCCACCCCGGCCGAGCTCTCCGCCGAGGACTTCGACGTCGTCTACTTCGCCGGCGGCCACGGCACCATGTGGGACTTCCCGGAGTCCGTGGAGCTCGCCGAGCTCGCCGCCGGTGTCTACGAGCGCGGCGGCGTCGTCGCGGCCGTCTGCCACGGCCCGGCCGGCCTGGTGAACCTGAAGCTGTCCGACGGCTCGTACCTCGTCGACGGCAAGCAGGTCTCCTCGTTCACCGACGAGGAGGAGGAGGCCGTGGGCCTCACCGGCGTGGTGCCGTTCCTGCTCCAGAGCAAGCTGGAGGAGCGCGGCGCCAAGTTCACCAAGGCGCCGAACTTCGCCGAGCACGCGGTCGCCGACTCCCGCCTGGTGACCGGCCAGAACCCGGCCTCCGCCGCCAAGGTCGCCGAGCTCGCCGTCGCCGCGCTCGACGCCTGAGCGCGCGCCGTCCGACGCGACCCGCTCTCCGTGCCGTTCCACCCCCGCCGCGGCACGCGGGACCGGGTCCGTCGGGCTGTCCGGCGTCTCACCGCTGGAACCATCAGGCCGCGCGACACGACACTCCTGACATAATCGGGCCTTCGCGGCTGCACGGGGGCCCGGAAAACGATGATCTGTGACCAGATCTGTCAGTTCGGGAAGCATCGGGGGATGCCTTGTCCGTACAACTCAACTGGCTGCGCACCTTCGTGACGGTCTACCGACTGGGTTCGTTCACGAAGGCGGCACACCGGCTCGGCATCTCACAGCCCGCGGTCACCCACCAGATCCGCAATCTGGAGAAGGAGATGGGCCGCCCGCTCTTCGAGCGGCTGCCGCACGGCACCCAGCCCACGCCCGCCGCCGACGGTCTGCTCCGCGAGGTGCAGGGCCCGGTCGACGCCCTCGGCCAGGCGGTCCAGCGCTCCATGGGCAACGAGGTGGCCCACCGCCCGCTGTACATCGGCGGCCCGGTCGAGCTCAGCACCACCCGCCTCATCCCGTCGGTCAGCGACCTCGTCGCGGAGGGCATGCAGTTCCGGTTCCGCTTCGGCCTCGCCGAGGAGCTCCTCACCGACCTGGGCGCCGGGGAACTGGACCTCGTCCTCTCCACCATCCGCCCGCGCTCGCGCGGCATCAGCGCGACGCCGCTGGTGGACGAGGAGTTCGTCCTGCTCGCCTCCGCCGAACTGGCCGCGCGCATCCCCCGCGACCGGCTCGCCGCCGAGGGCCCGGCGGCCCTCGCCGACATCCCGCTCATCAGCTACGCCGAGTCGCTGCCGATCATCCGCCGCTACTGGCGCACGGTCTTCGACACCGTCCCCGTGGTCACGCCCGCCGTCGTCGTCCCCGACCTGCGCGGCGCGCTGGCGGCGGTGCGCTCATCGGCGGGCATCTCCATCCTCCCCACGTACCTCTGCGCGGAGGAGATGGCCTCCGGCGACGTCGTCCCGCTCCTCCAGCCGGAGGTCCCCCCGATCAACACCTTCTACCTGGCCGTCCGCCAGGGCGAACTCTCCCACCCACAACTGGCCCTCCTCCACGGTCACTTGCTGATGAAGGGCCAGCTGTGGACGTGACGCCCTAGGCGTCGACACCGGCCTTACGCCGACGCACGAGCACCATCGCGCCCGCGCCGAGGACGACGGCCGCGCCGCCGGTGAGGGCGATGGGCATCGTGGCGTCGCTGGAGCCGGTCGCGGCGAGGGTGCCGGTGGTGGGGGCGGAGCCGGTGGTGGGGGCGGTGGTGGCCGTGGCGGTGGCGGTGGGGGTGGCCGTGCCGCCGGACGTACCTGCGCTGGTCGCGTCGGGCGCGGGCGTCTTCGACGAGCCGCTCTCCTCCGGCGCCTCCGGCTCGGCGGGCTTCTCGCTCGCCTCCTTCTGAGCGTCGGCGAGTGCCTTCTTGGCGGCGTCGAGGGCCTCGCGGGCGTCGTCCACGACCGCACGGGACGCGGACGCCTCCTTCGCGAGGGCCACCTGCGCGTCCACCATCTCGTTGTTCGCCTTCTTGGCCTTCTCGTCGGCGGCGGTCTTCGCGGCGGCGGCCTCGTCGACGGCCTTCCGCGCCTCGTCCACCAGCTCCTGCGCCGCGTCCTGGTCGGCCAGCACCTTCTCCAGCCTGGCGTCCGCCTCGGACTTGGCGGTGGCCGCGACGGCGGCGGCCTTGTCGGCCTCGTCGGCGGCCACGGAGAGGGGGTGGGTACCGCCGTTGCCCAGCGTCATGATGGTAGTGACGATCCGCTTCTGGTTCTCGTCGTTGCTCAGGACGGCCGCGTCGTACACCGCCTGCGCCTTGGTGACCGCGGCCCGCAGCTCCTCGATCGTCGGCTTCGCCTCCTGCCGTACGTCCGCGAAGGCGGCGGGCGCGGCGGAGAGGACCGCGACGGGCGCGGTCAGGCCCGCGACGACGACGGCGGCGGTGAGAATGCGACGGAACTTCATAAAACGCCTTTCAAAAAGAAAAAAGGGGCCCCGGCCCCACGAAACGGAGTTCGCGGGACCGGGGCATACGACGCTTACGCGTCGGCGCCGGCCTTACGGCGACGCACAAGCACCATCGCGCCCGCACCGAGCACGACCGCCGCGCCGCCCGTGAGGGCGATCGGCAGGGTCGAGTTGCTCGAACCGGTCTTGGCGAGGGTGCCGCCGGTCGAGCCGGAGCCGTTGGTCACCGGCGTCTTCGACGAGCCGCCCTGCTCGGTGGTGTTGCCGTTGCCACCGGTGGAGCCGCCCTTGTCGGAGTCCTTGCCGGGGGCGGGCTTGGCGGCCTTGACGACCGCGAACTCGGCGATGGCCGCCTGGTCGCTGATGCCGCAGGCACCGCCCTCGTTCTCGTAGCCGACGGGGCCCGCGATCGCCGCGTCGCCGGCCTTGGCCTTGGCGTCGACGGTCACCTTCAGCTTGAAGTCGTAGGAGCCACCCGGCTTGACCGCGGAGTGGCTGTAGAAGCCCGACTCCACAGGGTCGTTGAGCAGCTGCCACTTCGGACTCTCGGCGGAGGACCACTCCGTGCGGAAGTCGTCATTCACGGGGTACTCCATGGAGAACGCCGAGACGAAGCCGCCCACCTGGTCGAAGGTGAGGCCGCCGGGCTTGTTCTTGTTGGTCACCCGCAGAGTGAAGACGGCACTGGTGCCGGCCTTGATCTTCGTCGGGCCCGTGAGGGTAGTGGCGAGGTTCTTGGCGACCGCGCAGTCGTCCTCGCCCGGCTCCTCCGCCTCGGCCGCCTCCAGCTCCTCCTTGGCCGCGTTCAGCGCCTTCAGCGCGGCGGCCTTGGCCTTCTGGGCCTTGTTGATCTCGCGGGCGAGCTCGACGGCGGCGTCGTCGTAGGCCTCGTCCGCGGCGGTGTAGGCCTCGGCCTTGGCCGTGGCCGTGGCCTTCGCCTCGTCGGCCAGCTTCTGGGCGTCGTCCACGGCCTTCTGGGCCGCGTCCTTGTCCGCCTGGGGCGCCTCGGCGGGCAGCGCGGCGAGCGCGTCCTTCGCCTTCGTCAGCGCCTCGTCGGCGGCGGTCTTGGCCGCGGCGGCCTCGGTGGAGGCCTTCTTCGCGTCGGCGGCGGCGATGGCCAGCGGGTTGCTCGGCTTGACGAACTCGTCCATGGCGCGCTGGGCGTCCGAGTCGGCGACGACGGCCGCCTCGTACACGGCCTGCGCCTTGGTGACCGCGAGGCGGAGCTCGGCGAGCGTGGGCTGCTTGTCCCGCTGCTCGGCGCCCGTGGCGGGCTTGGTGTCCGCGAAGGCGGGGGCGGCGGAGAGGAATACGACCGGGGTGGTCACGGCGGCGGCCACGGCGGTCGCGAGAATGCGACGGATCTTCAAGATGGACCTTATTCCTACTGGTCGGACGTCAGTGAAACGAGTGGTGGGGGCCACGCCCGCGGGGAACTCACGCGGGGCGACATCCTGGTGATCGTATGGCTGGAAACAGCCCCGGGAACAGGGGGTCTGAACGCGTTCATCTCCGCACAGGGAAACCACAGCACCGGCAAACCACCCGAACCAGGACAGTTGCCCACGGAGGCCTCACTTTCCGTGTGACACATGTCATCCGCGCCTCGGCGCCCGCCCCGTAACGTGTCCCCCACACACCTGGAAAGCGAGGCAAGCACCGATGCCCGAGCAGAGCCCGCTCGATCTGGCCGAGGGCGACCCCTTCGGCCCGCACAACCTTCCGTACGGCGTCTTCACCACCGCCGACGAGCCCGACCGGCGCCGCCTCGGAGTCAGGATCGGCGGGCACGTGCTCGACGCGGGGGCCGCTGCGCACGCGCTCGGCTCGCCGTACGCCGCGCTGCTCGCGCAGCCGAGCCTGAACCCGCTGCTCGCCGCCGGCCGCACCGCCTGGCGCGACGTGCGCCGCGCGCTCACCGGCTGGCTGACCGTGCCCGCGCACCGCCCGGTCGTCGAGCCGCTGCTTCACCCGCTGGACGCGGTCACCCTGCACCTGCCGTACGAGGTCGCCGACTACGTCGACTTCTACGCGAGCGAGCATCACGCCACCAACGTCGGCCACATCTTCCGCCCCGACGGCGAGCCGCTCACCCCGAACTGGAAGCACCTCCCGA
Source organism: Streptomyces sp. NPDC094032 (assembly GCF_040303965.1). Taxonomy (NCBI): domain Bacteria; kingdom Bacillati; phylum Actinomycetota; class Actinomycetes; order Kitasatosporales; family Streptomycetaceae; genus Streptomyces; species Streptomyces sp. NPDC094032. The sequence goes on along the minus strand of NZ_JBEOUE010000002.1, from coordinate 396,125 downwards.
TCGGCTACCACGGGCGCTCCGGCACCGTCGTGGTCTCCGGTACGGACGTGATCCGTCCGGCCGGGCAGCGCAAGACGCCCGCCGACCCGGCGCCGGTCTTCGGGCCCTCCGTGAAGCTGGACATCGAGGCGGAGGTCGGCTTCCTCGTCGGCACCCCGTCCGCGATGGGCCGCCCGGTCGCCCTCGGCGACTTCCGCGAGCACGTCTTCGGCCTGACCCTGCTCAACGACTGGTCGGCCCGGGACATCCAGGCCTGGGAGTACGTGCCGCTGGGCCCCTTCCTCGGCAAGTCCTTCCAGACCTCCGTCTCCGCCTGGGTGACCCCCCTGGAGGCCCTGGACGCCGCCCGGGTCGCGCCGCCCGCCCGCGACTTCGGCCTGCTGCCGTACCTGGACGACGCCGCCGAGGAGGAGCCCGGCGGCTTCGACCTGCGGATCACCGTGACGATCAACGGCGAGGTCGTCGCGGAGCCGCCGTTCTCCACCATGTACTGGACCGCCGCCCAGCAGCTGGCCCACATGACGGTGAACGGCGCCTCCCTGCGCACCGGCGACCTCTACGGCTCCGGTACGGTCTCCGGCCCCGAGGTCGGCCAGCGCGGCTCGCTGCTCGAACTCACCTGGAACGGCCGCGACGCCCTCGAACTGGCCGACGGCAAGCGGACGTTCCTTGAGGACGGCGACGAGGTCACGCTGACCGCCTGGGCGCCCGGCCAGGACGGCACCCGCATCGCGCTCGGCGAGGTCACGGGCCGGATCGCCCCGAACGCGGGCTGAACCGGGTCAGTCGCTCACACCGCCCGCCACAGCGCCGGCACCACCGGCGGCTCCCAGCCGGGCTGGGCCGTGTGCGCCTGGAGGCACACATAGCCCCGCCCGGCGTAGGTGACCGCGTCCCCCACCCGGTACGCGGTCCCCACCGCCCAGGTGCCCCCGGGCGTCGAGGTCGCGGTGGGGGTCGGCGTCGGGGTGGGTGTCGGCCCCGGGGTCTGCGGCACGTCGAGGACGAAGTCGAACGCCGCCTCCTTGGCCCCGCCCGCGTCCCGCACCGTCATCAGCAGCCGCGCGTCGAAGATCGAGTCGGTGTTGTTGCGCGGCTCCCCCGGGAAGTACAGCTGCGTGGTCAGGATCGGCCGCCCCGGGGCCTGCACCTTGACGTGCAGGTGCCGGGTGCGGCCCGGGTAGAGCCCCGGCACGATCGTGGTCAGCTTGAAGGAGCCGTCCGTGCCCGTGAACTGGTGGCCCCGGAAGCGGAAGCCCGTGTTGTCGTACGCGCCATTGGTGTCGGCCTGCCAGAAGTCGAGCAGCGCCCCCGCGATGGGCAGGCAGGCGCGCCCGAAGACGTAACCGCTCACGGTGAGCCGCACCCCGGTGGTCCCGGACTCCAACAGGCTCGACCGCAAAGGCGAGTTGGGCTTGAAGTACGGGCCCTCGATCTGCTCCACGGTGGGGTGGTCGCCGTCGTCGCACTCCGGCGTGAGCGCGGGCTCCACGGGCCCGTCGGTGAGGGTGCGGGCGAGCGCGGGGACGCCCATGAGCACCGTGGGGACGGCCATTCCGGCCGCTATCGCCGCGCGCAGCACGGCCTTGCGGGTGACGTGCCCGGTACTGGTCTGGCTGGTCGGGCTGGTCTCGCTGTCCATGCCTGCTCCTCGTGTGGGGGGCCGAGCCGAACGATCGACCAGAAACCTAGGGCGCCCCGGGGCCCGCTTCGATGGACGGAACCCGGCGGTCGTGGTGCTTTCGGAAGTCCCCCGGGCTCATCCCGGTCTCCCGGCGGAAGAAGCGGCAGAAGTACGCCGGGTCGCCGAAGCCCGTCCTGGCGGCGACCTGCCGGACGGACAAGTCGGTACGGGCGAGCAGGCGTTGGGCCTCCTGGGTGCGGGCCTCCCGCAGCAGGCCGGCCGGGGTGCGGCCGAGCGCGGCCCGGACGGCCTCGGTGAGATAGCCGGGGGTGACCCCGATCAGCTCCGCGCACTCCCGTACGGACCGGGCGCCGTCCGCTCCGGTACGGGCGGCGAGCCGGGCGAACTCCTCGGCGACGGCCGCGTGCCGCCCGCCCGGCGGCCGCCCGCGCCGCCCCGCCGTACGGTCGCCGAGGCGTGCCGTGCGGACGAGCAGGACGTGCAGCAGCGACCGGAGCACGGTGGCGAAGCCCGCGTCCCCCTGCCCGTACTCCTCGGCGAGTTCGGCCATCAGGCGCGCGGTGCGGGCGTGTTCGGCCGGGTCGAGGCGGAGCCAGGGGTGGTCGCCGAGGCGGCGGAGGAGCTCCCGGTCGCCGGGGTGGTCGAGCAGGAACTCGGGGGTGAACAGGACGACGGTGCCGTCGAGGTCGCGGGCGTTCTCCCAGTGGTGCACCTGGCCCGGCAGGATCAGGCCCAGATGCGGCGGGCGCAGCTCCCAGCGGGCGAGGTCGACGACATGGGTGCCGGTGCCCCGGGTGACGTGGACGAACTCGTAGAAGGTGTGCCGGTGCGGGAAGGCGGCCCGGGACATCGGGCCGATGGAGTCGAAGCTGCCGACGGCGAACGGGACGTCGTCGGGGAGGCGGACCTCCAGGCGGTGCACGGGCAGGGCTCCGCGCCGGGACCCGGCGCAGGGGGTGTCGGGCGACGCGGCGGTCCCGCGCATCGTGCGGCCTCCCTCAACTGGTCGAGACCAATCCGGGCCCTCACGATGACACAGCGCCCCCCGCCGGGTCACCCGCGCCGAGGATGTCCGACCCCGCCTTCGACGGCCCCTTCGTGAACCCGGTCCCCGGCAGAAGGACCTTGACGCGAGGCGGGAGGCCGAGAGCGGACCGGAGGTCGGTGAGGCTGAAACCCATCCACATGACGTGGGGTCCGGCGTGCCGGTGGGAGCTCTGGAGCGCGATGAGGACCGTCTCGACGGCGTCGATCGCGTCCTCGACCGCTGCCGCGCTCCAGCTCTCGGGGACAGCGGTGAGGTCGTAGAGCTCGGCGGCCCGGGCGGCCAGTTCGGCGGCCGTCTCGGCCACACCCGGCGCCGCGGCCTGGGGCAGAAGGGTCATGTCCTCTCAACGCGCGGGTGGCGTCCCGGGCAACGGCACCCTGGCTCGTGCCGCCACCGACGGAGCCGCCGCGCACGCGGAACCGCACGCGGAACCGCACGCCGACAAGCCGGTCGTTCACAGGAAGCGCGCGCGTCGCCAGCCCCACCTCCCCCACGGCCCGATGACGCCGATCTCGTGAAAGAAGTCGGTGAGTCGCTGTGCGGACCACACGAGTGTGGTCCGGCGATGGACACTCGCCCGTGCCTGCCGGGCGGCCTCGCGGGGGTCCAGGCCCACTTCGGCGTAGACCTCGCGTGGCACGAGGCGGCGAGCCACGAGCATGGCGCCGCCCGCGCAGACGATCTGGGTGGCGTACCGCTTCAAGGGGGAACAGGTGGCCATCTGCCGCCGCAGTTCCGCGCGCGCGTAGCTCACGTGCCTGGCTTCCTCGATCACGTGCACGCGGCTCACGGCTCGCACCACCGGCTGCACCGAGTCCTCCGTCATCGTCTCGCGCTGGAACCGGTCGAGGACCTCCTCGATGATGAGCGCGGCGGTGAACACCCGGATGGGACCGATCGACACGCCCCACAGGGCTGTCCGGTAACGGTCCAGCCACCCCCGGGGGTAGACCGAGGTGCCCAGCTTGCCGATGAGACGGGCGAACATCCGTGAGTGCCGGCATTCGTCCTCCATCTCCGTCAGCGCGTATCGCACGTGCAGAGAGGCGGGGTCGTCGCTGTGGGCGACATGCTGCGCCAGGAGCTGGATCAGCATGCTCTCGCCACGCAGCAGGGTCCAGGCGTGACAGCCCGCCTCATGGCGTGAGAGTTCCACGCGCTGTTCGGGGGTCATGTCTTCCCACAGCGGCGTCCCGTAGAGGGAGACCAGCGGGGCGGGGAGGAACCACCCGTCCTGTTCCCACGGTGCGTCCCAGTCCACTTCCCGGTCGGGATCGAGCGTGTGCCGCCTCGATGCCTCCAACAGCCGGCTCGCGGCGCGCTCGCGGGTCTCGCCGCCGGCCGCGGTCGCCGGCGGGGCATGCGGTTCGGAGGGGGCGAGAGCGGGCTGTTCAGGTCGTGCCGTCATAGGCACCTCCGTGGGTTTCGGCCTTTCGGCGAGGGACATCCACAACACGCGACATCACTCTAAAGAAATAGCGCGAGGAAGTCGCTAATGTGGCTTCATTCGAAGTCGTTTCGCGGGGAGATCAGCGTTGGCAAGATTTAGTCGCATCAGCCAGGTCGCCGTTCATATTCCAAGTGCACGGCAATCGGGTGCTCACATTGAAGACCTTCTGCGGGCAAGCAATTCAAATCTGACCATCATGCCGGGCCTGCTGGAGCGGATGTATGGATTTGAACAGCGCCCCATGGCCTCCGCCGACACGCTCCCCTCGGACCTGGCCGCGGCGGCCGGGCTCCGCGCGCTGGATCAAGGGGAGATCTCCGCCGACGAGGTCGACCTCCTTGTTTTCGCCGCCGTCAGCGAGGACATGGAGGAGCCCGCCACCTCGCACATCGTGGCCGAGAAGCTCGGCGTCACCGCCCCGGTATTTGATGTGAAGAATGCATGTAACGGCATGCTTAATTCCATTCATATTGCGGACGCATTGGTGCGCGACGGGCAGTACGATCGCGTCTTGCTGGTCAGCGGAGAGCTCGGCACCAGGACCTCCGTGGAGGGCATTTCAGATCGTCGCGAATTAAACCTTCGCCTGCCCGCCTTCACCACGTGCGATATCGGTGCGGCAGTCCTTCTGGAGGCAAGTCCTCGGCCGGGCGTCATGGGTTCGAAATTCACGGCCAATTCCTCTGGCTGGCGCGCCGCGACACTCCCCAACCCCTACTTCGCCCCTGCTGAACCCGCGCGGCCGCAGATCGACTCCGCCGCACTGGTCGACTCGTTCGCCGGTATGACCTCCCAAGCCGAACGGGCGCTGCACGACCTGGGATACAAGATCGACGACCTGGACCTGGCCTGTGTCCACCAGGCGTCCGCCGCTTTCACGAACACCTTCTGCCGGGCTCTGGGCATCCCAGAGGACAAGATCGTCCGAACCTTCTCCCGCTACGGCAACGCCACTACCGCCAGCCTGCCCCTCCAACTCGCCGAGGCCTCGGAGCAGGGGCGGCTTCGCCCCGGTGGCCTTGTCGCGCTGTTCGGCCTCGCCAGCGGAGCGAGCGGGGGGCTGGTCCTGCTCCGCTGGTGAGCCGGTCGCCCCCGCCGCTCCTCAACGCCCACGAAGCGTCCACCCCGGAAAGGAAACAACTGTGTCCGACGTGTACGGCATCATCCGTGAGAGCCTGATGGCTTTCAACATTCCCGCTGACATGATCACGCCCGAGGCCACGCTCACGGATCTGGAGATGGACTCGCTCGCCCTGGCCGAGTTCGCGCTCATCCTGGAAGACCGCCTGGGTGTCAAGATCGGCGATGCGGACATCACGAAGGACGCCTCCATCGCCGACCTCGTTTCCGCTCTCACGAACACGTACGTCCAGGTCGGGCCGTGAAGCGCCCCTCCATCGCCATCACCGGCCTGGGGCTGATCACTCCGGCCGGCCACGGAGTCGACGAGACATGGCAACGCGTGTGCGCGGGCACTCCCACGGCCGCGTCCGACCCCGGACTGACGGGACTGCCCGTCGACTTCTCCTGCCGGGTGCAGGACTTCCCGGAACTCGAACGGGCCGTCGGGCGCGCGTCATGGCGCATGGGAAGGTTCGTCAAACTGGCCCTGCTGGCCGCACGTGAGGCCGTGCGGGACGCGGGCCTCGACCCCTCGACCTGGGACGGCGCGAGAACCGCCGTGGTCATCGGCTCCGGAATGGGCGGAATCGAACGCTGGGAGGAACAGTGCGCCCGCTTCGAGAGCCACGGACCGGACAAGGTCTCCCCGATCGGCATGCCCCAAGTCATCCCCAACATGGCGGCGGGAGAGGTCTCCATCGCGCTGCGAGCCCACGGCGCCAGCCTGGCGACCGCCACCGCCTGCGCCTCAGGGGCCAGCGCCATCGCGGTGGCCCGCGACATGCTCACCGCCGGCGCCTGTGACGTGGCTGTCGCCGGCGGCAGCGAAGCCGCCATCAGCCGGTTGGGGACCACCAGCTTCTACCGCATGGGCGCCCTCTCGACCCGCAGGGACGACCCGGCCGGTGCCTCACGCCCGTTCGCGGCCGACCGCGACGGCTTCGTCATGGCCGAAGGGGCCGGTGTGCTCGTTCTGGAGCGCGCCGACGACGCCAGGGCTCGTGGACGCGGCCCCCGGGCCCTGCTCGCGGGCTGCGGGAACACCAGTGACGCCTACCATCCCACCGCACCGCCCCCCGACGCCCACGGTGCCGAGGCCGCGCTGCGTGCCGCGCTGCGCGATGCGGGCCTTTCCCTGGGCGACATCGACCATGTCAACGCCCACGGCACGTCCACCCCGCTCAACGACGTCACCGAAGCGGGCCTGATCGCGCGGCTCCTTCCGCATCGGCCGTCCGTCACCGCGCCCAAGGGCGTCCTCGGTCACACCCTGGGGGCCGCCGGTGCGATCGAGGCGGCGTTGACCGTGCTGTCCATCGAGCACCGGCGTGTGCCGCCGATCGCCAACCTGGACGCCCCCGCACCCGAGTTCGACATCGACTGCGTCACCAAAGAGGCCCGGCACCAGATCGTGAAGGCCGCGGTCAGCCACTCCTTCGGCTTCGGCGGTCACAATGTCGTGCTGGCACTGACCGCCCCCTGACCGCCTCCTGACCGCAGGACGCGCGAAGCCACCGAAGAACGGTTTCCTGAAGGAGAGTTGTGCGCATGCGGGCAGGGCACCGCATCACCAGCGTCGACCGGGCCTACCTGGCCGACACCGGCCGTACGGAGCGGATCACCGGCCTCTACCTCGACTTCCCGGGAGAGCCGCCGGATCTCGCCCTGCTGCGCGCCCGCGTGCGCAGCAGGGCCGCCCATCTTCCGGCCCTCCACCTGAGAGCCCCACGTCGGGGCAACCAGTGGCAGTCGCTCCGCTGCGACACCGACGCTCACGTGTTCGCCGCCCCGGCCACCGACGACATCGACCGGGCCACCGAACACCTGATGCAGTACCCGTGTCTCCCGCCGGAAGCGCCGATGTGGGACCTGTGGCTCCTGCCCGCGGCGCACCGCCGGTTCTTCCGGCTGTGCTTCAGGGCCCACCATGGACTGCTGGACGGCGTGGGAATCGCGCACAACGCCCTGGCGCTCGTGGCCGACCAGCCCGTCCGCGGACCCAACCCCCATCGCCCCGGCAGCCCGGGCCTGGCCGGGCTGCTCCATCTCGTCGCCAAGAAGTCCCGGCTGCCGATGGGGAATTGGCGGGACCTGAGCGCGCCGAGCCACCGGACGGGCAAACGCTGGTGCCATGCCGACGTTCCCGAAGCCGACCTGCGTGCTCTCGCCGACCGCTGGGGTTCCACGGTCAACGACGTCTTCCTCGCCGCCGTCGCGGGTACCTTCCGGGCCTGGGCACAGGCCCAGGCGAAGGCGACGCTCCGCGCCCCGACTCCGCCGGGCGACCTCCTCACCACCATGCCGATGTCGGTACGTCGCGAGGGCGAGGAGAACCTGCCCGGCAATAGGACCGTCTTCTCCCACCTGAGGCTCCCCACCTCCACCGACGACCCTGCCCAGGCCATGCGCGCCGTCCTGCGCCAAACCCGGTGGATGAGCCACAGCAACTACCGCGACAACGCCCAGGTCCTCTACTCGACCCCGCCGACGTCGCGCCTGGTCGGACGCCGTCTGCGGCAGACCTGGGAGGACACTCCGCTGATCGTCAGCCACGTCCGGCTGCCGTCGCCCTTCCACTGCTTCGGCTCCCCGGTCACCGCCGCCGCACGGCTGCCCGTGCTGGGCCCAGGGGTCCACTGCTACGTCGGGCTGACCCGCGTCGCCTCCACCGCCCGCCTCGCCATCGTCCACAACGGCGGGCTCCCCGGCGCCCAGGATCTCCCCGCCCTCTGGACACGGTGCCTCGCGGATCTGCGGGCAGCGGAGCCCGACGCGGTGACCTAGCCGGCGCGGACGGCACCGGGACGGCCCTCAGCCGAGGCAGGTCGGACGCACGGCCCTGCCGGGATCGAGCGCGTTGCGCACCATGCGGTGAGCGGTCACGTCGTACGAGATTCCCAGGTGTCCGGTGATGTCCAGCGGGCAGAAGTCCTGCACCGTCGCGTTGACGACGCTCGTTCCGGGCGATGCCGACAGAAAGCCGGACCGGTACGGAGTGACCACTTCGTCCATCCTGGTGACGATCACCGTGTAGGCCACCCCGGGAACCGTCTCGAAGTCGGCGTTCAGTTCACTGAGAAAAGGCGATCCGGCCATCTGGTCGGCGCAGGCGGGGCACGAAACGTCGACCACCTGCCGACCGCCCGGCAGCCGGCCGATGAGATCCAGGATCCCGAGGCCGGTGGTGCCGTGATTGGAGGGGGCAAGGGCGATGAGCTTGTCGACCTTCGAAGCTCCCGCGAGGTGCTTGATGTAGTAGCGGGGCATCATTCCGCCCTGGCTGTGACCGACGATGTCCACTTTCCTCGCGCCGGTCACGCGCAGCACCTGATCGACGAAACCGGCGAGCGACTCGGCCGACCGGGCCACGGGACCCAACGCTTGGAAGGCACTCCCCGGCACGCCGCCGATGTTGGCGGCGAAGACGCAGTACCCGTCCTTCTTCAGGACCGGTGACAGCCCGGCCCAGTTGTCGTAGGCGTTCTCCGCCGTGCCGTGGACGAGCACCACCGGACGGGGGTGGGCGGCCGAGGGCTTGCACCTGGAGTCGTTGGCTCCCGGCGGGGAAGCCGTGGGGTGGGCCAAGGAAGCCGCGAAGGCCGTACCGAACTTCATCGGGGCGACGAGCGGGACGACATCGGCGGACACCTGAGAGGCGGGGAGGAGAAGCGTCGCCATGGCCGCCACGGCCGTGATGCCCTGCCGAAGGACTGCTCTGGGCATGGACCATCCCTGTTCGTCCTGAGCGACCCGGTCGCCGCTCGGAAGGATCATGCCGCACGCCCTCGGCCATTCCCCGAATTGAAAGCGCGCCCTGATCGGCTATCACCTCAATGGTGATACGACGGAGGGGTCCGGCCGCCCGTGACAGGCGACCGGACCCCTCCGAGGCCGGGCGTACGGCTAGCGCACGAACACGCTCGCCTGGTTCGCCAGGTCCAGGAAGTACTGCGGCGCGAAGCCCAGCACCAGCGTGACCACGACACCGGCGGTGATCGCCACCGAGGTGAGGCCCGAGGGCACGGCGACCGTGGGGCCGTCCGCCTTCGGCTCGCTGAAGAACATCAGCACGATCACCCGGATGTAGAAGAACGCGGCGATGGCGGACGAGATCACACCGACCACGACCAGCGCGCCCGCGCCGCCGTCCGCCGCCGCCTTGAAGACCGCGAACTTCCCGGAGAAGCCGGAGGTCAGCGGGATGCCGGCGAAGGCGAGCAGGAAGACCGCGAAGACCGCCGCGACCAGCGGCGAACGGCGGCCAAGACCGGCCCACTTGGACAGGTGGGTGGCCTCGCCGCCCGCGTCCCGCACCAGCGTGACCACGGCGAAGGCGCCGATCGTCACGAAGGAGTAGGCGCCCAGGTAGAACAGGACCGACGAGACGCCGCTCGGCGTGGCCGCGATGACACCGGCCAGGATGAACCCGGCGTGGGCGATCGAGGAGTAGGCGAGCAGCCGCTTGATGTCGGTCTGGGTGATGGCGACGATCGCGCCGCCCAGCATGGTGACGATGGCGACGCCCCACATGACCGGCCGCCAGTCCCAGGTGAGCCCGGGCAGCACCACGTACAGCAGGCGCAGCATCGCGCCGAACGCGGCGACCTTGGTGGCGGCGGCCATGAAGCCGGTGACCGGGGTCGGGGCGCCCTGGTAGACGTCCGGGGTCCACATGTGGAACGGGACGGCGCCGACCTTGAACAGCAGCCCCATGAGCACCAGGGCGAAGCCGATGAGCAGCAGCACGTCGTTGCCCATGGTGTCGGCGAGAGCCGGGTCGACGCCCGCGACGTCGCCGGAGACGACGTCGGCGATGGCGGCGTACGAGACGGAGCCCGCGTAGCCGTAGAGCAGGGCGATCCCGAAGAGCAGGAACGCCGAGGAGAAGGCGCCGAGCAGGAAGTACTTGACCGCCGCCTCCTGCGAGAGGAGGCGCTTGCGGCGGGCGACCGCGCACAGCAGGTACAGCGGGAGGGAGAAGACCTCAAGGGCGATGAACAGGGTCAGCAGGTCGTTGGCGGCGGGGAAGACCAGCATGCCGGCGACCGCGAACAGGGCGAGCGGGAAGACCTCGGTGGTGGTGAAGCCGGCCTTGACGGCCGCCCGCTCCTGCTCGCTGCCGGGGACCGCGGCGGCCTCGGCGGCGAAGGAGTCGACCCGGTGGCCGTGGTCGGCCGGGTCGAGCCTGCGCTCGGCGAAGGTGAGGATCGCGACGACCGAGGCGAGCAGGATGGTGCCCTGGAGGAACAGCGCGGGCCCGTCGACGGCGATGGCGCCCATGGCCGCGATGTGCGCCTTGGTGGAGCCGTAGCCGCCGGCGGCGAGGCCGACGATCGCCGCGAACGCGGCGACGAGGGCCAGGACGCTGAGGAAGACCTGCGTGTAGTGGCGCCCCCTGCGCGGCACGAAGGCCTCGACGAGGACACTGAGGACCGCCGCGCCGATCACGATGAGCACGGGCGAGAGCTGGGTGTACTCGATGTGGGGGGCGGGGATCTTGGCGATCGGCTCGGCGGCCGTCGTCCACAGGGTGTGGACAGCCGGGGTGCTCACTTGGCCGCCTCCACTTCGGGGCTCGGGTCCTTCTGCTGGACATCGGACATGGTGTGCTGGACCGCCGGGTTGACGACGTCCGTCAGCGGCTTCGGGAAGACCCCGAGGAAGATCAGCACCGCGATCAGCGGGACGACCACGGCGAGCTCACGCGCCCGCAGGTCCGGCAGCTCGCGCACCTCCTCCTTCACCGGGCCCGTCATCGTCCGCTGGTAGAGGACGAGGACGTAGAGCGCGGCGAGGACGATGCCGGTGGTGGCGATGATCCCGGCCACCGGATAGCGCGAGTACGTCCCGACCAGGACCAGGAACTCGCTGACGAACGGCGCGAGTCCGGGCAGCGACAGGGTCGCGAGGCCCCCGATCAGGAAGGTCCCGGCGAGCACCGGGGCCACCTTCTGCACCCCGCCGTAGTCGGCGATGAGCCGCGAGCCGCGCCGGGAGATCAGGAAGCCGGCGACGAGCATCAGGGCGGCCGTCGAGATGCCGTGGTTGACCATGTAGAGCGTGGCGCCCGACTGGCCCTGGCTGGTCATCGCGAAGATGCCCATGATGATGAAGCCGAAGTGCGAGATCGACGCGTAGGCGACCAGGCGCTTGATGTCCCGCTGGCCGACGGCGAGCAGCGCGCCGTACACGATGCTGATCAGGGCGAGGGCGACGATCACCGGGGTGGCCCACTTCGAGGCCTCGGGGAAGAGCCCGAGGCAGAAGCGGAGCATCGCGAAGGTGCCGACCTTGTCGACGACGGCGGTGATGAGGACGGCGACCGGGGCGGTGGCCTCCCCCATCGCGTTCGGCAGCCAGGTGTGCAGCGGCCACAGCGGGGCCTTCACCGCGAAGGCGAAGAAGAAGCCGAGGAACAGCCACCGCTCGGTGCTGGTCGCCATCTCCAGCGAGCCGTTGGCCCGCGCCTCGGCGATCTCCGTGAGGGAGAAGTTGCCCGCGACCACGTACAGGCCGATGACCGCGGCCAGCATGATCAGGCCGCCGACCAGGTTGTAGAGCAGGAACTTGACCGCCGCGTACGAGCGCTGGGCCGCCGCGTTCTCGTCGGAGCCCGCGTGGGCGCGGTCGCCGAAGCCGCCGATGAGGAAGTACATCGGGATGAGCATGGCTTCGAACAGGATGTAGAAGAGGAAGACGTCGGTGGCCTCGAAGGAGAGGATCACCATCGCCTCGACCATGAGGATCAGCGCGAAGAAGCCCTGGGTGGGCCGCCACCGCTTGGAGGAGGTCTCCAGAGGGTCGGCGTCGTGCCAGCCGGCGAGGACGATGAAGGGGATGAGCAGCGCGGTGAGCGCGATGAGCGCCACCCCGATGCCGTCCACGCCGAGCTCGTAGCGGACGCCGAAGTCCTTGATCCAGGCGTGCGATTCGACGAGCTGGTAGCGGTCGCCGCCGGGCTCGAACCGTACGAAGACGACGGCGGCGAGCACCAGGGTGACCAGCGAGACGAGCAGCGCGAGCCACTTGGCCGCGGTGCGGCGGGCCGCGGGCACGGCGGCGGTGAGGATCGCACCGACCGCGGGCACCGCCGCCGTCGCCGTAAGGAGCGGGAAAGACATGGGAGTTACACCGCCCTCATCAGCAGGGTCGCGGCGATGAGCACCGCCACACCTCCGAACATGGAGACCGCGTACGAGCGGGCGTAGCCGTTCTGCAGCTTGCGGAGCCGACCGGACAGGCCGCCGACCGAGGCCGCGGTGCCGTTGACGACCCCGTCGACGAGGCTGTGGTCGACGTAGACCAGGGAGCGGGTGAGGTGCGTGCCGCCCCGGACGAAGACGACGTGGTTGAAGTCGTCCTGGAGCAGGTCGCGGCGGGCCGCCCGGGTGAGCAGCGAGCCGCGCGGGGCGGTGACCGGGACCGGCCGGCGTCCGTACTGGAGGTAGGCGAGGCCGACGCCCAGGAGCATCACGGCGACGGTCGCGGCGGTGATCGCCCCGGCGCTGATCGGCGGGTGCCCGTGCTCGAAGGAGGTGACCGGCTCCAGCCACTTCACGAAGCGGTCGCCGATCCCGAAGATCCCGCCGGCGAAGACGGAGCCGAAGGCGAGCAGGATCATGGGGACCGTCATGGACTTGGGCGACTCGTGCGGGTGCGGCAGCTCGCCCTTCTCGTCGGGCTGCCAGCGCTTCTCACCGAAGAAGGTCATGAACATCACGCGGGTCATGTAGTACGCGGTGATGGCGGCGCCCAGCAGGGTGACCGCGCCGAGGATCCAGCCCTCGGTGCCGCCCTTGGCGAAGGCCGCCTCGATGATCTTGTCCTTGGAGAAGAAGCCGGACAGGCCGGGGAAGCCGATGATCGCTAGGTAGCCGAGGCCGAAGGTGACGAAGGTGACCGGCATGTACTTCCGCAGGCCGCCGTACTTCCGCATGTCCACCTCGTCGTTCATGCCGTGCATGACCGAACCGGCGCCGAGGAAGAGCCCGGCCTTGAAGAAGCCGTGGGTCACCAGATGCATGATCGCGAAGGCGTAGCCGATGGGGCCGAGGCCGGCCGCCAGGATCATGTAGCCGATCTGCGACATCGTCGAGCCGGCGAGCGCCTTCTTGATGTCGTCCTTCGCGCAACCGACGATCGCACCGAAGAGGAGCGTGACGGCGCCGACCACGGTGACGACGAGCTGCGCGTCGGGCGCCGCGTTGAAGATGTCGGCGGAGCGGACGATCAGATAGACACCGGCGGTCACCATGGTGGCGGCGTGGATGAGGGCGGAGACCGGGGTCGGGCCCTCCATCGCGTCGCCTAGCCAGGACTGGAGCGGCACCTGGGCGGACTTGCCGCAGGCCGCGAGGAGCAGCATCAGGCCGATCGCCGTCAGCTTGCCCTCGGAGGCCTCGCCGGCCGACGCCAGGACCGGCCCGAAGGCGAAGGTCCCGAAGGTGGTGAACATCAGCATGATCGCGATCGACAGGCCCATGTCGCCGACCCGGTTGACCAGGAAGGCCTTCTTGGCGGCGGTGGCCGCGCTGGGCTTGTGCTGCCAGAAGCCGATCAGGAGGTACGAGGCGAGGCCGACGCCCTCCCAGCCGAAGTAGAGCAGCAGGTAGTTGTCGGCGAGGACGAGCAGCAGCATCGCCGCCACGAACAGGTTCAGGTAGCCGAAGAAGCGGCGGCGCCGCTCGTCGTGCTCCATGTACCCGATCGAGTAGACGTGGATGAGCGTGCCGACCCCGGTGATGAGGAGCACGAAGGTCATCGACAGCTGGTCGAGCTGGAAGGCGATGTCCGCCTGGAAGCCCTCGACGGGGATCCAGGTGTACAGCGTCTGGTGCAGGGCCCGGTCGTCGGCGCTCTTGGAGAGCATGTCGGCGAAGAGCACCAGGCCGATGCCGAAGGAGACGGCGGCGAGCAGGGTGCCGAGCCAGTGCCCGGCCCGGTCGAGCCGCTTTCCGCCGCACAGCAGGACGGCGGCTCCGAGCAGGGGCGCCGCGACGAGCAGCGCAATGAGGTTGTCCACGGTCAGCCCCTCACAGCTTCATCAGGCTGGCGTCGTCGACCGAGGCCGAATGGCGGGCACGGAAGACGGACACGATGATCGCGAGTCCGACGACGACCTCCGCGGCGGCGACGACCATCGTGAAGAAGGCGATGATCTGGCCGTCGAGGTTGCCGTGCATACGGGAGAAGGTGACGAACGCGAGGTTGCAGGCGTTGAGCATCAGCTCGACGCACATGAAGAGCACGATCGCGTTGCGCCGGATGAGCACGCCCACCGCGCCGATGGTGAACAACAGCGCGGAGAGATAGAGATAGTTGACGGGATTCACCGCGAGGCCTCCTCTGCGTCCCGGCCCAGTCGCTCCTCGGAGCGCTGTTCGAGGGCCTTGAGGTCGGCGAGCGCCTCGCTGGACACGTCCCTGATCTGGCCCCGCTTGCGCAGGGTCTGCATGACGCTCAGCTCGGCCGGGGTGCCGTCCGGCAGCAGGCCCGCGACGTCCACCGCGTTGTGCCGGGCGTAGACGCCGGGGGCGGGCAGCGGCGGGAGGTGCTTGCCCTCGCGCACGCGCTGCTCGGCCAGCTCGCGCTGGGTGCGGGCGCGTTCGGTGCGCTCGCGGTGGGTGAGCACCATCGCGCCGACGGCGGCGGTGATGAGCAGCGCGCCGGTGATCTCGAAGGCGAACACGTACTTGGTGAAGATGAGGGCGGCGAGGCCCTCGACGTTGCCGCCGGAGACGGTGTTGGCGGTGCCCAGGCCGTTGAACTCGGTGAGCGAGGCGTGGCCGATGCCGGTGAACAGCAGGACGCCGAAGCCGAGTCCGCACAGGGCGGCCCACCAGCGCTGCCCCTTGATGGTCTCCTTCAGCGAGTCCGCGGCGGTGACACCGACCAGCATGACGACGAAGAGGAAGAGCATCATGATCGCGCCGGTGTAGACGACGACCTGGACGATGCCGAGGAAGTAGGCGCCGTTGGCGAGGTAGAACACCGCCAGGATGATCATGGTGCCGGCGAGGCAGAGCGCGGAGTGCACGGCCCGCTTCATGAGGATCGTGCACAGGGCGCCGATGACGGCGACCGTGCCGAGCACCCAGAACTGGACGGCCTCACCCGTGGAAGTCGCGTAGGAGGCGAGGGTCACGCTCATGCGTCCGCCCCCTCCGGCTCGCCCTTCTCGCCCTTGGACACGGCGACCTGCCGGACGGTGCCGGGCGCGGCCTCGGTGACCAGGCCCCGGTAGTAGTCCTGCTCGTCCATGCCCGGGAAGATGGCGTGCGGGGTGTCGACCATGGTCTCTTCGAGGCCCGCGAGGAGCTGCTCCTTGGTGTAGATCAGGTTCTCGCGGGAGGAGTCGGCCAGCTCGAACTCGTTGGTCATCGTCAGCGCGCGCGTGGGGCACGCCTCGATGCACAGCCCGCACAGGATGCAGCGGGCGTAGTTGATCTGGTAGACGCGGCCGTAGCGCTCGCCCGGGGAGTAGCGCTCCTCCTCCGTGTTGTCCGCGCCCTCCACGTAGATGGCGTCGGCGGGGCAGGCCCAGGCGCACAGCTCGCAGCCGACGCACTTCTCCAGACCGTCGGGGTGACGGTTGAGCTGGTGCCGCCCGTGGAAGCGGGGCGCCGTCGTCTTCTGCTGCTCCGGATACTGCTCGGTCAGCCGCTTCTTGAACATGGCCTTGAAGGTCACGCCGAAGCCGGCCACCGGATTCTGGAAATCAGACACCGTCCGTCTCCCTTCCGTCACTCTCTGTAGCAGTATCGGGGCCGCCACTGACAATGAGCTCCCGCTCGGCGCGGGGCCTTCGACGCGGAACGGGCGGCAAGGACTGTCCCGGCTTCGGCGGTACGGGGAAGCCGCCCGCCATCGGGTCGAACGGCCTGGCGTCCTCGGTCTCCGAGACGGCCGCCGCCTTGCCCTTCCTGTCGCGCAGGACGTCCACGACGAAGGAGATCAGCAGGACTCCGAGGACGGCCCCGGCGACGTACAGCACGATGGACTGGAAGGCGTAGTTCTCGTTGCGCAGCGCCCGGACGGTGGCGACCAGCATCAGCCAGACCACCGAGACCGGCAGCAGCACCTTCCAGCCCAGCTTCATCAGCTGGTCGTAGCGGACGCGGGGCAGCGTGCCGCGCAGCCAGATGAAGAAGAAGAGCAGCAGCTGCACCTTGAGGACGAACCAGAGCATCGGCCACCAGCCGTGGTTGGCGCCCTCCCAGAAGCCGGAGATCGGCCACGGGGCGCGCCAGCCGCCCAGGAACAGGGTCACGGAGACGGCCGAGACGGTCACCATGTTCACGTACTCGGCGAGCATGAAGAGCGCGAACTTGATGGACGAGTACTCGGTGTTGAAGCCGCCGACCAGGTCGCCCTCGGACTCCGGCATGTCGAAGGGGGCGCGGTTGGTCTCGCCCACCATGGTGACGATGTAGATGATGAAGGAGACCGGCAGCAGCACGACGTACCAGCGGTCGGCCTGCGCCTCCACGATCGTCGAGGTCGACATCGACCCGGAGTAGAGGAAGACGGAGGCGAACGCGGCGCCCATGGCGATCTCGTACGAGATCATCTGCGCGGCCGAGCGCAATCCGCCGAGCAGCGGGTACGTGGAGCCGGACGACCAGCCCGCCAGGACGATGCCGTAGATGCCGACGGAGGCGACCGCGAGGATGTAGAGCATCGCGATCGGCAGGTCGGTCAGCTGCATCGTGGTGCGCTGGCCGAAGATCGACACCTCGTTGCCGGCCGGGCCGAAGGGGATCACGGCGATGGCCATGAAGGCAGGGATGGCGGCGATGACCGGGGCGAGGACGTAGACGACCTTGTCCGCCCGCTTGACGATCACGTCCTCCTTCAGCATCAGCTTGATGCCGTCGGCGAGCGACTGGAGCATGCCCCAGGGACCGTGCCGGTTGGGACCGATGCGCAGCTGCATCCAGGCGACGACCTTGCGCTCCCACACGATGGAGAAGAGCACGGTCACCATCAGGAACGCGAAGCAGAAGACCGCCTTGACGAGGACGAGCCACCAGGGGTCGCGTCCGAACATCGACAGGTCTTCGGCGGCGAGCAGCGTGTTCATGCCTCCACCTCCGTGAGGGTGGCCGGGCCGATGCGGACCAGGTCGCCGGGGCGGGCGCCGGTGCCGGCGAGGACGCCGCGGCCCGCCGAGTTCAGCGGGAGCCAGACCACCCGGTCGGGCAGTTCGGTGACCTGGAGGGGGAAGCGGACGGCGCCCGCGGGCCCGGCCACTTCGAGGGTGTCGCCGTCCTTGACGCCGGTGGCGGCGGCGGTGGCGGCGGAGAGCCGGGCGACGGCGGCGTGCCGGGTGCCGGCGAGCGCCGTGTCGCCCTCCTGGAGCCGCCCGAGGTCGAGCAGCAGCCGGTGCCCGGCGAGGACGGCCTCGCCGTCGCCCGGGCGGGCGGCGGACTGGCCGGGCTCGGCGGGCTCGGTGGCCCGCTCGCCGGTCCAGCCGCCGAGCCGGTCCAGCTCGCGCCGTACGGACCGCAGGTCCGGCAGGGCCAGGTGGACGTCCATGGCGTCGGCCAGCATGTGCAGCACGCGGGCGTCGGCCGGCGGCAGCGTCCGGGTCATCTGCTCCGGCTTCAGCGCCGCCTCGAACAGGCGGGCGCGGCCCTCCCAGTTGAGGAAGGTGCCGGGCTTCTCGGCGACCGCGGCGACCGGCAGGACCACGTCGGCGCGCTCGGTGACCGCGCCGGGCCGCAGCTCCAGCGAGACCACGAAGGCCGCGTCGAGGGCCTCGCGGGCGCGGGCCGGGTCCGGCAGGTCGTCGACGTCGACGCCGCCGACGAGCAGCGCGCCGAGTTCGCCGGTGGCGGCGGCCTCGACGATCTGGCCGGTGTCGCGGCCGTAGCCGTGCGGGAGTTCGCGGACGCCCCATACCCCGGCGACCTCCTCCCGCGCGCGCGGGTCGGTGACGGGCCGGCCGCCGGGCAGCAGCGCCGGGATGGCGCCCGCCTCGACGGCGCCGCGCTCTCCGGCCCGGCGCGGGATCCACACCAGCTTCGCGCCGGTGGCGGTCGCGGCGCGCAGGGCGGCGGTGAGCGCCCCGGGCACCCCGGCGAGCCGCTCGCCGACGGCGATGACGGCGCCGTCCTGGCGCAGCGCCTCGGCCGCGGCGAGCCCGTCGGCGGAGAGCCCGGTCCGGGAGGTGAGGGCGTCGAGCCACTCGGTCTCGGTGCCGGGGGCGGCGGCGAGCAGGGTGCCGCCGGTCTTCTCCAGGCCGCGGGTGGCGAACGCGGCGACCGCGAAGGTCTTCTGGCCCTTCTTCTTCCAGGCCTTGCGCAGCCGCAGGAAGACGCCGGGGGCCTCCTCCTCGGACTCCAGACCGACCAGGAGCACGGCGGGAGCGGCTTCCAGCGAGGTGTACGTGACACCCGTGCCGTCCAGGTCGCGGCCGCGTCCGGCGACGGCGGAGGCGAGGAAGTCGGCCTCCTCGCCGGAGTGGACGCGGGCCCGGAAGTCGACGTCGTTGGTGTCGAGGGCGACCCGGGCGAACTTGGCGTACGCGTAGGCGTCCTCGACGGTCAGCCTGCCGCCGGCCAGGACGCCGGTGCGCCCGCGCACGAGCCCGCGCGCGGCGGCTTCGAGCGCCTCGGGCCAGGAGGCCGCCTCCAGGACGCCGGTCTCGGGGTTGCGGACCAGGGGCGTGGCGAGCCGGTCGCGCTGCTGCGCGTACCGGAAGCCGAAGCGCCCCTTGTCGCAGATCCACTCCTCGTTGACCTCGGGGTCCTCGGCGGCGAGCCGCCGCATGACCTTGCCGCGGCGGTGGTCGGTGCGGGTCGCGCAGCCGCCCGCGCAGTGCTCGCAGACGCTCGGCGTCGACACCAGGTCGAAGGGGCGGGAGCGGAAGCGGTAGGCGGCCGAGGTGAGCGCGCCGACCGGGCAGATCTGGATGGTGTTGCCGGAGAAGTACGACTCGAAGGGGTCGCCCTCGCCGGTGCCGACCTGCTGGAGCGCGCCGCGCTCGACCAGCTCGATCATCGGGTCGCCCGCGACCTGGTTGGAGAAGCGGGTGCAGCGGGCGCAGAGCACGCAGCGCTCGCGGTCGAGCAGCACCTGGGTGGAGATGTTGACGGGCTTCTCGTACGTCCGCTTCTTGCCCTCGAAGCGGGACTCGGCCTGCCCGTGGGACATGGCCTGGTTCTGCAGCGGGCACTCGCCGCCCTTGTCGCAGACCGGGCAGTCCAGCGGGTGGTTGATGAGCAGCAGCTCCATCACACCGTGCTGGGCCTTCTCGGCGACCGGCGAGGTCAGCTGGGAGCGGACCACCATGCCGTCGGTGCAGGTGATGGTGCAGGAGGCCATCGGCTTGCGCTGGCCCTCGACCTCGACGATGCACTGGCGGCAGGCGCCGGCCGGGTCGAGGAGCGGGTGGTCGCAGAAGCGGGGGATCTCGATGCCGAGCTGCTCGGCGGCCCGGATCACCAGGGTCCCCTTGGGGACGGAGATCTCGATCCCGTCGATGGTCAGCGTGACCGCGTCCTGGTCTGTCATGCGTTCACCTCCCGGTGCTTGTCCGCCCAGGCGGTGGACTTGGCGGGGTCGAAGGGGCAGCCCTGGCCCGTGATGTGCTGCTCGTACTCGTCGCGGAAGTACTTCAGCGAGGAGAAGATCGGCGAGGCGGCGCCGTCGCCGAGGGCGCAGAACGACTTGCCGTTGATGTTGTCGGCGATGTCGTTCAGCTTGTCGAGGTCGGACATGACGCCCTTGCCGGCCTCGATGTCGCGGAGCAACTGGACCAGCCAGTACGTGCCCTCGCGGCAGGGGGTGCACTTGCCGCAGGACTCGTGGGCGTAGAACTCGGTCCAGCGGGTGACGGCCCGCACCACGCAGGTGGTCTCGTCGAAGCACTGGAGCGCCTTGGTGCCGAGCATGGATCCGGCGGCGCCGACGCCCTCGTAGTCGAGCGGGACGTCGAGGTGCTCCTCGGTGAACATCGGGGTGGAGGAGCCGCCGGGGGTCCAGAACTTGAGCCGGTGGCCGGCCCGCATCCCGCCGCTCATGTCGAGGAGCTGGCGCAGGGTGATGCCGAGCGGGGCCTCGTACTGGCCGGGCGAGGTGACGTGCCCGCTGAGCGAGTAGAGCGTGAAGCCGGGGGACTTCTCGCTCCCCATGGAGGTGAACCAGTCCTTGCCCTTGTTGAGGATCGCGGGAACCGACGCGATGGATTCGACGTTGTTCACCACAGTGGGGCAGGCGTACAGACCGGCGACCGCGGGGAAGGGGGGACGCAGCCGGGGCTGGCCGCGGCGCCCTTCGAGCGAGTCGAGCAGCGCGGTCTCCTCGCCGCAGATGTACGCGCCGGCGCCGGCGTGCACGGTGATGTCGAGGTTCAGGCCGCTGCCGAGGATGTCCCGGCCGAGGTAGCCGGCCTCGTACGCCTCGCGGACCGCCTCGTGCAGGCGGCGCAGGACGGGGACGACCTCGCCGCGCAGATAGATGAACGCGTGCTCGGAGCGGATCGCGTAGCAGGCGATGATCATTCCCTCGATGAGGGAGTGCGGGTTGGCGAAGAGCAGCGGGATGTCCTTGCAAGTGCCCGGCTCCGACTCGTCGGCGTTGACGACGAGGTAGTGCGGCTTGCCGTCGCCCTGCGGGATGAACTGCCACTTCATCCCGGTGGGGAAGCCCGCGCCGCCGCGGCCGCGCAGGCCGGACTCCTTGACGTACGCGATGAGGTCGTCGGGCGACATGGCGAGCGCCTTGCGCAGGCCCTCGTAGCCCTCGTGCCGCCGGTAGGTGTCCAGGGTCCAGGACTCGGGCTCGTCCCAGAACGCCGACAGGACGGGCGACAGCAGCTTCTCGGGGCTGCTGTTGTTGATCTCGGCCGCCAAGGTCATCACTCCCCCTCCTCACGGGCCGACTCGCCCCGCGGGTGACCGATCCGGCGCTGGGGGGTCTCCCCCTTGGCCAGGCGAAGGCCGACGAGCGAGGCGGGGCCCGCGCCGCCGGTGGCCTCGACGGCGCCCTCGCGCTCGTCGGGGAAGCCCGCCAGGATGCGGGCCGTCTCCTTGAAGGTGCACAGCGGCGCACCACGGGTGGGTGCGACGGGACGCCCGGCCAGCAGGTCGTCGACGAGCCGCTTGGCGGAGTCGGGCGTCTGGTTGTCGAAGAACTCCCAGTTCACCATCACCACCGGCGCGAAGTCGCAGGCCGCGTTGCACTCGATGTGTTCGAGGGTGACCTTGCCGTCGGGGGTCGTCTCGTCGTTGCCGACGCCGAGGTGCTCCTTGAGCTCCTCGAAGATGGCGTCGCCGCCCATGACCGCGCAGAGCGTGTTGGTGCAGACGCCGACCTGGTAGTCGCCCGAGGGCTTGCGCCGGTACATCGTGTAGAAGGTGGCGACCGCGGTCACCTCGGCGGTGGTCAGGCCGAGCGTCTCGGCACAGAAGCGCATGCCGGTACGGGTGACGTGGCCCTCCTCCGACTGCACGAGGTGCAGCATCGGCAGGAGCGCGGAGCGGGACCCCGGGTAGCGGTCGATGATCGCCTTCGCGTCCTCCTCCAGCCGGGCGCGGACCTCGGCGGGGTAGTCGGGCGCGGGCAGTTGGGGCATCCCGAGACTGGTGTGTCCGTCCGTCATCGGTCGACGCCTCCCATCACGGGGTCGATGGACGCGACGGCGACGATGACGTCGGCGACCTGGCCGCCTTCGCACATCGCGGCCATGGCCTGGAGGTTGGTGAAGGACGGGTCCCGGAAGTGGACCCGGTAGGGGCGGGTGCCGCCGTCGGAGACGACGTGCACGCCGAGTTCGCCCTTGGGCGACTCGACGGCCGCGTAGGCCTGTCCGGCCGGGACCCGGAAGCCCTCGGTGACCAGCTTGAAGTGGTGGATCAGGGCCTCCATGGAGGTGCCCATGATCTTCTTGATGTGGTCGAGGGAGTTGCCGAGTCCGTCCGGGCCGAGGGCCAGCTGGGCCGGCCAGGCGATCTTCTTGTCGCCGACCATGACCGGGCCGGGCGCGAGCCGGTCCAGGCACTGCTCGACGATCCGCAGCGACTGGCGCATCTCCTCCAGGCGCACGAGGAAGCGCCCGTACGAGTCGCAGCTGTCGGCGGTCGGGACCTCGAACTCGTAGTTCTCGTAGCCGCAGTACGGGTCGGTCTTGCGCAGGTCGTGCGGGAGGCCCGCGGAGCGCAGGATCGGTCCGGTGGCGCCGAGCGCCATGCAGCCGGTGAGGTCGAGGTAGCCGACGTCCTGCATGCGGGCCTTGAAGATGGGGTTGCCGGTGGCCAGCTTGTCGTACTCCGGCAGGTTCTTCTTCATGGTCTTCACGAACTCGCGCACGGCGTCGACGGCGCCCGGCGGGAGGTCCTGGGCGAGGCCGCCGGGGCGGATGAACGCGTGGTTCATGCGCAGGCCGGTGATCAGCTCGTACAGGTCCAGGATCATCTCGCGGTCCCGGAAGCCGTAGATCATGATCGTGGTGGCGCCGAGCTCCATGCCGCCGGTGGCGATGCAGACCAGGTGCGAGGAGAGCCGGTTGAGTTCCATCAGGAGCACCCGGATCACGCTCGCCCGGTCCGGGACGTCCTCGGTGATGCCGAGCAGCTTCTCCACGCCGAGGCAGTACGCCGTCTCGTTGTAGAACGAGGTGAGGTAGTCCATGCGCGTGACGAAGGTGGTGCCCTGCGTCCAGGTCCGGTATTCGAGGTTCTTCTCGATGCCGGTGTGGAGGTAGCCGATGCCGCAGCGGGCCTCGGTGACGGTCTCGCCGTCGATCTCCAGGATGAGCCGGAGCACGCCGTGGGTGGACGGGTGCTGGGGGCCCATGTTGACGACGATGCGCTCGTCGTCGGCCTTGGCCGCGGACTGGACGACCTCGTCCCAGTCGCCGCCGGTGACCGTGTAGACGGTCCCTTCCGTCGTCTCCCTGGGGGAGGCAGAGGGGGTGTTCACGAGTACGACCTCCGCTGGTCCGGAGCCGGGATCTGGGCGCCCTTGTACTCGACGGCGATGCCGCCGAGGGGATAGTCCTTGCGCTGCGGGTGGCCCGGCCAGTCGTCCGGCATCATGATCCGGGTGAGGGCGGGGTGGCCGTCGAAGACGATGCCGAAGAAGTCGTACGTCTCGCGCTCGTGCCAGTCGTTGGTCGGGTAGACCGGGACCAGCGACGGGATGCGCGGGTCGCCCTCGGGGGCCGAGACCTCCAGGCGCAGCAGCCGGCCGTGGGTGAGCGAGCGCAGGTGGTAGACGGCGTGCAGCTCGCGGCCCTTGTCGCCCGGGTAGTGGACGCCGGAGACGCCGGTGCACAGCTCGAAGCGCAGGGCGGGGTCGTCGCGCAGGGTGCGGGCGACCCGGACCAGGTGCTCGCGCTCGATGTGGAAGGTGAGCTCGCCCCGGTCGACGACCGTCCGCTCGATGGCGTTCTCCGGGAGCAGGCCCTGCTCCTCAAGGGCGCCTTCGAGTTCGTCGGCGACCTCGTCGAACCAGCCGCCGTACGGGCGGGAGGCCGGTCCGGGCAGCCGCACCGAGCGGACCAGGCCGCCGTAGCCGGAGGTGTCGCCGCCGTTGTTGGCGCCGAACATGCCGCGCTGGAGGCGCACCTCCTCGCCGTGCTCGCCGCGCTGGCCCGGAAGGTTCTGCGCGCTGAGCTCCTTCTCGGGGTTCGGGGTTTCGTCGCTCACCGGAGCAGACCCTTCATCTCGATGGTGGGCAGCGCCTTGAGCGCCGCCTCCTCCGCCTCGCGGGCCGCTTCCTGGGCGTTCACGCCCAGCTTGGAGGTCTGGATCTTCTGGTGCAGCTTGAGGATCGCGTCCATCAGCATCTCCGGGCGCGGCGGGCAACCCGGCAAATAGATGTCAACCGGCACAATGTGGTCAACGCCCTGCACAATCGCGTAATTGTTGAACATTCCGCCCGAAGACGCGCAAACCCCCATGGAGATGACCCACTTGGGGTTCGGCATCTGGTCGTAGACCTGCCGCAGGACGGGCGCCATCTTCTGGCTGACACGGCCGGCCACGATCATCAGGTCGGCCTGGCGCGGGGAGCCGCGGAAGACCTCCATGCCGAAGCGGGCCAGGTCGTAGCGGCCGGCGCCGGTCGTCATCATCTCGATGGCGCAGCAGGCGAGGCCGAAGGTCGCGGGGAAGACGGAGGCCTTCCGGACCCAGCCCGCGGCCTGCTCGACGGTGGTCAGCAGAAAACCGCTGGGCAGCTTCTCTTCGAGTCCCATGGGTGCTCCTCAGCCCCTCAGTCCCATTCCAGGCCGCCGCGCCGCCACACGTAGGCGTAGGCGACGAAGACGGTGAGCACGAAGAGCAGCATCTCCACGAGCCCGAAAATCCCCAGGGCGTCGAAGGTGACCGCCCAGGGGTAGAGGAAGACGATCTCGATGTCGAAGACGATGAAGAGCATCGCCGTCAGGTAGTACTTGATCGGGAAGCGGCCGCCTCCGGCCGGAGTGGGCGTCGGTTCGATGCCGCACTCGTAGGCCTCAAGTTTTGCCCTGTTGTACCGCTTTGGCCCGATTAGCGTGGCCATGACCACGGAGAAGATCGCAAACCCCGCACCCAGGGCACCGAGCACGAGGACGGGCGCGTACGCATTCACGCTCCTCGCTCCTTCCAGTCGTCCTTGACCGTTGGACCGCACGGTCGGGCCGCCCCGCGACACGGAAGATCGCTCCCATGTGAGGCAGTTCACAAGCCCGACTGCCCCGCATCTTAAGCCCGGCCCTCTGTGATCTGCGACACGGGGTACAGCAACGACTTTGTGATCTCCACCACCTGACGAAGGATCATGAAGCCGGATGAGCGGTGATCTTGCCACGCGAAGCGCCCAGGTGATCACCAGATGTGACATCCACACCGGAAGACGCTGGTCGGAGGGGGTGTCGCACTATCAAGAGATGGGCTGTACAAGCAAATTGGCGACGAGACGCGTACGAGTGATAAAGGAAGCGCCCGTCGCCCGGTCGGGGGGTCCGGCGTACCGCGGTGGACGTGTGCGCGCATTCACGAGCCTGGATGTGACCTGCGCCACACCGGGAACCGGCCAGGAAGAACGGGGCTTGGCCATCGAGGTGAAGAGGTGGTAAGTGCAGGGCAATTCGGACTTTTCATTGAAAACCCATGATCAAGCCCGCATTGAGCCATGCCCGATTTGCCCGTTACGGCGTCAATAAGGGCGACAGGGAAGCGGATTCAGCGGTTCCGTACGTAACTGTGGCGCAACCCACGTTTCTTGAAGGGAACCGTGAAGCCCTGATAGCGGTTGTACCCATGTCCCACACCGCTCACATACCCAGCCACCGGAAGCCCCGCCGCAGCGCCTCGAAGATGGCTCTCCGAGCCGGAGTTGCCGGTGGCGTCTTCAGCACCCTCGCCGTGGCCGGCGCCGCCGCCCCGGCGAGCGCCGAGCCGGTGACCGAGACGACCCTTGAGATGCCCACCCTGGGCTCGCTCGACGCCGACCTCGCCAGCGCCGTCTCCGCCTCCGCGGACGCCAGCCAGCAGGAGGCCCTCGACCAGAGCCTCGCCGCGCAGGAGGACGCCGCCCTCAAGAAGGCCGCCTCCGAGGCCAAGAAGGCCAAGGCCGAGGCCGACCGCAAGGCAGAGGCGGAGAAGGCCGAGAAGGCCCGCGCCGAGGCCCAGGAGCGCGCCTCGCGCACCGCCCAGCGCACCCAGCTCGCCGCGAAGTCCGCCTCGTCGTCCGGCTCCTCCTCCTCGGTCGGCAGCAGCTCCTCCTCCAGCAGCAGCAGCTCGCAGGTCGCCACCGGCTCCGCCGCCGCGATCGTGGCCTTCGCCAAGGCCCAGATCGGCGACGCCTACGTCATGGGCGGCACCGGCCCCAACTCGTGGGACTGCTCCGGCCTCGTCCAGGCCGCCTACCGCCAGGCCGGCATCGACCTGCCGCGCATCTCCGGCGACCAGTCGAGCCGCGGCACCTCCGTCTCGCTGAGCAACCTCCAGCCGGGCGACATCCTCTACTGGGGCAGCCGCAGCGGCTCGTACCACGTCGCGATCTACGTCGGCGGCGGCAAGTACGTCGGCGCGCAGAACCCGTCGACCGGTGTCGTCGAGCGCTCGCTCGACTGGGACACCCCCTCGGGCGCCGTCCGCATCCTCTGATCGCAGGACCGCAGCACCCGCACGTGTGAAGGGCCGTCACTCCTCGGGGGAGCGACGGCCCTTCGTTCATCTCCGCATACGGGCGTTACTTCCGGAATGTCTCGATGATCCGGGCGTAGCTGTCCCCGCCGTGCCCCGCCGCGACCGCCTCCTTCACCATCTCCAGGTGCAGCCGGGGCAGCCGGTCGTCGATCCCGCGCTCCTCGCCCGCGTGCAGCAGGTGGGCCATGGACGCCAGGTGCACGTCGAGGGTCGCGTCGTCGCCGGGGTACTCCCCCGCGTCGATCTGCTCGGCGTACGTGGTCATGAACCAGGCCATCGTCCGCAGCGAGCGCACCACGACCGCCGTGAACTCCTTCGCCGGCACCCCGTCGGCCCCGGTGAGCGCGGTGGCGTGCAGCCAGCCGCCGAACATCGACCACATCAGGCCCAGCAGACCGGCGTCGTACAGCGAGGCGAGGCCCGCGTCCTCGCCCAGGTCGACCGGGTCGGCGAGCAGTTCCAGGGTCGCCCGGTGCTGCTCCAGGAGGCCCGGGGAGCCCGCGTACAGGACCATGTTGGAGCGGTCGCCGATGCCGGGCGGGGTGGTCATGATGCCGCCGTCGAGGTAGCCGATGCCGTGCCCGGCGGCCCAGGCGGCCTCCTCGCGGGCCTGCTCGGGCGAGCCGGAGGTCAGGTTGACCACGGTCCGGCCGCGCAGTTCCTCGGCGACGGGGCCCAGGAGCGAGCGGACGGCGGGGTAGTCGAGGACGCAGACCACGACGAGTTCGCTCGCCGCGACCGCCTCGGCGACGGTGGGGGCGAGGACGGCGCCGCGCTCGACGAGCGGGGCGGCCTTGCCGGGGGTGCGGTTGTGGACGGTGGTGGGGTGGCCGGCGTCGAGGAAGGCGCCCGCGAGGGCGGCGCCCATCTGCCCGAGGCCGATGACGGTCACTGGAGTGCGCTTGGTGCTCATGGCTCCACGCTCTCAACGGCGAGAACCGGCCGACAGGACCAGGACCGACACCCTGCGCACGGTTCCTGCCATAGGCTCGCGGGCATGAGCCCCGGAGTCGTCGCCCTCGTCCTCGTACCCGACGAGCACGGCCGGATCTCCCCGTACGACGTGTACGAACTGGCCACCGTGTCCATGGTGTTCGGGATGCCGCACACCGATCTGGCCGACCCCTGGTACGAGCTGCGGACCGTCGGCCCCGCCCCCTACGGGACGCACGGCCTGGACGCCCTGGCCGGCGCGGACACCGTGATCGTGCCGTCGGTGCCGGACGCGGTCGTCGAGGGCCGCCAGGAGCTGCCGCCGGAGCTGGTCGCGGCGGTGCGCGCGGCGGCGGGGGCCGGGGCGCGGGCGGTGTCGATGTGCAGCGGCGCCTTCGTGCTGGCCGCGGCCGGGCTGCTGGACGGGCGCCGGGCCACCCTGCACCGGGCGTACGCGGCCGAGCTGGCCGCCCGTCACCCCCTGGTGGACGTCGACCCGTCGGTCCTCTACACCGACGAGGGCTCGGTGCTGACCGGCGCGGGCGCCGCCGCGGGCCTCGACCTGTGTCTGCACCTCGTGCGCAAGGAGCTCGGCGCGGCCGTCGCGGGCGCGCTCGCCGACCGGCTGGTCGTCGCGCCCCACCGGCCGGGCGACCGCCCGCAGTCGGTGGAGGCGCCGCTCCCGGCGGACGAGGCGGACACCCTGGGCCCGGCCCTCGCCTGGGCCCTTCAGCGGCTGGGCGAGCCGCTGACCGTGGACGAGCTGGCGCGCCGGGCGCGGATGAGCCCGCGCACCTTCCACCGCCGGGTGCGCGAGGTCCACGGCACCACCCCGCTCCAGTGGCTCCTGGAGCAGCGGGTGGCGCGCGCGCAGACGCTCCTGGAGGCGACCGATCTGCCCGTGGAGCGGATCGGCGAGGAGAGCGGCCTCGGTTCGGCGGCGAATCTGCGCCGCCACTTCACCCGGGCGGTCGGGGTCTCCCCGACCGCCTACCGGCGCGGGTTCACGCCTTCGGGGCCACCTTCGAGAGCCCGTTGATGATGCGGTCCATCGCGTCGCCGCCCGTCGGGTCGGTGAGGTTGGCCAGCATCTTCAGGGTGAACTTCATCAGGAGCGGGTGGGTCAGGCCGCGCTGGGTCGCGATCTTCATGATCTTCGGGTTGCCGATGATCTTCACGAAGGCGCGGCCCAGCGTGTAGTAGCCGCCGTAGGTGTCCTTGAGGATCTTCGGGTAGTTGTGCAGCGCCAGCTCGCGCTGGGCGGGCGTGGCGCGGGCGTGCGCCTGGACGATGACGTCGGCCGCGATCTGGCCGGACTCCATGGCGTACGCGATGCCCTCGCCGTTGAACGGGTTGACCAGGCCGCCCGCGTCGCCGACGAGCAGCAGGCCCTTGGTGTAGTGCGGCTGGCGGTTGAAGGCCATGGGGAGGGCGGCGCCACGGATCGGCGTCGTCATGTTCTCCGGGGTGTAGCCCCAGTCCTCCGGCATCGAGGCGCACCAGGCCTTGAGGACCTCGCGCCAGTCCAGCTCCTTGAAGGCGGAGGAGGAGTTGAGGATGCCGAGGCCGACGTTGGAGGTGCCGTCGCCCATGCCGAAGATCCAGCCGTAGCCGGGCAGCAGCCGGTCCTGGGGGCCGCGTCGGTCCCACAGCTCCAGCCAGGACTCCAGGTAGTCGTCGTCGTGGCGGGGCGAGGTGAAGTACGTACGGACGGCGACGCCCATCGGGCGGTCCTCGCGCCGGTGCAGCCCCATCGCGAGCGACAGCCGGGTGGAGTTGCCGTCGGCGGCGACGACCAGCGGGGCGTGGAAGGTGACCTCGCGCTTGTCCTCGCCCATCTTGGCGTTCACGCCGACGATGCGGCCGGTGCGGTCGTCGATGATGGGGGCGCCCACGTTGCAGCGCTCGTAGAGCCGGGCGCCGGCCTTCTGGGCCTGGCGGGCCAGCTGCTCGTCGAAGTCGTCGCGCTTGCGGACCAGTCCGTAGTCCGGGTAGGAGGCGAGATCCGGCCAGTCGAGCTGGAGCCGGACGCCGCCGCCGATGATCCGCAGGCCCTTGTTGCGGAGCCAGCCGGCCTCTTCGGAGATGTCGATCCCCATGGCGACGAGCTGCTTGGTCGCGCGCGGGGTCAGACCGTCGCCGCAGACCTTCTCGCGCGGGAACGCGGTCTTCTCCAGGAGCAGGACGTCCAGTCCCGCCTTGGCGAGGTAGTACGCGGTGGTCGAGCCGGCCGGGCCCGCCCCGACGACGATCACGTCTGCGCTGTGCTCGGAGAGGGGCTGCTCGGTCACGGCGGATTCTCCCGGAGACTCGACGGTAGGGGCGGGTACGGACGTACCGGGGCAGTCTATGGGGGACCGGAAAGGCCCGGCCGGAGGGCTACCCCCCGCCACGGGATCGCCCTGGGGGCCCGCCCTACGGCTGCTTGAAGCCGCGGTGCATCGCGACGATCCCGCCGGTCAGGTTCCGCCAGGCCACGTTCGACCAGCCGGCCTTCTGCATCAGGCCCGCGAGGGTCGGCTGGTCGGGCCAGGACTGGATGGACTCGGCCAGGTACACGTACGCGTCCGGGTTGGAGGAGACCGCCCGCGCCACCGGGGGCAGCGCGCGCATCAGGTACTCCTCGTACACCGTGCGGAACGGGGCCCAGGTGGCGTGCGAGAACTCGCAGATGACGACCCGTCCGCCGGGCTTCGTCACCCGGAACAGCTCGCGCAGCGCCTGGTCGGTGTCCTGGATGTTGCGCAGCCCGAAGGAGATCGTGACGGCGTCGAAGACGTCGTCGCGGAACGGCAGCTTGGTGCCGTCGCCCGCGGTGAACGGCATCCAGGGGTGGTTCTTCTTGCCGACCCGCAGCATCCCCAGGGAGAAGTCGCAGGGCACGACGTACGCCCCGGCGCGCGCGAACGGCTGCGAGGAGGTCGCGGTGCCGGCGGCCAGGTCCAGGATCTTCTGCGCGGGGCGCGCGTCGACCGCCCTGGCGACCTCCTTGCGCCAGCGCCGGTCCTGGCCGAGCGACAGGACGTCGTTGGTGAGGTCGTAGTTCGCCGCCACGTCGTCGAACATCGAGGCGACTTCGTGCGGCTGCTTGTCCAGGGTGGCGCGGGTCACTGGCGTTCGCCTCACTTGGTTCGTACTGCGGGCTTGGTTCGTACGGAGCTCTGACGGGCTGACGTTACGCCCGCATTGTCGCAGGGCGTCCGGGCCACGGCGGTCAGCGGGCCCGGTAGACCAGACGGCCGCCGATGAC
Organism: Streptomyces sp. NPDC094032; assembly: GCF_040303965.1. NCBI lineage: Bacteria > Bacillati > Actinomycetota > Actinomycetes > Kitasatosporales > Streptomycetaceae > Streptomyces > Streptomyces sp. NPDC094032. The sequence goes on along the minus strand of NZ_JBEOUE010000002.1, from coordinate 365,534 downwards.
CGTGGCCACGCAGGTGGCGGGCCCGAGACGGACGAGCGCCGCCCGGTCGGGCACGTCGAAGACCGCGAAGCGGGCCGGACCGCCCGCCACCGGCGCGGGCAGCAGCACGAGCGGCACCGGCGCGAGGGACGGCGGGCCCGGCAGGTTCGGCGGGCGGCGGCCCACGGCGAGCCCGGCGCGGCGCACCGCGTCCGCGGCGGACCGGTCGCGCAGCTCGCCGCCGATGGCGACCGTGCCGTGCGCGAGCAGCCGCTGCACGCCCCGGCGCGCGGAGGCGCCCCGGCGGATGGGGTTGGCCTCCAGGATGTCCAGCGCCCGCTCCCCCGTGATCGGCTCGGTGCCGTACGTGTCGGCCTCGCGCGGGTCCGGGTGGTAGGTCGCTTCGAGCAGCTCGGGGCCGTACGGGTTGAGCAGGCCGGGGGTGAGGATGCCGGGCCAGCGGCGCAGTCGCGCGTCCTGGTTGGCCTCGGCCAGTTCCTCGTACGGTCCGACGGCCCGGACGAACGCGCCGTCGACGAGGACGGCGAGCTCGGGCGAGGCGTCGGCGGCGTGCAGCGTCAGCATCGGTGCCGTTTCTCAGTTGGCGTCGAGGAGCTTCAGCTCGGGGTGGGCCGTGCCGCCCTCGATCGCGATGGACGAGATGTGGGACGCCACGCGCTCGTCGACCGGGTCGTTCGCCGGGTCGTCGTGGACGACCAGGTGCTCGTAGGTGGTCGAACGCTGCGCGGGGACGCGGTCCGCGGTGCGGATCATGTCGATCATCTCGCGCAGATTGGACCGGTGCTTCGCACCCGCGGAGGAGACGACGTTCTCCTCCAGCATGATCGAGCCGAGGTCGTCGGCTCCGTAGTGCAGGGTGAGCTGGCCGATCTCCTTGCCCGTGGTGAGCCACGAGCCCTGGATGTGCGCCACGTTGTCGAGGAAGAGGCGCGCGATGGAGATCATCCGCAGGTACTCGAAGAGGGTCGCCTGGGTGCGGCCCTTCAGGTGGTTGTTCTCGGGCTGGTAGGTGTACGGGATGAAGGCCCGGAAGCCACCCGTCCGGTCCTGCACGTCGCGGATCATGCGCAGGTGCTCGATCCGCTCGGCGTTGGTCTCGCCGGTGCCCATCAGCATCGTGGAGGTCGACTCGACGCCCAGCTTGTGCGCGATCTCCATGATCTCCAGCCAGCGCTCGCCGCTCTCCTTCAGCGGGGCGATGGCCTTGCGCGGCCGCGCCGGGAGCAGCTCGGCGCCGGCGCCCGCGAAGGAGTCGAGGCCCGCCGCGTGGATGCGGGTGATGGCCTCCTCCACGGAGACCTTGGAGATACGGGCCATGTGCTCGACCTCGGAGGCGCCGAGGGAGTGGATGACCAGCTGCGGGAAGTCGGCCTTGATCGCGGCGAAGTGCTTCTCGTAGTACTCGACGCCGAAGTCGGGGTGGTGGCCGCCCTGGAACATGATCTGGGTGCCGCCGAGCTCCACGGTCTCCGCGCAGCGGCGCAGGATGTCGTCGAGCTCGCGGGTCCAGCCCTTCTTGGTGTCCTTGGGGGCCGCGTAGAACGCGCAGAACTTGCACGCCGTCACACAGACGTTCGTGTAGTTGATGTTGCGCTCGATGATGTACGTCGCGATGTGCTCGGTCCCCGCGTACCGGCGGCGGCGCACGGCGTCGGCGGCGGCGCCGAGGGCGTGCAGCGGCGCCGAGCGGTAGAGGTCGAGCGCCTCCTCCGGTGTGATCCGGCCACCGGCGGCGGCACGGTCGAGAACTGACTGGAGTGCGGCCTTCTCGGTCACCGGGTGTCCCTTTCGGAGGCTGCGTACGCGCGGGCGGGCGCGTACTGGAACGGACCGAGTCAGCCTACGCCAGCGCCTTCGGCCGGATTCGTGCCGGTCCCGAGCCAACCGATCGGGTCCCGGATCCCTCTCCCCTTCCGGAATCCGCCGTATGACCCGAAACGCACTCGGAGACCCCGCCATGAACCGTCGCAAGTACACCAGGACCCTCACGGCCGCCCTGGCCTTGGGCGCCACCCTCTCGCTGGTCGCCGGCTGCTCCGAGGAGGGCGACCCGATCTCGTTCGACGTGCCGAGGAGCGACAAGCCGGCCCAGCGCCAGGCCGTGCAGCGGCACAAGCCCGGCGGGACCGGGGCCGCGGCCCCCGAGACCGTGTTCCCGACCGGACCCGAGTCCTCCTTCACCGAGCAGCGGGCGCTCCCGGACGGCACCAAGATCGGTGTCACGGAGCTGCACGGCGAGAAGTCCGGATTCACGGGCCGGGTCTGGGTATGGGCCCCGAAGCAGTACTTCGACCCGAAGTACGCGAACAGCGGCTTTCCCGTCCTGATCTCGCTGCCGGGCGGAAAGGGCTTCCCCACGAACTACTGGACGGGGAAGGGCATCGATCTCCCGGGGCACATCAGCCGCTGGGTGGACGAGGGAAAGAGCAAGCCGTTCATCGTCGTGATGCCTGTTCTCAACCCGGACGCCGAGTTCTACTACGACGGCAGTGATATCCCGGGCCAGCCGAAAATGGGGACCTGGCTGACCGAGGACGTGCCCGATTTCGTCCGGGCCAATTTCCGCACCTTCAAGTCCCGGGACGGCTGGGCCTTCATGGGCTCCTCTTCGGGCGGATTCGCCGGACTGAAGTCGGTGCTCCAGAAACCCGACAAGTTCAAGGCCGTGATCGCCTCCGGGCCCGACACCGTTCCGGACTCCCCGCTGTGGAAGGGGTACGAGAAGGAGCAGCAGGAGAACAACCCGGAGAAGCTGGCCGCCGCCCTCGGCCTGAAGCCCGACATCCCGGCGAACGAGGTGTTCGTGGCCTTCCAGATCGGCACCAAGGAATCGGGGCTCAGGAACCTCCGGTCCTTCATGCGCCACTACACGAAGGGTCCGGTCAAGACCCGGATCGAGATCATCCAGGACGGCGAGCACAACGCCCGCTCCTACATGCGGGGCATGGACGACGGGACGATGGCCTGGATCAGCGCGCGGATCCAGGGCCCGATCCCGTCGTCCGTCTGACCGTCCGACCGTCCGACGCGCCCCTGATCAGGGCGTTCCGAGCAGCTCCACCCGTACGTCCGCGGGGAAACCGGTCGTCGGGCCGGTCCTGCGGGCGAACTCGCGCACGCCGGCGAGCTGCTCGGGGCCGAAGCGGAAGTCGAGCGTCCGGAAGTACTTCTCCAGGACCTCGGCGTCGAAGGTCTCCCAGCGCGCGGCCTGCTCGGCGACCTTGGCGACCTCTTCGAGGGAGAGGTCGCGCGAGGCCAGGAAGGCCTGGTGCACCTCGTGGACGGTCTCCGGCTCCCGGGCCAGGAAGTCCCGGCGGGCCGCCCAGATCGCGAAGACGAACGGCAGCCCCGTCCACTCCTTCCACATCAGCCCCAGGTCGTGGACCTGGAGCCCGAGCCGGGGCCCGTCGTGCAGATAGGCCCGCAGGGCGGCGTCCCCGATGAGCACGGCCGCGTCGGCCTCCTGCATCATCAGGCCGAGGTCGGGCGGGCACGTGTAGTAGTCCGGGCTCACCCCGTACCGCTCGGCGAGCAGCAGCTGCGCCAGGCGCACGGAGGTGCGCGAGGTGGAGCCGAGCGCCACCCGCGCCCCGTCGAGCTGGTCCAGGGGGCGCTGCGAGACGATCACGCAGGACATCACGGGCCCGTCGCAGCCGACGGCGATGTCCGGCAGGGCGACCAGCTCGTCCGCGTTGCGGAGGTACTCGACGAGGGTGATCGGGCCGATGTCCAGGTCGCCCCGCACCAGCTGCTCGCTGAGCTTCTCCGGGGAGTCCTTCGTCAGCTCCAGATCGAGGAGTGTCCCCGTCCGCGCCAGGCCCCAGTAGAGGGGCAGGCAGTTCAGGAACTGGATGTGCCCGACGCGGGGCCGGCTGCGCTGGTGGTCGTCGATTGCTTTGTCCACATCGCGAGGCTAGACCCGTCTCGCACGGTGGACATCGCCGGGGCACGCGCCGGGCCCGGATCGGACATCCGTCCGAACTCAAACATGCGGGTGACGTGATCTTTCCCTCTATCGCTTCGACCACGCTGCGTGCTACGCTCAACGCAAGTTGCAGTTCGGTTTCCCTTGCAGTACAGAGCCTGCGGAGCATGTAACCCGCAGGCTTTTGTAGTTTTCAGACTTGGTTGCAGGTTCTGGAGCAGGGCGACCCTTTGGCCCATAGGAGGGCTCATGGCTACCGGAACCGTGAAGTGGTTCAACGCTGAAAAGGGCTTCGGCTTCATTGCCCAGGAAGGCGGCGGCCCGGATGTCTTCGTCCACTACTCCGCGATCAACGCGTCTGGCTTCCGCTCCCTCGAGGAGAACCAGGCCGTGACCTTCGACGTCACCCAGGGCCCGAAGGGCCCGCAGGCGGAGAACGTCGTCCCGGCCTAAGGAACCCTCGATCGTATGATCGTGATCCTCTAGAGCTGTACCCAAGGAGCCCCGCTCCGTGCGCGTCGAGCGCACGAGCGGGGCTCCTGCCGTTTCCCCGGCGCGGCAGATAGTAGGCGGACGCGTACGTTCCGTATCCGTCCATGCGGCGGATACGTATTGTGGACACATGACCGAACGCAAACCGCCCGGTGTCAGCTTCGAGTCGTTCGTGGACAAGCAGATCCGCGAGGCCGCGGAGCGCGGGGAGTTCAGTGCTCTGAAGGGCTTCGGCAAGCCGCTTGAGGACGACACCGCGCCGTACGACGAGCTGTGGTGGGTCAAGCAGAAGATGCACCGCGAGGGTGCCTCGGTGCTCCCGCCCTCGCTGACCCTGCGCAAGGAGGCCGAGGACGCGGCGGAGGCGGCGCGCGCCGCCGTCTCGGAGACGCAGGTGCGCCGCGTCCTGGGCGAGATCAACGCGAAGATCGTCGCGGCCCTCGCCCGGCCTCCGGCGGGACCGCCGCTGAACCTGAAGCCGTTCGACGTGGAGGCGGCGGTGGCGGAGTGGCGGGCGGGGCGCCCGTAAAGGAAACGTGCGGATCGGTGCCCCTGGAAACCAAGTAGGTGCCCTGAGCGTCCACTTGACGCGTACTCATCTAATCTGAGCGCGTTCGGCCGACCACGGGGCACTGTCACGACCAGGGGGAGTCAGACCGGCATGAGCGGCGAGAGTGGCAAGCGCGACAAGGGCGGCAGTGGCATGGAGCCGCTCGCCGCCGGCGATCCGCGGCTGATCGGGCCGTACCGGCTCCTCGGGCGGCTCGGCTCCGGCGGCATGGGGCGGGTGTACCTGGCCCGCTCCGAGGGCGGGCGGACCGTGGCCGTGAAGGTCGTGCACGAGGAGCACGCGCAGGACCCGCAGTTCCGGGCCCGCTTCCGGCGCGAGATCGAGGCGGTACGGAAGGTCGGCGAGCACTACACCGCGCCCGTCCTCGACGCCGACCCCGAGGCCGAACGCCCCTGGGTGGCCACCGGGTTCGTCCCCGGGCCCTCCCTGGAACAGGTCGTACGGGACCACGGCCCGCTGCCCGCCGACTCGATCCTCGCCCTCGCCGACGGGCTGCTCCGCGCGCTCCAGGGCATCCACGGGGCGGGGATCCTGCACCGGGACCTCAAGCCGTCCAACGTGATGCTCACCGTCGAGGGCCCCCGGGTCATCGACTTCGGCATCGCGCGCGCCCTGGAGCGCTCCGTCGAGTCGCTGCTCACCAGCACCGGCATGGTGGTGGGCTCCCCCGGCTTCATGGCCCCCGAGCAGGTCCGCGGCGGCTCCCTCGGCCCGGCCGCCGACGTCTTCGCCCTCGGCTGCGTCCTGATGTACGCGGCCACAGGGCGGCTCCCGTTCGGCCACGGCGCCAGCAACCAGCACGCGATCATGTTCCAGATCGTGGAGGCGGAACCGGAACTCGACCGCATCGCGTCCGAGCCGCTCCGCGCCTTCATCGGGCGCTGCCTGATCAAGGACCCGGCGGCCCGGCCGGGGGTGGAGGCGCTGCTGGCGGATGCGGCGCTGACGGGCGGGGAGGCGGGGGGCGCTGAGGGCGGCGCGGGCGCGGAAGCGGCCGAGGCTGCCGGCGGTGGCGCGGGCGCGGAAGCGGCCGAGGCTGCCGGCGGTGGCGCGGGCGCGGAAGCGGCCGAGGCTGCCGGCGGTGGCGCGGGCGCGGAAGAGGCCCAGGGCGCCGAGGCGGCTGGCGGCGCGGGCGCGGAAGCGGCCCGGGGCGCCGAGGCGGCTGGCGGCGCGGGCGCGGAGGGCGGCCGGAAGGCCTCGGACGCGCTGGCCGGTGGGGACTGGCTGCCGCCCGCGCTCGTCGCTCGGCTTGCTCGGCAGGCCGCTCGGCTGCTCGACATCGAGGCGCTTTCGGAGGAGCTGGCCCAGGAGGCGCGGGACGCCGAGGCGGCGGAGAAGGACGGGGCGCCCGACACCGGGACCCTCGGGCTGCGGCCGCAGGCCGGGGGCTCCACCGCCGCTCCCCGCGAGCCCCGCCGCGCCTCCCGCATCTGGGCCGTCGTGGCCGCCGTCTTCGTCGTCCTCGGCGTCAGCGGCACCGTGGTCAAGCTCATCGACAACGACCCCGGGACCCGCGACCTCCAGGGCGCGCCCGGCACGAGCACCACGGCGCCGCCCGCCACCACCACCACGGGCGGCCCGTCGACCGGCGCCCCCTCCACAGGCGCGAGCACGGGTACGGGCCCTGCCCCGACCCAGGCCGTCCCGCCGCCGGGCGGCGCGGCGGGCGCGGGCGGAGCCGTCGGCGGGGGCGGGGGCTCCTCGTCCTCCGGCGGAGCCGTCGGCGGTGGCTCCTCCTCCGGCGGTACGGTCACCTCCGGCGGCGGGTCCTCGACGACGACCGGCGGCTCCGGCGGGACGACCACCCGGCCGCCCGCCACCACCACCGCCCCCAAGCCCAAGCCCAAGCCCCCCGCCACCACCGACAACCGGATCCCGTCCGCCTTCGTCGGCACCTGGAAGTACACCGCCCAGTTCAACATCGACCAGCCGGGCACCGTCTACATCTACCGCGTCGCCCCCGGCCAGATCGCCGCCAAGATGGTCATGGACTCCCAGAGCGGCCTGCACTGCGAGCACGTCGCCAAGCTGATCTCCATCACCGACGGCGGCAGCCGGATCAACCTGGGGACCGCCGTCATGGACCGGGCCCGCTCCAACAGCCTCTGCCAGGACGACGACCCGTCCTACTTCGCCCTCGCCACGCCGACCGGGCTGCGCCATGACGTGGGACCGGCCCACGGCGAGGGCTATCACTACGAGAGAGCAAGCTGACGTACATCCGTACGCCGTACACCGGTACGTGAAACCACACGGGGGTCTTGTGTCATTCGACGACGAATGGGCCGGCATCAGGTCGGGCGCGCGGGAGGACCAGGCGGCGATGCAGCTCGCCCACGCCGCCCGCGTCGACATCGACGGCGACGGCGGCTCCGTCCAGAGCGGCGACCTGAGGGTCGAGCAGACGGATCTGGCGGCCGTCGGCGACGCCGCCTTCAAGCTGCACACGCGGCTCGGCACCGAGGGCGACCACGCGAAGGCCAGCACGCAGGCGGCGGGCGCCGCGATGAAGGCGGAGTTCGCGCTCGGCCCGGCGCTGACGACGGTGGCCGACAAGTGGAACGAGCAGGTGAACACCCTGCTGGACGCGTGCGCCCACATCTCCAACCACCTGGAGTACTCGCAGAAGACGCACGCGGAGGACGAGCACTGGATCGCCACCCGCTTCAGGTACGAGCAGCTCGACAAGGGCTTCGAGGAGAGGGCGGGCCACTGATGGATCTCGACGCACTCAGGTTCGCCGACTTCTCCAAGCTGGGCACGGCCGCCGGTGACTGGGACGCCATGGCGAAGAAGCTGTGGGAGCTGGAGTCGGACGCCCGCGACAACCTCGGCGGGAAGGCGCAGAAGGCCGACTGGAAGGGCGTGAACGCCACCGTCACGCGGGAGTTCATCGGCAAGACGGCCAAGGAGTTCGCCGACGCCGCCACCCAGGCGACCAGCATCGCCAACATCCTCCGCGACACCCACGGCGAGCTCGACGGCTTCAAGAAGCAGCTCGACGAGACGATCCGGCAGGCGCTCACCCGCAATCTGACGGTGATCGGCACGGGTGACGGCGGCTTCACCGTCACCATGAACATCCACCCCGACCGGGCGGCCAAGGGCACGACGGTGCCGGAGCACACCGAGGCGGACGCGATCAATCTGCGCAACGAGGTGCAGAAGATCCTCCAGCAGGCCACCGAGAGCGACTCCACCGCCGCGCAGGCGCTGACGATGCTGGTGAGCCAGACCCCGTACGGCTTCTCGGACGCGGCGTACTACGACCGGGACCGGGCCGCGCAGGCGATGAAGGACGCGGAGCGGATCGCGAACCTGCTGAAGACCAAGGGCGACGACCTGTCCCCGGCGGAGTTCGACCAGCTCAACAAGGACCTGGCCGCGTACAAGGACGACCGGCTCTTCCAGGAGACGCTGGCGACCACCCTCGGCCCGCGCGGTGTGCTCGACTTCTGGGCGGACCTCTCCGACCCGTCGGACGGCGGCAACCTCCAGCGCGCCCGCTTCGACCAGCTGGGCGACTTCCAGCAGAACCTCTCCCTGGTGCTGGCCGGCGCGACGCAATCGGACAGCCCCGCGATGCGCACGTGGGAGAACGACATGGTGAAGCTGGGCGAGGAGCGCATCCAGACGCGCGGCAGCCAGGTCTACGGCTACCAGCTCATGAGCAACCTCATGCGCACCGGCAACTGGGACGACCGCTTCCTCAACGACTACGGCAACGCGCTCGTCGCGACCGAGAAGAAGATGAAGATGCCCGACCACTACTGGAACTCGGGCACGCCGCCGACACCGGTGATGAACTTCATCGGCGAGGACTTCGGCCGCGACCCGATGACCGGCTTCATGAAGGGCCTGGCCGCCAGCCCGGACGCGGCCACGGAGTTCTTCAACGCAACCCAGCCCGACGACAACGCCAAGTACGTCCTGGGCGACCGGCGCACCTTCGACGACACCCCCCTGGACCGCAAGGACGGCAACGGCGCGTGGGACGCCACCGGCGCCGCCCTGGCCGCCGCCGCGACCGGCATGAACCCGAACGACCCGACCGCCCCACAGGTCGACCTCACCCCGGAACACCGCCAGGTCCTGGACCGCTCCCTGACGTACCTGTCGGCCCGCGGCGACGACATGCCGTCGGAGATGCGCGACGACATGGCGAAGGTGCTCTCCCGGCACAGCGACGTGGTGCACCATTCGGCGAGCACCTTGGCCGACCAGTCCAACGACCCGAGGATGCTGGACCGCAAGGCCCTGCTGGAGGTCAGCAAGCAGGTGTCCCGCGACCAGGACGCGTACGGCATGCTCAACGAGGCCATGAACCGGGAGATGCTGAGCGACATCAACACGGGTGTGCCGTCCGACCAGCGGGAGACCCTGCTGCGCGCCGGCGCCACGGTCGGATTCCTGGAGGAGGCGCGCTACCAGGCCCTCCAGACCGACAAGGAGGACCCCAGCTGGAAGGCCAAGTGGCTGTACCACGGCTTCGGCGGGGCCGCGAACTTCATCCCCGTCGTGGGCGACGCCGCACAGCGCGGCGTCGACGCGCTCGCCTACCAGTGGCAGCTGGACGAGCAGGCCAGGATCAACCACGAGACCGCCCGGATGAACGGGGACACCTTCACCGCCCGTGAGCGGCAGCTCCAGGCGCTCGCGGACGCGTGGATCGCGGCCAACCCCGACGAGAAGGCCGCCCAGAACAGGTACACGCTGACCAGCGACATCAACGGCGCCGCGTTCGACGGCAACAAGCGCGCCTCCGGTCTGGCGGGTGAGGGATGACCCACCGGCACACCAACCGTCGCCGCGTCGCGCTCGCCGTGGCCGGCCTCGCCCTGCTCACCGCCGCCGGATGCACCCAGCCGCCGTCGTACGCCGTGCCCGGCGAGGTCTGCGGAATCGCCGTCTCGCCCGACGTCCTCCGTCCGCTCCTTCCGGACGGCGAGAAGGTAGCCGCCGATCCGGTGGACCTCGGCAAGGGCAGCTCCCGCTGCAAGGTCTCCGTCGACGGCGAGCTGGCGCTGTACCTCCAGACAGATCTGGCCACGCCGGAGACCGACCCGGCGCAGGTGCGACGGCGCGAGCTGGAGCGGTACGGCCATCCCGCGCCGATCGACGTCGGCGACCAGGGCCGCGTGGCGGACAGCGGCGCGCTGGCCTCCGCGACCTGCCGCCACCAGGGCACGGACCGGAAGGTGATCGTCGAGGCCCAGCTCCCCGGCGACCCCCCGAAGGACGTGGCACAACGGCGCAAGGACCTCACCGCCTTCATCGGGGCGTATCTGCCCGCCGTCCAGAAGTCGCTGGGCTGCCCAAGCGCGGCGAGCACCCCGTGAGGCGCGGCGCGCTGACCGTCCTCGTCGCGGTCGCCGCCCTCACGGCGGCCGGGTGCACCGAGGTGACGGGGCAGGCGACAGGCCCGAAGGGATACGAGACACCGACCGCCCTGTGCGACGTGGCCATCGACCCGGTCCTCCTCAAGCCCCTGCTGATCCCGGGCGAGGAGGTCGCCGTGGCGCGCGCGAACGCGGCGTCCGGCGGCACCGGTTGCGCGGTCTCGGTGGACGGCAGGCAGGTCCTCGCCCTGGAGAACACGGCGGGCCCGCCGGCCCTGGACTACCGGGCCACGTGGAAGTGGCAGATGCCGCACGGAACGGCGGTCGGGATCGGTGACGAGGGACGGGGCACGGACACGCTCGTGAGTGCGGCACGGAAGTGCGCGGTGGGCGGCCAGAAGGTGGTCTTCGTCTCCCGCGCCGAGCGCTTCAGTACGCAGGGTGGCGACGCCGCCGCCCGTAAGGAGGCCCTGACCCGTTTCATGGCCGCGTACTTCCCGGCGGCGCAGAAGGTCGCGGCCTGCACCGTGTGAGAGCGGCGCCGTCCGGGTGAAATCCCCGGGCGGCGCCGATCAGGGACGGCTCGGAGCGGGCCGGAGCGGGAAACCTGGCCCCATGAAAAGCGCCGACCTGCTCCTTGACGCGTTCGCCCGGGTCCAGGAGACCGTGCACGAGGCCGTCGAGGGGCTGTCGGACGACGATCTGGCCGTACGGATCGACGCCGACGCCAACTCGATCGCCTGGCTCGTGTGGCATCTGACCCGGATCCAGGACGACCACATCGCCGACGCCTTCGGTACGGAGCAGATCTGGAGCGGCGAGGGGTGGGCGGCGCGGTTCGGGCTGCCCTTTCCCGAGGGGGACACCGGGTACGGTCACAGCCGGGAGCAGGTCGCCGCCGTCCGCGTTCCGGGCGCCCTCCTCCTCGCCTATTACGACGCCGTCCACGCCCGCACGGTCGCCCACGTCGGCTCCGTCACCAACGCCGACCTCGACCGGGTCGTCGACACCCGCTGGGACCCACCGGTGACCCTGGGCGTGCGCCTGAACAGCGTCCTCACGGACGACAACCAGCATGCGGGGCAGGCATCTTACGTACGGGGAGTGGTGGAGCGGCGCTGAAGGGCGCGCGCGGCCGGGCCGGGCGCCCCTCCCTCTCCAGGGTCACCTTCCGTGACCCATCACGCTCCGCGACCGTTGCCCGGGCATGAACCTCACCACCATCCCCCGCGTACTCGTCAGCGCCCTGACCCTGACCGGCGCGGCCCTCGGCTTCGCCGCGCAGACGGCGCAGGCCGCCCCCGAGGCCGCCGATGCCTCCGGGTCCGTCGTCACGCATCACTTCGCGGACGGGCCGGAGCCGATCGAGATCGGCGAGGACGGCAAGGCGGATCTGACGGAGGACTGATCCCCCGTACGACGTGACGGAGCGGCCGGACACCACGAGGGCGGTGTCCGGCCGTTCGTACGTCCCGTCAGTCCTCGTCGCCCCCGACGGCCCCCATCAGGGCCTGGATCGCGTCGACCGCGCTGCCGTCGTGGTCGCTGCCGACCGTGCCCTGGCCGCCGAGCTGGAAGTTGGCGGCCCGGTCGACCTCCAGGATCGAGTCGGCCTCCGAGTTGTCGATGACGGTGATCAGGCTGCCGGCCGAAGCGGGCGCGGCGGCCGCCGCGAGGAGCACGGCGGCCAGGCCCAGCGCCTTGACCGACCTCACACCCCCACCCGCGCGGGAGCGTCCTCGTGGTGGCGGGCGATGTTCCGTTCAAGGAGCCGGGTCGAGGCGGCGACACCCACGCCGTCCACCGGGTCGAAGGACGGCAGGCGCCCGTCGGCCCGCTTCAGCTCCGCGAGCGCCGAGTCCATCGCCCGGTGCGCCGCGAAGAGGCACGGGGTGCTGTAGATCGCCACGTCCACGCCGAGCTCCGAGAGCTCGCCGAGCGAGAGCCGCGGGGACTTGCCGCCCGCGATCTGGTTGAAGAGCAGCGGCTTGTCGCCGACGACGTCCCGGATCCGCCGGATCCACTCCACGCTCCGTACGCCGTCCACGAGGACCACGTCCGCGTCGGTCGCCGCCAGGCTCTTCGCCCGGTGCAGGATGTCCGCCTCGTCCGTCGCGTCCGTACGGGCCACCACGACCAGGTCCCGCCGGGTCGCCAGGACCATCTCCAGCTTCGCCAGGTACTCGTCCAGCGGCAGCACCTGCTTCCCGTCCGCGTGCCCGCACCGCCGGGGCCGCTTCTGGTCCTCCAGGATCACCCCGGACGCCCCGATCCGCTCCAGCCGCTCCACGACGTGGCACGCCACCTCGGGGTCCACGTAACCGTCGTCGATGTCCACCAGGAGGTGCTGCTGCGGGAACGCGCCGCGCAGCCGCTCCACGAAGGCGACCATGTCCGGCCAGGCGATGAACCCGATGTCCGGCAGCCCGTAGTACGAGGCGGCGAAGCCGAACCCGGAGACGAACATCCCGTCGTAGTGGTCGGCGGAGACCGACGCCGAGTACATGTCGTACACGCCGATCAGGGGCGTGGTGCCGGGCGCGGCGATCTGCTCGCGCAGCCGGTTTCCGTAGCTGGTCACGATCTGACTCCTGCTCATCTCGGGGATCACGGAAGGGGCGCGGGGCCACCGCAACACGACGCCCCTTTGCCAAAACCTGATGATTTCCTGAGAGTTCGCGGAAGATCGGCATACGAGCGCTTTACTCACTCTCCAGGCGTAGCGCATTCACCACAGAAACGTCACCGCGCGAGAACCGGACAATCGTTCACTCGGACGGGTGGTTTGCCCGAGGTCGGGACGGATAGCGGCCGACGCCGGGCTGTGAGGATTCCCGGCGTCGCATCCACGCCCACGCAAGGAGTCAACTGAGCATGTCCACCTCTGTCGTCGACATCTGGGGATCGGTCGCCCCGAAGGACCGCGTCGCCCCCAACGCCGAGGCGCCCGACCCGGGCGACATCTGGCCCCTCTCCGGCGGAACGGCCTGGGTGTACCACAGCCCGCTGAACCGCAGGCAGCTCGTGCGCCCCGTGATCCTCTCCGACGGCTTCTCGGCGGGCGCCAGCAACCTGGACCAGCTCTGGGCCGGTCTGGAGGAGAACGGCAAGTACCGCTTCATCACCGAACTCCACGCCACCGGCCGCGACGTGATCATCCTCGGCTACGACAACCGGACCGCCTCCATCACGGAGAACGCCGAGACCGTCATCGACTGCATCCAGCGGGCCAAGGCCGAGCGGATCGGGCAGGCCCCGCTGGTCGTCGGCGGCTTCAGCATGGGCGGCATCGTCACCCGCTACGCGCTCGCCAAGATGGAGCAGAACCCCAGCCTCGGCGACCACGAGACCCGCCTCTACCTCTCCTTCGACTCGCCCCACACCGGCGGCTGGTTCCCCGTCGCCCTCCAGGCGTTCACCCACTACGCGGCCGAGCACTGGGGCGACGACGAGGCCAACGGCTCCTTCATCCAGCTGCTCGCCCACCTGCTCAACAGCCCCGCCGCCAAGCAGATGGCCCGCTGGCACCTCTCCTCGGCCGACGCCACCGCCGAGCCCGCGCAGGAGCGCGTCGAGTTCCTCCAGGAGCTGGAGGCCCTCGGCGGCTGGCCCCAGCGTCCGCGCAAGATCGGTGTCGCCAACGGCGTGGACACCGGCGTCGGCAACGGCATCGCGCCCGGCGCCGTCGCGGTGCGCGGCGACGGCGAGAACTTCAGCGACACCTGGCTCAAGATCCAGGAGCAGGGCGACCAGCTCGTCGCCCGCCTCCAGAAGAAGGGCGAGCCGGTCACCGAGGTCCGCACCAGCGGCCTGCCCGACATCGACGGCGCGCCGGGCGGCATCTTCACCTTCAAGACCCCCCTCGGCGACACCGGCAGCTTCGGCCTCGCCGCCCTCCTCATGTCCCTCCTCGGCGACACGGTGGACCCGGACATCATCACCACGTCCTGCTTCATCCCCACCCGCAGCGCCGTCGCCGTCGGCGACATCGACGACCCGAAGGCCCTCTACGCCCCGATCGACCGCGAGGCGAGCGAGCTGGACGACTTCCTGTGCGCCAGCGCCAACGAGGGCCACACCACGATGACCGAAGAGCTCGGCTCCTGGCTCGTCAACGAGATCGCGGCCGGCTGACCGTCGCCCACACCGTCTTGCCGACGCTACGGCCCTTCACCCCCCACGCCGTGGCCAGCGCGTCGACCAGATGGAGCCCGTACCCGTGTTCGTCCGGGTACGGGTCCGGCTCGGGCGCCCGCTCACCCCGGGCGTCCGAGACCTCGACCCGCACGTGGTCGACCGCGAGCGTCACCCGCAGCTCGAAGTCCCTCCCCTGCACGCGGCCGTGCGTCACCGCGTTGCTCGCCAGTTCGGCGACCACCAGCTCCGCCGCGTCCGTCGCCGTCACACCCCAGTCCCGCAACTGCTGCACCGCCAGCAAGCGCGCCAGGCGTGCGCCCCGGCGCGTAGCGGAGAAGCGTTGCGAGAACTCGCCACCGAAGTCACCGGAAGGGGTGGTCGGTGGGGTCAATTCCGTCTTCATGCCACCGAGCCTGGGCTCTCAGCCCTACTGTGACCAGGGGCTTCACCACGACGCTGAGTAGCGGTACGAGCACGCCAGAAGGCGGTACGAATGTCGGGGAACGAAGAGGAGCGGCCGGAAAGGCCCTCCGAAGTAGACGGTACGGCGTACTTGTTCAAGGCGCTGGGCAAAATCATCAAGGTGCTGCGCAAGAACGCGGGCCTGAGTCAGGTGGAGCTGGCGGGGGCTACGCACTGTAGTGAGGACCTGGTCTCCGCCATCGAGCGGGGTGTACGGACCCCGCAGCCGGACTTCCTGATCCTTGCGGACCCGATCCTGGATGCGGAGGGCATCCTCATTGCCGCCGTGGACGACGTGCGGGAGGCGTTGGCGCGGGCGCGGGTGCGGCATCCGGACTGGTTCCGTGACTTCGCCGACGAGGAGGCGAAGGCCCTGGCGCTGCACTACTACGAGGTGCAGGCAGTGCCTGGCATCTTGCAGACGCGGCCCTACGCGGAGACCGTGTTCCGCCACCGTCGCCCGCTGTACGACGAGGTGACGCTGGAGAAGCGCATCTCCGACCGGATCTCTCGGCAGTCGATCTTCGAGAAGTGGCCCGCTCCGACGATGAGCTTCGTCATCGAGGAGAGCGTCTTGCGCCGCCCGCTGTGCGGCCGGGACGCCTTCCGTGAGCAGCTCCGCCGTCTGATCGAAGTCGCCCAACTGCGGACCGTGCACCTCCAGATCCTGCCCTTCAGCTGCCGGGAACACCCGGGCCTGGAGGGTGCGTTCACCCTCCTCACGCCCAAGGGCCGACGCGAAGTGGCGTACATCGAGAGCTACAGCCACGCCCGCCTGATCACCGACCCGGAAGAGGTACGCCAGTACACCGAGCGCTATGGGATCATCCGGGCACAGGCACTCACGCCTCAAGAGTCCCTGGACTTGATCGAGAAGACGCTGGGAGAGCTATGAGCACCGCGGATCTGACCTGGTTCAAGAGCAGCTACAGCGGCGGCGAGGGCGGCGAGTGCGTCGAGATCGCCTTCGACTGGCGCAAGTCGAGCTACAGCGGCGGCGAGGGCGGCAACTGCGTCGAGGTGGCCGCTCACCCCACCACCATCCACGTCCGCGACTCCAAGAACCCCCACGGCCCCCAGCTCGCCGTGGCCCCCTCCTCCTGGTCCGCGTTCCTGGACGTAGCATCTGGCGCGTGACCAGCAACGACTTCGTTCTCTTCGACGTGGACGGCACCCTTATGGACGCCGTCGCCAACCAGCGGCGCGTCTGGCACGAGTGGGCCGCGCGGTACGGGCTCGACGGGGACGAGGTGTACGCGGTGGCGCTGCGGACGCGGCCGGTGGAGACGTTCGCGACCGTGGCGCCCGGCGAGGACCCGGAGACGTGCCTCGCCCTCCTGCACGCGCTGGAGGACGAGGACGTACGGACGGGGACGTACTCCGCCTTCGACGGCGCGGCCGAGCTGCTGGCCGCGCTGCCGGAGGGGCGGTGGGGTCTGGTGACCTCGAACTACGCGCACCGGGTGCGCGGGCGGTTCGAGCGGACCGGGCTGCCCGTGCCGGAGCTGGTCGTGGACGCGGCGTCGGTGAGCGAGGGCAAGCCGTCGCCCGTGCCGTATCTGCGGGCGGCGGAGCTGCTTGGCGCGGACCCGGCCGAGTGCCTGGTGATCGAGGACGCCCCTTCGGGCGTGCGGTCGGGGCGGGCGGCCGGGATGACGGTGTGGACGGTCAACACGGCGGAGGCGGCGGAGGGCTCGCAGCGGCACTTCGCGACGCTCGCCGAGGCCGCGCCGGAGATCCTGGCGCGGGCGGGCGTCGTCACGCCCTGACGGTCGCCGCGTCGATGACCTCGTCCAGGACGTCACGGGACCGGACGAGGTCCAGGATCATGCGGTCGATGCGGTCGCGCTCGACGACGAGCTCGTCGACGAGACCGGCGGTGGTGAGCGCGGTCGGGCCGCCGTCGGCGTCCCGCATGCACGGGAGCAGGACCGCGATCTTCTTGCTGCTCAGGCCGGCCGCGTACAGGGCCTGGATGCGGATCACGCGGTCGACGGCCCAGTCCCCGTAGGCGCGGTGGCCGCCGGGGGTGCGCTCGGAGCGGAGGAGGCCCTGCTGCTCGTAATAACGCAGGGAACGCTCGCTCACCCCGGCCCGTCGCGCGAGTTCGCCGATCCTCATGTGCCGCCCCCGTAGCCGTCGTTCACGCTTGAATCTGACACCGGTGTCAAGATCTACGGTACCGGCATGACGCAGAACACGAGCGGATCCCGCCTCTTCGAAGCCACCCACCTCGGCCCCGTCCCTCTCCCCAACCGGCTGGTCATGGCGCCGCTGACGCGGAACCGCGCCGCCGCCGACGGGGTGCCGAGCGCGCTCATGGCCACGTACTACGCGCAGCGGGCGAGCGCCGGTCTGATCGTCGCGGAGGCGACTACGCCGAACGCCGTGGGGCAGACGTACGCGAACATCCCCGCCCTGTACACGGACGCCCATGTGGCGGGCTGGCGGCGCGTCACCGACGCCGTACGGGCGGCGGGCGGGAGGATGTTCGTGCAGGTGCAGCACGGCGGACGGGTCGGCCACCCCGACACCAGCGGACTCGTCCCCGTCGCTCCCTCCCCTGTCGCGCTGCCGGAGCCCATCCACACGCCCGGCGGCTCGCGGCCCGCCGTCGTACCGCGCGAGCTGGGCGTGGACGAGATCGGGGCGACCGTGGCCGACTTCGCCGCCGCCGCGCGGCGGGCGGTCGAGGCGGGCTTCGAGGGGGTGGAGGTGCACGCGGCGAACGGGTATCTGATCCACCAGTTCCTCGCGAAGAACACCAACCTGCGGGCGGACGGGTACGGCGGGCCCGTCGCGCACCGGATCCGGTTCGCGGTGGAGGTGGTGCGGGCGGTCGCCGAGGCGATCGGGCCCGAGCGGGTCGGGGTGCGGATCTCCCCCGGGGTCGGCGTCAACGGGATCGAGGAGGGCGACCCCGAGGAGATCTATCCGGCGCTCGTCGCCGCCCTCGCCGACCAGGGGCTCGCGTATCTGCACGTCGTGTTCGCCGACCCCGAGCAGGCGCTGTTCCAGGAGATCCGGAAGGCCTGGCCGGGCGCGCTGATCGCGAACCCGGTGCTCGGGTGGGGCGGGCCGCTGCCGGCCGACGGCGGGCGGGCGGCGGGGGAACGGCTGCTCGCCGCCGGGGCGGACCTGATCTCCCTCGGGCGGTCCTTCCTCGCGAACCCGGATCTGGTGGCCCGGCTGCGGGAGGGTGCGGCGCTCAATGCCGTGCGGGAGAGCGGGCTGATGTACACGGGCGGGGCGGAGGGGTATACCGACTACCCCGCCCTCCCCGCCCGGGTGTGACGGTCAGGACTCGGAGATACGCCAGTGCTGCTTGGCGATCTGCTTGCACTCGGGGCCCTCGACGGCGTCACCGACGCCCTTGTACTGGACGCAGTCCCCCCAGCCGCTCTCCTGGAGGAAGAAGATCACGCCTCGCTTGGTGTGGCTGGAGATGCGGAAGTCCCATGCCTGGGACACGTCGTCCCCGCAGGTCACGAGGGACACCGTGTCACCCGTCCCCGACAGGCACTTGCCGTTGCCGTTCTTCAACCGCCACTGGCCCTTACCGGCCTTCACCAGCTCCCAGGACCTGACCGGCTCGGTGACGTGCGTGGCGGCGTCCCAGCCCAGCCACTCGTTGGTCTTGCCCTTGACGTTGGAGCGGATGAACAGCTTCTGGCCCGTCTTCCACTGCGGCGGCGCCGGCGGCTCGACGTCCGTGCCGGTGAGCTCGTCCGCCTTCACCCACAGCTTCTCCGTGCAGCGGGCCGCGGGGGTCGCCCGGCACTTCTTGCCCTTGGCCGGGGCGAGCATCGACATCTGGAAGAAGGTGGCGCCGGTGGAGTCGTCGCGCTTGCCGTTGTGCTTGACGCACGTGCCCTTCTCCAGCTCCGCGCCCTGGACCTCGTCGAAGTGCACGGTCCCGTCCGCCTCCTTGACCCGGCGGAACCAGGTGGCGTCGTCGGAGTTGACGGTCATCCGGCAGTTCGCGGCGTTGCCCTTGTTGACGTACTCGGCGACCTTCTCCGCGCCGGAGCTGCGGACGGCGGAGATCGTCGCGAAGTACGCCTTGCGGTAGCAGCCGGTGACGGGGACGGTCATGAAGCGGGCCGGGGAGTCGACGGTGGATCCGACGTAGATCCGGCTGCCCTTCTCGTGCCAGTCGGCGTCCCAGGGGCGCATCTGCACGGCGTAGTAGTCCCGGGTGAACCCGAACGCGTACTCCTGGGTGAGCGTGTTGCTCGGGTTGTGGACGCTGCTTTCCTGGCCCTTCCGGATCGTGTGGCTGTCGGTGTACGCGTCGCCCCCCGAGAACCCCGCCGAGAGGAACTCGCCGGCGAAGCCGAAGGAGAGTTCGGTGCTGCTCTCGTGGCTCTCCGTCGTCTCCGTCTCGTTCTTCACCGTGACGGTGCCGCCGGGAGGAACGGTCATCCTCTTGCCGGTCGGCTCGAACTCGGCCTCTTGCCTGAGGTAGGTGAACTTCTTGAGCTTGGCGTCGGGCTTCTTGAGGTAGTCGATCTCCTGCTTGGGCCACGACTTGGCGGTATTGCCGCACTCGGTCGCGTCGTCGACGCCGTCCAGGTGATAGACCATCCCGTACAGGCCGGTCTTTCTGACGTTGTCGTCCGTGAAACCGTCGTAGACCTGGATGCCGCCGCGCGAGTCGTTCGGGACGTCCCACTCGCTGGTCGTCTTGCGGCCGGCCTTCGTCACCGTCTCCGGTGCGGCCACCGCCGGGAGGGCGGAGGTCAGGGCGAGGGCGCCTGCGGTGAGAAAGAGCGTCGCGCGGCACGCGGCGCTCCTGCGGGTGGAAGCCATGTCTGCCTCTCGGTACGGGAGTTGGGCCTGAGCGGCCCGAGGGCAGTAACCGGTCAGGGGATCTCGGGGTTACTCCCGATGGCGGATATGAGCACGCACGGGCGACGAACGCCCGCACGAGTCCCGCTCTCCGCCGTCCCTCCGTACGCACTCCTCCCAAGGACAGCGCCATGCCCCGAGTCCTCCTCGCACCCTCCTGTCTGATGGGTGCGGCCCTGCTTCTGACCACGGCCACACCCGCCGTCGCGTCCGATGCCCCCGAGGCGCGGGCCGGGACGGTCGCGCAGGTCTTCCCCAAGGACGCCGAGGCCGCCGCGGCCGACATGTCCGCCGACGGGCGGGTGGCCGTCGCCGTCAACACGGACGACGGGATCACCGTCGTACGGTTCACCTCCGGCGGCGCCGTCGACACCTCGTACGGCACCAAGGGCTACGCCCGCGTGCCCGCCACCGGCGTCTCCGCCGCCGCCGTCGCGTTCGACGAGGACGGGTCCCTCACCGTCGCCGGGACCAGGGCCGCGTCCGGCGACGCCAAGCAGACGGCGGTGCTCGCGCGCCTGACCAAGGAGGGCAAGCCGGACAAGGGCTTCAGCGGGGACGGGGTGCTGTTCGCCACCGCGCTCCCGGCCGGTACCGAGGCGGCGGCGGTCGCTGTCCAGGGCGACGGCAAGGCGGTGCTCGCCGCCCGGGCCGAAGGGCGGCTGCTCGTCGGGCGCTGGGGCAACGACGGGCGGCGCGACGCCTCCTTCGACGGCGACGGGCTCTACCGCTCGCCCGCCAAGGACCCCGAGACGCCCACCGCCATCGCCCTCCAGGAGGACGGCACCGTCGTCGTCGCGGGCAGCACCGAGGTGCCCGGGCAGCAGCGGCACGCCTCCCTCTGGTCGCTGACGCCGAAGGGTGCGCCGACGAGCGGCTTCGGTACGAAGGGCAAGCTGCTGATCGCCTCGGCCGTGCAGAGCGGGGTGAGCGACAACATGGTCGTCGACAGCTCGGGGAACATCGTGATGACGGGCAGCGCGGGCGGGAAGTTCGCCGTCGTGCGGCACCGGCACACCGGCGCCGCCGACACCACGTACGGCGAGAAGGGTCTCGCCACCATCCCCACGGCCACCGACTCCGAGGGCAACGTCGTCGGCGCGCGGACGGACGGGCACGTCCTCACGGCGGGCCGGTTCGGCACGGTCCTCGGGGTCGCCGCCACCACCAACAAGGGTGAGCCGGACGGGGAGTTCGGCACCCGTGGCCTGACCCGGCTCGACTTCGGCACCGCACCGCAGCGCCTCTGCGCCCTCCTCGTCCAGGGCGACGGCTACGTCGTCGTCGTGGGTACGGCGGGCGCCCGGCACCTCGTGCTCGCCCGCTTCGACACGGCGGGCGCGCTGGACCCGCGCTTCGGCGGCTGAGTCTCCGTCAGCCGAGGCGCTCGACCTCCGTCAGGACCGCCGCCGCGCCGTCCTCCTCGCCGATCCCCTGGGCGAGTTCGGCCGCGCGGTGGCGGTGGGACGGGTCGGACAGGCAGGTCGTGATGGCGGTGGCGAGGGCCTCCGCCGTCAGGTCCTGGAACGGTACGGGGCGGGGGGCGACGCCGAGCTCGTACAGCCGCTGGGCCCAGAAGGGCTGGTCGGCCATGACGGGGACGGGGACGGCGGGCACCCCGGCGCGCAGGGCGGCGCCGGTGGTCCCGGCGCCCGCGTGGTGGACGACGGCGGCGGTGCGCGGGAAGAGCCAGTCGTGGGGGACGTCGCCGATGGGGAGGATGTCGGGGCCGCCGAGGGCGGTGCCCAGATCGGCCCAGCCCGCTTGGACGACGGCCCGGACGCCCGCCTTCCGTACGGCTTCCGTCACCAGCGGGCCGAGGCGTTCGCCCTCGCCGGGCAGCATGCTGCCGAAGCCGAGGAAGACCGGGGGCGGGCCCGCCTGGAGGAAGTCGGCCAGGTCGGGCGGGGGGCGCCAGCCGTCGGGGCGGGCGGGCCACCAGTAGCCCGAGACCTCGACGCCGGACGGCCAGTCGTCGGGGCGGGGCAGGACGAGGGGGCTGTAGCCGTGGAGGACGGGGCGGACGACGGGCGGCTCCGCACCCGCCTCGGGGAGTCCGAGGCGGGTACGGAGCCGGGTCACCGCGCCCGCGAAGGCGCCTGCCGCGCGGCGCACCACGTCCTGTCCGGCGGCGAGGTTGCCCTGCCCGGTGTCCCTGGCGTTGGGGAGCGGGAAGCGAGCGGTGGCGAAGGACGGGGTGAGGTAGGTGCCGATGACGGGGATGCCGTGCGCCTCGGCGGCCGCGGTCGCGAGCGCCGAAGGGCCGAAGGCGGTGAGCAGGAGATCGGCCCCGCCCGCCACCGCGTCCGCCACTCCGTCGGCGAGCCCGTCCGCGTACGCCCTGGTCAGGGCCTGGACCTCCTCCCGGGAGGCGGCCCGGGCCCAGTCGCGGATGAGCTGTTGCGGGTCGCCGGGGACGGGGCGGAGGGCGAGGCCGCAGCCGTCGATGAGCTCGGCGAAGGAGGGGTGCGCGGCGAGGGCCACGTCGTGTCCGGCGTCCCGGAGACGACGGCCCAGGCCGGTGAAGGGGGCGACGTCGCCCCGGGATCCGGCGGTGATGATCACGATGCGCATGGCGCGATTCTCGCGCCTGGGTACGGTCCGTTTCAGCTCAGCCGGGCAGCCGCGTAGACAGCCATCGCATCGCGCTGATACTCGGCAAGACCGGCCGCGATCCGCTCGAAGTTCGCGCGAAAGCGGGGGTCGTCCACGTACATCGTGGCCAGGCCCTTGTACGCCTCCGCGTTCGGGGTCCAGAAGCGGGCCACGCTGCGGTAGTGGACGTCGACCTCGGCCTGGACGGCCGGGTCGTCGGCGGGGGTGCCGGCGGCCATGAACTCCGCGAAGCGGATCATCTGTGCCGTGACGTCGCGCTGGTAGGCCTCGATGTCGGCGGGGGTCATGGCCCCGGTCGCCTGCCGGGACTCCTCGTACGCCGCCGGCCAGCGCTCCTGGGCCTCGGCCTCAAGGTCGGGGTCGGGCTCGAAGCCCTCGAAGAGGTTCTCGGGGCGGTTGATCTTCGTCATGGGGGGTTTCTCCTCCAGTTCGGTGATGGTGCGGGCGACCGTGCGGGCGAGTGTCCCGAGGCGGTCGTGCTCGGCGAGCAGCCGTTCGTGGTGCTCGCGGAGGACGGCCACGCGGTCGACCTGGCTGTCCAGGACGGCCTGGATCTCCTTGAGGCTCAGCCCGAGCTCCCGCATGAGGAGGATCTGCTGGAGACGCAGCAGGTCGTCCTCCTCGTAGTGGCGGTGCCCGTTGGAGCCGATCCAGGCGTGCGGCAGCAGGCCGATCTCGTCGTAGTGGCGCAGGGTCCGGGAGGTGACTCCGGACATCCGGGCCACGTCCGCGATCGACCAGGCCATGGTGGTGTCCTTCCGTTCGCCGGGCCGGTGTCTCCGGCCCCACATGACGAACGTACGAGTTGACGCTGCGGCAAGCGCAAGCGCCCGACCGTTCCGGGCACCGTTTGTCGGGTGCTGGCAGGCTGGCGCTTCCTACGGTGGAGGCATCAGAGGAAAGGACACCCACCCGTGCTGGACCGGCTGAACGAGGCGCTCGACCACATCGAGGCCCATCTCGACGGCGGGCTCGACGACGAGCTCGACATCGCCGGGGCGGCCCGGATCGCGACGACGTCGGAGTACCACTTCCGGCGCCTGTTCTCGGCGCTCGCCGGGATGCCGCTGTCCGTGTACGTGCGGCGCCGGCGGATGACGCTGGCGGGGGCCGAGGTGCTGGCCGGGGAGCTGACGCTGCTCGACGTGGCGGTGCGGTACGGCTACGGGTCGGCGGAGGCGTTCGCGCGGGCGTTCCGGTCGGTGCACGGGATCGGGCCCGGCGAGGCCCGGCGGACCGGCGCGGAGCTCACGGCGCAGCCGCGGATGTCCTTCCGTGTCGTCATCGAAGGGAGCAGCACCATGCGCTATCGGATCGTGGAGAAGGAAGCGTTCCGCTTCGTCGGCAGGACGGCCCGTATCCCCCTGGTCCACGAGGGGGTCAACCCGGCGGGCGCGGCACTCGCGCAGAGCCTGGACGGGCCGACGATCGCCCGGATGAAGGGGCTGGCGGAGGGGGAGCCGGCGGGGGTCGTGTCGGCGGCGGTCCACCTGTCCGACAGCCGGGAGGAGGGCACCGAGCTGGACTACTGGATCGGCGTCGTCACCGCCCCGGACGCGGACCCGGGCGACCTGGCCGCCCTCGACGTCCCGCCCGGCACCTGGGCCGTCTTCGACAACCACGGCCCCTACCCGATCGCCCTCCAGGAACTGTGGCGCGACGTCTTCACCCAGTGGTTCCCCTCCAACCCGTACGCGAGCCGGCCGGGGCCGGAGCTCCTCCGGACGATGCCGGTGGAGGTCGGCACACCTACGGACTCGCAGCTGTGGGTACCGGTGGAGCGGATCAGGACCTGACTTGCCACTTGCTTTGCTACTCTCGGCCCCATGGAGTCTCAGGCGGAGTACGGGCCCGACGAGGGCCCCGCCCAGAAGGTCAGCGTTTCCATGCCGGCCGGGCGCATCGCGGCGGTCAAGGCGCGGGTGGGTGCGCGCGGGTTCTCGGCGTATGTGAGTGCGGCGGTCGAGCGGCAGATACAGCGGGATCTGCTGGAGGAGTCGCTCCGGGCGAAGGAGGCCGAGATCGGGCCGCCCAGCCAGGAGATCCAGGAGTGGGCCGAGGCCATCTTCCGTGAGGCCGTGGAGCAGGCCGCCCGGCGGGACGCCGAGGAGGTGGAGACGTGGCGCGAGCGCGAAGCCAGTTAGCCCACGGCGTCCTCCTGCTCGACTCCCAGGGGCTGAGCAAGTACATGTCCAACGACCCCAAGGTGGTCGGGCTGGTGCGGGCCGCCCAGTCGAAGGACGTTCTGGTCGCCGTCAGCAACCTGACCCTGCTCGAAGCGTGGAACCCACGGACGCGCATGGACCGCTTCCGCTGGGAGGTCTCCCGCCTGGAGGTCGTCCCCGTCACGGACGAGATCTCATGGCGGGCCCTCGACCTGCTGCGCAACGCGAACCTGCACGGGCACAAGTACGCGATCGACTCCGTGGTCGCGGCCACCGCCCTGGGCTATCCGAGCCCCAGGATCATCGTCACCTCGGACGTCGACGACATGGTCAAGCTCTGCGGCCAGCAGGTCACGACCGTCGGGGTCTGAACACCGGCACCTGGACGTCGCCCTCCGCGCGGAAGGTGACGTCCAGGGGCATGCCGATGCGGAGGTCCGGCTCCTCGCAGTCGATGACCTGGGTCATCATCCTCGGGCCCTCCTCCAGGTCGACCACCGCCGCCACGTACGGGACGCGGTCGCCGAAGGGCGGGAGGTCGTTTCGGTGGACGACGGACCAGGTGTAGAGGGTGGCTCGACCGGTGGCCGGGCGCCATTCGACGGAGTCGCTCCAGCAGTGCGGGCAGAACTCGCGCGGGTAGTGGTGGGCGCGGTCGCAGGCGGTGCAGTGGCGGAGCAGGAGGCGGCCTTCGGCTGCGGCGGCCCAGTAGGTGCTGGTGAAGGCGTCGACATCCGGCGTGGCCGTCATCAGAAGAGTCCGATCGCGTGGTCGAGGGACCAGGTCTGCCAGGACATCGCGAAGAGGGCGACCAGGGAGATCAGCGCCATCATCGCGTTCTGCCCCTGCTCGGCCCAGTCGTGGATCATCAGGGTGAGGTAGAGGAGGTTGAGGAGGAGGCCGCCGATGAGGGCGACGGGGGTGAGGAGGCCCGCTATCAGGCCCAGGGCCAGGGCCAGTTCGGCGTAGACGACCACGTACGCCATCAGCTTCGGGTGCGGGGCGACGATCGCGTCGAAGCCCTTCTTCACCGGCGGCCACTTGTGCTTGCCCGCCACGTCCGCCGCCCACGCGATGCCCGTGCCCCGCTCGAACCAGCCCTTCTTGTCCTTGTGCCGCCAGCTCTCCAGCCACCACAGGCCGAGGCCGATGCGCAGGACGGCGAGCCATTCGGCGCCCGTGAGCCAGATCGATTGCATACGCCCCGCCGCCCCTCAGGAGGATGACATCTGATGGGTCGTCAGTTCAGCGGATCGCGGGGGGTCTTCGCAAGACCTCTGCACGCGTGATCGATTCGCAACCGAACCCCCTCTTGACCGAGACCCACGGCGTGTACGCGTCATTACGCTCAGCAGTCATGACCACTCCCCCGACCCACCCCGTCTACGTCATCGGCGGCGGCCCCGGCGGCCTCGCCGTCGCCGCCGCCCTGCGCGCGCAGGGCGTACGGGCCGTCGTCCTGGAGAAGACCGACGCCGTCGGCGCCTCCTGGCGCCGCCACTACGACCGGCTGCGCCTGCACACCACCCGCCGGCTCTCCGCCCTCCCCGGCCTCGCCATCCCCCGCTCCTTCGGGCGCTGGGTCGCCCGCGCGGACGTCGTGCGCTATCTGGAGAAGTACGCCGAGGTCCACGACCTGGAGATCGTGACCGGGGTCGAGGTCGACCGGGTCGAGCGGGTGGAGCGGGGTGGTGGGGACGGTGGGGAGTGGGTGCTGCATGCCACCGGGGGGCGGCGGCTCGTCGGGTCCGCCGTCGTCGTCGCCACCGGGTACAACCACACTCCCCGTCTTCCGGACTGGCCCGGGCTTGACCGTTATCTGCGTGACCGGGAGCTCGTCCACGCCAGCGCCTACCGCGACCCCGCCCCCTACAAGGGCCGGGACGTCCTCGTCGTCGGCGTCGGCAACACCGGGGCCGAGATCGCGGCCGACCTCGCCGAGGGCGGCGCCGCCCGGGTGCGGCTCGCCGTGCGCACCGCCCCGTACATCGTGCGGCGCTCCACGGCCGGCTGGGCGAGCCAGCGCAACGGCATCCTCATACGGCGGCTTCCGGTGGGCCTGGTGGACCGGCTCACCGGTCTGCTCGGGCGGTTCATGACCGCCGACCTCTCCGCGTACGGGATACCCCGGCCCTCGGGCGGGCTCTACTCCCGGGCGCGTCAGGGCGCGATCCCGGTCCAGGACGTCGGGCTCGTGGCGGCCGTCCGGGCGGGGAAGGTGGAGCCGGTCGCCGCCGTGGAATCGTTCGACGGCGGCGAGGTCGTGCTCGCCGACGGGTCCCGCATCACCCCGGACGCGGTGATCGCCGCCACCGGGTACGCGCGCGCCCTGGAGCCGCTGATCGGCCACCTCGGCGTGCTCGACGAGCGCGGACGGCCGGTGGCGCGGGGGGCGAGGTGCCCGGGCGGGGCGCCGGGGCTCTACTTCACCGGGTTCACGAATCCGATCAGCGGGATGTTCCGGGAGATGGCGATCGACGCGGAGCGGATCGCCCGGCGGATCGCCAGAACCGCCAAGGGTGCGCGATAGACGGAGCCCCGCCGCGACAGTTCGCTGCACGACCATTCCTGACTCCCCGTCAGTTCTGTAATCTGACTATGCGTCAGGGATGAGGTAACGGACGGGCGGAGCTACCACGATGCTTGGATCGACTCACGGCACCTTCACCACGGACCTCCGCGCCCGGGTCGTCGCCTGCGGCGAGCAGCCCACCCGGGTCACCGTGCACGGCGTCACCGCCGTCGAGGGCGACAAGGACGTCAGCGGGCGGGCCCTGCACGCGCCCGTGCCCGAGCTCGACCGGTTCTTCCGGCCCGAGGTGGTGGCCGTCGTCGGCGCGTCCGACACCGAGGGGCGGCCCAACACCGGGATCACCCGCCAGCTCCTCGACTGGGCCGGGCGGGTCGGCGCGCGGGTGGTGCCGGTGCACCCGACCCGTACCGCCGTCTTCGGCATCGACTGCGTCGCCTCCGTCGCCGACCTCGGCGCCCTCGGCGTCCAGGTCGACCTCGCCGTGCTCCTGGTCGCCGACCCGCTCCCGGTCGTCGAGCAACTGGCCGAGGCCAAGGTCCGGTTCGCCGTCGCCTTCGCCTCCGGCTTCGCCGAGACCGGCGAGGCGGGCGCCGCCGCGCAGGAGCGCCTCGCGGCCGCCGTGGGGCGCTCGGGCCTTCGGATGCTCGGCCCCAACACCAACCTCAACGCCTTCGAGCGCTTCCGCGAGGACCTCGAAGGACCCGCCGTCGCCCTCATCACCCAGTCCGGGCACCAGGGCCGGCCCGTCTTCACCATGCAGGAGCTCGGCGTCCGGCTCTCGCACTGGGCGCCCACCGGCAACGAGGCCGACCTGGAGACCGCCGACTTCCTCTCGTACTTCGCGCACCGGCCCGAGGTCGGCGCCATCGCCTGTTACGTGGAGGGGCTCAAGGACGGGCGTTCCTTCCTGCTCGCCGCCGACCAGGCCGCCCGGCGCGGGGTGCCCGTCGTCGCGGTCAAGGTGGGCCGCACCGAGGCCGGGGCCCGGATGGCCGCCTCGCACACCGGCAAGCTGACCGGCGCGGACAAGGTCGTCGACGCGGCCATGCGCCAGTTCGGGGTGATCCGGGTCGACGGGCTCGACCAGCTCCAGGACACCGCCGCGCTGCTCGCCCGCGCCCGCAAGCCGGTCGCGGACGGCGTCGTCGTCTACTCCATCTCCGGCGGCACCGGCGCCCACTTCTCCGACCTCGCCACGGCCGCCGGGCTCAGCCTGCCGACCCTGTCCGAGGCCAAGCAGGACGAGCTCCACCAGTGGATCCCCCCGTACCTGAGCGTGGCCAACCCCGTCGACAACGGCGGGCACCCGGTCGGCGACTGGCGCGGCCGGAAGATCATCGACGCGATCCTCGCCGACCCCGAGGTCGGGGTCCTGATCTGTCCCATCACCGGGCCCTTCCCGCCGATGAGCGACAAGCTGGCGCAGGACCTGGTGGACGCGGCCGAGGCGACGGACAAGCTGGTCTGCGTGGTGTGGGGCTCGCCCGTCGGCACCGAGGACGCCTACCGCACGACGCTGCTCGGCTCCTCCCGGGTCGCCACCTTCCGCACCTTCGGCAACTGCATCGGCGCGGTGAAGGCGTACCTCGACCACCACCGCTTCACCACCGGTTACCGCTCCCCCTTCGACGAGGCCCCGCGCACCCCCTCGCCCTCCTTCCGCAAGGCGCAGGCCCTGATGCGGCCCGGCCACCGGCTGAGCGAGCACGCGGCGAAGCAGCTCCTTCGGGCGTACGGGATCCGGGTGCCGCGCGAGCAGCTCGTGACCAGCGCGGCGGCGGCCGTACGGGCGGCGGGCCTGGTCGGCTACCCGGTCGTGATGAAGGCCTCGGGCCCGCAGCTCGCCCACAAGACGGAGCTGGGCCTCGTGAAGGTCGGCCTGACCTCGGCGAGCCAGATCCGCGACACGTACCGGGAGTTGACCGACATCGCCCGCTACGAGGGCATCGACCTGGACGGCATCCTGGTCTGCCAGATGGTGCCGCGCGGGGTCGAGATGGTCGTCGGCGTGACCCGCGACCCGCTCTTCGGGCCCACGGTGACGGTCGGGCTCGGCGGCGTCCTGGTGGAGGTCCTGAACGACGCGGCGGTACGGGTGCCCCCGTTCGGCGAGCGGGAGGCCCGGGACATGCTGGACGAGCTGCGCGGCCGGGCCCTGCTCGACGGGGTGCGGGGGGCGCCGCCGGCGGACGTGGACGCGCTGGTGGAGGTGGTGCTGCGGGTGCAGCGGATGGCGCTCGAACTGGACGGCGATCTGTCGGAGTTGGACATCAATCCGTTGATGGTGCTGCCGCGGGGGCAGGGGGCGGTGGCGTTGGACGCGCTTGCGGTGTGCCGGTAGTAGCAACCTCCGAAGGAGAGAGCAGATGTCCGACGTCCTGCACACCGTCGAGAACGGTGTCTCGTGGATCACGCTCAACCGGCCCGAGGCGATGAACGCGGTCACCTGGGACCAGCGGGAGCGGATCATCGCGCTCCTCGCGGACGCCTCCGCCGACCCGGCCGTCCGGGCGGTGGTGATCACGGCCACCGGCCGGGGCTTCTGCGCGGGCGCGGACCTGCGGGGCGGGCCCGCCGCGACCGGGGAGAGGGTCCAGGGCGACGTGGCCCGCATGATCCGCACCGGCGCCCAGCGCTTCATCGGGGCCGTCATGGACTGCGAGAAGCCGGTGATCGCGGCGGTGAACGGGACGGCCGCCGGGATCGGGGCGCATCTGGCGTTCGCCTGTGACCTGGTGATCGCGGCGGAACCGGCGAAGTTCGTGGAGGTGTTCGTACGGCGCGGGATCGTGCCGGACGGCGGCGGGGCGTATCTGCTGCCGCGGCTCGTCGGCCCGCAGCGGGCGAAGGAGCTGATGTTCTTCGGGGACTCGGTCCCGGCGGCGGAGGCGCGGGCGATGGGCCTGGTGAACCGGGTGGTCCCGGCGGAGGAGCTGGAGAAGACGGCCCGCGAGTGGGCCGAGCGCCTCGCGCAGGGCCCGACCCGGGCCCTGGCCCTCACCAAGCGGCTGGTGAACGCGTCCCTGGACACCGACCGGGCGTCCGCCTTCGCGGCGGAGGCGGACGCGCAGGAGCTCTGCATGACGACGCGGGACGCGCAGGAGGGGGTGGCGGCGTTCGTGGAACGGCGGACGCCGACGTACGAGGGGCGGTAGGGGGTCGAAGTCCGGTTGCGGGTCCTGCGGAGGGCGCCATCCTGGGAGAGGGGCAGGAGGCGCCATGAGGACCCACCGCCCGTTCCGGTTCGGACTCGCCGCCCTGCTCGCCCTGTCGGGCGCGCTGGTGGCGCCGACGGCGGGCGCGCGGGACGCGCCGGCCGGGACGACCATCGAGGTCGGCGAGTTGCCGTACGGGATCGCGATGACGCCGGACGGCCGGCGGGCCTATGTGGCCGTCACCGGCACGGGCACGGTGAAGGTGATCGACACGCGCACCCTGAAGCCGGTCGCGGAGTTCCCCGTGGGCCCGGACTCGACGGACCTGGCGATCTCGCCCGACGGCCGCCGGGCCTACGTCGTCAACGACACCCTGTTCTCCGTGAACGGAGCGCTGTACGTGTTCGACACGGCGACGCACGGGAAGACCGGCTCCATCGGCATCGGCGAGGTGCCGATCAGCCTGGCGGTCAGCCGCGACGGCCGCCGCGTGTACGTCGCCAACGTCTTCTCGCACTCGGTGTCCGTGATCGACACGGCGACCGGCAAGCGGGTCCGCGAGGTCACGGTGGACGGCGGCCCGGTCGACGTGGCGGTCTCCCCCGACGGACGGCGCGTCTATGTCGCCGACTCGGGCTCCGGCAACGCCGATTCGGTGTCGGTGATCGACGCGGCCACCGGCCAGGTCGTCGGCCGGCCCGGCCGCCTCGGCAGCTCCACGAACGGGCTCGCCCTGACACCCGACGGGCGGCAGTTGTACGTCACGGACCGGGACGGCGTCGTGAACGTCGTCGACACCCGCACTGGCCGGACGGTCGGCGCCCCCGTCCCCGTGGGCACGGAGCCGACCGACGTCACGGTGAGCGCGGACGGGCGGCGGGCGTACGTGGTCAACGAGCAGTCGAACAGCGTGTCCGTGATCGACACGCGCACGCGGAAGGTGGTCGACACGCTTCCCACGGGCACCGGCCCGGCCCGCATCGCACTGACACCGGACGGCCGGCACGCCTTTGTGACGCTCTACGGCGGCCAAGCCGTCCAGGTGTTCCGCCTCTGACTCAGACCACCGCCCCCGCGACCCCCGTACGCCCGTCCGGGACGCCCACGACCGTGACGACGACCTCACTCCGTACGCCCTCGCCGAGCACCCCGACGACGGCGTCCGTCGTGGCGGCGACGAGGCGGGCGGGGGCGTCGGGGACGGCCGGGAGGCGGTACGCGGCCTCGCGCATGCTGAGGGTGACATGCGGCCCGTGAGCATCGGTGGGGACGCCGCCGACGCCTCGGCGGTGCTGGGGTACGCCGATGAGGTCGACGCCGACGAGACGGGCGAAGCCGTCGCCGAAGACGGTGCCGACGGCGTCGGTGAGGGCGCGGCGGCCTGGCGCACCGCGCTCGCGCCGCTGACGGTGGAGCAGCGGCGCGTTTTCGTGGACACGCTGCTCGCGTACGAGGCGGCGGTGGGCGGGACCGACTGACGCGCGGGGGTTCTCATCTGACGAACCGTCAGCTTCAATGGGCGGTGTGATGGGACACGCTGGGATGGCGGTCACCGCCGTCCGATACCTCAGGTCGGCCGGTGCGCCCACGGCCGTGGAACCCCTGCCCCGCCCCGCGCTGCGCGCCGTACGGGACGACGAGCGGCTGCCGCTCGACCCCGCCGAGTTCCGGCGCGTGCTCGGGCACTTCGCGAGCGGGGTCACGATCGTGACGGCCCTGGACGCCGAAGGGCCGACGGGCTTCGCCTGCCAGTCCTTCGCGTCGCTCTCCCTGGACCCGCCGCTGATCGCCTTCATGGTCGCCCGCACCTCGACGACCTGGCCCCGTATCGCCCGCGCGGGCACCTTCTGCGTCAACATCCTCGGGGCCGACCAGGGCGAGCTGTGCCGGGCGTTCGCGGTGAGCGGCGCCGACAAGTTCGCGGGCGTGGAGTGGACCCCCGCCCCCTCCACCGGCTCGCCCCGCCTCCCGGGCGCCCCCGCCTGGCTCGACTGCGCGATCACGACCGTGCACACCGGGGGCGACCACCTGATCGTGGTCGGCCGCGTCGAGTCCCTCGGCGCCACGGACGGCACGGCGGACCCGCTGCTGTTCCACCGGGGGCGGTTCGGGCGGTTCAGCGGGTAGCGGCGGCGGGGGTCTTGCGGAGCTCGTACAGGCGCGGGGCGTCCGGGTCGCCGAAGAGCTGGTAGAGCGTGGGCGTGGCGTCGCTGCCGCCCACGTCCCAGGCGGGCCAGGAGCAGCCGTCGACGTGGAGTTCGACCGTCTGGCGGTCGGTGTCGGCGGCGACTTGGTAAGTCCAGCCGCCGTCGCCCTTGCACTCCGCGGTGAGGACGTTGTCGTACTCGTCGACGACCTCGCGGACGACGCCCTCGGCCGTCACCCGGCCGTCCGCCGTGAACGTCAGCCTGCCGCCGCTGCCGTCAGTCCAGGTGCCGACCAGGGCCTGCCCGGAAAGGCGCGGCGGAGCGTAGGCCTTGATCAACCCGGTGTGCTCGGCGATGGCGCCCGCCACACCGAGGGTCAGGACGGCGAGCGTGCCCCACAGGAGCACCGTCGTGAACGAGCCGCGCCGGGCCTCGCGTGCGGTCAGCGCGGCCACGGTCAGCCCCGCCCAGCCGACGGGCCACCACCACCAGGCCCCGAGGAACGGGACGAGCAGCGCGGCAGGGACGGTCGCCACGAGCACCAGCCAGCGCCAGGCCCGGCCCCCGAACCGGCGTTCCAGGGCCTCGCTCAGGCCCGCCGCCGGCAGGACGACGGCCAGGGACACCGCGATCGTGCCGAACATCCAGATCACCGCGAGGACCGGCAGGAACAGCATGGCCATCGAGCTGTAGGCGCTGCCGTACGACGGCTGGGTGTCGCTCCACAACTGGGTGCCGATCCAGAGGGCGACGCTCTCCAGGCACAGCACCAGGACCGAGACCCAGAGCATCCGGTCGGAGGTCCGGCCCGCGCCCTCGTCACCCTCGTCGGTCGGCGTGTCGTCGTACGCCGTGTCCTCGTCGTACGCCGTGTCCTCGTCGTACGCCATGCACGTCACCCCCTGGCCGCCATCATGCTCCCGCCGTCGCCACCGCCCCCACCCGGGGCCTGCGGATGACCAGGGCCATCAGGGCCGCCGCCGCGCACAGGGCGCCCGAGGCGTACCAGACGAGGTCGTACGAGCCGAAGACGTCGCGGGCCAGGCCGCCCGCGAAGGCGACGGCTGCCGCGCCGACCTGGTGGGAGGCGAGGACCCAGCCGAAGACGATGGCGCTGTCCTCGCCGTAGTGCTCGCGGCACAGGGCGATGGTCGGCGGGACCGTGGCGACCCAGTCGAGGCCGTAGAAGACGATGAAGAACAGCATCGGCGGGTGCACGGCGGGCGCCAGCAGCATCGGGAGGAAGAGCAGCGAGACGCCGCGCAGGGCGTAGTAGACGGCGAGCAGGCGGCGGGACTCGAAGCGGTCGGTGAACCAGCCGGAGGCGATCGTGCCGACGACGTCGAAGACGCCGATCACGGCGAGCAGTCCGGCCGCCGCCGTCACCGGCATGCCGTGGTCGTGGGCGGCGGGCACGAAGTGGGTCTTCACCAGGCCGTTGGTGGACGCGCCGCAGATCGCGAAGGTGCCGGCCAGGAGCCAGAAGGGGCCGGTGCGGGCCGCCTTGAAGAGGACGGTGACCGCGCGGCGGGCCGCGCCCGTGACCGGGGCGGGCTTGGGGGTGTACTCCCCGCCGTACGGGGCCAGGCCCACGTCCGCCGGGTGGTCGCGGAGCAGCAGCCACACGAAGGGGACGACGGCCAGCGCGGCGAGGGCGACCGTGACGGCGGCGGGGCGCCAGCCGTGGTGCTCGACCAGCCAGGAGAGGAGCGGCAGGAAGACCAGTTGCCCGGAGGCGCCGGCCGCGGTCAGGATGCCCGTCACCAGGCCGCGCCGCCCGACGAACCAGCGGTTGGTGACCGTCGCGGCGAAGGCCAGGGCCATCGAGCCGCTGCCGAGGCCGACGAGGACGCCCCAGAACAGGACCAGTTGCCAGGCCGCCGTCATCCAGACGGTGAGGAGCGAGCCGGTCGCGATGACCGTCAGGGCGAGCGCGACGACCTTGCGGATGCCGAAGCGGTCCATCAGCGCCGCCGCGAACGGCGCCGTCAGGCCGTACAGCGCGAGGTTCACGGAGACCGCGAAGCCGATCGTGCCGCGCGACCACGCGAACTCGCCGTGCAGCGGCTCGATCAGGAGGCCGGGCAGCGAGGCGAAGGCCGCCGCCCCGATGATCGTGACGAAGGTGACGGCCGCGACGAACCAGGCGCGGTGCACGCGGGGGGTACGGACGGGGGCGGGCGGTTCGGCGGGATCGGTCGGCTCGACGGACTCGGCCGTCTCGGTTGTCTGGGTCACGTCATAGAGGATCCGGCCACGCGCTTCCCGCCACCATTGGCCCGAAGGACGTGTTTCCAACGGATCGGGCCAACGGACCGGGCCACCGGCGCACCCCCGTCTACGCCCCCTCCTACACCCTCGGCAGCGTCCTGATCGGCCGCACCACCAGCAACGCCGTCACCACGAGCACCGCGATCCCCGCCCCGGCCAGCAGCACCTCCTCCGTGCCCACGACCATCGCCACCGGGCCCGACAGCGTCCGGCCGACGCCCATCATCAGCAGCGATCCGGCCACGTCGTACGCGTGCATCCGGTTCAGGGCGTCCTGCGGGACGTGGGTCTGGACCGCCGTCGACCACATCACCAGCCAGAAGGCGAAGGCCGCGCCGCCGATGAACTGGCCCGCGTACAGGAGCGGGACGGCCGCGTCGATGCCGAGGAGGAGCAGGTTCACCGGGAGGCCGAGCAGGGCGACCGCGCCGGCGGCCAGCGGGCGGACCGGGCGCAGCCGCAGGGCGAGCAGGCCGCCGACCGCGCTGCCCGCGCCGTTGACGGCCATCAGGACGCCGTACGTCGCCGAGCCGTGCTGCTCGGTGACCAGGCTCGCGGTGAGCGGCACCATCGGTCCGGCGACGGTCAGCCCGTACACCGTCCAGATGGAGATCACGCCCCACAGCCAGCTACGGGCCCGGAACTCCCGCCACCCCAGGGCGAGTTCGGACAGCATCGAGCCGCGCTGGATGCCGTCGGAGGGGACGGGCGCGATCCGCATCAGCGTGAAGCAGACGGCGCTCACGGCGAACGCGGCGCCGTTGACGGCGAAGGCGGCGCCCGCGTTCCACAGGGCGACGAGGAGTCCGGCGGCGGCCGGGCCCGCCATGGTCATCAGCGCCTCGACGACCCGGAGTACCGCGTTGGCGCGCTGCACGTCGGGGGCGATGCGCGGGATCGTGGAGGCGACGCCCGGCTGGAACAGGGCGGCGCCGATGCCGCTCACGGCGGACAGCGCGTACACCGCCCACAGCGGCGGGCTGCCGAGCGCGAAGGTGACGCCGAGGAGCACGGCGCCGGGCAGCCGGAGGAGGTCGGCGAGGATCATCATGCGCCGCGCGGTGAAGCGGTCGGCGAGGACGCCTCCGAAGAGGACGAAGACGGCGAAGGACGCGGTCCACAGGCCGAGCGCGTAGCCGACGGTGGAGCCGGAGTGACCGGCGCCGATGAGTCCGGCGGCGAAGGCGACCGGGACCATGCCCTCGCCGAAGACGGCGACCGCGCGGGCGACGAAGAAGAGCCGGAAGTTACGGTTCCAGAGGGCGGGCGGCTCGGTGGGCGGCTCGGCCGGGGCGGGAATCCGCTCGGCGGCCTCAGACTTGTAGGTGTTGTCCGTCACGAACACACAGAGGTACCAGTGGCTGGTCTGGACCACCACTGGATTTTCGGAGGTCGAGCGAGGGTGAACAGCATGCGTCCGCACCGGGTCGCCGTCCTCGCCCTGCCCGGCCTGCTCCCCTTCGAGCTCGGCATCCCGCACCGGATCTTCGGCCGCGCCAAGGACCCGGCGGGGCGGCCCCTGTACGAGATCGTCACCTGCGCGCAGGCCGCGGGGCCGGTCCCGACGGACGCCGACTTCTCCGTGCACGTCGAGCACGGCCCCGAGATCCTGGGCACCGCGGACACGGTCGTCGTCCCCGCCTCGTACGAGCTCGGCCCGGTCCACGACGAGGGCCGGCTGACCCCGGAGCTCGCGGCGGCCCTCGCGCACATCCGCCCCGGCACCCGGCTGGTCTCCATCTGCACCGGCGGTTACGTGCTGGCCGCCGCGGGCTATCTCGACGGGCGCCCGGCCACCACCCACTGGGCCTCCGCCGCGCACTTCCAGCGGCTCTTCCCCCGGGTGCGGGTGGACGCGGACGTCCTCTTCGTGGACGACGGCGACGTGCTGACCTCGGCCGGGGTCGCGGCCGGGATCGACCTGTGCCTGCACATCGTGCGCCGCGACCACGGCACGGGCGTCGCCAACGAGGTGGCCCGGCGCACGGTCGTGCCGCCGCACCGGGACGGCGGGCAGGCCCAGTACATCGCGCGCCCGGTGCCGGAGCCGGGCACCTCGACCACGACCTCGGCCCGCGCCTGGGCGCTCGCCCACCTCCACGAGCCGATCCAGCTGCGGGACCTGGCGGTACGGGAGTCGATGAGCGTCCGCACCTTCACCCGCCGCTTCCGCGAGGAGGTCGGCGTCAGCCCCGGCCAGTGGCTCACCCAGCAGCGCGTAGAACGCGCCCGCCACCTCCTGGAGTCCTCCGACCTCCCCATCGACCAGATCGCCCACACCGCGGGCTTCGGCACCGCCCAGTCCCTCCGCACCCACCTCCAGACCGCGATCGGCGTGACCCCGACGGCCTACCGACGCACCTTCCGCGCGGCGGGCGCGGCGGGCTGAGCGGCCCCGGGTCCCCCACCCCTCAGAAGGTCAGCACCCCCCGTGCCACCTTCCCCTGCTCCGCGTCCTCCACCGCGCGCGCGAACTCCTCCACCGGGTACGTCGCCGTGACGAGTTCGTCGAGGAGGAGGCGGCCGGAGAGGTAGAGGTCGGCGTAGAGGGTGATGTCCTTCTGGGGGCGGGAGGAGCCGTAACGGCAGCCCAGGATCGACTTGTCCAGGAACATCGCGGCGGGCAGGAAGGTCGCCTCGGCCTTCGGGGCGGTCATGCCGAGGAGGATGGCCTGGCCGTGCCGGTCGAGCAGCTCGATCGCGGTGCGGACGAGGCCCGTGTGGCCGACGCATTCGAAGACGTGGTCCGCGCCGGTGGGCAGGATCTCGCGTACCGCGTCCGTCGACGTCAGGAAGTGGGTCGCGCCGAAGTCGCGGGCCACCGGCTCCTTCGCCGGGTTGGTGTCGACGGCGACGATCGTCGTCGCGCCCGCGATCCGGGCGCCCTGGAGGACGTTGAGGCCGATGCCGCCGGTGCCGATGACGACGACGGTCTCGCCCCGGTCGACCCTGGCCCGGTTGAGGACCGCCCCGACGCCGGTGAGGACGCCGCAGCCCATGAGGGCGGCCGAGGTCAGCGGGATGTCCGTGGGGATCTTCACCGCCTGGACCGCCTTGACGACGGTCCTCTCCGCGAAGGAGGAGTTCGACGCGAACTGGAACAGCGGCTGCCCGTCCCGCGAGAACGGCTGCTTCGGCATCCCGATGGCCTTGCGGCACATCGTCGGACGCCCCCGGTCGCAGTCGGCGCAGGCCCCGCAGTTGGCGAGGGTGGACAGCGCCACGTGGTCGCCCGGCACGACATGGGTCACGCCGGAGCCGACCGCCTCGACGACACCGGCGCCCTCGTGGCCGAGGACGACGGGCGCCGGGAAGGGGATCGTGCCGTCGACGACCGAGAGGTCGCTGTGGCACAGCCCGGCCGCCGCGATGGCGACGAGCACCTCGCCGGGCCCGGGGTCGCGGACCTCCAGGTCGTCGACGACCCGGACCTGCTTCCCGTCGAAGACGACGCCTCTCATGGTCAGCCCTCCTTACGGGAGTTGGGGCGGTCCCCGGCGGCCGCCGCGCGCGCCATCTCCTCCAGCTGCTGGAGCAGCGGCATGGGGTCCACCCCGACCGTGCCCGGGAGGAAGTCGGCGATGCGGTCAGGCGTCCAGGCGCCGCCCTCCGCGTATCCGGCGCGCAGTTCGCGGGGCTGGGCCCAGACGGCGATCTTGGGGCCGGCGATCGTGTAGACCTGCCCGGTGATCTTCTCGGCCCTGGCCCGCTCGGAGAGCAGGTAGACGACGAGCGCGGCCACGTCCTCCGGCTCGCCGATCTCCTTGAGCGTCATGGGCACGTTGGCCGACATGCGGGTACGGGCGACCGGAGCGACCGCGTTGGCCGTGACCCCGTACTTGTGGAGGCCGAGCGCCGCCGAGCGGACCAGCGAGATGATGCCGCCCTTGGCCGCCGAGTAGTTGGCCTGCGCCACCGAGCCCTGGTGGTTGCCGCTGGTGAAGCCGATCAGCGTGCCGCTGCCCTGGCGGCGCATCACGGCGGAGGCCGCCCGGAAGACGGTGAAGGTGCCCTTGAGGTGGGTGGCGACGACGGGGTCCCACTCCTCCTCGGACATGTTGAAGAGCATCCGCTCGCGCAGGATGCCCGCCACGCACACCACACCGTCGATCCGCCCGTACTCGGCGAGCGCCACATCGACGATCCGCTGCCCGCCGGCCATCGTAGAGATGTCGTCGGCGACGGCCACGGCCGCCCCGCCCGCCGCCTCGATCTCCTTGACGACGGACTCCGCGATCTCGCTCGTCGGCTCCCCGCCCTCGATGGAGACCCCGTAGTCGTTGACCACGACCTTCGCGCCCTCCGCCGCGCAGGCGAGGGCGACCGCGCGGCCGATCCCCCGCCCCGCGCCCGTCACGGCCACGACCTTCCCTGCCAAGAAGTTCCCCACGTCCGGCCCCTTCCCGCGGTTTCTGACGACCCGTTAGATTCGTGCGTCGTCAGGATTCTACGGCCCGTCAGATACCGGAAAACAAGACCCCGGAGGCCCGATGTCTTCGCCCAGCGCACTTCCGCCGGAATTCCACGAGATCGCCAAGCGCGTCAACAACTGGGGCCGTTGGGGCCAGGACGACGAGATCGGCACCCTCAACCTGATCACCGACGAGGTCGTCCGCGAGGCCGCCGCCACCGTCCGCACCGGCCGCCGCGTCCCGCTCGCCGTCCCCCTCGAACAGGACGGCGTGCAGACCGGCATGATCCCCGGCCGGGTCAACCCGCTGCACGTCATGGTCCAGATCAACCAGGAGCTCTTCGGCCCCGGCACGGTCGCCACCTCCGACGACGCCGTGACCCTGGGCCTCCAGGCCGGCACCCACTGGGACGCCCTCACCCACGCCTCGCACTCCGGGCGCATCTACAACGGGCGGCCCGCCGCCACCATCACCGCCCACGGCCGCGCGGAGTTCAGCGGCATCCACACCGCCCGCCACCTGGTCGGCCGCGGGGTGCTGCTCGACGTCGCCGCCGCCAAGGGCGTGGACCGGCTGCCCGGCGACCACGCCGTCACGCCCGAAGACCTGGACGAGGCGGCGGAGTTCGGCGGGGTCACCGTACGCTCCGGCGACATCGTCCTCGTACGGACCGGGCAGATCCAGGCGTATCTGGCCGGGGACAAGCACGGCTACGCGTTCCCGTCGCCCGGTCTGTCCGTGCGGACGCCCGAGTGGTTCCACGCCCGGGACGTGGCGGCGGTCGCCAACGACACGCTCACCTTCGAGATCTTCCCGCCGGAGATCGAGAACCTGTGGCTGCCCGTGCACGCCCTCGACCTCGTCGAAATGGGAATGCTCCAGGGCCAGAACTGGAACCTCGAAGAACTGTCCACAGCCTGTGCACAAGAGCGGCGGTACGCGTTCCTGCTCTCCGCGATGCCCGAGCCCTTCGTCGGCGGCACGGGCACACCCGTGGCACCGGTCGCCGTCCTCTGAGCGTCGGCCGAACCTCGCGACGGCAGACGGCAGGGGTGGCGGCGCGCTCGCGCGCGCCCCGAGCACGGCACGGTTCGCCGCCACCCGTCACGACCCGCGCTCGCCCAGGGGCATGCCGCCCCTCGACTCCCCTCGCCGTACGAATCGCTCACCCAAGGGTGAGCAATCCACCACGAACCGTCAACAGTGCACCCGGGAGGGTGAGCCCTGGGCGAGCGGCTCCTCGGCCGGCGCCCGGTCCACCTCGCACCAGATGCTCTTGCCGGCGCCCTCGCGCTCCCAGCCCCACCGGTCGGCGAGCCCCTCCACCAGCTCCAGGCCGCGCCCGTTGGTGTCGTCGCCCTCCGCGTGCCGGGGCTTCGGCGGACGTTCGCTGGTGTCGGCCACTTCGACCCGCACCCCGCCTCCGCCGAACAGCATCCGCAGCACGGCCGGACAGCCCGTGTGGACCACCGCGTTGGTGACCAGCTCGGAGATGAGCAGCACCAGCGTGTCCGCCAGCGGCTCGTCGTCCCCTATCCCCGACCCGGCCAGCCTCGAACGCGCCCATCGCCGGGCGCGTCCCACCTCGGCCGGATCGGGTCCGACCTCCAACTGAACCTGAAGCACCTGCACCGTTCACACCATCCGAACCGGCGTCCTCGACGACCTAACGGAACGTGATTCCCTTGTGGGACAGCATGGTTGACGTACAGTCACCGCAACAAGCGCTTCGGGCATATTCCAGCGCGAAGGAGTACGCATGGTCCATACTGTGCGACGCACGCCGCAGGGAGTCGAACAGGGGCGCGTATGAAGCCGCCACGGGGTGCGAGCGGCGGGCATTCCCGACCGCGGCGCCGCCACCGGGGCGGCACCGGTGCGATCCGGGCCCATAAGCACTCGCATCCCACGGAGCGTACCGGAGCCGGGACCCGACTCCGGCCCGTGACGGCCCCGCCGAAGGACACAACACGGTATCGACACTCCGTGACCCCCTCACTACAGCGAGCTCGCCACCAGCTCCTCCGCCGCCGCCCCCGAGAGCCCGCGCTCGGCCCGCACCCAGGCGCGTTTCAGATGCAGATGCACGTCCGCCTCCCAGGTGAAGCCCATCCCGCCGTACACCTGGAGGCAGTCCCGCGCACACCCCACCGCCGCCTCGTCGGCGAGCAGCCGCGCCCCTGCGATCTCGACCGGATCACCGGTGACAGCGGCGGCATACACGGCGACCCGTGCGACCTCCGTTCGTACGAGCATCTGCGCACACAGATGCTTGACGGCCTGAAACCCCCCGATCGGCTGCCCGAACTGCTCCCGCGTCCGGGC
Organism: Streptomyces sp. NPDC094032; assembly: GCF_040303965.1. Lineage (NCBI taxonomy): Bacteria > Bacillati > Actinomycetota > Actinomycetes > Kitasatosporales > Streptomycetaceae > Streptomyces > Streptomyces sp. NPDC094032. The sequence goes on along the minus strand of NZ_JBEOUE010000002.1, from coordinate 324,133 downwards.
GTAGGAAACGGCGAGCTCGGTGGTACGAGCGGCGGAACCTAGCTGCTCGGCGGCGGTGAGGAGAGAGACCGTCGCTGTACCCGTTGTGGGCAATCGTTCCGCAGGGCGGAACGGGTGGGCACAACGCCCCGAGCCGGGTGCCCTATGCAGGGGGGTCAGCGGGTCCACCGACCGCACCGGGACGGCTCCCGACGCATCTCCCTCCACCACATCCGCCGCCTCCAGCCACTCCACGAGCCCGCTCTCATCGACAGCGGTCACCACAACAACCCCCTCCGCCGCCCCCGGCACGGCCCCCGCCGCCAAATGCGTCGCAATCAACGGCCCCGGCAGCAACACCCTCCCCGCCTCCTCGAAGAGGAGCACCGCCTCGGGCAGCCCGAGCCCCACCCCGCCCTCCTCCTCCGGCAGCCGCAGCGCGAAGAACCCGGCGTCGCCGAGCTCGCGCCACAGCTCCCGGTCGAGCACACCCCCGCCGTCCACGGCCGCCCGCAGCGCCTCCCGCCCGAAGCGCCGGTCGAGGAGCTCCCGTACACCCCGCTTGAGCGCCCGCTGGTCCTCGGTGAGTCGGAAGTCCATGGTCGGCTTCACCGGCCCTTCGGCAGGCCGAGGATGCGCTCGGCGACGATGTTCTGCTGGATCTGCGAGGTGCCGGCGGCGATCGTGTACGAGAGCGAGGACAGCCGGTCCTGGTTCCACTCGCGGGCCAGGTCGAGCGCCTCGGGCCCGAGGACCGCGGCGGCCGCGTCGTACAGCTCCTGGCGGGCGTGCGAGTAGCGCAGCTTGAAGACGGAGCCGCCGGTCCCGGGCACCCCGCCGCTCGCCTGCGCCTCGCTCACGTTCCACTGGGTGAGCCGCCACAGCGCCTGGAACTCGGCGCCGAGCCGCCCGAGCCGGCGGCGCAGGACGGGGTCGTCCCAGCGGCCGTTCTTGCGGGCCGTACGGGCGAGTTCGCCGAGCACGCGGCGGCAGGCGACGACCTCGCCGACGAAGGCGGTGCCGCGTTCGAAGGAGAGGGTGACCATGGTGACCCGCCAGCCGTCGTTCTCCTCGCCGACCCGGTTGGCCACCGGCACCCGCACCTCGTCGAGGAACATCTCGGCGAACTCGGTGGACCCGGCGAGCGTCCGCAGCGGCCGTACGGTGATCCCGGGGGCGTCCATGGGCATGGCGAGCCAGCTGATGCCCCGGTGCTTGGGGGCGTCGGGGTCGGTCCGTACGAGGAGTTCGCACCAGTCGGCGGCCTCGGCGTGCGAGGTCCAGATCTTCTGCCCGCTGACGACGTACGCGTCCCCGTCCCGTACCGCACGCGTGCGCAGGGCGGCGAGGTCGGAGCCCGCCTCGGGCTCGCTGAAGCCCTGGCACCAGACCTCGTCGCCGCGCAGCACGGGCTCCAGCCAGCGCGCGCGCTGTTCGGGCGTGCCCTCGGCGGCGATGGTGGGCCCGGCGTGCAGGAGGCCGACGAAGTTGGCGCCGACGTAGGGCGCGCCCGCGCGTTCGGTCTCCTCCAGGAAGATCAGGCGCTGGGTCGGCGAGGCGTCCCAGTGGACGTGCCCGTACCCGGCGTCGTAGAGCCGCCGCTGCCAGCCGCAGTCGTACGCGCGCCGGGCCGGCCAGTCGAGCGGGTCGGGCTTGGGCGGCAGGCCGGGCAGCTCGGCGGCGAGCCACTCGCGCAGCCGGGCTCGGAACGCCTCCTCCTCCTCGGTGCAGGCGAGCTCCATCAGACGATTCCGAGGTCGAGCATGCGGATGGCGTTGCCGCGCATGAGCTTGTAGACCGTCTCGTCGTCGAGGCCCTTGACGTGGTCGAGGGCGACTTCCTTGGTGTGCGGGAAGGTGGAGTCGACGTGCGGGTAGTCGGTCTCGAAGGTGGCGTTGTCGCGGCCGACGACGTCGAGCGAGGCGATGCCGTGCTTGTCGCGGAAGAAGCAGCAGAAGATCTGCCGGTAGTAGTACGTGGAGGGGGGCTCGGGGATCAGGTCGCGCACCCCGCCCCAGGCGCGGTGCTCCTCCCACACGTCGTCGGCGCGCTCCAGGGCGTACGGGATCCAGCCCATCTGGCCCTCGCTGTAGGCCAGCTTGAGGCGGGGGAACTTCACCAGGACGCCGGAGAAGAGGAAGTCCATCATCGACGCCATCGCGTTGTTGAAGGAGAGGGACGCCTGGACGGCGGGCGGGGCGTCGGGCGAGGCGGCGGGCATCTGGCTGCTGGAGCCGATGTGCATGTTGACCACCGTGCCGGTCTCCTGGCAGACGGCGAAGAACGGGTCCCAGTAGCCGGAGTGGATGGACGGCAAGCCGAGGTGGGTGGGGATCTCGGAGAAGGTGACGGCCTTCACCCCGCGCGCCGCGTTGCGCCGGATCTCGGCGACGGCGAGGTCGATGTCCCAGAGCGGGATGATGCAGAGCGGGATGAGCCGGCCGCCGCTGTCGCCGCACCACTCCTCGACCATCCAGTCGTTGTAGGCGCGGACGCAGGCGAGGGCGACCTCCTTGTCGTGCGCCTCGGCGAAGGTCTGGCCGCAGAAGCGGGGGAAGGTGGGGAAGCAGAGGGAGGCCTCGACGTGGTTGAGGTCCATGTCCTTGAGCCGCGCGGCCGGGTCCCAGCAGCCGCGCCGCATCTCGGCGCGGGTGATGCCCTCCAGGGTCATGTCGTCGCGGTCGAAGCCGACGGCGGCGATGTTGCGCTTGTACGGGAACTTGAGGTCCTCGTAGATCCACCAGTCGGTGGGCGGGCCTTCGGGGTCCATCGTGATCTGGTACTTCCCGGCGACGTAGGCGAGCTCGCCGATGCCGGCGGTGAGGGGCTTGGGGCCCCGGTCGCGGTACTTCGCCGGCAGCCAGGTCTCGAAGAGGTGGGCCGGCTCGATCACGTGGTCGTCGACGCTGATGATGCGGGGCAGTTCCGTCATGGAGCCTCTCCCATTTCTGATGACCCGTCAGATCCTGTGGAGCCAGGCTAGCCCCGCACCCCTGGACCGACAAGCGCCGGACCTCTACGCTCACCGCCATATCTGACGGAACGTCAGCCATGAGGAGTACGGGATGAACGAGACCGCACACGCCCTGGGCGAGTCCCGCACGCTCTGGGAGCTCGTCGAGCGCCGCGCCGCGCTCACCCCCGACCGGCCCGTCCTGCTCCAGGGCGACCGCGCCCTCACCTTCGGGGAGCTGCGCGAGCGCGCCGAGCGCTGCGCGGCCGGGCTGTACGGGCGGGGGGTGCGCGCCGGGACCGTCGTCGCCTGGCAGCTGCCGACCCGGATCGAGACCGCCGTCCTCTCCTTCGCGCTGGCCCGCCTCGGCGCCGTACAGACGCCGGTGATCCCGTTCTACCGGGACAAGGAGGTCGGCTTCGCGCTGCGCGAGTCCGGCGCCGAGTTCTTCGCCGTGCCCGGGGTCTGGCGCGGCTTCGACCACACGGAGATGGCCCGGCGGCTCGGCGCGCGCGGCATCCTGGAGGCGTACGACGAGCTGCCCGACGGCGACCCGGCCGTGCTCCCGCCGCCGCCCGCCTCCGGCACCGACGTGCGCTGGATCTACTGGACCTCGGGCACCACCTCCGACCCCAAGGGCGTCCTGCACACCGACCGCTCCCTCATCGCGGGCGGCTCCTGCCTGGCCCACGCCCTGCACCTCAGCGACGCCGACGTGGGCTCGATGGCCTTCCCGTACGCGCACATCGCCGGACCCGACTACACGGTGATGCTGCTCCTGTACGGATTCCCGGCGGTCATGTTCGAGCACTTCGCGCTGCCGGAGGCGCTGGAGGAGTACCGCGCGCACGGCGTGACCGTGGCGGGCGGCTCCACCGCCTTCTACTCGATGTTCCTCACCGAGCAGCGCAAGCGGCCGGACGAGCCCGTCATCCCCACCCTGCGGCTCCTCGCAGGCGGCGGCGCGCCGAAGCCGCCGGAGATCTACCACGCGGTCGTGCGCGAGCTGGGCTGCCAGCTCACCCACGGGTACGGCATGACGGAGGTCCCCATGATCACCATGGGCGACCCCGGCGACACCCCCGAGAACCTGGCCACCACCGAGGGCCGCCCGCCCGCCGGCATGGAGATACGCGTCACCGCCGACGGCGAGGTCCGGCTGCGCGGCGAGGCCGTCTGCCGGGGCTATCTCGACCCGGCGCAGACCGCCGCCGCCTTCGACGAGGACGGCTTCCTGATCACCGGCGACGTCGGACACCTCACCGACACCGGGCACCTCGTCCTCACCGGGCGCATCAAGGACATCATCATCCGCAAGGGGGAGAACATCTCGGCCAAGGAGATCGAGGACCTCCTCCACGAGCACCCCGGCGTCGGCGACGCGGCCGTCATCGGCCTGCCCGACGCGGCGCGCGGCGAGCGCGTCTGCGCGGTGGTGGAACAGCCCGAGGGCGCCGAACCGCTCACCCTGGAGGGGGTGACGGCCTTCCTGCGCGGGGCCGGTCTGTCCGTCTTCAAGCTGCCCGAGCAGCTGGAGCTGGTGGAGGCGCTGCCCCGTAACGAGACCCTGCGGAAGGTGCTCAAGTACAAGCTGCGGGAGCGCTACTCCTAATTCCGTGCCGGAAGCGGGCGGTCCTGTTAGCCTCGAAAAGGACGTCGGAAGGGCGTCGACCGTACGACGAGGAGTGGCGGACATGGCGGGTGACGACGACATCTCCGGGTGAGACCCGGATGTGACGACCACCGGAGAGGCGCGTTTCGTGCGCCGCCGCAGTGGTCTCTCAGTCGTCCCCTTTTCCTCTCCTCCCTCCCGTACGAGGTCACATCCATGTCTTCCGCGTCTTCCGCCTCCGTCGTCGCCTCCCACCTCTCCTTCTCGTGGCCCGACGACACCCCCGTCTTCGACGACCTGTCCTTCGCCGTCGGCACCGGACGTACCGGCCTGGTGGCCCCCAACGGCTCCGGCAAGAGCACGCTGCTCAAGCTGATCGCCGGCGTCCTGCGCCCCCGCGCGGGCACGGTGTCGGTGGACGGCACCCTCGGCTACCTCCCGCAGAGCCTTCCGCTCACCTCCGGCCTCACCGTGGCCGAGGTGCTGGGCGTCGACGCGATCGTCCGGGCCATCGACGCCGTCGAGTCCGGCGACGTGGCCGAGGAGCACTTCACGGCCATCGGCGACGACTGGGACATCGAGGAGCGCACCCGCGCCCAGCTCGACCGCCTCGGCCTCGGCGACCTCGCCCTCGACCGGCGCCTCGGCACGCTCAGCGGCGGCCAGATCGTCTCCCTCGGACTCGCCGGGCAGCTCCTGAAGCGGCCCGATGTGCTCCTGCTCGACGAGCCCACCAACAACCTCGACCTGGCCGCCCGCCGCCGCCTCTACGACGTGCTCGGCGACTTCACGGGCTGCCTCCTGCTCGTCAGCCACGACCGCGCCCTGCTCGACCGGATGGAACGCATCGCCGAACTCGACCGGGGCGAACTGCGCCTCTACGGCGGCGACTTCACCGCCTACGAGGAGGCCGTACGGGCCGAGCGCGAGGTCGCCGAGAAGAACGTGCGCAGCGCCGAGCAGGAGCTGAAGCGGGAGAAGCGGGAGATGCAGCAGGCCCGCGAGCGCGCCGAGCGGCGGCAGAGCAACGCCGCCCGCAACCTGAAGAACGCGGGCCTGCCGAAGATCTTCGCCGGGAACATGAAGCGCGGCGCCCAGGAGTCGGCGGGCCGGGCAGGCCAGACCCACGCCACCCGGGTCGGCGACGCCCAGGCCCGGCTGGACGAGGCGGGCCGGGCCGTGCGGGACGAGCAGCGCCTCACGCTCGACCTGCCCGACACCGACGTCCCCGCCGGGCGCACCCTGTTCGTCGGCGAGCGGCTCCAGGTGCGGCTCGGCGACCGGCCCGTGTTCGCGGAGCCCGGCGTCGCCCTCACCGTCCGGGGCCCCGAGCGCATCGCGCTGACCGGCCCGAACGGGGCGGGCAAGAGCACCCTGCTGCGCCTGCTCGGCGGCGACCTCGCCCCCGACAGCGGGGAGCTGCGGCGGGCCGACGGGCGGATCGCCGTCCTCTCCCAGCGCCTGGACCTGCTGGACCCGGAGCGCAGCGTCGCCGAGAACTTCGCCGACTTCGCGCCGCATCGCCCGGAGGCCGAGCGGATGAACCTGCTCGCCCGCTTCCTCTTCCGCGGCGCGGGCGCCCACCTGCCCGTGGCCGCCCTGTCCGGCGGCGAGCGGCTGCGCGCCACCCTGGCCTGCGTCCTGTACGCCGACCCGGCGCCGCACCTCCTGCTCCTCGACGAGCCGACCAACAACCTCGACCTCGTCAGCACGGGCCAGTTGGAGTCCGCCCTCAACGCCTACCGGGGCGCCTTCGTCGTCATCAGCCACGACGAGCGCTTCCTCCGGGAGATCGGCGTGGACCGCTGGCTGCGCCTCGCCGACGGGGAGCTGACGGAGGGGGCTCCCGCCTAGACCACACGGGTCCCCAGCTGCGTGAAGGGCACATGACAGCGAGATCAAGCTCTCTCACGCCAGAGATCACGCCGTTTCCCGGGTGATCGGCCGTCCGACGCCGCCCAAGGGTGAAGATCGAAATCCCCGGAGGTCAGGACGACGAGGCGAAAGGGGTGGGGACGCATGCTCTTGGAGCGAGAGGCAGCACTGGGCGCGGTCTCGGCGGCGGGAGCGGCGGCGCGCGCGGGCAGAGGCCGCTGGGTCCTGCTCTCGGCACCGGTGGCCGGCAGCGGGCGGACCGCGCTGCTGGAGGAGGCGGTACGGCGGCAGACCGACGGCGGCGCCATGCAGGTGAGACGTGCGCGTGGCGTCCCCGAGGAGGCCGACTTCCCCTTCGGGCTCGTCCGGCAGTTCCTCTCGGACGACGAGGTGCTCCCCTTCACGGGGCTGAGCGGGCCGGAGGAGCAGCGGCTGTGCCACACGCTGGTGACCCGGCTGGGCCGGGCCGCGGCCGAGCAGCCCGTGCTCGTCGCGGTGGACGATCTCCAGCACGCCGACGAGGTCTCCCGGCGCTGGATCGGCTACCTCGCGCGCCGCATCGCCGACCTCCCGGTCCTGCTGGTGGTCACCGAGTGCGCCACGCCGTCGGCGGTGGCGCCGTTCCCGCCCTCCTCCGGTACGTCCGTCGTCCTCCCCCCGCTCAGCGAGTCCGCCGTCGGCCGCATGGCCCGGGAGGCCGGCCTCGACCACGAGTCCACGGCGACCTGCGTCGCGGCGAGCGGCGGGAACGCGGCCCTGGTGCGGGCGCTCGTCTCCGACCTCGCGGAGGGCCGGCTCTCCCGCCCGCCCGCCGCCCCGTCGCCCAGCCGGTACCGCGACACGATCGCCGAGTGGCTGGGCCGCAAGGTCGATCCGTGTTCGCGCCACGCCTGTCTGACCCTCGCCGTCGCGGCCGAGGGAGGCTTCCACACCGACCCCGTGTTCCTGCGCAGGCTCTCCGGCCTCTGCTCGTCCGACCGTTCGTCGTGCGAGCGGTCGCTGCGCCGACTCGGCAGGCTGCTGAGTCATCCCCTCGCGAGGGAGGCCGTTCTCGCCGCGGCGGAGCCGGGAGAGATCACCGCGCTCCGCATCCGGGCCGCGGAACTCCTCGACGAGGGCGGCGCACCCGCGGCGGCCGTGGCGGCGGGGCTGCTGCGCCTGGACCAGCCGGGCGAGACCTGGATGGTCCGCGCGCTGGACGAAGCGGCGCAGGACGCGGTCCGCACCGGTCAGGTGGCCGAGTCGGCCGCGTACCTGCGCCACGCGCTGAGCGGCCCGCTCGATCCGGAGCGGCGCGCCGACCTCACCGTACGGCTCGCCTCGCTGGAGCTTCCGCACAACCCGACGGCCGCCATCCGCAGGCTGCACACCGGCCTTGAACTGCGTTCCGACCTCCGGGAGCGGGCGACGACGGCGACCGCGCTCAGTGCGGCGCTCGTCGCGAAGGGGGACACCGGCTCCGCGTTACGGGTCCTGCACCAGGCCGGTCGCGCCGCCGACGCCGAGCTGGTCCAGGTGGTGCAGGCGCTCGGCGCCCTCATCTCCTCGCACGACAACGATGCCTGGCGCACCGCCATCGCCGGGCTGCGGGCCCTCGCCCCGACGGCGGCCCCCACCATCGAGCCGCTCGTCTGCGGACTGATCACCGAGTACGAGGCCGGAGCGGGCCTCTGCTCGGCGGCCGAGGCGGTCGACCGGGTCCTCCCCCGGCTCGCCCTGCCCGTACACCCCCAACTGCGCACCGCCTGGCTCGGCAGCGCCGCCACCCTGCTCCAGTGGGCGGACCGCCTGGACGAGGCGGTCGCGTTGACGGGCTCGTACCTGCCGGCCACGCCTGTCCCCCCGGATCTCACGGACGCGGGCACGCAGTGCCTGCTCAGCGTCCGGGCCGAAGCGGCCCTCTGGGCCGGAGCGTTCGACCGGGTCATAGCCGAGAACGGGCCCTTGGTGGAGGCGACCGTGGGGCAGGGGGTCCGGCTGCCGCATCTGACGGCCATGGTGGCGCTCGCGCGGTACGAGACGGGCGGGCTCCGCGAGGCGTGGCGGACCGTGAACCTGGTCGGCCCGCCGCCCGTGCGCGACAGCTCCTGGGAGTGGAGCGAGGTCCGATACGCACGGGCCCTGCTGCACGCGGCGGACCAGGACTGGGAGGCGGCCCTCGACGACTACCTGGCCTGCGGGGCGGGTCAGCGCGCGCATGACTTCGTCAGCCCCGTCGCCACGCCCTGGCGGTCCGGAGCGGCGATCGCCCTGGTGCGGCTCGGGCAGCGGGAGGCGGCCCGCGAACTCGCCGAGGAGGAGGAGCGCCACGCCCGGACCTGGGGCACCGCCCGTACCGTCGGCCGGGCGCTGCGGGCGGTCGCCGCCGCCGTGGGCGGCAGGAGGGCCCTGTGCGCGCTGACCGAGGGCGCCGAGCTGCTCAGGGCGGGCCCCGCGCCCGTGGAACTCGTGGAGACCCTGGTCGATCTGGGAGCCGCCCACATCGAGGCGGGCAACCGGCGCAAGGGCCGCGAGGCACTGCGGGAGGCGCACGCCGTCGCCCTGGGGCTGTCCGCTCCCGCCGGCGGGAGCGGGGAGCCCGGCGGTGCCGCGCGGCTCGTCCTGATGGTGGACGACGCGCTGCGCGCGGCCGGGGCGCGGAAGAGGAGCGGCGACCACACCCTGTCCCTCGCCGAACGGCGGGTGGCCGAGCTGGCGGCCGGGGGCCGGACCAATGTCGAGATCTCCGCGGCGCTGTGCCTCACCCGCCGCACGGTGGAGACGCACCTCACCCACGCCTACCGGAAGCTGCGCATCGTCCGGCGCGCCCAACTGGCCGCCGCGATGGGACGCGAGGAGCCGGCGGCGGACCCGGGGGACCGGTGAGGGGGACGCGCGTCCGCCCCGGCGGTGACGGTCGCCCGTCACCGCCGGGGAAGGGTCAGGACTTCGACACGTTGAAGGAGGCCGAGGCGTTGTCGCCGCCGCCGCCGCTCCGGGTGCAGGTGTAGCCGCTCGGGACGGAGCAGCTGTACGAGTTGCTGCCCACGTAGGGGTTGTTCCAGTACACCGTCACCTTGTTGCTCTCACCGGTCATGGTGAAGGTGACCTGGCCCTCCGTGCCGGTCATGAGGCCCTCGGACTCGCTCGCCCACTTCGCGGTCACGCCGGGCTGGACCATGGAGGGCGGCAGCATGCCGTCCGACCAGATCCCCCAGCCCAGCCACGAACCGTCGCGGACCAGCAGCTTGCCCGAGTTGTTGGTCAGGGTGACGGTCGTGCTCCGGGCCGCGGTGGCTCCGGGCACCACGGCCGCCGGGGACTGCGCCTTCGCCGCCCACGCGGACTGGACCGTGAACGTCACCGAGGCGTTGTCGCCCCCGCCGCCGCTCCGGTAGCAGCTGTACCCGGACGGGACGACGCACTCGTAACTGTTGCTGCCCACGTAGGGGTTGTTCCAGTGCAGCTTGATCTCGCCGCCCGGGAGCGCGTAGTTGGCCCGCCCCTCGGTCCCGGTGGCGAAGCCGCAGGACTCGCTCGCCCAGCTCGGGGACTTGCCGTTGGGGATGTTGTCCGGCGGCAGCATGTTCGTGGTCCAACAGCCGTGGTCCAGCTTCTCCCACGTCTTGACCAGGTTCTGCCCGGTCTTGTTGACCAGGGTGACGTTCGTGGAGCGCTGCGCGGTGGCCCCGGGCACGACCTTCGTTCCGGTGGCGGCGACCGGGCTCTGCTCCGCGGCCGGTCGCGGTGCGGGCCGCTCCGTCGAGGCCTGCGCGGCGGGGGCCAGGGCGAGCGTGCCCGCCGCCATGAGCACGGCGGTCAGCGCACCCGCGGCCGTGCGTCCGAGGTGGGTGGTCGAGGTCTTGAGCTGCATGGGTCGGTCATCTCTCTTCGAGGTGGCGGCGGACGGGAGCGGGCCCTGTCCGCCTGGGTCGTAGACGGGCGCCAGGGTCACTGGACGTAGAGGACCCACGAGTTGTGGCCGCTGTACTCGATGAGCATCTGGGTGGCCGCCCCGAGGCCGTACAGCACCCAGTAGTTGGCCTCCGCCTCCAGGCGCGAGGCGAATTCACCGGTCCAGATCCAGATTCCGGTGGCCGCGGCCGCCTTGGTGGCGGGCGCCGCCGCTGCCTGCCCCTCGGCGGCGTACGCCTGGGCGCTCCCGCCGGCGAGAACCGCGGCGGCGAGCACGACGCTCAACGAAGCAGCGCGAATTGTCTTGCGCATGACAACATCCCTTCCGTATCAATGACGCCAACAGCCGTTCCCCCGAGGCCGGTCGGCCGCCGAAGCGGCCATCCGGTGGGGCTCGGCGTGGCATCAGACTGTCACGGGGCCGTCACGCTCAGGCATCGTGGAAAACCACGAACCTATCCGGTGGCCTATCCGGCGGCCTGCCCGGCGGCCTACCCGGCGGCCTGTTCGGCCGTCTCGTCGAGGGCCGTGGGGAGGTCCCCGTACACCTCGAAGAGGCGGCGGACGCCCAGGGCGCCGAGGACGCGGTTCACGTGCGCGCCGTCCTCGGCGCCCCTGGCCGGCAGGATCAGGCGCAGGCGCCCGCCGCAGGAGCGCATCAGGCGCCGGGCGGCGATGAGCACGCCGACGCCGCTGGAGTCGCAGAAGCGGACCCCGGAGAGATCGAGGACCAGGTCGCGCCGGCCGCCCGCGACGGCGTCGTGGACGCGTCTGCGGATCAGCGGGGAGGTGATCAGGTCCAGTTCGCCGCTGACCCGCAGCACGGTCCATGGGTTCTGCTCGTCCTCGTCGACCTGGATCGTCACGAGCGGCGCCTTTCAAAACGGAGGCAGTGCTTCCTGTGCCCTCCCGCTGCCCCGTGGAGCCGCCGTGAAACCCCCGGGCCCCGGCTTGCCTCGTTCCTTACCATCCAGGAATCCGTCAAGGGCGCACTTGCGGCAAAGCGGAGTGCGCCGGGTCCCGGCCCACTACTTTGGAGGTGAACCCGGGTCAGGAGGGCCGGGCCGTCGGGAGGGTTGCCGGGAGGGCTTCGGATGGCGAAGGACACACCAGCGCGCTGGGACCGCAGGATGCAGCAGCGGCTCGCACGCGGTGAGGCGGCCGCCCTCGGCGAGCTGTACGACCGCTTCGCCTCCCTCGTGCACAGCCTCGCCCACCGGGTGCTCGACGACGACGACGCGGCCGACCTGGTCACCCGCGAGGTCTTCGGCTACGTCTGGGAGAACCCCGACGCCTACGACCCCAAGCAGGGCAACCTGCGCTCCTGGGTCGCCCGGCTCACCCAGCGGCAGGCCGTGCACCGGCTGCGGCAGGCCGAGGCGGAGGCGTACGCGGAGCGCGGCGAGGGTTCGGCGGAGGAGCTGGAGCAGAAGGTGCGCCGGGCCTCGGTCGCGGCCCGCGCGGACTACATCGTGACCTCGATGCCGACGCCGCTGCGGCAGGCCCTGGAGCTGGCGTACTTCCAGCGCCGGGACTACCGGCAGACCGCCGCCGACCTGGGCGTCACCGAGGACGAGGCGCGCCGCCGGCTGAGGCTCGGGCTCCAGCTGCTCTCCACGGCCAACACCCGGGTGATCGAGGGCTCCGCGCCGCCCGGATCCTACGGGCGCCCGCTGTGACCGGCGCGAACGGCGACCCCGAGGAGACCGCCCGCGCCCCGCGGATACCGGGGCCCCGGTGGGCGGCGGACGACCACGCGGATCTGTCGGGGGCGGCGGCCCGCGAGGAGTCTCCCGAGGCGGAGCCCGCGCCGGAGCCCGAGCCGGAGCCGCCCGTGACCCCGCCCGTCGAGCCCCTCCCGCACCGCGTGCTCAAGTCCCTCCTCGGCGCGTGGGCCCTGTCCGCCTGTTCGGCCGAGGAGACGCAGGCCGTCGAGGAGCACCTGACCGAGTGCGCGCCCTGCGCCGACGAGGCGCTGCGGCTGCGGGACGCGGTCGGGCTGCTGCACGCCGAGCGCGACCTGGACCTCGATCCGCTGCTGCGCTCGCGGGTCCTGGAGAACTGTCTGGGCCGCCGCCCGGCCCGTATCCCCGTGCCCGCCTGGGCCACCCCGTACGACGCCGAGACCGCGCGGCTCGACGCGCTGCTGCGCGACTTCGGCGAGTCGGAGTGGCACGCGCCGGTGCGGCTGAAGTGGTTCGAGGGCGAGCGGCGGGTGAACCGGAAGACGACCGTGGCCGGGGTGATCGCCCATCTCCTCGCCGTGGACGGCCTGGTGGCCGCCTCGCTCGGTCTGGACGACCCGCTGGGCCCCGGCCTGGTGGGCGAACTGACGCCGACCGAGCGGACGGAGGCGTTCTGGGGCGGCTCGTCCCGGCCGCCGACCCGCGCGGTCCGCGAGCCGTGGCGGGAGCAGAGCCACACCCTGATCCGTACCGTCTCCTTCGCGGGCCGCGGGGTCGCGGACCTGACGGTGACGTACGGGGACTTCGCGCTGCCGTTGCGGGACTCGCTCCTGGAGCGGGCCTTCGAGTGCTGGCTGCACGCCGGGGACATCGCGCGGGCGGTGGACTACCCGTACGAGCCGCCCAGCGGCGCGCACATGCACGGCATGATCGACCTGGCGGCCCGGCTGCTGCCCGCGGCCCTCGCCGGACGCCGCCGTACGGGCCTGGCGGCCCCGGCCCGGGAACTGGTCACGGCCGGTGCGCCCGGCCGCTCGCTCCATCTGGAGATCGAGGGCGCGGGCGGCGGGCACTGGTACATCGCCCTGGACTCGCCGGCCGCGCTCGGCACCCGTGAGCGGGCGGTGGCGCAGGTCGCGATGGACGGCGTCGAGTTCTTCCAGCTGGTCGCCGGGCACGTCCCGCCGGAGGAGGCCGCCGCCGGGCAGGACGGCGACCGGGAGGCGATCCGCGACGTGCTGTGCGCGGCGGCGTCCTTGAGCCGGTTGTAGGCCCCGGGAGCTACGCGAAGACGACCGTGCGGCGCCCGTTGAGCAGGATGCGGCGTTCGGCGTGCCACTTCACGGCGCGGGCCAGGGCCTGGCACTCGACGTCGCGGCCGATCGCCACCAGCTGGTCGGGGGTCACCTCGTGGCCGACCCGCTCGACCTCCTGCTCGATGATCGGGCCCTCGTCGAGGTCGGCCGTCACGTAGTGCGCGGTGGCGCCGATCAGCTTCACACCGCGCGCGTGCGCCTGGTGGTAGGGCTTGGCGCCCTTGAAGCTGGGGAGGAAGGAGTGGTGGATGTTGATGATCCGCCCGGAGAGCTGCTTGCACAGGTCGTCGGAGAGGACCTGCATGTAGCGGGCGAGGACGACCAGCTCGACGTCCTCGTCGCGGACCAGCGCGAGGAGCTCCGCCTCGGCCTCGGCCTTGGTGTCCTTGGTGACCGGGATGTGCCGGAAGGGGACTCCGTAGGAGCCGACCAGCTCCGAGAAGTCCGTGTGGTTGGAGACGACGGCCACGATCTCGACGGGCAGCGCCCCGATCCGCGAGCGGAAGAGCAGGTCGTTCAGGCAGTGGCCGAACTTCGACACCATCAGCACGACGCGCATCCGCTCGTCGGCCCGGTTGATCTGCCAGTCCATCGCGAACGCGTCGCCCACCGCCGCGAAGCTGGCCCGCAGCTTGTCCACCGTGACCGGCGCCTCCGCCGAGAAGTGGACCCGCATGAAGAAGAGGCCGGTGTCACGGTCTCCGAACTGCTGGCTGTCCTCGATGTTGCATCCCGTGATGAAGAGATAGCTCGACACGGCGTGCACGATGCCCTGCTTGTCGGGGCAGGAGAGGGTGAGGACGTACTGGTCGGTCATTGGCCCAGCCTGCCACACCGGGCGGGCCGTCCCGTGCCGCCGTCCGTCAGGCGGAACGGGTCATGATCCGCAGGATCTCCAGGGAACGCGGGGGCGCCTCGGGGTCCTCCCCGTCCGCCGTCGCCATCCTTACGTGTGCCTCCCGGGCGGCCCGCACGGCCTCCGGCCACCCGTGGTGCTCCAGATACGCGGAGACCGGCGCGTCCGGGCCGACCTGGTGCAGGATCCGCAGCACCCGCAGCACGGCGACGTCCACGAGGGCGGCCTCGCCGGAGTCGCGGAAGATCGTCCCGATGTACTTCTCGGCCGACCAGTTGTCCAGCCAGGTGTCCTCGACCAGGCGGTAGACGGCGTCGGTGACATCGCCGTACCCCTCCTGGCCGGCCAGCCAGGTCGTCTCGTGGAACCCCGGGTCCGAAAGCATGTGGAGCGCCGAGCGCACGCTGATGCGCCAGCGCCACCACGGCATGTCGTTGAGAGGCATGCCGCCCATGGTGGAGGAGCGACGGCCGCGACGGGAAGAGTTCACCGAAGGGGAGGTGGTACCGGACATCGTTCGATCGTACGTTCAGCCACTGACAGCCCCGTTTCCGGGCCCGGGCCACCCCCGTAATTCACCTTCACGTCACCCACCGTTGAAGCGCGCTCACTCCCGCGTTACCCATGAGGCGGAAATGTGCATGCCCATGACCGGTAGGCGACTCACCTCACTCCTCGCGTACGTCACGACAGCGGCGGCAGGTGCGTCGCTGCTCACCGGCTGCGGCGTACTCCCTGGGGCCACGGGGGGCTCCAGGGAGCCCGTCACCGTCATGACCTGGGCTCCGGACCAGACCCGGGCCACCAACATGCCCGGCATGCCCGCCATGGCGCAGGCCTATGCCCGCTGGATCAACAGCGAAGGCGGTATCGACGGGCACGAGCTGCGCGTCCTGACCTGCAACGAAGAGAACACCTCCGCCGGTGCCGCCGCCTGCGCCCGCCGGGCCGTCCGCGAGGGCGCCGTCGCCGTCGTCGGCTCGTACAGCCAGAACGGGCGCGCCTTCATGGCCCCGCTGGAGGCCGCCGGCATCCCGTACATCGGCGGCTACGGCATCTCCGAGGACGAGTTCACCTCCCCGCTCTCGTACCCCGTCAACGGCGGCCAGGCCTCCCTCATCGCCGGGCACGGCATGCAGCTCGCGGCCGACTGCCGGAAGGTCTCGCTGGTCCGGCCGGACACGATCGCCGGCGACAAGCTGCCCGACCTGCTCAACTCCGGCCTGCGCAAGGCCAGTCACCGCAAGGCCATCGACATCCCGGCCGTCGAGGACGCCGCCGAGTACACCGCGCAGGCCGGCCGGGCCCGCTCCCGGGCGGGCGGCGAGGGCGGCTGCGTCACCGCCGTACTCGGCGAGCGCACCCAGACCTTCTTCGACTCCTTCCGGCGGCTGCCCGAGGAGGAGAAGAAGGAGGACACCGTACGGATCTCCTCCGTGCTCGGCAGCGTCGGACAGCCCCTCATCGACCGCACCGGCGGCGCGCACAGCCCCTTCGAGGGCGCCTACGTCACCGGCTGGTACCCGGAGGCCGGGGACAAGAGCTGGGCGCCGATGCGCAAGGTGATCCAGGAGCACGCCTTCGTCGACAACCGGGTCGACCCGACGGACGCGGGCGTGCAGACCACCTGGATCGCGTACACGGTGCTCCGGCAGGTCGTGGAGTCCCTCGACAGCGACAAGGTCACCGCCGTGCAGCTCTCGCACGCGCTCGACAACGGCGTACGGATCGACACCGGCGGCCTGACGCCCGCGCTGCGCTGGCGGTACGACGACCTGCTCGGCGCCCCCGGCTTCCCCCGGATCGTCAACCACGACGTGACGTTCCAGGTGGTACGCGAGGGGCGGCTTGTGGCGCAGAAGCCCGGCTTCGTCGATGTCGGCGAGACGGTGCTGGCGGCGCCGTAGCGTCTTTAGAGCTGTGTCTGGCCGCGCTTGGTCAGGCCGTACTTCTCGGCGGTCGGGTTCCACAGCCCGGCCGCCTCGCGCTTGGCCGCGCTGGCCTCGCCGCTCTCCTTGTTGGCCTCGGCCAGCGAGGAGGTCGAGCGGGCCCTGCCGCCCTTGCAGACCTTCTTGCTCTTCGCCTGGTCCGCCCAGGCCGCGTAGTGGTCGTCGGCGGCGGCCGAGGCCTGCCAGGCCTTGGTGAGGGAGGCGGTGAGCGCGCCGCTGTCCGGCAGCTTGTCCACGGACAGCGACTGGAGCCGGGTCACGAGCCCGCGCCGCTGCTCGGCGGCGCCGCGCAGGTCGGTGGCGGCCTGGTCGAGGTTGGAGCAGGTCTTGATCGCCTCGACGGAGCGGATCACCGCGTCGCGGCTGTTGCCGCTGTCGGCGAGCAGCTTGTCGAGCGCCTTGGCCTGCGCCTCCACCGGGTCGGCGGCCTTCTCGGTCCCGTCGCCGCCGGTGGCCGGGGCGGAGGACCCGGCGGCCACGTTCTGGCTGCCCTTCTGGTCGGTCTTGTCCCCCTTGTCCCCGCCGCTGAAGAGCATCCCGGCGCCGAGCCCCACCACCGCGCAGGCCGCGACGACGGCGGCGATCAGCGCGACCGGCGACTTCCGGCGGGGCGGCTCGGGCTCGTCGTACCCGTGCTCGTCGTAGCCCTGGTCGTACCCGGCGCCCTGGAAGCCGCCGTACTGCTGCGGGGGCTGCGGGGGCTGCTGCTGGTACTGCTGCGGCGGCTGGTACGCCTGCTGGTGCATCTGGACCGACGGCTGCTGATGCTGCACGACGGGCGGTACGGGCGCCTGCTGCGGGGTCTCGCTCCGGAACAGGTTCTCGAAGTCGGCGAGCGGCGGGCGCTCGGCGTGGATCTGCGGGGGCGCCTGCTGCGGCGTCGGCGGGGGCGTGTGCTGCGGCGGTACGGGCGCGATGTACTGGGTCGCCTGCATGTCCGGGCCCGGGGCGACGGGGCCCGGGGCGACCGGCGGGATCATCTGCGTGGCCTGGGAGTCCGCCACCACCGGCGGCAGGTACTGCGTGGCCTGCGCGTCGGCGGGCCCGGGCTGCGGGTAGCCGTAGCCCGGCTGGGGCGCGGGCGGGTAGCCGTACCCCGGCTGCGGCTGCTGGTACTGGGGCTGCTGCGGCGCGGGCGGGTAGCCGTAGCCGGGCTGGGGCTGCTGGTACTGCGGGGCCACCGGCGGCTGGGCCGGGACCGGCGGCAGGTACTGCGTCGCCTGGGCGTCCGAGGAGCCGCCAGGGGTCACCTCAGGGGGGAGGGGCTGAGCGGCCGGATACTGCTGCTCCGGCCCCTGTCCGCTGTGCGTCACCGGGACTCCTACTGATGCCTGCTGATGGACCTGCTGGACCTGCGTACCTACGGAAGCGTCGGCCCACGCTACCGGGTGCGCCCAGCGCCCCGCACACACGTGTGACAGAGGTGTGACGTAGGACGCCCCGGGCCGTCGCTCCTACGCGGCGTGCAGCTCCAGCCTCGCCCCGAACTCCCGCACCACCGCCTCCCCGGCGTACGGCTCCAGGCGGTCCCGCAGGTCGTCCAGGTACTCCATGCCCCGCGTGGAGCGCAGGGTCGACAGGAGCTCCAGGGCCCGGGTGCCCGTCTGGCAGGCCTGCTCGACCTCGCGGTCCTGGATCTGCGCCGCCGCGAGCAGCGCCAGGCCGATCGCCCGGCGCCTGGCCCGGGTCTCGGGGTGCCCGGCCAGCGCCTCGCGGGCCGCCTGGGCCGCCGCCCGCGCGTGGCCGAGGTCCCGGTGCCCGTGCGCCAGCTCGTCCGCGAGGTAGGCCCCGTCGAAGTGGGCGATCCAGTCCGGGTCGTCGCCCGACTCCGGATCGGCCTGCCCCAGCGCCTCCACCGCGCTCCCCGCGACCCGCTCGAAGCCGACCACGTCGCCCATGAGCGCGTGGCCGCGGGCCTCGGCCGCTAGGAACATCGCCTCCGCGCGGGGCGTCACATGCCCCCGCGCCCCCTCCTGCGCGGCCCGCGCCAACTGCGCGATCTCGCGCGGGTTGCCGAGCTGGGCGGCGAGGTGGCTCATGGACGCGGCCAGCACATAGCCGCCGTACGCCCGGTCGCCCGCGGCCTGCGCGAGGCGGAGCGCCTGGATGTAGTAGCGCTGCGCGAGACCCGGCTGCCCGGTGTCCACGGCCATGTACCCGGCGAGCTCGGTCAGCCGGGCGACCGCCGCGAACAGCTCCCGGCCGACCGCGTCCCGGTAGGAGCCGGAGAGCAGCCCCGACACCACGCTGTTGAGGTAGTGGACCACCACCGGGCGTACGTGCCCGCTGCCGAAGCGCCGGTCGAGGTCGACGAGCGCGGCGGTCATCGCCCGTACCGCGGCGACGTCCGAGGGCCCGACCCGCGCCCCGGCGGCCCGCGCCACCTGCGCGTCGGCGCCGGTGATGAGCCAGTCGCGGCTGGGCTCCACGAGCGCGGAGGCGGCGACGGCGGAGCCGGACAGGAAGTCCCGGCGGCCCACGTCGCTGCGCCACAGCTCGCAGACCTGCTCGATGGCGCCGAGGACGGTCGGCGCGAACTGGAGGCCGACGCCCGACGCGAGGTTGCGGCCGTTGGCCATGCCGACCTCGTCGATGGTGACGGTGCGGCCCAGCTTGCGGCCGAGCGCCTCGGCGATGACGCCCGGTGCCCGGCCGCGCGGCTGCTGCCCGCGCAGCCACCGCGCCACCGAGGTCTTGTCGTACCGCAGGTCGAGGCCGCGCTCCGCGCCGACCATGTTGACCCTGCGGGCGAGGCCGGCGTTGGAGCACGCGGCCTCCTGGATGAGCGCCTGCAGCCGTTCGTTGGGCTGACGGGCGACGAGTGGCCTGGCTGCCATGATGGTTAACCCCCATAGGCCGTGCGGTGATCAACAACAGGACTGATCAATGCCCGGCAGATATCCGGTCAATGCCGATGTGAACACGCGAAACCGGACACGTCGGTCGTGAGTGCCCACGGCCCCCGTCCCACCGACGCGCCCCCCTCCTTCTGCCTACCCGCCCGCCGCTCCCCTGCCCCACGCGCGCCCCCGCCCGTGCAACCGTGCGCCCCGCGTGCGGGATCGATGCTCCACACCGCCCCCCGCCCCGCCCGTAACCCCAGGTGACGGCGGGAGTTGAGTTCGACGTGGAAGAGACCATGGGAGTCACGGACGCCGCACACATCCCCAAGCAGCGAGGCGAGCTGCTGCTGGACAGCGCCGTGCGGTACGCGGAAGAGCGGCACTGGGACGTGTTCCCCGGGACCTGGCTGGAGGCGGTCGAAGGCAGGGAGCGCTGCTCGTGCGGCGCGGACGCGTGCGCCTCGCCCGGCGCGCACCCGGCACGGCCCGACTGGTCGACCCAGGCGACGGGCAGCGCCGTGGGGGCCCGGCGGATGTGGTCGAAGCAGCCCAAGGCCTCGATCCTGCTGCCCACCGGCCGCACCTTCGACGCCCTTGAGGTCTCCGAGTCGGCCGGGTTCCTCGCGCTGGCCCGCATGGAGCGCATGGAGCTGACGCTCGGCCCGGTGACCTGCACGCCCGACCGCCGGATGTTCTTCTTCGTACTGCCCGGCGCCGCGGCCAAGGTGCCGGACCTGGTGCGCAAGCTGGGCTGGGTGCCCTCCTCGATCGATCTCGCGACGCGCGGCGAGGGGCACTTCGTGGCGGCGCCGCCGACCCGCGTCGGCGGTTCCGGGGCGGTGCAGTGGGCCCGTAAGCCCACGGCGGCGAACCGCTGGCTGCCGGACGCCGAAGAGCTCATCAGCGCCCTGGCGTACGCGTCCGGCCGGGAGGCGGCGGACGCGCGGGGGCGCAACGCCTGAGCCGACAGAAGCATCCGGGCATATAGACCATCTGTCCATATGGCCGGATCCGGCGCAGCCGTATGGTGGTCCCGTCAAGACGGGGACCACCGAAGGGTTGACGCAACATGATGCCTGACCAGGCATTTGACGGAGTGTTCGAAACGGCGGGCGGCGTGCCGGGGACCGGTTCGGTGCCCGCCGTTCGTGTCGAGGGGCTGTGGAAGCGTTTCGGCCAGCAGATCGCGGTGAACGGGGTCGACCTGGTCCTGCCCGCGGGCAAGTTCATCGGTCTCGTGGGCCCCAACGGCGCCGGCAAGACCACCACGCTGTCGATGATCACCGGCCTGCTCCGCCCCGACGCGGGACGCATCCTGGTCGCCGGCCACGACGTGTGGGCCGACCCCGAGTCGGTCGCCCAGGTCAAGGCGAAGATCGGCATCCTGCCCGAGGGACTGCGGCTCTTCGAGCGCCTCTCGGGCCGTGAACTCCTCGCGTACAGCGGCCGGCTGCGCGGGCTGCCCGGCGCCGAGGTCGACAAGCGCGCCGCCCAGCTGCTCGACGTGCTCGACCTGGCCGGCTCGCAGCACAAGCTGGTCGTCGACTACTCGACCGGCATGCGCAAGAAGATCGGACTGGCCGCGGCCCTGCTGCACAACCCGGAAGTCCTCTTCCTGGACGAGCCGTTCGAGGGCGTCGACCCGGTCTCGGCGCAGACCATCCGCGGCGTCCTGGAGCGCTACACCTCCTCGGGCGCCACGGTCGTCTTCTCCAGCCACGTCATGGAGCTGGTGGAGTCGCTGTGCGACTGGGTCGCGGTCATGGCCGCGGGCCAGATCCGCGCGCAGGGCCCGCTGGAGCAGGTGCGGGGCGACGCCCCGTCGCTCCAGGCCGCGTTCCTCGAACTGGTCGGCGCGAACGGGCGGAACACCGGCGAGTCCCTGGACTGGCTGGGCGGTTCGGGCCGATGACCACCGCGACTCCGCCGGCGGCGCCGGCGCCTTCGCTCACCTCCGTCTTCGTACGGCTCAAGCTGTCGCTGCTCAAGAACGGTCTGAAGCAGTCGGGCGGCCGGACCGCCGCGTACATCATCTCGGTGGTCTTCGCGGCGCTCTTCGCCGTCGTGCTGCTGCTCGGCTTCGTCCTGATGCGCGGCAGCGTCAACGCCCCGACCGTCACCGTCCTGCTCACCGGGATCGTGGCGCTCGCCTGGACGGTCATGCCGCTGTTCGTGCCGAGCGGCGACGAGACCCTCGACCCCTCGCGGCTCGTGATGCTGCCGCTGCGGCCCCGGCCGCTGGTCCGGGCGCTGTTCGTGGCCTCGCTGGTCGGCGTCGGCCCGGTGTTCACCCTGTGCGTGAGCGTCGGCGCGGCCCTGGCGCTCGCGCACGGCGCGGCCGGCACGCTCGTGGCCGTCCTCGCCGTCCCGCTGGTGGTGCTGGTGTGCGTGGCGCTCTCGCGGTCGGTGGCGGCGGCGAACGTACGCCTCCTCACCTCCCGCAAGGGCCGTGACCTCGCCGTCCTGTCCGGTCTGGTGATCGCGGTCGGCATGCAGATGGTCAACTTCGGCGCCCAGCGGCTCAGTCAGGCCGGCGGCCTGAGCGCGGTCGAGCCCGCCGCCGAGGTCGTGGGCTGGCTGCCGCCCGCCTCCGCGATCTCCGCGGTGGACGCGGCGGGCGAGGGCGACTACGCGGTGGCCGCCGCCAAGCTGCTGCTCAGCGCCGCCGCGCTGGTGGGCCTCGTCTACTGGTGGCAGCGGAGCCTGGTGCGCCTGATGGTCGAGCCGGACGGCTCCACGGTCGGCGCGGCCTCGGAATCGGGCGCCAAGAAGTCCAAGGGCGCCAAGGGCGAGGCCTCCGCCGGTCTGCTGGGCCGGATGCTGCCGGGCGGGCGCACGGGCGCGGTGATGGAGCGCAGCCTGCGGTACATCTGGCGCGACCCGAAGACGAAGGCGGCGTGGGTGACCTCGCTCGCGATCGGCGCGATCATCCCGGTCTTCAACGCGCTGCAAGGAACCGGCACTATCTATTTCGCCTGTTTCGCCTCGGGCATGCTCGGCATCCAGATGTACAACCAGTTCGGCCAGGACACCTCCGCCTTCTGGATGGTCGCGCAGACCATCGGCACGAAGGCCGACGCGTACGCCGAGCTGCGGGCCCGCGCCTTCGCGCTGCTGACCATCACCGTGCCGTACACGGTCCTGGTGACGGCGGTGACGGCCGCGATGCTGGACGCCTGGCACAAGCTGCCGGAGGCGCTGGGCGTGGCGCTTGCGCTGCTCGGCGCGATGGTGGCGACGGGTGCGGTGGCCTCGGCGACCTTCCCGTACTCGATCCCGCAGGACAGCGCGTACAAGAACGTGGCGCCGGGGCAGGGCGGGCTCGCCTGGATGTCCATCTTCGGCGGCATGGTCTCGGCGGCGGTGCTGTGCGCGCCGGTGATCGGCCTGACGCTCTTCCTCCACCTCGCGGACCACGACAACCTGCTGTGGCTGCTGCTGCCGGGCGGCGCGCTGTACGGCGCGCTGCTCACCTGGGCGGGCCTGAAGCTGGCGGCCCCGCGGGTGGCGGGGCGGCTGCCGGAGATCCTGGCGGCGGTCAGCAAGGGGTGACGTCGTAGGGGGCGTTACGCGCCTGACGGCGAAGGGCCGGGTTCCTCTTCGGAGGAGCCCGGCCCTTCGTGTGCCGTCAGCGGGTGAGCGCGGTCAGCGGGTGAGCGCGGTCTCCTCGCCGACGCGGGTGAGCTTGTGCGGGTTGCGGACGTAGTAGAGGCCGGTGATGCGGCCGTCCTCGACGTGCGCCGCCATGATGCCGTCGATCTCGCCGTCTCCCCGGATGACGAGCGCCGGGTTGCCGTTGAGCAGGACGGGCTCGCAGGTGACCGTGACCCCGGCCTTGGCGGAGCCGCCGAGGTAGAGGCGGGTGAACTTGTCCGCGCCGACGATCGGGCGGACCGCGGCCTGCCGGATGCCGCCGCCGTCGCTCAGGACGACGACGTCCGGGGCGAGCACGTCGAGGAGCTGCTGCGGGTCGCGGCTCTCCAGGGCCCGCTGGAAGGACTCCAGGACCGCGCGGGCCTCGCGCGGGGTGACCGTCTTGCGGGGCTTGCGGGCGTCGACGTGCTTGCGGGCCCGGTGCGCGATCTGGCGGACGGCGGCCGGGGTCTTGTCGACGGCGGCCGCGATCTCGTCGTAGTCGACCTCGAAGACCTCGCGCAGCACGAAGACGGCGCGTTCGGTCGGGGACAGCGTCTCCAGGACGAGCATCAGCGCCATCGACACGCTCTCGGCGAGCTCGACGTCGTCGGCCACGTCCGGCGTGGTGAGCAGCGGCTCGGGCAGCCACTGCCCGACGTACGCCTCCCGGCGGCGCTTCATGGTGCGCAGCCGGTTGAGGGCCTGCCGGGTGGTGATCCGGACCAGGTAGGCGCGGGGCTCGTCGATCCGGTCGAGCTCGACCTTGCTCCAGCGCAGCCAGGTCTCCTGGAGGACGTCCTCGGCGTCGACGGCCGAGCCGAGCATCTCGTACGCCACGGTGAAGAGGAGGTTGCGGTGGGCGATGAAGGCGTCGGTGGCGGGGTCGGGCGGGTCGACCGGGTCGGCCGGGCGGGCCGGATCGGCTGCGTGATCGTTCATGATCGAATCCTGGTCCCAGGTCCACATTCCGCGCTAGCCCTGTCGGCCCGCGGTCGCGGGCGCCTCGGCGGGCACGCCCTGGAGCTGCTTCGCGCGGGCGGCGCCGCCCGACTTGCCGCGGTGCAGGCTGTACGCGCCGGGCTTGTGCGCCTCCTCGGCGAGGTGCTTGGGGACGACCGTGCACACGGTCTCCTTCAGCTTCGCGCCCAGGCGCCCGTCGACCTTGAACCAGACGGCCTCGTCGGACCGGTTGGCGAACTGGAAGATGCCGTCGGCCCGGCCGAGGCTGATGCACTGGGCGGCGAAGGGGCGGCCGAGCGTCTCGGGCTCCTCGGCGGCGAGCCGGCTGAGGACGGTGTCGGCTGCCTGCGCGCCGAGCGGCATGGCGGCCTGGCAGCTCATCCGCAGCGGCAGGCCCGAGGGCGCCGCCGAGTCGCCGGCGGCGATGATCCTCTCGTCGTCGACGCTGGTCAGCGTCTCGTCGGTGAGCAGGCGGCCCAGGACGTCGGTGGTGAGCCCGCTGCGCAGGGCCAGGTCCGGCACGCCGAAGCCGACGGTCCAGATGGTCAGCGCGCCCGGCAGTTCGCGCCCGTCGGCGAGCAGCACGCCGTCGCTCCGTACGGCCGCCACCTTGGTGCCGGGGCCGTCGACGACGCTCACGCCGAGCCCGGCGAGCCGCTTGGCGACCGAGCGGCGCCCGCGCGGGTGCAGGTACGGGCCGAGGTCGCCGCCGCAGACCAGGGTGACCGGGCGCCCGGTCTCCGCCAGCTCGGCGGCGGTCTCGATGCCGGTCGGACCGGCGCCGACGACCAGGACGGGGGCGGTCGCGGGGACGGCGTCGAGGGCCGGGCGCAGCCGCTCGGCCTCTTCCAGGGTGCCGATCGGGTACGCGAGCCCGGCGGCCCCGGGGACGCTCGGGTCGGCGCTGCCGCTGCCCACCGCGTACACGAGGTAGTCGTAGGAGAGCGTGCCGCCGCCCGCCAGGTCCACGCCGCGTCCGGGCGCGTCGATGCGGGTCACGGTGTCGACGACCAGCCGGACGCGCTCGGCCAGGACGTCCTCGTACGCGACGACGGCGCTGTCCGAGCCGCCGACCAGCTGGTGGAGGCGGATGCGGTGGACGAAGGAGGGGCGCGGGTTGACGAGGGTGACGGTGACGTCGGGGCGGCCGGTGAGGCGGTTGGCGGCCATGACACCGGCGTATCCGCCGCCGATGACGACCACGTGGGTGGGGGTGGTGGTGTCGGTCTGCGCGTTCATGGTGTCTCCTCCGCCGGGTCGGCTCTTGGTCGTTCGGCCACATGACACCGGGGGGTCCGATCCTGTGACACGGTGTGGCCCGGATCACATCCCGGGAGGTGTCACGGCGCCGCGCGGGACCCTGAACGGAGGGTTCCGGTCGATCGAACTCGGGCGAGAATGCTCCAACTCGGAACATTTTCGGGATCGTCGCAGGTCAGGCTGTCGTTCTCGCTTGAACTGCCACCCCGCCCACGCCGATCGAGGACCCCGCCGAGGCACGGCGCACCCGCCCCGAGCTGCCCGAACTACCGGTCGGTAGAGCGCCGTTCGCGGGCGCGGCCGGAAAGCGGTGAGCGGATGTGCGATCACCCTCCGCGTCGACAAGACTCCCGTCCGTATCCGCACACCCACGCGAAGGGACACCCCCGTGCGTTACTTCCGTACCCTGGGCGCCACCGCGCTCGCCACCACCACCGGTCTCGCCCTCGTCGCCACCGCGATCACGAGCGAAGCCGATGCGGCGCCCGCCGGGCTCTACCCGCCCTCGGCGCTCGTGCTCACCGTCGGCAAGGGCGAGCGCGCCGCCACGGCCACCGTCGACCGCGCGGTCACCCTGGTCTGTTCGCCCACCCCGGGCGGCACCCACCCGGACCCGGCCGAGGCGTGTTCGGAGCTGGCGGCCGTGGGCGGCGACCTGGCCCGCCTTTCGGCCGCCTCCCCCGGGCAGCGCCCCTGCACCCGGGAGTGGGACCCGGTCGTGGTGACCGGCTCCGGCGTCTGGCAGGGCAAGCGGGTCAACTGGACGGGGCGGTACGGGAACACGTGCGAGCTGCGGGCGAAGACGGGTGAGCGGTCGGTCTTCGCGTTCTGACGTCGCCACCGGTACGAACGGAGGCCGGACCCTTGTAAGGGTCCGGCCTCCGCCGCCTCCCGAGCCCCCTCGCTCAGGGGTCTTCCGGCATGTCCGGCGCGCCGCTCTCGATGACGCTGTTCCCGCTCGGGTCCACCGAGTGGGTCCGGCTGTCGCCCGGGGCGCCGGACTTCGGCCCGCACGCGGCGAGCACGCCCAGGAGCAGCGCGGCGGCGAGGAGGACGCGGGGGTCGCGTACGGACCGGGTCGTCATCAGTACGAGGAGTACGTGTTGAACGCGTCGCCGACCCAGCCGGCGAAGTACGGCGAGCGCATCTCCGTCGGGTTGTCCCGGTTGTCGACGTTGCTGTTCACGCCGTTGACCCAGCCGCTGTAGTACACGCCGTCGTCCTTGCCGTAGATCCAGGGGCCGCCGCTCGATCCGCCCGTCATGTTGCACGGGATCTTGATCTGGTCGGTGGTCCACCAGCTGCGCTGGGAGCTCGTGGCGGCGCAGAAGTACTGCCACTGCCCGTCGAACGGGGCGGCCTGCGGGTAGCCCATGGCCGTCACGTAACGGTCCTTGGACTGGTTCCACTGGAGGCCCATGCCGCCCACCGCGTTGACCAGTTCACCGTTGGAGTTGGGCGAGGTGATGACGATGCCGAGGTCGTAGCCGAAGTTGCCGTCGTTGGTCCAGCCGTTGAACGCGACGAGGGTCTCGGCCCACCAGGTGCCGTAGGGGCGGCTGCCGTGGTCGTAGTACGGGACGAACTGCCAGTTCGAGTTCCACGACTGGCCCGGGCCGCCGTGGACGCAGTGCCCGGCCGTGAACACCATGTTCTTGTTGGTGCTGTTGACGGCCGAGCCGGAGCAGACGTAGTCCTTGCCGTCCGAGCCGGTGAAGAAGACCTTGCCGACGACCTGCGTCGCGCTGACCGTCGCGCGGAAGCCGTCGGGCGCGACGGCCTTTCCGAGCACCGGGTCCGAGCCGGTCGTGGGCTTACCGGTCGGCTGCTGCGGCGCCGGGGCCGCCTTGCGCCCCTTCGGCTCGGCCGGGACGGCCTTCGCCATCCGCTCGGGGGTCCAGTACTCCGCCGCCCGCGCCTTGGCGGTCGACGGGACCTTGTACTCCACGGCCTTGGCCGCCGGGGCGGCGGCGGGGGCGGGGATTTCGGCCGCCTGCGCGGTGGCGGAGACGGCCGGGAAGAGGAGAAGGGTCGCTGCTGCGGCGATGCTCAGGGCGTACGAACGTCTGCGGCGTATGCCGGACACGTGATACCTCGATCTCCGTTGCTGGCATGGACACGCAATACTTTGCGATTACATGACCATCGGTCAACGAAGCGTCGGAGGAATGGCCGGTTCGCCGGTACGGTTTTCAGCCGCCGGCTCGCGCGTCGGGTGGGTCAGTCCTTGCAGACCACGTTCGCGCGTACTTCGGGATGACCCGCCGACTCGTTCACCGCCTGGGCCAGCCAGCCGTTCTCCCAGAACGAGGACTCGTAGATCGCCGTGTCGACGGCGAGGGCGCCTCCGCCGGTCACCGTGCCCGACGGGCAGGCCTTCAGGTCGTGCGCGGTCCCGTGGAACAGCGGGAGCTTCGTGCCGTCGCCCCAGTAGTGGTGATGGGGCGACTGCGAGCAGATCACGCCGAGGTCCACGCGCCCGCCGCCGCCGGTGGCGTACTGGCCCGGCGGGCACAGCGCGGGCAGGCTGCCCTGGGTCCGGGCGCCGACCGTGATCGGGCCGTTGAACACCTGGGTGTGCGGCGCCGTGGAACAGATCACCGACGCCCACAGGGTCGCGTCGACGTCCGACTCGCCGTCCACCGTGACGACCCAGGTCGGGCCGCTGGCGTAGGAGCTGATCACGGGCAGCGGGTTGTAGTAGGGCGAGACCTTCGGCCCGCCGCCGGTCGGGGTCTGGCCGGCCGGGCAGGTCGCTCTGGCCTCGTAGAACACGTGGACGTTGCTCCGGGGCACGGCCACCGGAGCGCCGAGGACCCGCGTGAACGTCTCGGCCTTCGCGGCGGGCGGGCTCTGCGCCGGGGCGTCGCCTTCGCGGGCGAGGGCGGGCGGTGCCGCGAGGGCGAGGATCAGCGCGATCAGCAGGACGAGGACGCGCGGCTTTCTCAAGACTCCTCCAGGGGGCGGATACGGGCAGGGGACACCTGCTCGTATCCCCGCCGCACCGGCCCCCCGGTCGTCCCGCACCGTCCCCCTCGCGACTGTGACATGCCCGCGCGATGATCATGCGATGCTCGGGGCTTCCTGCCGATTCCGAGGAGACGTCACTTGATCAAGCTCGCTTCCGCCGTCACGCCCCCGCTGCTCACCGGCGCCACCCTCGCCTCCCCCGTCAGCGTCGCGCAGTCGGTGTTCTGGGAGACCGTCGACCAGCTCTGGTACGTGTGCCAGCCCGACGGCACGCCGGAGGACATGGACCGGGTGACCGTCACCCGGCTCAGCGCCGACGGGGCGCTCGTCGACAAGATGTACCTCGGCCGGTCCGGGCACGGGACCGGGCTCTGCGTGGAGCGGACCACGGCCGGGACGTTCCTCTGGACCGGCGCCGTCCCGAACGGCGGCTGGGCCACGGCGCTCGCCCGTATCCCGTACGCCGCCAACGGCACCGCCGACGCGTCGGACCCGGCGGTCGTCCGCACCCCGCGCTCGGGCGTGTTCCGGGTGTCGGCGTCCATCGACCCGACCCGCCACCAGCTGATCTTCCGCTGGCAGGAGAACAACGTGTCCTCGCCGACGGCGACCGGCGGCATCGACGCGTACGACCTGGGGATGGCCGCCACCGGCATGTTCCAGCGGGTGCGCTCGACGACCTTCCAGGCCTCGGGGAAGACCCTTCAGGGCTTCACGAGCCTGGGCGACTACATCTACCACCTGTACGGCGACCAGAGCGTCGACAACTTCCAGGTGACGTGCGCCGACTGGGCGTCCGGGACGGTGCTCCAGACGCAGGCCGTCACCGCCTTCCCGGGCATCGCCAACCGCGAGCCCGAGGGCATATGCGTGTACGAGGACACGCTCGCGTTCGGCATCGCCGGAAAGCCGGACGGCGTGCGCCAGTTGAACGTGGCCCGCTTCCCGCACCCGGGGACGAACCCGTGGGTCGAGGTCCCGGGCCTCTCCCCCGCGTACTACCCGAACAGCGTCAACTACACGCCCCAGTACCGGATCGCGGGCGACCAGGTGCACCTGCACTTCGCGCTGTCGAAGACGGACGGCACCGCGTGGAACCAGGGCGAGGTGCTGTTCACGCTGCCGCCGCGCGTCCGGCCGAACCGTACGCAGCGGCTGCTCGGCGTGGTCAGCGGCGCCGCCGTCACCGCCGACACCATGGCGGTGCGCTTCGAGGTGGCGCCGGACGGCAAGGTGACCATCTGGGACGAGCGCAGCCTGGTGGGCTGGGTGGGGGCGGACGTCAGCTTCTGGGTCTGCTGACGTCCAAACCCCTGGGCTCCTAGCGGAGCAGGCCGTCGAGGAGTTCGGCGGCCTGCCGCCGGGCGCGCTCGTCCGTGTGACCGGGCTCGGCGAGGGCGAGCGGGCGGGGCAGGGCGGTGGCGGAGGGGTGCACGACCGCCGCGTAACGGGACGGGCGGACCCTGCCCCGCCGTACGTCCTCCTCGGTCGCGTACGTGACGTCGTACCCGGCCTCCTCCAGCCAGCGGGTGGTGCTGGCGTCCGCGCCGAGGGTGGCGGGCAGGCCGAGGCCCGGGTAGGGGCGGCGGCCGGCGTAGCTGAGCGGGACGACGGCGAGGACGTCGGAGCGGCGGGCGGGTTCGCGGACCACGAAGGGCGTGTAGGCGCGGTGGCCTTCGGGCGTGGTGAGGACGGCGAGGAAGAGGCCGGAGACCCAGGTCGCGGGGACCCGCGTCCGCCAGGTCCGGCCGTCGGCCCGGACGTCCTCGGCGGTGAGCAGGTGGCGGGCGCGGTCGCCGCCGTAGTGGCCGAGGCGGTAGACCTCGACCACGCAGGTGCGCGCGCCGCGCGCCGTGATCCGCAGGGCGAGGTCCTGGCCCGGCTCGACGGAGGCGGCGGCCGCGTACCCCTGGATCTCGGGGCGGCGCGGGTCGACGCCGCAGGTCTCGCGGGGGCCGACGCCCCACTGGTCGGAGCCCTCCGCGAGATTCTCCCGGACGACGGGGTTGTCGCCGGTGTGCGGTCCGGCCGGGGGCAGCGGGCCCGCGGCGGCGGCTGTGCCGGGGGCGGCGACGGCGAGGGCGGCGGACGCGGCACCGGCCGCGAGCAGGACCGTACGGCGGGCGAGCGGCAAGGGGACCTCCGGGTCTGGGCGCCATCGACGTGGCTGACGCCCTGGTCGACGTCCGCCGGTGATCTTATAGACCCGGCAGACCCGGCGCGGGCGTCTGCCGGGACGTCAGAACGGCTTCCAGGAAAGGCTCGACGGCCTCGCGCCAGGCGTCGGCGTGCTCGTAGTGGAGGAGATGACCGGCGTCGGGGATCTCCGCGTACGCCCCGCGCGGCAGGACGCGCACCATCTCCTGGGCCTCGGCGCGGCCCAGCTCGCCGTCGAGGCCACGGACGACGAGGGCGGGGCAGCGGACCTGGGCGAGGGACTCCCAGTGGGCGTCGTGGACCCAGGTCTCGCGGGAGGTGAGCATCTGGGCGGGGTCGAAGACGGGACGCCAGCCGTCCGGGTGCTCGGTCATCACCTCGGCGAAGAACTCGCCGCGGGCCGGGTGCGGGCGCTCCACCCACGGGTCGGCGTCGCCGAACCACTGCCGGACCGCGTCCGGCGAGGCGAAGGGGACGGGCCAGCCGCGGAACCAGTCCTGCCACTCGCGCTGGGAGGCCGCGCCGAGGGCGGAGGCGCGCATGTCGCAGATGACGAGGGCGCGGACGAGGTCGGGGCGCTCGGCGGCGAGCTGCCAGGCGGTGAGGGCGCCCATGGAGTGCCCGACGAGGGTGACGGGGCCGAGGCCGAGGCGCTCGACGACGGCCGCCGCGTCGGCGACGTACGCCTCGCGCGTGAAGGGGCCTTCGGGGGGCTTCTCGCTGCTCCCGTGGCCGCGCTGGTCGAGGGCGACGGTGCGGTGGCGCAGGCCGAGGGGGCGGGCGGCGCGGGCCCAGTGGGCGGCGTGGCCCATGAGCCCGTGGAGCAGTAAGACCCCGGAGCCGTCGGCCGCCCGGGGGGCGGTCTCCTCCGTGAAGTCCCAGGCCGCCAGGCGTACGCCGTCGGCTCCGGTGACGTCGAGTCGTCGCACCATGCTCGGCACCCCCTCTTTCCCTTGGAACTGCGCCAGACTATCGAACCCGTATTCGAAAATGCGCTCCTGCCACCCAACACCCCTCGTTCGAGTGACAGCGCTCAAGGATTGGCGGGCGCGGCCGAGGGGAGATCTTCAGCGGGAGGCGGACCGCTCGGGGAAAACGGTCCGTGGGGAATGACCCTGGGAGCTCGGGGCTCCGGGTCAGCACAGGGGAGGACAGGCCCCGGCGCCTCAGGGCGCCGGGGCTCTCTGTCGTGATGGCGCGGTACGCGCGAAGGGCGGCCTCATCCCACCAGCGTGGCACGGGCGGGGGCGCGGCCGTGGCGATTCCGCCGTAAAACGGGCCCTGTACGGGGACGGCTCGCCGGCCGGCCGGTCAGCGCCTGGCGGTCAGCGCTTGGCGACGAAGACGTGTGCGGCGACCTCGGCGTCGAGCTCGGCGGCCTCACCGCTGCTGCCCACCAGCACACCGCCCGGGGACTCGGTCACGGAGACCACCGAACCGGGCTGCACACCGGCACGCCGCAGCGTGTACATCAGCTGGGCGTCCGTCTGGATGGGCTCGCCGATACGGCGGACGATCACGGTCTTGCCCTCGCCACCGGCTTCCAGGTCGGCCAGCGACACCATGGAGTCGTCCAGGAAGGACTCCGCCTCGGCCTTCTCGCCCAGCTCCTCCAGGCCTGGGATCGGGTTGCC
Organism: Streptomyces sp. NPDC094032; assembly: GCF_040303965.1. Classification (NCBI taxonomy): domain Bacteria; kingdom Bacillati; phylum Actinomycetota; class Actinomycetes; order Kitasatosporales; family Streptomycetaceae; genus Streptomyces; species Streptomyces sp. NPDC094032. The sequence goes on along the minus strand of NZ_JBEOUE010000002.1, from coordinate 292,554 downwards.
GTACGGCGACTCCGTCGGGTGACGCAGCAGCTCCAGGACGCGGCGCTCCACGGCCTCGCTCATCACGTGCTCCCAGCGGCACGCCTCCGCGTGGACCTGCTCCCACTCCAGGCCGATCACGTCGACGAGCAGGCACTCGGCGAGCCGGTGCTTGCGCATCACGCGGGTGGCCAGGCGGCGGCCCTCCTCGGTGAGCTCCAGATGGCGGTCGCTGGCGACGGCCACCAGGCCGTCGCGCTCCATGCGGGCCACGGTCTGGCTCACGGTGGGACCACTCTGGTCCAGCCGCTCGGCGATCCGGGCGCGCATGGGGACCACACCTTCCTCTTCGAGCTCAAGGATGGTGCGGAGATACATCTCCGTGGTGTCGATCAGTCCGGACATACGTGCCCCTCGATGAGTCGTGCGCTGGCCCTGCCCCAATTCTGACGCATCGCGCCGACAACCGGGGCGCGCGCGGGTGAGGCGGTATTGACAGAGCAATGGTCCAGACCGCACCGTGATCGGCGACCACGACGAGAAGGAGCCGCCGCCATGGGCGAGAGCAAGCTGGCCGGACAGTTCTTCGACGCCGCGATCGGCCTGCTCCAGAAGGTGCGGGACGAGGACGCGGACGCGATCTCAGCGGCCGGTACGGCCATCGCCGAGGCGGTCGCCGCGGGCAACCGGCTCTTCGCCTTCGGCGCGGGTCACTCCTCGCTCGCCGCACAGGACGTCGTCTACCGCGCGGGCGGCCTCGCCCTGATGAACCTGCTGGCCGTGCCGGGTGTCGTCGGCGTCGACGTCATGCCCGCGACCCTGGGCTCCGCCCTCGAACGCGTGGACGGCCTGGCCGGCGCGGTCCTGGACTCCTCCCCCGCGCGCGCGGGAGACGTCCTGATCATCATCTCCCTCTCCGGCCGCAACGCCCTCCCGGTGGAGATGGCGATGAACGCCCGCGCGCTCGGCCTCACGGTCATCGGGGTGACCTCGGTGGCGTACGCGACGGAGACGAAGTCGCGGCACGTCTCGGGCTCGTACCTGAAGGACCACTGCGACATCGTCCTCGACTCCAAGATCGCCATCGGCGACGCGGAACTCACCCACGAGGGCATCGAGGCCCCCTTCGCCCCCGCCTCCACGGTCGTCACCAGCGCCCTCATGCAGGCCACCATGGCCGCCGCCGCCGAGGAACTCGTCCGCCTCGGCATCGAGCCGCCCCTCCTCCGCTCGGGCAACGTGGACGGCGGCCACGAGTGGAACGGCCGCGTGATGACGGAGTACGGCGACCGCATCTTCTTCCGCCACTGAGCCCCACGAAACGCCCGAGGGGGCCGTGGCGAGTACTCGCCACGGCCCCCTCGGTATACGTCAGGTCCTCCGCTCGTCCTACGAGACGTAGTACCCGGCGACATCGGCCAGCAGGTCCACGGACCCCGCGTGGTTGTAGAAACTCACCTTCCCGTTCACCACGGGCACCACGACCAGGTTGGGGATGGTCGTCCCGGCGGTGAAGTTCAGGTTCGAAGCGGAGGTCCGCACGGTCCCGCCCGGGAACACGGAGACGAACCCGGCCGCGGACGGCGCCACCGCCGTCACATTGAGCACGACGGCCGTCACCCCCACCGCCGGAATCCCGCCCTTGCCCGCCACGTCGAGCGTGACGGTCGCCCCGGCCCCGACCTTGGCCTTGGCGACGCCGAGGCCCGCGCGGGTGTCCATGAGGCGGGTGGGGGTCATCGGCCGGTACGCGGAGCCCGTGGCGTCCATCGTGTAGTAGCCGGCCACGTCCGCGATCAGGTCCACGGATCCGTTGTGGTTGTAGAACCTCACCTCACCGGTGTCCGAGACGGGCACCACCACGAGGTTCGGGATCGTCTGCCCGGCGGTGAAGTTCACGCTCGACGTGGAGGAATCGCCGCTGCCCCCCGGTCGGACCGAGACGAAGCCGGCCGCGGTCGGCGCCGTCGCCGTCACGTTCAGCACCACGGCCGTGACCCCGGTGGCGGGCAGGCCGCCGGTGCCGGCCACCTTGAGCGTGACCCACTCCCGCGACCCGAGCCTCGCCTTCGGCACGCCGAGCCCGGCCCGCGTGTCCATCAGCCGGGCGGGCGTCACGGGCTTGTACGTGGCTCCCGTGCCGTCCGTGACGTAGTAGCCGGCCACGTCGGCGATCAGGTCGACGGAGCCCGCCTTGTTGTAGAAGGTCACCGCGCCGTCGACCACCGGCACGACCACCAGGTTCGAGATGGTCTGACCCGCCTTGAAGTTCAGGTTCGAGGCGGAGGTGCGGGCCGTGCCGTGGGGATGGACGGAGACGAAACCGGCGGCGGTGGGGCCGGTCGCCGTGACGTTGAGAACGACCGCGCTGACCCCCTTGAAGGGGATCTCCTTCCGGTTCGTCACCTGGACGGTGACCGTGCCGCCGGGGCCCACCTTGGCCCGTGGCACGTCGCCGGTGCCGTACCGGGTGTCCATCAGCCGCGTGGGGCCGAGCGGTACGTAGCTGCCGAGGCCGGAGGTCGGCGGCGTGACCGTGAACGTGAACGTGGGGGTCGTGGACAGCCTGCCGCCCGTGTGGACCTCCACCTTCCAGTCACCGAGAGCGACGGCGCTCAGGCCCACCGTCACGGTGAGGGACCGGCCGTCGGGAGCGCGCGCGACGTTGGTGGCCGTCAGTGTCTTCCTGTCCTTGGTCAGAACGACGCTGTCCCGGATGCTCAGCGAGGTGCCGTGCACGGTGAGGGTCGCCAGCGAGCCGCGCGGGGCGGACGCCGGGGAGACCGACGAGACCGACACCGGCACCCCGCCGCAGACGCGCTTCGGGATCCTGTCCGTGTCGCAGGTGACCTCGGCCTGGTACGGCGCACTGGATCCGAACTCGGGCATGCCGAGCATCAGGATGGTCGGGGAGGGCACCCCGGGCGCGGCCCCCGCTCCGATCGCACAGTGGTAGCCCCGCACGGTGTTGCCGCACGTGTTCTTCAGGCCGGTGTCCCAGAGCGAGGGAACGGCCGTGGTCGCCGTCCCCTCGGGGTCCCTCACGCGCGTCCAGAAGTCGTCGCCCGTCACGGTGGGCAGCACGGCGCAGACCGCCGTGCGCTCCTCGTCCAGGGTCCCCGAGCGCCTGTATCCGTCGCGGAGGTTCAGCACCCGCACGCACTCGGGAGCCGGGCCGGCCGGGGTCGCGATCCGCATCGCGTCGAGACGGTAGGTGCGTGACGGGTTGTGCAACGGGGCGAAGACGACGACCGCGTAGCGGGTGGAACCGGTGACGTTGCAGCCGTCCGCGCAGGACGTCGTCCGGCCCGCCTCGTCGATCGCGGTGGCTCCCGCCCCGTAGTCGCCGCGCAGGCCGAGGTACACCACGTCGCCCGCGTCCTCGGTGGTCACCAGGCGGCAGCCGGCCGAGCCCGAGATGCCCAGCGCCGCCTCCGGCGCGGGACCGCCCACCGCCGTCGCGGGCTGCACCGCGCAGCCGGGCGCCGCGCCGGTGAGGTCGCGGCGTACGACATTGAAGTCGTCGGACAGCTCGGTGCGGACGAGCACGGTGTAGGCCGTGCCCGGTGCGAGCACGCAGGCCGTGACGCAGACCCGCACCCCCTTGGCGTCCAGGACCGAGTGCTCGGCCCAGGAGTATCTGGAGGGAAAACCGTGGCTCGGGCCCGATGAGACCCATTCGCCGTCGCCGGCCTCGGTCCGGACGTACTCGCGCCTCGGCTTGTCGTCGGCGGGGATCGTGAAGCAGTGCGCGAACTCGTCCGCCGCGCCCAGGACCGCCGCCTTGGCGGTCGACGCCGTGAAGTCACCGACCGGGACGACCGGGCAGTCGTTGGGCACGTCCGTGCGGTAGAGGGCCAGGTGGTACGGGCCGGCCGGCGCGTAGGAGGAACCGGTGGAGACCAGCACCCGGTGCGGGGCGGGACCGGTCAGCTCGCAGGTGGTGGCGGCCAGAGCGCCCGCCTCGCAGATACGCGTGCCCGTTCCGTCCACGACCTCCGCCGTGGTGCTGGACCCGCGTGGCGTGAGGGCCTCCACGTGGGCGCCCTCGGGCAGGGACAGCGTCAGGCAGTCGATCCCGCCGCCCGCCGCGATCGTGCCCTTGAGCGCGCCGGGATCGGCCGCGACACAGCCCTGCGTCGAGGACCGGTCGAGGATCAGCGTCGAGTCGCCGGTGGCCACGCGGTAGGTGCTGTCGGCCGCCAGGCGGCACTCGCCCTCCGTGGCGCACACGACCGTGCCCGCCGTGTCGTAGACGGCGAGACGGACGCGTCGCGAGTCCGACGGCACGACGCCGAACACGTCGTACGGGCCCGTGGCCGGCGCGGTGAACTCCTTGCAGGTGTCGACCGTCTCCGTGGCCGTCGGCGCGGAGCCGTAGGCGTTCACGGGCACGACCGCGCAGTCCTCGCCGGCCGGAGCGTCCGCCGCCCACGCGACTCCCGTCGGGAAGACGGGGACCAGCAGGGCGAGCACGGTGACGAGTGTGGTGAGAGTGATGAGACGGGTGAGCAGAGCGGTGTACGGCCCGGTTCTGGGCGCCGTACACGAAGGTCGGGACATTCCCGTTCCCCCCGGAGCGGTATCAAGCAGATGTGCGGTTCAGATGTGCGGTTCAGATGTGCCGCGATGATCGCACAGGCGACCGACAGTCCCGCCGGGGAGGGCGACAGGGCGTCAGTTGCCGCCCAGTGCCGCCGCCACGCGGCCCGCCACCGTCTCCGCGTACACCGCGTCGTCGCGTTCGAAGGGGGGACGGGACGGGGAGCGGAGGAAGGTCGCGATGCCCAGGGTGGTGGCTCTGGTGCGGAGGGGGACGCAGAGGGCGTGGGTCATGGTGGGGGGCCAGAGGTGGTCGGTGGACCAGGTGGGGGTGTCGGGGGTGGCCGTTGCCGGGGTCGGGGTCGGGCGGGTCAGGGCCTGGAGGGCGGGGTGGGACGGGGGGTACGGGAGGGGGATGCCGGCGGTCGGGGTGGGGGTGACCGGGCCGGGGGCGTCGGGCGGGGTCGCCAGGGCGCGGAACAGGCGGCCGTCGGGGAGGACGCGGTCGATCAGGACGTGGTCGGCGAAGCCCGCCAGGGCGAAGTCGAGCAGGACCGTCGCCGCCTCCGTCGGGTCCTCGCACTCCGCCGCCGCGACGCCCGCGCGGTGCAGCTGGCTCCAGCGGAAGCGGAGCCGGTCCGCGTCCTGGGCGGCGAGGCGCGCCTCCGTGACGTCCTGGAAGAGCCAGCCGACGCCCAGCGGGACCGGCTCCGGCTCCTCGGCGAGCGGGGAGAAGAGCCGCACGAAGCAGGAGCGCCAGCAGCGGCGGCGCTCCCCGCGCGGGCCGCGCAGTGTCACCCACAGGTCGGCCGGTTCGGGCGACGCGCCCGCCGCCAGGGCGTGCTGGAGGGCGGCTTCGAGCTGGTCGACGCCCTGGGTGACGACCTCGCCCAAGGGGCGGCCGAGGAGCGTGGTGCGGGTGGTGCCAAGGGCGCGGGCCGCGTAGGCGTTGACCACCGCCGGGCGCAGGTCCACGTCGACCAGGACGACGCCCCAGGACGCGTCCGCGAACAGGGCCTCGCTGAGGGCGAGCGAGCGTTCCAGGTCGACCTGGACGTGCACCTCGCTGAACGCGCAGTACACCCCCGCGGGGCCGCCGTCGGCCGCGCGCACGCCCGTCGTCTGGGTGCGGACCAGGACCCGCCCGCCGTCCTTGCGCAGCAGCGCGAACTCGTGCACCTGGCGGCCGGGCGCGGTCATCGCCCGCATCAGCCGGGCCAGGGTCTCCTCGGCGTCGGCGCTCCGGGCCGCCCAGCCGTCGAAGCCGCGCCGCCCCACGGCCTCCGCGGGCGACCAGCCGAGGATCCGCTCGGCCTCACGGTTCCAGTGGGTCACGGTCCCGTCGGCGTCCAGGGCGCACAGCGCCGCGTCCATCCCGTCGAGCAGGGCGGCCAGCAGGTCCGCGCCCGGCACCCCCGGCACCCGCGCCGTGTCGCTGGCAGACCCCGTCGAAGCACTCATCCGACACCCCCTGCCTCATTCAACTGGAAACGTGACCCAGGACACAGCCCCTTCCCGAAAATAGGTTGAGCGGCCGCGCGGGCCTTCCTAAGGTGAGGGCACACGTGAAAGGAGGTGATCCGGAAACATGGTTTCTTTTCGGACTCGTGAGGTGACTGCGGGCTAAGGCCTGCCGTCGCACTCTTGTGCACCTCGGCAGGCCTTCTGCCGACGACATCGCAGTCACCCGACCCGTGGGCCGCCGGTCAGTCCGGCCGGCTCCCGTCCGAACTGCAGCGGACGGGACCAAGGCCCACGGGTCGTCTGCGCTCCCGACCCCCTGGGCCTCACGGCGACAGGCGGTCAACCTGCCACGAGCCGTCGTCCTCGCGTACGTACCGCAGGCGGTCGTGCAAGCGGTTCTCGTGCCCCTGCCAGAACTCCACCGTCTCCGGTACGACCCTGATGCCGCCCCACTCCGGCGGCACCGGCACCTGCTCGCCCTCCGGGTAGCGGGCGGCCAGCTCCTCGTACCGGGCGAGCAGTTCGGCCCGCGAGCCGATCACCGTCGACTGGTGGCTGGCCCACGCGCCGAGCTGCGAGCCGTGCGGGCGGGTGCGGAAGTACGCCACCGTCTCGTCGCGCCCGACGCGGGCCGCGCGGCCGGTGACGATGACCTGGCGGGCCATCGGGTGCCAGGGGAAGAGCAGCGAGACGTACGGGTTGTCCGCCAGCTCCCGGCCCTTGCGGGAGCCGTAGTTGGTGAAGAACACGAAGCCCGCGTGGTCGTAGTGCTTGAGCAGCACGGTGCGCGAGGACGGGCGGCCGTCGGGGGTGGCGGTGGAGACGATCATCGCGTTCGGCTCGTGGATCGCCGGGGTGGCGGTGGTCTCCTTGAACCAGCGCGCGAACTGTCCGATCGGTTCGGGTGCGAGGTCCGCCACGGTCAACTCCATGGTGCGGTACTGCTCGCGCATGTCGGCGGGATCGAGAGCGTCGGTCACGGGGCCATCCTGCCGTAGCGCCCGAGTCTGCCCGGCACCACGGGCCGCTAATCCTTCATCGCCGGTTCGGCGCAGTGTGCCGGATGTCACGCTTCCCCGCATCATCGGAACCGTACAGACTCATGCGCTGGATCACTGTTGCGTCCCGCCAACCGGCCCGACGGAATGATTGATCATCGATCAGGCAGCCATGCATCCGCCCGCACAGCGCATGCGTCGCACACATCGCTATAGAGGAGCCGCCTCATGTCTGACTTCGTACCCGGGCTCGAAGGAGTCGTCGCGTTCGAGACGGAGATCGCCGAGCCCGACAAGGAGGGCGGCGCGCTGCGCTACCGCGGGGTCGACATCGAGGACCTGGTCGGTCACGTCTCCTTCGGCAACGTCTGGGGCCTGCTGGTCGACGGCGCGTTCAACCCCGGCCTGCCCGCCGCCGAGCCGTTCCCCATCCCGGTGCACTCCGGCGACATCCGCGTCGACGTGCAGTCCGCGCTCGCCATGCTCGCGCCGGTCTGGGGCCTGAAACCGCTTCTGGACATCTCCGCCGAGCAGGCCCGCGACGACCTCGCCCGCGCCGCCGTCATGGCCCTCTCGTACGTCGCCCAGTCCGCCCGCGGCCAGGGCCTGCCGATGGTCCCGCAGAGCGAGATCGACAAGGCCGAGACCGTCGTCGAGCGCTTCATGGTCCGCTGGCGCGGCGAGCCCGACCCCAAGCACGTCAAGGCCGTCGACGCCTACTGGACGTCCGCCGCCGAGCACGGCATGAACGCCTCCACCTTCACCGCCCGCGTCATCGCCTCCACCGGCGCCGACGTCGCCGCGGCCCTCTCGGGTGCCGTCGGCGCCATGTCCGGCCCGCTGCACGGCGGCGCGCCCTCCCGCGTGCTCGGCATGATCGAGGAGATCGAGCGCACCGGCGACGCCACCGCGTACGTGAAGCAGGCCCTCGACAAGGGCGAGCGGCTCATGGGCTTCGGCCACCGCGTCTACCGCGCCGAGGACCCGCGCGCCCGCGTCCTGCGCCGCACGGCCAAGGAGCTCGACGCGCCGCGTTACGAGGTGGCCGCCGCGCTGGAGAAGGCCGCCCTTGAGGAGCTGCACAACCGGCGCCCCGACCGCGTCCTCGCCACCAACGTCGAGTTCTGGGCGGCCATCGTCCTGGACTTCGCCGAGGTGCCGGCGCACATGTTCACCTCGATGTTCACCTGCGCCCGCACGGCCGGCTGGTCGGCGCACATCCTGGAGCAGAAGCGCACCGGACGGCTCGTCCGCCCGTCCGCGCTGTACACGGGCCCCGGCCAGCGGGACCCGCGCCAGATCGAGGGTTACGAGGACATCGCCGGCTGATCCTGGGCCAACAGCAGGTCCGCGTGGTGGCGGGCCGCCGCCAGCGGGTGGGCGCGCAGCTTGCCCTTCAGCTCGTTACGGCCGTACTCGGCGAACAGCGGGTTCGCCGGGTCGGTCGTGATTCCGGGCGCCGCCGCCGCGTACGGGAACGAGAGCGGGGCGATCCGGGCGTCGAGCCGCGGGTTGTAGAAGAAGGGCACGGAGAACCGTTCCGTCGCCCCGGGCGGCGACACCACCCGGTGGTTGGTGGCGACCAGATACCCGTCCGTCGCCACCTCCAGGAGCTCGCCCAGGTTGACCACGAACGCCCCCGGCAGCGGCGGCACCTCGTGGAAGACCCCGTCCTCCCGCTCCACCTGGAGCCCGCCCACCTGGTCCTGGAGCAGCAGCGTCAGGAAGCCGTAGTCCTTGTGCGCGCCCACGCCCTGGTCGTCGCCCTCGCCGCTGCTGCCCGGGTAGCGGACCAGCTTCAGATGCGGGTGGGCGCGCGGGCCGAACGCGTCGGCGTAGAAGTCGGGCGCGGCACCGATCGACGCGAGGAGCTCGCGCAGCAGCCGCTCGGCCACGCCGCTCAGCCGCTCGACCCAGTTCAGCGCCGCGAGCCGCAGCTCGGGCAGGGCCTCGGGCCACTGGTTGGGGCCCTGGAGCCACCAGTACGGGGCCTCGTGCGGGCCCGGCACGTGCGCGGGCCGCTCGGCCCCGATGTCCAGCTGGTCCCGCCAGTCGCGGGCGCCGCCGGTGCGCTCGTCGCCGATCCGGGTGTAGCCGCGGAAGTGCGGCGAGTTGGTGGTGTCCAGGGCGAGCCGGTCCGCCTCCGGCAACGCGAAGAAGGCCCGCATGGCGCCGGTCAGCGCCCGCGTCTCGGCCTCGGTCACGCCGTGCCCGACGAGCTGGAAGAAACCCACGTCATGGGCGGCGGAGTGAAGCTGCGCGTGCAGCAGCCGACGGGCCTGCGGGCCTCGGTCGGCGGCGGAGAGGTCGACGATGGGGAGCTGCGAGGTGTAACTCATGGTGTGCGTCCGCGGGGGTGTACGGCGCCCGGGGAGCGTGGAGCGCGGCAGATCGTGCCGCGTCGCGTCCGTTCCGTACCGGGCGAGGGGGGTGGGGCCTGAGGTCAGGAACGACCCGGACAGCCCATGCTCGCGACGCGGAGCAGATCCACGTGGCGGCGACGTACGAGCGAAAGCATGCGACCAGCGTACTGCGGGGGCGCGGGGGTGGGGATGGGTGTGGGCGGCGTCACGGGGGCGGCGTGGGCGGATGGTCAGTCGCCGGTGCGAGGGGGAACCGCCTCCGCCGGCCGGCCCTCGAATTCCATCAGGAGCAGTGCGGAGTCGTCGTCGGGCGGCCTGCCGGTGAAGGCGGTGACGTCCTCGCGGATCCGGTCGAGCGCGTCCTCGGGCGGGCCGCCCGCGAGCAGGGGCGCCACCCGCTCGGCCACCGGGTAGAAGCGTCCGTGGGAGTCGCGGGCCTCGCTGAGGCCGTCGGTGTAGAAGAAGAGCCTGTCGCCGCTGCCGAGGGTGAGGCGGGTGACGCTGTCGGGGAGGTCACCGGCGCCGGTGAGCACCGCGAGTCCGAACGGGGGACCCGTGTCGTCGGATTCGACCGGTGTGGTCCTGCCGTCCCGGGTGAGCAGCAGCGGCGGGGGGTGGCCGTGGTTGTAGACGAGGAGGCTGCCGTCCGGGCCGATCTCGGCGAGGATGCCCGTCACGAAGCGCTGGCCGTCGGTCCGGCGTTCCAGGGCCGCCTCGATGCGGCGGCCGACGTCGGCCAGGGTCCGGGCCGAGGGAGCGGCTTCGCGGAAGGCCGTGAGGACGACGGAGGCGCAGCGCACGGTCTCCAGGCCCTTGCCCTGGACGTCGGCGATGACCAGGCGCAGGCCGTCGGGGCAGGGTTCGACATCGTAGAGGTCTCCTCCGACACGGGTGGAGCGGCTGGCGGAGACGTAGGAGGCGCTGATGCGGACGGGGCCGATCCGGGACGGGAGCGGAGTGAAGAGCACGTCCTCCAGGGTGCGGGCCACCTCGCGGACATCGACGAGGCGGCGTTCGACGGTGAGGCGTGCCCGCGCCGCGCAGGTGGACGCGAAGGTGACGTAGGCGATGGCGGCCAAGGCGACCGTCATGCGCAGTTCGCCGAAGCGGCCGGCCTTCAAGGCGAACAGGAGGCAGAGGCCGACGGCGACGACGCCCATGGCGAGGACGTGGCGCACGCCGCCGCGGGCGGAGGCGATCGCGGGGCCGGCCGCGTAGACGGGGAGCAGGTTGTACTCCGGCCCCGTCGCCGAGTCCACGATCGCGATGCCCAGCATGGTGGCCAGCGGCAGCGTGATCGGCGAATCGGCGACCGCCCCGCTCCAGCGCCGTCGCAGTGCCCTTAGTGCGGCCTCGTCCATCCGGCATAACCTCCTGACCTGTATCAGAGTGTCATAAACAGGGTGAAATCGATCGGCGTACGGTCTGTGCCGCCGGGCGCGGGTGGGCCCCGTCCGCCGGAGCGGACGGGGCCCATGGTTCACGGGGTCACGGGGTCACGGGTTCAGGCGACGAGCCTGTTCCAGGTCGTCGGGCCCGTCACGCCGTCGGCGGTGAGGCCGTGGCCGCGCTGGAAGGCGCGTACGGCGGCCGTGGTCCCGGCGCTGTACCGGCCGTCCGCCGCGATCCGGGCGCCGTGGCGGCGCAACTGCTCCTGGAGGGCCTTGACGGCCTCGCCGTTCGCCCCGGCGCGGAGCGTGGGGGCGAGCCGCTGCCAGGTGGCGGCGCCGAGGACGCCGTCCGCCGTGAGCCGGTGGGCGCGCTGGAAGACCTTGACCGCCTGCGCCGTGGCCGGCCCGTACCGCCCGTCGACGCCGATCCGGGCGCCCGAGGCCCGCAGCAGCCGCTGGGCGGTGCTCACGGCCTGCCCCTGGGAGCCGGGCCGCAGGGTGGGCCAGGCGCGGTTCGCCGGGGTGGCCGGGCCCGTGCGGCCGCCCTTGTAGGTGATGTCCCAGTGGTTGCTCTCCTTGAAGTAGACGACGTCGCCCGCGGCCCAGCGGGTGGAGCTGATCCGACGGGCGTGGCTCGTGATGTAGCGGTTGAGCCGGGCGTCCAGGGCCACGTCCACCTTGTAGCCCTTGCCGTGCGTGTACGTGCCCCGGGTCGTGTGCGGCGGGACCTCCGCCGCGCCCGTGATGACGATCCGGCTCCCGCTGGCCCGCTTCAGCGCGACCACGCCGTCGATGGTCGTCTTCCGGATGCCCTGGAAGCTGGTGCAGCCCCGCGTGTACTTGTCGCTGCACCCGCCACTGGACCGCCACGTGATGCCGGCCGCGCGCAGCTTCGCCGTGGCCTGGGCGGGGGTGTAGTAGACGGAGGAGGCGGGGGAGGCGGAGAGGGCGGGGGCGGGGGCCGACACGGCCGCCGGGGCGGCCTGGGCGGTCGTCGGAGTCGCCGTCGCCAGCGGGGTGCCGGTGACACCGAGGACGAGGCCGAGGCCGAGGCTGATCAGGGTGCCGGCGGCGAGCCGGGAGGACTTACGCATGGGAACTCCTTGTGGGGTGATGTCGTACGGGTGGGATGGCGGCGTGCGGTGCGTGGCGCGGCGGGCGGTCACGCGCCGCGCGGGCTGACGTAGCCGGAGATCCGGTGCCCGCGGGTGATCGCGGTGCGCGGGTCGATCTGCGTGCGGAGGGTCACCCGGCTCCGGTAGTTGCCGTCGACCGTGTCGATGCGCCCGTTGGCGTGGACGGCGACGACGATCGCCACGTGGCCGCCGGTCCGCGCGGCGGGCGGGCCCCACACGACGATGTCGCCGGGCTTCGGGTTCGAGCGGTGGAAGAGGCCGTTGCGGACGCCCCACAGGCCGACCTCCCGCGCCACGAGGGTCTTCGGCACGGACGCCGCCGGGACCCCGGCCCTGCGCCACGTCCACGAGACGAACGCGGCGCACCAGGCCGTACGGGCGCAGTCCTTCAGGTAGACGCGGCAGCCGTTCGGCTCGGCGACGCCCACCTGGCCCCGGGCGGTGGCCACGATCCGCTTGCGCAGCGCGGACACGTCGCCGGGCCGGCCGGGCGCCGGGGCGCTCGGCGCCATGACGAGCGCGGCCCAGGTGCGGGCACCGGCGACCCCGTCGGCGGGCAGGCCGTGGGCGCGCTGGGCGGCCCGCAGCGCGGCGCCCGTACCGGCGCCGAAGACCCCGTCCAGGGCGACCCGGTGGCCCTCCTGGGCGAGCTGCCGCTGGAGCGCCTTCACCGCGCGGCCCTTGGCGCCGGGCCGCAGGGGGACGACGAGGGCGGTCCAGGTGCGCGAGCCGACGACGCCGTCCGCGGGCAGCCGCCGGGACGTCTGGAAGGCCTTGAGCGCCCGGGTGGTGGCGGGACCGAAAACCCCGTCCGCCGTCACCGTGCGGCCGGCCGCCGCGAGCAGGTCCTGCAGGGTGGCGACGTCCACGCCCCGCGACCCCTGCCGGAGCGCCGGCCACGAGGCGGGGGCGGCAACGGCGGCGGCGGTCCGTCCGGCGGTGACGGTGACCGTGTCGGCGTAGGAGGTGGCGTAGGAGGTGGCGGCGGCGGGGGCGAGCAGTGCGCCGCTGAGCGCGGCGGTCACGAGAGCACGGAAGAGCGGGCTGTTCACAGTGGTCTCCTCGGGTGTCGTCTCCCCCGTTCCGCCCTGTTCCGGGTACGCGGCGGCACGCCGTGGCACGGCGGCGCGGCCCGTGGGGGCGGAGGGGGAGGGAGGTGCGGTGGCGCTGTCGCCGACCGCTGCTCAAAGGTTGCACCGGTGGGGCGGGGAGCCTCTACCCTGCGCTGGGGGTCGTCCGATACATCGCTGATGCACGGTCAATACACGGCCCTGACCTGCTGTTTCGCGTTCCTGCATGAATAGGGGAAGACGATGGTGGAGCCCGTGGGGCAACCCGATCAGGTGAACGAGGGGGCCGCGTTATCGGCGCTGCTGCGGCAGTGGTGGCAGAGCGAGGAGCGGGTCCGGAAGCAGGACGTCCTCGTCGGTCTGCTCAGACAGCGCGGCATCGACCTCACCCAGGCGACCCTGTCGCGCTACCTGGATCCCGCGAAGCCGCAGATCGCCCGCGAGGACGTGGTCCGCGCGCTCCACGCCGTCTTCGGACGCCCCGAGGAGGACCTCGCGGTGGCCCTCGCCCTCTGGGAGCGGGCCACCCGGGAGCGGGCCAACCGGGAGCGCACGGCCCAGCAGCAGCGGCTCCGGGCGACGCCCGGGGAGGCGCCGGCGGAGGGGGCCGCGCCCGTGCCCGTACCGCTGCCGGAGGAAGACCCCGTACCCGTACGCCGTCTCCTCCTGACCGGAGTCGCGGCCGTCCTCGCGCTCCTCGTGGGCGGGACGCTGTGGCTCACCGCCCCGTGGGAGCGCGCGGCGGACTCCGGGGGCGCGAAGGGCGCGGGGGCGACGGCCCCCACCGTCCCGGCGTCGGAGCCGCTCCCGACCGGCGAGCTCGCCTCCTGCGAGGCCGAGACGTGCTTCGGTCTCGAACCCAAGCACACGGTGTGCAGCACGGACGCCATCACCGCGTACGTCGACACGGACCCCGTGATCGGCATCGAGCTCCGCTACAGCGCCAAGTGCCGGGCGGCCTGGGCCAAGATCAGCAACACCACGCAGGGCGATGTCGCCCGGATCGGCGACCAGGCGGGCCGCAAGCGCGAGTACACGCAGATCAGCGGGCGGGACGCGCACACCACGATGCTGCCGGTGGCCCGCCCCGAGGACGCGACGGCCTGCGCGGTGCTCGCGGCACGGACGGTCTGCGCGACGATCCCGGCCACCGGGAGCTGAGCCCCGGCGCTCCGGGGTTCAGCCCAGGGCCTCGTCCAGCAGCCGCGCCCACTGGGCCACCACCCGCTCCCGGCGGGCGCGGTCGTCGGTGAGGAGGGTGGCGAGGCCCAGGCCGCGGGCCATGTCGAGGAGGCCCTGGACGGATTCGCGGACGCCGGGGCGGGACTCGTCGGCGCCGAGGAGTTCCACGGCGATGCGGTGGGACTCGCGGCCCACGCGGGCTTCGAGTTCGGTGACGCGGGCGCGCAGCTGGTCCTCGTCGGCGGCGGCCACCCACAGGTGGAGGGCGGCGCGGAAGAGGGGTCCCGTGAAGAGGCCGACCAGGGCGGCGACGGCCTCGTGGCGGCCGACGGCGGGGAGCTCGCGCAGGGCCTGGGAGCGTTCCTCGGCGACGTACTCGACGGCCGCCGTGAACAAATCCTCCCGGGTGGGGAAGTGGTGCTGGGCGGCGCCGCGCGAGACGCCGGCGCGTTCGGCGACGACCGCGACGGTGGAGCCCGCCCAGCCGTGTTCGGCGAGGCAGGAGACCGCGGCCTCCAGGAGCCGCTGCCGGGTGGCGCGGCTCCTGTCCTGCTTCGGGCCGGTCAGAGCCGCCATGCTGGGTCCCGTCGTTCGAGGAAGGCCGTCATCCCTTCGCGTGCCTCGGCCGAGGCGAACAGCGACGCGGACAGCTGGACCAGCTCCTCCGCGTCCCGCTCGAAGGCTTCCAGGACTTTAGCCGTGACCAGCCGCTTCGAGGCGCGCAGCCCCTGCGGGGAGGCGGCGCGCAGGCCGTCGAGGATGTCGTCGAGCGCGTCGGCGGGCGCCGTCACCAGGCCCATCGCGCGGGCCTCGTCCGTCCCGAAGCGCTCGCCGGTCAGGTAGTGGCGGGCGGCCGCGCGGTGGTCCAGTTTGGGGAGCAGGGTCAGCGAGATCACGGCGGGCGCGACCCCGATGCGTACCTCGGTCAGCGCGAAGTCCGAGGCGGCCGAGGCCACCACGATGTCGCAGGCGCCGAGCAGACCGAGGCCTCCCGCGCGGGCGTGGCCGTCGACGACGCCGACGACCGGTTTGGGGAGCTCCACTATCTGTCGCAGCAGGTCGACGAAGGCGTACGGGCCGGGCGGGGCCTTCAGGTCGGCGCCCGCGCTGAAGGTGGAGCCGGTGTGGGTGAGCACGACCGCCCGTACCGCCGGGTCCTTGGCGCAGGCGCCGAGCGCGTCGGAGAGTTCGGCGACCAGGGCGGCCGAGAGCGCGTTGCGCGTGGACGGGGAGTCGAGGGCGAGCGTGGTGACGCCCCGGTCGGTGGTGACGGTGAGCAGGCTCATGTGCGGTCCCTCGGTTCTCGCGGCTCGCGCAGTTCTCGGCGGAGGATCTTCCCCGACGCTGCCCTCGGCACGGTCTGGATGAACTCCACCCGGCGGATCTTCTTGTACGGGGAGACCCGCTCGGCCACGTAGGCGATGACGTCGTCGGCGGTGAGCTCCTTCGCGGCCTCGGCCGGCTGGCGCACGACGAACGCCTTGGGGATCTCGCTGCCGTCCTCGTCCGGGACCCCGATGACCGCCGCGTCGGCGATGCCCTCGTGGGTGAGCAGCAGAGCCTCAAGCTCGGCCGGGGCGACCTGGAACCCCTTGTACTTGATGAGCTCCTTGACCCGGTCGACGACGTACAGCCACCCGTCCTCGTCGACCCGCCCGATGTCCCCGGTGTGCAGCCAGCCCGCCTCGTCGATCATGGCGGCGGTGGCGTCGGGCCGCCCGAGGTACCCCTTCATGACCTGCGGCCCGCGGAAGACGATCTCGCCCTCCTCCCCCGGTGCGGCGTCCCGCCCGGGGTCGTCGAGCGGGACGAGCCGCATCTCGGTCGACGGCAGCAGCTTGCCGACAGTGCCGGGCGGGGGGTTCTCGGCGGTGAGCGGGACGAGGTGGGTGGCCGGGGACATCTCCGTCATGCCGTACGCCTGGCGGATCGGCGGCAGCCCGAGCCGGGCCGAGCAGGCGTCGGCGAGGGCCGCGTCCAGCGGGGCGGCGGAGCAGACGATGTAGCGCAGGGAGGACAGGTCGTAGTCGGCGACCGCCGGGTGCTTGGCGAGGGCGAGGACGATCGGCGGGGCGACGTACAGGGCGTTGATCCGGTGCTTCTCGATGGCGGCGAGAAAGCCGTCGAGCTCGAAGCGGGGCAGCACGACGACGGTGGCGCCGAGCCGCAGAGGAGCGTTCATCAGAGCCGTAAGCCCGTACACATGAAAAAAGGGCAAAACGGCCAATATCCGGTCCCCCGGCCCCATCGGCATCAGCGGTTCGAGCTGGGCCAGGTTGGTGGCGACGGAGGCGTGGGTGAGCATCACGCCCTTGGGGACGCCGGTGGTGCCGGAGGAGTACGGGAGGACGGCGAGGTCCTCGTCCGGGTCGACGTCCAGGACCGGCTCGGGCGCGCTGGAGCCCAGGAACGACTGGAGCGAGCGGCAGTCCTCGGCGGTGTCGCAGACGAAGATCTCCTCGACACCACCCGCGAGTTCGGCCGCCGCGCGAGCGGTCGCGAGCAGCGGCGACACGGTGACGATCCACCGCGCGGAGGAGTCGCACAGCTGCTTGGCGAACTCCTCAGCCGTGGCCAGCGGATGCACGGTGGTGACGGCGGCGCCGGCGCGCGTGGCGGCGAAGAAGGCGACGGGGAACAGCACGGTGTTGGGACTGTGCAACGCCACCACATCCCCCTTCCGCACCCCCACCTCGGCGAGCCCGGCGGCGATCCGCCGATGAAAGCCATCGACCTGCCCGTACGTGAGCGTCAGCTCCCCCGCCCCGTCCACCAGCGCGGGCAGCTCACCGAACGCGGCGGCCCGGCCGAGGACGGCGTCATGGATGGGGAGGGAGACTGCCGGAACATCCGCGAACTCGCTGTGGAACACCATGCGTGCGTGGCTCCCTGGTCGGTGGGTAGTCGCGACAGGATCACTTGTGCGGTACGGAGTTGGGGAGACCTTCGCAGCAGCGGGGGAAACAATCAAGCACGCATGCATGATTTTCTGGTGGGCGGGCGGATCGGGCTGCGGGCGCGGGTGTTCTCCCCGGACGGGAAGGACGTCGTGGACGCGCCCGTCCGCATCGCACCGCGCAGCCACCTTCCGTGTCATACGTCCGTCAGTACGACTTCGGCAGGCCCAGTGACTGGTGGGACACGAAGTTGAGGATCATCTCGCGGCTCACCGGGGCGATTCGGGCCACCCGGGCGGCCGTGATCAGGCGGGCCAGGCCGAACTCCTTGGTGAGGCCGTTGCCGCCCAGGGTGTGGACCGACTGGTCGACGGCCCGGACACAGGCCTCCGCCGCCGCGTACTTGGCCATGTTCGCCGCCTCGCCCGCGCCCATGTCGTCGCCCGCGTCGTAGAGCGCGGCGGCCTTGCGCATCATCAGGGCGGCCAGTTCGAGTTCGATGTGGGCCTGCGCCAGGGGGTGCGCGATGGCCTGGTGGGCGCCGATCGGGGTCTTCCAGACCTGGCGCTCCTTGGCGTACCTCACCGCCTGCCCGAGCGCGTACCGGCCCATGCCGATCGCGAACGCGGCCGTCATGATCCGCTCCGGGTTCAGCCCCGCGAAGAGCTGGAGCAGGCCCGCGTCCTCGTCGCCCACGAGCGCGTCGGCGGGGAGGTGCACGTCGTCGAGCGTGAGCTCGAACTGCTTCTCGTCCGCCGCCAGTTCCATCTCGATCTGGCGGCGTCCGAAGCCCGGGGCGTCGCGCGGGACGATGAACAGGCAGGCCTTCAGGGTGCCCGTGCGCGCGTCCGACGTGCGGCCTACGATCAGGGTCGCGTCGGCGATGTCGACGCCCGAGACGAAGACCTTGCGGCCGTTCAGGACCCAGCCGTCCTCCGTGCGGGTCGCGGTGGTGGTGATCCGGTGCGAGTTCGAACCCGCGTCCGGCTCGGTGATGCCGAAGGCCATCGTGCGGCTGCCGTCGGCCAGGCCCGGCAACCAGGCGCGCTTCTGCTCCTCGGTGCCGAAGCGGGCGATCACCGTGCCGCAGATGGCCGGCGAGACCACCATCATCAGGAGCGGCGCGCCGGCCGCGCCCGCCTCCTCCAGGACGATCGACAGCTCGGCCATGCCGCCGCCCCCGCCGCCGTACTCCTCGGGCAGGTTGACGCCCAGGTAGCCCAGCTTGCCCGCCTCCGCCCACAGGGTCGCCCGGTCGAAGCCGGGGCCGTGCCGGCGGCCGAGGGCGGCGACGGCGGCGCGGAGCGCGGTGTGCTCCGGGGACTCGATGATGCTGCTGCTGTTGGTGCTGTTACTGCTGTTGCTGCTGCTCATGCGGGCTTCTCCTCCTGGGCTTCCGTCGGAACGGGCTGTACGACCGCGAGCAGGGCGCCCACCTCGACCTGGCGGCCGGGGGCGGCGTGCAGCGCGGTGAGCGTGCCGGAGGCGGGCGCGGTAACCCGGTGCTCCATCTTCATCGCCTCCAGCCAGAGCAGGGGCTGCCCGGCCTCGACCCGGTCGCCGACCACGAGGCCCTCGGCGACCCGGACGACGGTGCCGGGCATCGGGGCGAGCAGGGAGCCGGGGGCGGTCTGCTCGCGCGGGTCGGGGAAGCGGGGGGCCTCGGTGAGGCGGTGGCGGCCGACGAAGTACGTGGCGTCGCCGTGGCGGGCGACCTCGAAGTGGCGTACGACGCCGTCGACTTCGAGGCTCACCCGGTCGGGGGCCACGGCCACCGCGCGGATCCCGGGCGGGGACGTCACCTCGTAGCCGCCGGTACGGGTCGGGCGGTAGCGGACCTCGTGGCTGCCGTGCCCCTCGTACGTACGGATCTCGTCCCGCGAGCGCACATTGCGCCAGCCGCCGCCGAAGCGGCTCCGCCCACGCGCCGCCGTCGCGAGCGCGGCGGCCACGGCGGCCCGGTCCTCCCCGGCGGGCGGCTCGGTCAGCGCGGCCAGGTGCCGCTCGTAGAAGCCGGTGCCGAGGCGGGCCGGGTCGGCGAAGTCCGGGTGCCGCAGGGAGGCGACGAGCAGGTCCCGGTTGGTCGCCGGGCCGTGCACGCGGGCCCGCTCCAGGACGTGGGCCAGCCTGCGGGCGGCCTCGGCGCGGGTGGGGGCGTGGACGACGATCTTCGCGAGCATGGCGTCGTAGTGGACGCCGACGGTGTCGCCGGAGACGTAGCCGGTGTCGACGCGGACCCGGGTACGGGGCGGGGCCCCGCCCGGGGAGACGCCGGGAGTCCAGGGCGTCCTGGGTGTCCCGGGCGTCTCGGGCGTCTCGGGCGCCCTGTGCGCCCCGGGCACCCCGGGCACCCCGGGCACCCCGGGCGTCCCGGGCGTCCCGTGTGCTCCGGGCGTCCCGTGTGCTCCGGGCGTCCCGTGTGCTCCGAAAGCGGCGCCAGGCACCCCCGGCACCCCTGCCGCCCCGGCCGCCTCCCCGAATTCCAGCGCATGCAACACCCCCGCCTGCGGCGTCCAGCCGCCCGCCGGGTCCTCCGCATAGAGGCGCGCCTCAATGGCGTGCCCCCTGGGCGCGGGCGCCTCCGGCGGGAGCGCCTCCCCCTCCGCCACCGCCAACTGGAGCGCGACCAGGTTGACGCCGTGGACCTCCTCCGTCACCGGGTGCTCCACCTGAAGGCGGGTGTTCATCTCCAGGAAGTGCGCGCGGCCGTCCGCGACCAGGAACTCGACCGTGCCCGCGCCCACGTAGCCCACGGACTTCGCGGCGGACGCGGAGGCGGCGTACAGGGAGTCGAGCAGGTCCGCCGGGAGGCCGGGGGCCGGGGACTCCTCGATGACCTTCTGGTGGCGGCGCTGGAGGGAGCAGTCGCGGGTGCCGAGCGTCCAGACCGTGCCGTGCGCGTCGGCGAGGATCTGCACCTCGACGTGCCGGCCGTCCTCCACGTACGGCTCGACGAACACCTCGCCGTCCCCGAAGGCGCTCAGCGCCTCGGCGGAGGCGGCAGACAACTCGCCCTCCAGAGCTGCCAGTTCGCGTACGACGCGCATGCCGCGCCCGCCGCCCCCCGCCGCCGCCTTCACCAGGACGGGCAGGTCGGCCGCGGTGACCTCGGCGGCCGCGAGCGGCGGGACGCCGAGGAGTTCCTTGGCGCGGGTCTTGGAGGCCATCGCCTCGATCGCGGCGGGCGGCGGGCCGATCCACCGCAGGCCCGCCTCGGTCACCGCACGGGCGAACTCCGCGTTCTCGGAGAGGAATCCGTACCCCGGGTGCACCGCGTCCGCGCCCGCCGCGAGCGCCGCCTTCACCACCAGGTCGCCGCGCAGATACGTCTCCGAGGGCGTCGCCCCCGGCAGCCGTACGGCCGCGTCCGCCTCCCGTACGTGCAGGGCGTCGGCGTCCGCGTCGGAGTACACGGCGACGGTCGCGATGCCCAGCTCACGGCAGGTGCGGAAGACCCGGCAGGCGATCTCGCCCCGGTTCGCCACCAGAACAGTCGTCATCACGAGAGGCCTCACATTCGGAAGACGCCGAAGCCGCCACGCGCGCCCTCGACCGGTGCGTTGTGGATCGCGGAGAGGCAGAGCCCCAGGACGGTGCGGGTGTCGCGCGGGTCGATGACCCCGTCGTCGTACAACCGTCCCGAGAGGAACATCGGCAGCGACTCCGCCTCGATCTGCGCCTCGACGAAGGCGCGCATCCCGGCGTCCTGCTCCTCGTCGTACGGCTGCCCCTTCGCCTCCGCCGAGGCGCGCGCCACGATGGAGAGGACGCCCGCGAGCTGCTGCGGGCCCATGACGGCCGACTTGGCGCTCGGCCAGGCGAAGAGGAAGCGCGGGTCATAGGCCCGCCCGCACATGCCGTAGTGCCCGGCGCCGTACGAGGCGCCCATGAGGACCGAGAGGTGCGGGACCTTCGAGTTGGACACCGCGTTGATCATCATGGCGCCGTGCTTGATGATGCCGCCCTGCTCGTACTCCTTGCCGACCATGTAGCCGGTGGTGTTGTGCAGGAAGAGGAGCGGGATGTCGCGCTGGTTGGCGAGCTGGATGAACTGCGCCGCCTTCTGCGACTCGGCGCTGAACAGCACGCCCTGCGCGTTGGCCAGGACGCCGACCGGGTAGCCGTGCAGCGCGGCCCAGCCCGTCACCAGGCTCGGCCCGTACAGCGGCTTGAACTCGTCGAACTCCGAGCCGTCGACGATCCGGGCGATCACCTCGCGCGGGTCGAACGGGGTCTTCAGGTCGCCGGGGACGATGCCGAGCAGCTCGTCCTCGGCGTATTTCGGGGGCGCCGCCGGGAGCGGATCGGGGTGCGCCTTGCGGTGGTTGAGTCGGGCGACGATCCGGCGGGCCTGGCGCAGGGCGTCGGGCTCGTCGACGGCGTAGTGGTCGGCGAGCCCGGAGACCCGGGCGTGCATCTCCGCCCCGCCGAGCGACTCGTCGTCGCTCTCCTCGCCGGTCGCCATCTTCACCAGCGGCGGGCCGCCGAGGAAGACCTTCGACCGCTCCTTGATCATCACGGTGTGGTCGGACATCCCGGGGACGTACGCGCCGCCCGCCGTCGAGTTGCCGAAGACGACCGCGATCGTGGGGATGCCGGCGGCGGACAGGCGCGTGAGGTCGCGGAAGAGCGCCCCGCCGGGGATGAAGATCTCCTTCTGGGAGGGGAGGTCCGCGCCGCCGGACTCGACGAGCGAGACGACCGGCAGCCGGTTGGCGAAGGCGATCTCGTTGGCCCGCAGCGCCTTCTTCAGCGTCCAGGGGTTGGAGGCGCCGCCGCGCACGGTCGGGTCGTTGGCGGTGATCAGGCACTCGACGCCCTCGATCACCCCGATGCCGGTGACGAGCGAGGCGCCCAGGGGGTAGTCGCTGCCCCAGGCTGCGAGCGGGGACAGCTCAAGGAACGGGGTGTCCGGGTCGACGAGCAGCTCGATCCGCTCCCGGGCCAGCAGCTTGCCGCGCTTGCGGTGCCGCTCGACGTACTTCTCACCGCCGCCCGCGCAGGCCTTGGCGTGCTCGGCGTCGAGCCCGGCCAGCTTCTCCAGCATGGCGGAGCGGTGCGTCGCGTAGTCGGGGCCGCCGATGTCGAGGGCGGAGGCTAGGACGGTCATACGAGTGCCTCCTGTGGATCGAGGACGGTCATGCGAGTGGCTCCCGTGGATCGAGGACGGTCACAGCAGTTCCTCCGGTAGGTCCACGTGCCGGGAGCGGAGCCATTCGCCGAGGCCCTTGGCCTGGGGGTCGAAGCGGGACTGGGAGGCGACGCCCTCGCCGAGCAGTCCGGTCACGGTGAAGTTGAGGGCCCGGAGGCCGGGCAGGACGTGTCGCTCGACCGCCAACTCCCGTGTCTCCGGGAGCAGTTCCCTGAAGAGGTCGACGGTGAGGGTGTGCGCGAGCCAGCGCCAGGCCCGGTCGTCCCTGACCCACACGCCCACGTTCGCGTCGCCGCCCTTGTCGCCGCTGCGGGCCCCGGCGACCAGGCCGAGCGGCCCCCGGCGCGTGGGGCCGGGCGGGAGCGGCGCGGGCAGCGGCGGCGCCGGTACGGGCGCGAGCTCGCGGCTCTCCGGCGGTACGGGCACGGCGACGCGGGTCCCGTCGGGCAGCACCGCCGTGTGCGGGACCTCCCCGACGGGGACGTACGCCGTCTCGAAGACCCCGTAGGGGGCACCCTTCCCGGGCGGGGCGGTCACGTGGAAGCCGGGGTAGCTGGCGAGGGCCAGTTCGATCGCCGCCCCTGACAGGGACCGGCCGACGGCCTCCGGGTCCCGGTCGCGCACGACCAGCCGGAGCAGGGCGCTCGCCGTCTCCTCGGTGCCCGCGTCCGCGCGGTCGGTACGGGCCAGTTCCCAGCGCACTCGCGCGGGGCGGGGCGCCGGGCCGTGCGCGAGGGCGTCCTCGATCTGGGCCCGGACCAGTTCCGCCTTGGCCTCGATGTCGAGCCCGGTCAGCACGAAGACGACCTCGTTGCGGAAGCCGCCGAGCCGGCAGAGCCCCGCCTTGAGCGTCGGGGGCGGCGCCTCGCCCCGCACCCCGTCGATCCGGACCCTGTCAGGGCCCTCCTGGGTGAGCCGTACGGTGTCGAGCCGCGCGGTGACGTCGGGGCCCGCGTACCGCGCGCCGCCCGTCTCGTACAGAAGCTGCGCGGTGACGGTCCCGGTGTCGACGACGCCACCGGTGCCGGGGTGCTTGGTGACGACCGCGCTGCCGTCCTCGCGCAGTTCGGCGAGGGGGAAGCCGGGGCGGCGCAGCAGCTTCGGGTCGTGGCCGGTGAAGAAGGCGTAGTTGCCGCCGGTGGCTTGGGTGCCGCACTCCAGGACGTGCCCGGCGACGACCGCGCCCGCGAGCCGGTCGTACTCCTCGGGGCCCCAGCCGAAGAACCACTGCGCGGGCCCGGTGACCAGGGCGGCGTCGGTGACCCGGCCGGTGACGACGACGTCGGCGCCCGCGTCGAGGCAGGCGGCGATGCCGGCCCCGCCGAGGTAGGCGTTGGCGGCGAGCACGCCGTCCCCGGCGGGCAGCCGGTCGCCCTCGACATGGGCGATCCGGGCCGGGATCCCGAGCCGCCCGGCCAGCGCGCGCAGCGCGTCGGCGAGCCCCGCCGGGTTGAGCCCGCCCGCATTGGCGACGATCCGCACCCCCCGCTCGTGCGCGAGCCCGAGGCCCTCCTCCATCTGGCGCAGGAAGGTCTTGGCGTAGCCGGTGGCGGGGTCTTTGAGGAGGTCGCGGCCGAGGATGAGCATGGTCAGCTCGGCGAGGTAGTCCCCGGTGAGGACGTCGAGGGCGGCGGGGGACCCCTCTTCGGAACCCCCCGTCAGCATCTCCCGGACCGCGTCGAAGCGGTCGCCGTAGAAGCCGGAGGCGTTGCCGATACGGAGGGTCCTCATCGGTCCTCCCCCGGGGCGTCCGCCGCCGCGTCCTTCGGCGGGCGGCCCTGCCCCGCCGGGCCCGCGAAGGCCTGGGCGATCGTGAGCCAGTGGGCCGCCTCCGCGCCGAGCGGGACGAGGGCGGTGTCCGCCACGTGGACGCGCTGCGTGACGAGCAGGCAGAAGTCGAGTGCGGGGCCCCGGACGAGCTGGGTCGCGTCCTCCGGGCCGTACGTCCACAGCTCCCCCTCGGCCTCGGGGGAGACGAGTTCGAGGCGGAAGGGCTCGGCGGGCGGGGTGAGTCCCCGGACCAGATAGGCGTAGTCCCGGGCGCGCAGCCCGATCCAGGCCACGTGCCGCAGCCGCGCCGTGGGCGCGCGGACGACGCCGAGCGCGTCGGCGACGTCCTGGCCGTGCGCCCAGGTCTCCATGAGCCGGGCGGTGGCGAGCGAGGCCGCGCTCATGGCGGGCCCGTACCAGGGGAAGCGGGCGCCGGGCGGGGCCTCGCGCAGGACGCGCAGGAGCCGTTCGCGGCCGTCCCGCCAGCCCGCGAGGAGCTCGGCGGGCGGCAGGGCCGCGCCTTCCTCGGCGCCCTCGTCGACGAAGGTGCCGGGCGAGGCGAGGGCGGCGGCGGCCTCGGCGGCGAAGGCCTCGGGGTCGGTGGCGGCGAGCAGCGCGGCCCGGTCGGTCCAGGCGAGGTGCGCGATCTGGTGGGCGACCGTCCAGCCGGCCGCCGGAGTGGGCGCGGCCCACCGCTCCGCACTCAACTCCCGTACGAGGGAATCGACTTCCTCGCTCTCGGCGGACAGGTCGTCGAGCACGGTGACGGGGTCGGACACGGAACGCTCCCCTCGGGGATCGGCGGTCACGGGCGTGTTGCGGAGGAGCATGGCAGCACCCGAAGAAACAATCAAGCACGCTTGCATGATTTTTGGACACCGTCTGACGCGCCTCCGGAACGACCCCGTCTCCTCCTCCGGAGGTACGCCCCCGCCCCTCCCCCGACGACTTCCGGCTGACCCCGGATCGTGCCTGGTGGGGCCGATAACCGCCGCCCGCGCTCCTAGCGTTGAGGGCATGTCGTCGCCGTCTTCCTCATCCCCGTCATCCCCCTCATCCCCCTCGTCCTCCTCGTCCCTGCTCGGGTTCACCGTCAAGGACTTCCGCGCGCAGTTGCGCCAGCTGGTCCTCACCGGTGCCGCCGTCGCCGTCGGCGTGGCCTTCCTGGTCCTGTCGGTCGGCGGTGCGGGCGCGCTCGTCCAGTCCTACGAGCAGTCGGCGGCGGCCGACGTCGGCACCGCGCCCGTCCAGGTGGCCACCCCCGGCGGCGACCCGCTGCCGGCCGGCACCGCCGCCCGCGCGGCGAAGGTCCCGCAGGTCACCGCCGTCGCCGAGCGCCTCACCGGCCACGCCAACGTCCTCACCCCGGCCGGCCGCCCGCTCGACGACCGGGCCCTGGTCACCTCCGTCGCCGCCGACCCGGCCCTGCGCTGGCAGCGCCTGGACTCCGGCGCGTGGCCCGAGCGCGCGGGCGAGATCGTGCTCGACCGGGACAGCGCGGCACGGGTCGGCGCCGGAGTCGGCGACACCGTACGGCTCACCAAGGCCGCCGGCGGCACCGCCGACGTACGCCTCACCGGACTGCTCGACACCTCCGCCTCCCAGGCCCTCGGCTCCCAGCCCGCGATCGGCGTCCCGTACGCGCAGACCGCGACGTACGCCACCGGTCTGCGCGCCACCCACCTCGACCTGGCCGTCCGCCCCGGCGCCGACGCGCTCGCCGTCGCGAAGGACGTCAAGAAGGAGCTCGGCACCGGCGTCACCGCCCGCACCCACGCCGGGGCGGTCGAGGAGGCCAAGCAGAACGGCAAATCGATGTACGCGATCGTGCTCACGGCCGCGCTGTCGTTCGTCCTCATCGCGATGGCCGTCGCCCGGATGGTCGTCACCAACACCTTCTCCGTCGTGCTCGCCCAGCGCGCCCGCCAGCTGGCCCTGCTGCGCTGCATCGGCACCGACCGCGACCAGGTGCGCCGGATCATCCGCCGCCAGGGCCTGATGCTCGGCGTGCTCGCCTCCGCCGCCGGACTCGCGGCCGGCGCGGGC
The DNA here is from genome assembly GCF_040303965.1 of Streptomyces sp. NPDC094032. Lineage (NCBI taxonomy): Bacteria > Bacillati > Actinomycetota > Actinomycetes > Kitasatosporales > Streptomycetaceae > Streptomyces > Streptomyces sp. NPDC094032. Next base: position 266,564 of record NZ_JBEOUE010000002.1, on the reverse strand, counting down.
GCCTGCGCCCTCGGCACCGCCCTGCTCAACGGGCTCGCCGACCTCGGCCCGATCGAGATCTCCCTGATGCCGGGCCGCTGGACCTTCATCCTCGGCGGGCTCTTCGGCGTCCTGCTCACCCTCTGGGCCGTGCGCAAGCCCGCCAAGGCCGCCTCCGCCGTGGCGCCCGTCGCGGCGCTCGCCGCAAGCGGCGCGGCGAAGCTGCCCGAGCCCGGCAGCCGCGCCCTGCGCGAGGTGGTCTCGGTCCTCATGCTGGTCGCGGGCGCGGCCCTGCTCACGCTCGGCGCGCTCGGCGGCTCGCCCATGTCGCTCCTCGCGGTGACGCTCGGCGCGATCCTCACCTTCTTCGCGGTGCTGCGGTACGCGCGGTACGTGCTGCCGCCGTTCGTCGCCCTCATCGGGCTCGCCCTGCGCCGCCCCTTCGGCACCGTCGGCCGCCTCTCCGTCCAGCAACTGCGCGCCAACGCGGGCCGCACCAGCGCCGCCGCCTCCGCGATGCTGGTCGGCGTGACGGTCGCCGTCTCGGCGGTGACGGCGATCGGCGTCACCAAGGGCGGCCTGGAGGAGATGCTGACCAGCCGGATGCCGGCCGTCTTCGCCCTCGACACCGACACCGACCGGGTCCCGGCCGACGCCGTCACCGCCCTGCGCGCCGAGCCCGGACTCACGGTCGCCCCCGTCCGTACCGCCGTCCTGACCGTGGACGGCCGGCGCACGGTCGTCGCCACGGCCGACCCGGCCGCCCTCAACCCCGGCGCGGAGGGCGTGACCGAGGCCCGCGCCCTGAAGGACGGCGAGGCGCTGGCGCTCGGCGGGCGGGACGGGAGCCTGTCGGTGAAGACCGGCACCCCGGCGGGCGGCCCGGCGGGCACCCCGGCGGGCGGCTCGGCGGGCACCCCGGCGGGCGGCTCGGCGGGCACCCCGGGAGGCGGCTCGGCCGGCACCCCGGCGGGCGGCCCGGAGGCGGCGCCCGTCCGGCTGACCGTCGTCGGCGGCGGTGGCTCCGCGCTGCCGCTCTCCCTCTTCCCCGAGGCCACGGTGTACGTCAACGGCGCCACCCTCGACCGGCTCGCCCCCGGCGGCGCCGCGCGGACCTCGACGGTCCTGGTGAACCCGGCGGACGGCACCGGCCACGACGCGGCCCGCGCCGCCGTGGACCGCGCGCTCGCCGCGCACCCCGACATCCGGATCGCGGACACCGGCTCCGACGCCACCCTGGTCCGCTCGATGCTGGACCGGCTGATGCTGGTGGTCACCGTGCTGCTCGGCTTCTCGATGGCCATCGCCGCGCTGGGCGTCGCGGCCACCCTGATGCTGACGGTGGAGGAGCGCACCCGGGAGTTCGGGATGCTGCGCGCGATCGGCCTCGCGGGCGACCAGCTGCGCCGGATGCTGACCCTGGAGTCGGTCCTGCTCGCCCTGTCCGGCGCCCTCGCGGGCACCCTCCTGGGCCTGGTCTACGGCACCCTCGCCGCCCGCTCGGTGATGGGCTCCCGGGTCTCCCCGCTGGAGGTCCTCGCCTCCTCGGGCGGCACGGCCCTGACCGTCCTCGGCATCCTCGCGGCCACCGTCCTCACGGGCGTCGCGGCCTCGGTCCTGCCGGCCCGGCGGGTGCGGCGGATGGTGGTCGTGGACGCGCTGCGGGCGGCGTGACGGCAGGGCCCGCGCGCGGGATCAGGCCGCGCCGGCCGAACGCCTCGCCTGGGTCCGTACCGCGCCCATGCTCGCCGCGATGACCAGGGCGATGGCGAGCGCGTCCGTCACGCCCAGGGCCTGGTGCAGGACGAGGAAGCCCGCGGTGGCGGCGATGGCCGGCTCCAGGCTCATAAGGATGGCGAAGGTGGGGGCGGGGAGGCGGCGCAGGGCGAGGAGTTCCAGGGTGTACGGGAGGACCGAGGACATCAGGGCGACGCCGAGGCCGAGTCCGATGGTCGACGGTACGAGGAGCCGGTCGCCCGCCTCGATGATGCCGAACGGCAGGCTGATGACCGCGCCGACGGCCATCGCGAGCGCAAGCCCGTCGGCCTGCGGGAAGCGGCGGCCGGTACGGGCGCTGAAGACGATGTACGTGGCCCACATCGCGCCCGCGCCGAGGGCGAAGGCGGCGCCGAGCGGGTCCAGCCGGTCGAAGCCGCCGCCGCTGAGCAGGACGACGCCGACGAGGGCGAGCCCGGCCCAGAGCAGGTTGGCCAGCTGCCGGGAGGCGATGACGGAGAGGGCGAGCGGGCCGAGCACTTCGAGGGTGACGGCGGCGCCGAGCGGGATCCGGTCGATGGCCAGGTAGAACAGGATGTTCATGCCGGACATGGCGGCGCCGAAGGCGAGCACGGTGCCCCAGTCGGCGCGGCTGTGGCCGCGCAGCCTGGGGCGGCAGACGATCAGCAGGACGGCCGCGGCGAGCACCAGACGCAGGGTGACGACGCCGAGGGCGCCGGCCCGGGGCATGAGCAGGACGGCGACGGCCGAGCCGAACTGTACGGAGAGGCCGCCCGCGACGACGAGGGCGACGGGCCCGAGCCGGGTGGCGCGGGGGGCCCGGGACGCGGGCGCGGGGCCGGTGGCGGGTGCGACGGCGGGTACGGCGGCTGAGGCTATGTCCTTGACCGGGCTTTCCACCGGCGCGCTCCTTGCAGTGAAACGATCACGAATGATCAAGAGTCCATTACTCTGAACCAACCAGTCCAGAGTAATGGACCGACCCCCAAGGCTCCAACCCTCACGCTACGAGCCACCGCGTGGCGCGTGAAATGCCGATTGGTCTGCGGTTATGCTCCGAACGCATGAGCCGGACGAACATCGAGCTCCGCCACCTCCGCTGCTTCCTCGCCATCGCGGAGGAAGGCAACCTCACCCGCGCCGCCACCCGCCTCCACCTCACCCAGCCCGCCGTCTCCCGCACCCTCGCCGCCCTCGAACGGCACCTCGGCGCCCGGCTCGTCGACCGCAGCACCCACCACCTGGCGCTCACCGCCGAGGGGCGCTCCTTCCACGACCGGGCCGCCGCGGCGGTCACCGCCTTCGACGCGGCCGTCGACCCGGAGCTGCTCCGCCGCCGCCCGCTGCGCCTGGGCCACGCCTGGTCGGCCTTCGGCCCGTACACGACTCCCCTGCTGCGCCGCTGGCAGGCCGAGCACCCCGGGACGCCGCTCGAACTCCTCCGCGTCGACGACCGCACCGCCGGACTGCTGCGCGGCGAGGTGGACGCGGCGCTGCTGCGCGGGCCGGTGGAGATCCCGGGCCTGGCGACCGAGGAGCTGCTCACCGAGGAGCGGGTGGCGGCGGTCCCGGCGGACAGCCCGCTGGCCGCGCGCGCCTCGCTGACGCTGGCGGACCTGGCGGCCGAGACCGCGATCCTGAACCCGGTCTCGGGCACCACCACCCTCGACCTGTGGCCCGCCGACGCCCGCCCCCGCACCACCCTCACGGTCGCCAACACCGACGACTGGCTCACCACGATCGCCGCGGCCCGGGGCATCGGCGTCACCTCCGCCTCGACGGCGACCCTCCACCCCCACCCGGGCGTCGCCTACCGCCCCCTGACCGGCACCCCGCCGGTCCCGGTCCTGCTGGCCTGGCGCGAGGCCGACCGGCACCCGGCGGTGGGGGCGCTGGTGGAACTGGCGCGCACGATCGCGCGGGAGGGCACCGCCGGGCCCTGACCCTCACGCCGCCCTACTGCTACTGGTAGGCGGCTGCTTCGGCAGCGGGAACACCGTCGGGTTCGTCAGCTTCCCGTTCGCGTAGGCGTACCGGGCGAGCTGCTTGCCGCCGAGCGCCCAGGGGTGACCGGCCGGGTCGTACAGCACTTCGTGGGCGGACTCCAGCAAGTGCGTCTCCACCGGCCTGGCGTTCCAGTTCCCCGCGCCGGGCTTGCCCTGCTGCCTGCTGTAGAGCTCGATCCGCCCCTGCGACCGGCCGTCGTCGGTGCCCGCGAAGGCGGCGGCGACCCAGCCGTCGGGGAGCAGTTCCACCCCGTGCAGGTCGCCCGCCGCGCCGGCGGCCTTGACGTTGATCGCCCAGTGGTAGCCGGCCAGGGAGGGGTACGGGACGACGCCGATGAAGCCGCTGGCTCCGTCGCCCGTGACGAGCAGGGTCCGGTCGCCGTAGGCCTGGCCGCCCGGGCGGAGCTTGTGGGAGGTGCCGCCCGCCCAGTCGGCGCCCTTGAGGGTGGCGTCGTCGACGGAGTGGTACGCGTCGGGCAGCCACCGTTGGTAGGGCTTGGACTGCTCCCACACGGCGGGCTTGCCGCTGTCGAGGAACTCCAGGGCCTCCGCCGCCGCGGGGTAGCCCCCGGCGTAGGGCGGTCCGTACGCGTTGCCCGTGATCAGCGGGGTGGCGTCCTTGCTGAACTCGACCTCCAGGGTGGGCGCGAAGTACGACCTCGTGCCCGCCCGGTCGTTCTGGGGCGTGGTCGGGTTCATGGAGCAGAAGTCCTTGTACCAGGTCGTCCCGTTGGTCGGGTGCGGCGCTCCCTCGTGGGTGCTGAGCCTGATCCCGTAGTTGGGCACGCCGCCGGTGGACCGCGTCCAGGCGGTCACCATCGCGGTGACGTCGATGCGCTGGATGCCGACGGACTCGTCCGGCAGGTACGGGTTCGGCCGGTCCTCGCAGGCGGGGTGGCCGACGCCGAAGGAGGCGCCGACGCCTTCGCCGATCGCGGGCTGGTCGGCCCAGGTGACGGTGGCCTGGTCCCACGGTTCGGTCACCCGGTACACGCCGAGCCAGGGGCCGGGGTCGAGGCCGCAGTCCGAAGCGGTGACGAACGAGTTGTAGACCTGCCCCCGCCCCCGCCGAGGCGGGGGCGGGGGCAGGTTCCGCGGCCTCCGCGCGCTGCGCCGCCGGTATCGGCGTCAGCAGAGCGGCCGCGAGCGCCAGCCCGCCGGACAGGACGGGGATCCTCGTCCTGAGGATCCTTCGGATGTGTGGGGGCACAGCTCTCCAACCGTGTGGGGATGGGGTGTTCGAGGTCCGAACGACCCTGTGTCGGCGGGGAACCGCGTCCGGCTAGCCCCGCTCCTCCAGCGCCTCCGCCAGGATCTCCGCCAGGTGGCGGGCGTGCAGGCCCGGTTGTACGTGGGTGATCTGGGTGCGGCAGGAGAAGCCGTCCGCGAGGACGAGGGCGTGGGGTGGGGCGGCGTGCAGGGCGGGGAGCAGTTGGTCCTCGGCGCAGGCGGCGGAGACCTGTTCGTGGCCGGGCTCGAAGCCGAAGCTGCCGGCGAGGCCGCAGCAGCCGCCCGCCAAGTCGCCCTCCATACCGGCCCGTTCCCGCAGCCTGCGGTCGGCCGCGTCGCCCAGGACCGCGTGCTGGTGGCAGTGGGTCTGGCCGGTGACCGGGCGGGCGACACGGGGCGGCGCCCAGTCGGGGGCCAGCTCCTCCAGGGCCTCGGCGAAGGTGCGGACGGAGGCGGCGAGGAGGGCGGCGCGCGGGTCGTCCGGGAGGAGTTCGGGGAGGTCGGTGCGGAGGGCGGCCGCGCAGGAGGGCTCCAGGACGACGACGGGCCGGAGGGGGGCGGGGGTGCCGGGGGCGTCGCCGCCCACCATCACGTCCAGCGTCCTGCGCAGCACCTTCCGTGCCGCGTCCAGGCGGCCCGCCGTGAGGTACGTCAGGCCGCAGCAGACCCGGCCGGGCGGCAGGGCGACACCCAGGCCCGCGTCCTCCAGGACCCGGACGGCGGCGTGGCCGGTACGGGGGGACAGATGGTCCGTGAAGGTGTCGGGCCACAGGGTGAGGGCCGGGGTCCGGTCCGAGGCGCGTTCGGCGAACCAGGACGTGAACGACTCCCGCGCCACCCTCGGCATGGCCCGCTCCGGGCTGACGCCCGCGAGCCGGGCCGCGAACGGCAGCCGCATCGCCGCGTTCAGCGCGGGACCGACATGGTCGAGGAGGCGCGGCAGGCCGCCCATCGTCCAGTGCGAGCGGGGCCGCGCCCAGGGCCGCCCCGCGTAGTGCTCGTCCAGGAACCGCGCCTTGTACGCGGCCATGTCGACGCCCGCCGGGCAGTCACTACGGCAGCCCTTGCAGGACAGGCACAGGTCGAGCGCCTCGCGCACCTCCTCCGAACGCGCGCCGTCCGTGATGATCTCGCCGAGCGCCATCTCGTGGAGCAGCCGGGCCCGGCCGCGCGTGGAGTGCCGCTCCTCGCCCGTCGCCCGGTAGGACGGGCACATCACACCGGGCCCCGAACTCGGGCCCGCCGTACGGCACTTCGCGACCCCGACGCAGCGGGCGACCTCGCGGCCCAGGCCCACCACGGGCAGGTCCGCGAAGCGCAGTCCGGAGTCCAGGGGCTCGGGGCGGACCAGCATGCCGGGGTTGAGGCCGCCCGCCGGGTCCCACAGGTCCTTGACCGCGCCGAACAGGCCGACGAGCTCCTCCCCGTACATCCGGGGCAGCAGCTCGGCCCGCGCCTTGCCGTCGCCGTGCTCGCCCGAGAGGGAGCCGCCGTGCGCGACGACGAGGTCGGCCACCGCCTCCGAGAAGCGCCGGAAGTCCCGTACGCCCTCCCCCGTATAGAGGTCGAAGTCGATACGGACATGGACGCAGCCGTCACCGAAGTGCCCGTACGGGGTGCCCCGGAGGCCGAACTCCCCCAGCAGCGAGCGGAATTCACGCAGATACGCGCCGAGCCGCGCGGGCGGCACCGCGCAGTCCTCCCAGCCGGGCCAGGCCTCCCCGCTGCCCGGCATCCGGGTCGCCGTCCCCGCCGCGTCCTCCCGGATCCGCCACAGCGCCCGCTGCCCGGCCGGGTCCGTGACCAGGAGGGAGTCCAGGGCGTCGGCCGCGCGGACCAGCGCGGTGGCCGCCGGGGCGCCGTCCACCTCGACGAACAGCCAGGCCCCGCCGCGCGGCAGCCCGGCGGACGCCTCCCGCACCAGATCCGCCGCCATGCCCTCCACCGTCAGCGGCCCGAGCGGGAGCAGCCCCGCCGCCGCGTCCGCCGCCGCGCTCTCGTCCGGGTAGCCGAGCACCACGAGGACGGGTTCCGTGGGCAGCGGGACAAGCCGCAGCTCGGCCTCGGTCACCACCCCCAGCGTGCCCTCGCTGCCGCAGAAGAAGCGGGCGACGTCCGCGCCGCGCTCCGGCAGCAGCGCGTCCAGGGCGTAGCCGGAGATCCGGCGGGGCAGCCCGTCGGGGTAACCGGTGCGCAGCGGCGCCAGGTTGCGGCCGACGAGCTCGCGCAGTCCGGCGGGCGCGCCCTGCCAGTCGCGGCCCAGGCGCAGCCGTTCGCCGCCGTACGTGACGACGTCGAGGCCGCGCACGTTGTCGGCGGTGGTGCCCCAGGCCACCGAGTGCGAGCCGCAGGCGTTGTTGCCGATCATCCCGCCGAGCGTGCAGCGGCTGTGCGTGGACGGGTCGGGGCCGAAGGTCAGCCCGTACGGGCGGGCCGCCGCGCGCAGCCGGTCGAGGACGATCCCGGGCCGGACGACGGCGGTGCGCGCCTCGGGGTCGAGGGAGACGAGGGCGTCGAGGTGCCGGGTGAGATCGAGCACGACACCCGTGCCGGTGGCCTGTCCGGCGATGGACGTACCCCCGCCCCGGGGGACGACCGGCACCCCGTACGCACGGCAGACGTCGAGCGCCGCGGCCACGTCGTCGGCGTCCCTGGGGGCGACGACGCCGAGCGGGACGCGGCGGTAGTTGGAGGCGTCCATCGAGGTCAGGGCGCGGGCCGTGGCCGAGAAGTCGACGTCTCCGGCCACGGCCGCGCGCAGCGCCTGAGCCAGTTCGGGTCTCGTGCGTTCGTGTGATCCCACGACTACAGGATGTCTCACTCCTCGTCTCATCGGGCGGACATGCCGCAACCCCCGCTCCACCGACCCGATACGCTCCGCCTCGTGGCCGATATCCAGATTCCCGCTGACATCAAGCCCGCCGATGGCCGTTTCGGCGCGGGCCCCTCCAAGGTGCGGACGGAGGCGCTGGACGCCCTGGCCGCCACCGGCACCTCCTACCTCGGTACGTCCCACCGCCAGGCTCGGGTCAAGGACCTGGTCGGCGAGGTGCGTACCGGCATCAGTGACCTGTTCTCGCTGCCCGAGGGCTACGAGGTGATCCTGGGCAACGGCGGATCGACCGCCTTCTGGGACGTCGCGACCCACGGCCTGATCGAGAACAAGTCGCAGCACCTCACCTTCGGCGAGTTCTCCTCCAAGTTCGCGAAGGCCGCGAAGCTGGCCCCGTGGCTGGCCGAGCCGACCGTGATCTCCTCCGACCCGGGCACCCACCCGGAGCCGGTGGCCGAGGCGGGCGTGGACGTCTACGCCTACACCCACAACGAGACCTCCACCGGTGTCGCCGCCCCGCTGAAGCGGGTCGCGGGCGCCGACGAGGGTGCGCTCGTCCTGGTCGACGCGACCTCGGGCGCGGGCGGTCTGCCCGTGGACATCGCCGAGACCGACGTCTACTACTTCGCCCCGCAGAAGTCCTTCGCCGCCGACGGCGGTCTGTGGCTCGCGGCCTTCTCCCCTGCCGCCCTTGAGCGCGCCCAGCGCGTCCACGCCTCGGGCCGGCACATCCCGGAGTTCTTCTCCCTGCCGACCGCGATCGACAACTCGCTGAAGAACCAGACGTACAACACCCCGGCGCTGGCCACCCTCTTCCTGCTCAACGAGCAGCTGAAGTGGATCAACGGCCAGGGTGGTCTCGACTGGGCCGTGGCCCGTACGAAGGAGTCCTCGGACGCCCTGTACGGCTGGGCCGAGGAGTCGAAGTACGCGAGCCCGTTCGTCACCGACCCGGCGAAGCGCTCGCAGGTCATCGGCACGATCGACTTCGCCGACGAGGTCGACGCGGCGGCCGTCGCCAAGGTGCTGCGCGCCAACGGCATCATCGACACCGAGCCGTACCGCAAGCTGGGCCGCAACCAGCTGCGCATCGCGATGTTCCCGGCGATCGACCCGGCGGACGTGCGGGCCCTGACGGCCTGCGTCGACTACGTGATCGAGAAGCTGTAACCGGCGTACGCACGCGGCGAGGGCCCGGCATCGGACACCACCGACGCCGGGCCCTCGGCGTGTCCGCGGTCGCCGCCGGCCAGCCGGCGGTGGTCGCTGGGCGCCATCCCGTACGCGCGCCGGAAGGCCCGGCTGAAGTCCGCCGGGTGCCGGAAGCCCCAGCGCGCGGCGATGTCGCCGACCTTGGCGTGGGCGAGCCGCCGGTCGGCGAGGTCGGCCCGGCAGCGCTCCAGGCGGAGCCTGCGGATCAGGGCGCCGACGGTCTCCGGCTCCTCGCGGAACAGCGTGTGCAGCAGGCGTACCGAGATGTGGTGGTGGGCGGCGATGGCGGCCGGGCCGAGCTCCGGGTCGGGCAGGTTGTGGTCGACGAAGGCCAGGATCCGGGTGCGCAGGACCTGGCGGCGGGTCTCGGCGGGCAGAGCGGCGGGGCCGCCGGACTGCGCGGCGAGGTAGGCGGCGCACAGGTCGAGGCCGATGGAGCCCAGGCGCGGCAGCTCGGCGGGGTCGCAGCGGTCGGCGTGGGCGCGCAGCCCGGTCAGGTACGAGGCGAGCAGCGCGCCCGGGACGGTGCCGGCCGCGAGCCGGGTGCCGAGGAGCCGGTCGGCCCGGTCCTGGGGCAGCGGCAGCGCGGCGCGGGGCAGCCGCAGCAGGGAGACCCGGGAGAGCCGGCCCTCGTCGAGGAATTCGGTGCGCATGGGGTGCGAGGAGTCGAAGAGCGCCATGTCCCCGGCGCGCAGCAGCGTGGTGTTACGGGCCTGTTCGAGGCCGACCGGGCTGCCGTGGACGAGGAAGAGGAAGTAGTTCTCCGGGTCGGCGCGCCGGATCTGCGCGGCGACCCGGCGGGCGGACATCGGTGAGAAGGCGAAGCCGGTCACGTCGGTGTGGCCGAGGTCGACCGCCGTCGCGACGCCCCGGAAGCCGTCCACGTACGGGCTGGCGAGGGAGACCGGCATCACGAGGTCGCCGACCATGCCGGACCAGGCTTCGAAACCCTCCCGCGCGCTGAGCCGCACGGTCTGCGCACCCGCCACGAAGCCCCCCGCTCCACGGTGATGTGTACACGCCCAGATTGCGGCCGACGGGACGGCGGGAACAGCGGGATGTCGGTCAACTCCCGCGCGGCGACGGCCGGTCTGCGCCCGGTGCGCAGCGAGTGTGCGTCCGGTGCCAACGACGCCGTTCGACGGCTCCCCGCACAGTGGTGGCCGGCACCGTGCCGAAGTGTGAGCAGAGAGGCACCTCAGTGACGAAGCACGGAATCTTACGGTCCGGCGGGCCGGTCAGGATCCTCGCCGCCCTGGTCGTGGCCTTCCTGGCCCTCGTGGCCGTACCGGGTGCGGCCAACGCCGCCGACGGGCCGCGCGCGGACTTCTCCGGGCAGGCGGCGACCGCCGGCCTCAGCACCGCCGAGGCCAAGGGCCTCCAGAAGCAGGTCGACGGCGCCCTCGCGAGCACCCACGGCACCCAGATCGGCGCCAACAAGATCGCACTCCCCGGCGGCGGCGAGATGCTGCTCCCGCTGCCCGGCGAGCGCAAGGCCCGCGACCTCGACAGGGGGCTCGCGGCGGGCGACTGTCCCTACCAGTACGTCTGCGCCTACTACGGCGAGAACTACACGGGCACCCAGATCAACATGTTCACCTGCAACTACATGTACCGCATCACCTGGAACACCACCGGCTCCTGGATCAACAACCAGCGCGCGGAGCTGCGCGCCCGGTTCTACGACAGGAACGGGGCCGTCGGCTGGGTCTCGCCCGGCGGGTTCAGCTACGACCCCCACGCCGACTGGCGCTGGGTGTGGTGGGTGAGCCCCTGCTGACCCACCGCTCCCGGCTCAGTCGCGGCGCTTCAGGCGCTTGGCGCCGACGACGAGGAGCGTGGCACCGGCGAGGACGAGGAAGCCGACGGTGACGTTGCCCTTCCCGCCCTCCGAGGGGGAGGCCGACGGGGATTCGGGCGAACCGCCCGAGCTCCCCGACGGCTTCCCCGACGGGCTTTCGGCCCCGCCCTCGCGGTCCACCCGGATCACCCGGCTCTTCTTACCCTCCGAGCCGAACAGGAAGGCCGAGCCGTCCGGCGTGTACGTCACGGACTCCGCCTGGCCCTGGAAGGGGGCGCCGACGGACCTGCCCGCGCCGTCGAGCCGGCCGTCCTTCCAGGCGTACTCCTCGGCCAGGAAGTAGCCGCGCAGGACGAGCCGGTCGCCGGACGGGGAGAAGGCGCCGTCGGTCACCCAGGGGACCTCGCCGATGCGGCGGAAGACGTTGGTGCCGGAGGTGGTGAGCCGCTCGGGGCCTTGGTAGAGACCGCCTCCCTTCTCGTTCTTGCTGGCGATGTAGACCCGGCCGGTCTTCGGATGGACCATCAGCGCCTCGGCGTTGCGGGCCCCGTCGGCGTACTTCACGTCGTACTGGGTGGCGCGGACGGTCTGGTCCTTCAGCTGCTTCGGCTCGGGGAAGCGGTAGATCCAGACGTGGTCCCAGGAGCCGTCGAGGTTGTCGCCGATGTCGCCGACGTAGATGTCGCCGTCCGGGCCGACGGAGATGGCCTCCATGTCGCGTGGGGTGCCGACGCCCTTCATCGTGAGCGTCGCGACGGTCTCGCCGGTGCGGGAGTCGATGCCGTAGATGAGCGGGGCGTCCTGGTCGTTGTGGGTCCAGTAGATGCCGGGGTGGGCCCGGCTGGCGGCGAGGCCGCTGGACTCGGTGATCCGCGGGTCCTCGATGGTGAAGTCGCGGTCGGCGTCCGCGGCGGCGGCGGGCACCGCCGCGAGCAGGACGAGGGCCGCCGTTCCGAGGGCGCACAGAGCAGATCGCATGCCCTCCAGCGTGCCACGGGGGCGCGGCCCCGGCCGGGTGTCGGGGATCACGTCGCAGCCGCCGCCCGCGGTCGGTGATGATGGTCGCCATGCGTTTTCTGTTCGTCGGCGACAGCATGACCATCGGACGCGCCGGCGACTTCACCTGGCGCTACCGCATGTGGCGGCACCTGGAGTCCGTCCTGCCCGGGGCGTACGAGATCGTCGGCCCGCGCACGGCGCTGTACGAGCCCGGGGCCGACGCGGCCGTGTCGTACGCCTACGCCGATCCCGGCTTCCCGGCCGAAGCCCGCCGCCATCTGGCCGGCTGGGGCGAGGGCTGGCTGCACATGGCCCCGCTGATCGGCCCGACGGTGACGGCGACCGGCGCGGACGTGCTGCTGATCTCGCTGGGCCTGATCGACCTGGGCTTCTACACGAACAGCGACCAGACCACAGAGAACGTCCGTGCCTTCCTGGCCGCCGCCCGCGCGGCGAACCCACGCGTCCGCGCCGTGCTGCTGCCCGTCATCCCGAACGTCCGGGCCGAGAAGGACGCGCCCTTCGCCGCCGAGTGCGTCCGCTTCAACGAGCTGCTCGCGAAGACGGTCGCGGACCTGGACTCGGCGGCCTCGCCGCTGCTCCTCGGCTCGGTACCGGAGTCGTACGACATCCACACGGACACCTACGACGGCACCCACCCGGGCCCCACGGGCGAGCACAGCCTGGCGGGGGCCTTCGCGGACGCGATGCACCAGGCGTGGGGTCTGGGCGGCCCGTACCGGGGCTAGGGGCGGCCCCGGCCCCGGCCCCGGTCCCGCTCCCGTTGCCGTTGCCGTTGCCGTTGCCGTTGCCGTTGCCGTCCGGCCGTCAGTCGCCGACGATCGCGTCGACCTCTATCTCGACCAGCCACAGCGGGTCGATGAAGCGCGAGACCTCCACGAAGGTCGTCACCGGCCGTATGCCGGCGAAGCGTTCGCCATGGGCGCGGGCGGCCTCCTTCCAGGTCGTCACGTCGGTGAGCATGATGCGGGTCCGGACCACGTCCTCCAGCGAGGCGCCCGCCTCCTTGAGGGCGGCCTCGGCTATGTCCAGGCAGCGGACGGTCTGGGCGTGGACGTCCCCCGGGCCGACCGTGAAGCCGTCGGGCCCGATGGGCGCGGTCCCGGCGACGGCGACGTGCGCGCCTTTGCGGACGGCCCGGCAGAAGCCGATCTCGGGTTCGAGCGGGGATCCGGAGGCGATGTTCTGGCGTGTGGTGGTGGTCATCAGGCCGCTCTCGTCAGTCGGTTGGCGAAGGTGGAGACCGTATACGTCCCTATGCCGAGGACGACTTCCAGGGCGTTCTGACGGGTGTAGCCGTGGGCGAAGAAGGCCTCAAGGTCGGCGTCGGACACCGCGCCCGAGGCGGCGAGCACCTGGAGGGTGAAGCGGCGTACGGCGTCGAGCCGTTCGGGCGCGGGGGCCGGGCCGAGGGCCGCGAACTTCGCCTCGTGCATGTCGACGCACAGATGGCACTGGTTGCGGGTGGCGACGGTCAGGATGACGGTCTCGCGGGAGTGCGGGTCGAGGGTGGTCGACTCGAAGATCTCGCTGAGCTTGAGGAAGCCGTCGAGGAGATGCGGCGACTCCTTGAGGAGGGCGATGGCTCCGGCGGTACGACGGGAACTGGACTGGTCCTGCGGCATGGTGACTCCCCCGATACGATGGACAACATGGTTGACCATGTCGATGAGGAAAACGTAAACCAGGTTGTCGATCCGCGCAAGGGGGTTCCCGAGGCCATTTCGCGTACCGCCGTCGACCCGCCCGGTTTCGAGCTGCCGCTGCTCCTCTTCGCCGGCTTCCGCACCCTCATCGACCGCGTCCACGCCGAACTCGCCCGCCAGGGCCACCCCGACCTGCGCCCGGCCCACGGCTACGCGCTCCAGGCGATCGGGCCCGGCGGCTCGACCGCCAGCGAGATCGGCCGCCGCCTCGGCGTCTCCAAGCAGGCCGCCGGCAAGACCGTCGACCGCCTCCTCGCCCTCGGCTACGCCGCCCGCACCGACGACCCCGCCGACGCCCGCCGCAAACTGGTCCGCCTCACTCCCCAAGGCATCGACGCCCTCACCCGCTCCGCCGCCGTCTTCGACGCCCTCCGCGCCGAATGGGCCGCCCGCCTCGGCCCCGACCGTGTCCGCGACCTGGAGGACGCCCTGCGCACGGTCGTACCCCCGGGCACCACGTCCCGGCTCGACGCGACGAGCTGGCTGGGCGGGGCGTGACGGGCCCGCCGACGATGGCGAGTTGTCGCCAACGGCGTGTCGGCACGGCCGTGCGTATCGTTGTCGTCGGCGGCTGCTGGCGAGCGTGCGGCAGCGGGGAGGAGCGCCACGGTGACCGTCGTAGAGAACGACAGGATCGAGCTGGCCATGAGCGATGACGAAGTGCCCTTGGACAAGCTGTTCGAGTGGCTCGAGATCGCCCCCGAGGGACACAAGAGCGAAGTCGTCGGAGGGGTCGTTTTCATGGTTCCGCAGAGGCAGACGCACTTTGACATCACCCGAAGGATCATCCGCGCAATGGAAGACCAGTTCGGGATGGACGTGAAGGTGGCGTCAGACGTACGGATCGACTTTCCGGGCCACCGGAACGCGTTCTGCCCCGACGTCGCCAAAATGAGAGACGATGCCGAGATGAGCAAGGGGGGCCACTGGAACCACGAGGACGTGGAGTTCATCGCCGAGGTCATCTCCAAGGGCACCGGCATGAACGACTACGGCCCCAAGAAGACCGCCTACGCCACCGCCGGCGTGCCCGTCTACCTCATCGTCGATCCCTACACCGGCAAGTGCATCGCCCACACCAAGCCTGAGGGCGGCGACTACACCGAGGAGGTGCGGGTCGCCTTCGGTACGGATCTCGATCTGACCAAGACCCCGCTGGAGCTCGTCCTCAAGACCGACGGGTTCCCCCGCGACTGACGCGGCGGAACCCGTCGGCGACTCGGATCACCAGGCGAAGGCCTCCGGGGACGGGCCCGGGCCCGGGAAGATCTCGTCCAGGCCGGCCAGGAGCTCGTCGCTCAGCTCCACGTCCAGGGCGCGCAGGGCGCCCTGGAGCTGGTCCGGGGTGCGGGGGCCGATGATCGGGCCGGTCACTCCGGGGCGGGTGAGCAGCCAGGCCAGGGACGTCTCGCCGGGGTCCGCGCCGTGCTTGGCGAGCAGGTCCTCGTAGGACTGGAGACGGGCGCGGGCCGCCGGGTCGGCGAGCACCTCGGCCGCGCGGCCGGTGGCGCGACGGCCGCCCTCGACCTCCTTGCGGATCACGCCGCCGAGCAGGCCGCCGTGCAGCGGCGACCAGGGGATGACGCCCAGGCCGTACTCCTGCGCGGCCGGGATCACCTCCATCTCGGCGCGGCGCTCGTACAGGTTGTAGAGGCACTGCTCGCTGACCAGGCCGACCGAGCCGCGCCGGGCGGCGGTCTCGTTGGCCTGGGCGATCTTGTAGCCGGGGAAGTTGGACGAGCCCGCGTACAGGATCTTGCCCTGCTGGACGAGGACGTCGATCGCCTGCCAGATCTCCTCGAAGGGGGTCAGGCGGTCGACGTGATGGAATTGGTAGACGTCGATGTAATCCGTGCCGAGGCGCTTCAGGCTCGCGTCGACGGCGCGGCGGATGTTCGCCGCGGAGAGCTTGTCGTGGTTGGGCCAGGCCTCGCCGTCGGGGCCCATGTTTCCGTAGACCTTGGTGGCGAGGACCACCTTCTCGCGGTGGGCCGGGTCCTTGGCGAACCAGGAGCCGATGATCTCCTCGGTGCGGCCCTTCTCCGTACCCCAGCCGTAGACGTTGGCGGTGTCGAAGAAGTTGAGCCCCGCGTCGAGGGCGGCGTCCATGATCGCGTGGCTGGTGGCTTCGTCCGTCTGCGGGCCGAAGTTCATCGTGCCGAGGACGAGTCGGCTGACCTTGAGTCCCGTGCGTCCGAGCTGCGTGTACTCCATGGGCGTCAAGCCAACGCCTTTGAGCGCGCTCTAAGCAAGGGGCTTTCGTGGGGGCGCGGGGGGTGCAGGGGGTGCGGGGGGTCAGCTCACCACGGATGCCACCGCGATGATCGCGAACATCAGTACGAGTACGCCGGCCATGATGCGGTTTCGGGTCTTCGGGTCCACCCTTCGAGGTTAACCCGGACCGGTCGGGCCGCTTTCCCGGGCCTGCCCCTGCCCCGGTGCCGCGCCCAGTGGCCACGTCGCCAGCGTCTCGTAGCGCGGCTGCTCGCCCGGTGTGCCGCCGCCGGGGAGGTTGCTGCGCACCAGCGCCAGTTCTCCGACCTGCCAGCGGGTGCCCTCGAAGGTGTCCAGGGCGGCGACGAAGGGGCGCAGGTCCAGGTCCACGCGGGAGCGGGCGACCGTCAGGTGCGCCTGGTAGCGGCGGTGCTCGTCCATCGGGACGCCCGCCCGACGGGCCGCCGCGTCGGCGCGCTCGGCGAGCAGCCGCAGGTCGTCGAGGTCGCCCGCCGCGCCCGCCCACAGCACCGCCCGGCCGAAGTGGCCGCCGCCGTGCAGCCGTAGCGGGAAGGGCGCGGTGCGGTGGGCGGCGCGGGCTAGGCGGGTGCGCAGGTCCGGCAGCAGGGGCTCGTCTACCTCGCCCATGAACGCGAGGGTGAAGTGCCAGCCGGGCCGCGAGGTCCAGCGCAGGCGGCCGGCGCCGGGCAGGTGGGCGAGGCGGTCGACCTCCCTGGCGAGCTCGGCGAGCTGTGGGGGTGGGGGGACTACGGCGGCGAAGAGCCTCATGGGGCGAGTGTGGCAGCCCTTAGCCTCTGTTGGATGGACACCTCGATCAGGATCAGGAAGGGCGGGGCGGACGACGTTCCCGCGATGCTCGCGATCTTCGACAGTGCGGTCGGTTGGCTCAACGGGAAGGGCATCACTGCGCAGTGGGGTACCGAGCCGTTCAGTTCCCGGCCGAAGACGGTGGAGCTGGTCGAACGGGTCGCCGGGGAGGGGGTGCCGTGGATCGCCGAGATCGGTGGGGTGCCGGTGGGGACGCTGACGCTGACGCCGCATCCGGGTGAGTACGTGGCTGCCGCCGACGAGCCGGAGTCGTATGTCCGGTTTCTTGCCACCGATGCGCGTTTTCATGGGCGGGGTGTGGGGGCGGCGCTGCTCGCCCATGCGGTTGAGGAGACTCGGCGGCGGGGGGTTTCGCTGCTGCGGGTGGACTGTTTCGCGGGGAGTGAGGGGCGGCTCGTCGCGTATTACGAGGGGCAGGGGTTTACGCGGACGGAGGCGTTCGTTGTGGGGGACTGGCCGGGGCAGGTGCTGGAGCGGCGAGTTTGAACGGAACCGCCCCGGGGGTGGACGTACAGGCGCGGAAGCCTAGGCCCGGCAGGGGGCGCCGTTCCGTTGTGCCCACCCGTTCCGCCCCAGCGGAACGATTGCCCACAACGGGGGGGGCGAGGGCGGGACGGCGTGGGGGGGCGGAACGCCCCGGGGGCGGGACGGCACGGGGGCGGGACGGCACGGGGGCGGGACGGCACGGGGGCGGGACGGCACGGGGTCGGAACGCCCCGGGGTCGGAACGCCCCGGGGTCGGAACGCCCCGGGGTCGGAACGCCCCGGGGTCGGAACGCCCCGGGGGCGGGACGGCAGGGGGCGGGACGGCAGGGGGCGGGACGGCAGGGGGCGGGACGGCAGGGGGCGGGCCGCCCCGGGGTCGGAACGGCGCGGGGGCGGAACGGCGCCGGGGGCGGGTCCGGGTGGGCCCGCCCCCGGGCGCGGAGCGGCGCGGGGCCGGGAACGGCGCCGCGGCCGGAACGCCCCGGCGCGGGTCCAGGTGGCCCCGCCCCCGGGGCGCGCCGCCCCTACGCCGCCGTCGCCAGCCTCTCCCTCGGTACGAAGCGGACCTCGGGATGCCCATGGCGCCAGCGCAAGGACAGCTTCAGGTGGCCGATTCGGGCGAGGATCAGGCCGATGGTGGCTGCTGCCGTCAGGGAGACCAGGCCGCCGGTCGCGAAGCCCACTCGGGCGCCGTACGTGTCGGTGATCCAGCCGAGGAGGGGGGCGCCGATCGGGGTGCCGCCCGCGAAGACCATCATGTAGAGGCTCATCACGCGGCCCCGCATGACCGGGTCCGTCGCCATCTGGACGGCCGAGTTCGCGGTGATGTTCACCGTGAGGCCGATCATGCCGATCGGCAGCAGGAGCAGCGCGAACAGCCAGAACGACGGTGACAGGGCCGCCGCGATCTCCAGGGCGCCGAAGACGCCCGCCGCGATCACCAGCATCCGCAGCCTGGTCGAGCCGCGGCGGGCCGCGAGCAGGGCGCCCGCGAGGGAGCCGGCGGCCATGAGGGTGTTGAGGAAGCCGTACGTGCCGGCGCCGACGTGGAAGACCTCGCTGGAGAAGGCCGTCAGCCAGATCGGGAAGTTGAACCCGAAGGTGCCGATGAAGCCGACGAGGACGATCGGCCAGATCAGGTCCGGCCGCCCGGCCACGTACCGCAGGCCCTCCCGCAGCTGCCCCTTGCCGCGCGGCGCGCGCTCCACCTTGTGCAGCTCGCCCGGCCGCATCAGCCAGAGCGCGACGAGCGGGGCCAGGAAGGACAGGCCGTTGATCAGGAAGGCCCAGCCGCTGCCGACGCCCGCGATCAGCACGCCCGCGACGGCGGGGCCGACGAGCCGGGCGGACTGGAAGTTCGCCGAGTTCAGCGAGACGGCGTTGCGCAGCCGGTCGGGGCCGACCATCTCGGAGACGAAGGACTGCCGGGCCGGGTTGTCGACCACGGTGACCATGCCGAGCAGGAAGGCGATCAGGTAGACGTGCCAGACCTGGACGGAGCCGGAGAGAGTGAGCGCGGCGAGCGCGAGACCGCACAGGCCGAGCGCGGCCTGGCTGATCATCAGCAGCCGGCGCTTCGGGTAGCGGTCGGCGATGACGCCGCCGTACAGGCCGAACAGCAGCATCGGCAGGAACTGCAGGGCCGTCGTGACGCCGACGGCGGCGGCCGAGCCGGTGAGGCTCAGGACCAGCCAGTCCTGGGTGATCCGGGCCATCCACGTACCGGTGTTGGAGACGATCGCTCCGCTGAAGAACAGCCGGTAGTTACGGACACCGAGCGAGGAGAAGGTTTCCCCCCGCCGGCGGGTCTTGAGGGTGGGTTGATGGACGGGTGCGGAGTCTGCTCCGGGTCCCGTACTCAAAGTGCGTCGCCTCCTCGGCTTCGGGGTCAGAGATGGGCGAGCTTCTCCAGGACCGGGGCGGCCGCGCGCAGCTTGGCCCATTCGTCCTCGTCCAGACCCTCGGCGAGGGTGGCCAGCCAGGCGTTCCGCTTGCGGCGGGACTCGTCGAGCATGGCCTCGGCCTGCTCGGTCTGGCGGACCACCTTCTGCCGGCGGTCGTCGGGGTGCGGCTCCAGCCGGACCAGTCCCTTGGCTTCGAGCAGCGCGACGATGCGGGTCATCGACGGCGGCTGGACGTGCTCCTTGCGGGCCAGCTCACCGGGGGTGGCCGAGCCGCAGAGCGACAGGGTGCCGAGCACCGACATCTCGGTGGGGCTCAGCGATTCGTCGACGCGCTGGTGCTTCAGGCGTCGGCTCAGCCGCATCACGGAACTGCGGAGCGCGTTCACGGCGGCGGCGTCGTCGGCGGTGCCGTGGGACAGGTCAGGCATAGTCCTTAGCATAACTCATTACTCTTCCTAAAGACCAATCGAAAACGTGTAGCCGCCAACTGTCACCCGAACGAGTGAGAGGAATCCGGAAAGTGACGCGCGGAGGCCCCGCGTGGCGCGACCCTGGCGGGCATGGAATCGACCGTGTTCAGCCTGCGCGTCGACGGAGAGCTGCTCGAACGGCTCCGCGGGCACGCCGCCAGACGCGGAATGAGCGTCCAGGACTATGTCGTCCGGACGCTCATTCGCGAGGATTTCGACGAGCGGTTCAAGACCGCCGTCGACGAGACGGAGAAGTTCTACGGGGAGCGGGACGCCCCCCGGGCTCACATCAGGCCGAGCGCAGGCATCGCGTAGTAGAAGACGAAGACCGCCGACACGACGTACATGGCCACCGGGACCTCACGGCCCCGGCCGGCCGCCAGACGCAGCACGCTGAACGAGATGAAGCCGATGCCGATGCCGTTGGTGATCGAGTACGTGAACGGCATCATCACCATCGCCAGGAAGGCCGGCACGGCGATCGTGTAGTCGCTCCAGTCGATCTCCTTGATCGAACCGGCCAGGATCAGGAAGCCCACCGCCAGCAGGGCGGGGGTCGCCGCCTGCGAGGGCACCATCGTCGCCAGCGGCGTGAGGAACAGCGCGACCGAGAACAGCGCGCCGGTCACCACCGAGGCCAGACCCGTACGCGCGCCCTCGCCGACGCCCGCCGTGGACTCCACGAAGCAGGTGGTGGCGGAGGACGAGGTGGCACCGCCGGAGGCGACGGCGAGGCCGTCGACCAGCAGGACCTTGTTGATGCCGGGGAAGTTGCCGTCCTTGTCCGTCAGCTTGGCCTCGTCGCCGACGCCCAGGATCGTGCCCATGGCGTCGAAGAAGCAGGACAGCAGCACGGTGAAGACGAACAGGATGCCGGTCAGGACGCCGACCTTGGAGAAGCCGCCGAACAGGCTGACCTGGCCGACCAGGCCGAAGTCGGGCGAGGCGACCGGGTTGCCGGGCCACTCCGGGGTGGTCAGGCCCCAGGACGGGATGTCGGCGACGGCGTTGATCACCATGGCGACGATCGTCATCACGACGATGGAGATGAGGATCGCGCCCGGCACCTTGCGGATGATCAGGGCGAGCGTCAGCAGGGTGCCCAGGATGAAGACGAGCACCGGCCAGCCCATGAGGTGCCCGTTCGAGCCGAGCTGGAGCGGCACGGTGGTGTGCGCGGCGTCCGGGATCCGGGAGACGAAGCCCGAGTCGACCAGGCCGATGAGCATGATGAACAGGCCGATGCCGATCGCGATGCCCTTGCGCAGGCCGACCGGGACGGCGTTCATGACGCGCTCGCGCAGACCCGTGGCGACGAGCAGCATCACGACCAGACCGGCGAGCACGACCATGCCCATCGCGTCCGGCCAGGACATCTTCGGCGCGAGCTGGAGCGCGACGACCGTGTTGACGCCGAGACCGGCCGCCAGGGCGATCGGCACGTTGCCGATGACGCCCATCAGGAGGGTCGAGAAGGCGGCGGTCAGCACCGTCGCGGTGACCAGCTGGCCGCCGTCGAGCTGGTGGCCGTACATGTCCTTCGCGCTGCCCAGGATGATCGGGTTCAGCACGATGATGTACGCCATCGCGAAGAAGGTGGCGAAGCCGCCGCGGACCTCGCGGGCGACGGTGGAGCCGCGCTCGGAGATCTTGAAGTAGCGGTCGAGGCCGGAGACGGGCCCTTCGGGGGTCTCCGGGGGCGTGGCCTTGGCGGTGGCCGTGGAGCTCATGGGGTTCCTCTTCGGAGGTTCAGAGAAGTCCTTTTTGGCGGTTCATACGAAGGGAACCCGCCAGAGGCAAACCGTTTCAGTATGAACACATGAACGAGCACCCGTCTATCTCCGCGCGTAGACACGAAAACGGGCCGCCTAGACTGAGCCGCATGGCGAAGTGGACACCGAAGCACGAGGCACCCGAACCCCTTGAGGGTCCGGTCGTCGCCACCATCACCGGCGGCACGGTCCTCTGGTTCGTCCTGTTCCTCGTCCAGCTCCCGTTCTACGGCTGGTTCGACGACCGGGACCTCACCTGGTGGGTGTGGACCTGCCTGGCCGGGGCCGGACTCGGCCTGATCGGCATCTGGTACGTACGGAAGCGGGACGCGGCGATCAAGCGCCACGCGGCCCAGCAGGCGGCCGAGGCGGCCGAGCCGGACCAGCCGCCCACCCCGTAACCCCGAGCCCACCCCGTAACCCCGAGCCCCACCCCGTAATCCCACGGGACCATTCCCCTCCTCCCCCGGTCTGATCTTCGGACGTCTCGGCGGGTGTCCGCCCCTTTCCCGCCGTACCGTCGAAACCATGACGCAGCGGGCGAAGATCGACACGGACGGCGGGGGTACGGGACCGGCGGCGGGACCACCCGTCGTGCACCGGCCCGCGGGCCTGACCACCGCCGAGGTCGCCGAGCGGGTCGCCCGGGGCGAGGTCAACGACGTCCCGCTGCGCAGCTCCCGCTCCACCGCCGACATCGTCCGCGCCAACGTCTTCACCCGCTTCAACGCGATCATCGGCGTGCTGTGGGCGATCATGCTCGTCGTCGCGCCGATCCAGGACAGCCTCTTCGGCTTCGTGATCATCGCCAACACCGGCATCGGCATCATCCAGGAGCTGCGCGCCAAGAAGACCCTCGACGGGCTCGCCGTCATCGGCGAGGCCAAACCCACCGTCCGCCGCGACGGCGCCGCCACCGAGATCTCCACCTCCGAGATCGTCCTCGGCGACCTCATCGAGCTCGGCCCCGGCGACAAGGTGGTCGTCGACGGCGAGGTCGCCGAGGCCGACAGCCTGGAGGTCGACGAGTCGCTGCTCACCGGCGAGGCCGACCCGGTGGTGAAGAAGCCCGGCGACCCGATGATGTCCGGCTCGTTCGTCGTCGCGGGCGGCGGCGCCTTCACCGCCACCAAGGTCGGCCGCGAGGCCTACGCCGCCCAGCTCGCCGAGGAGGCCTCCCGCTTCACCCTGGTCCACTCCGAGCTGCGCACCGGCATCTCCACGATCCTCAAGTACGTGACGTGGATGATGGTCCCCACCGCCATCGGGCTGATCATCAGCCAGCTCGTCGTCAAGAACAACGACGTCAAGGAGTCCATCGCCCGCACGGTCGGCGGCATCGTCCCGATGATCCCCGAGGGCCTGGTCCTGCTCACCTCCGTCGCCTTCGCCATCGGCGTCATCAGGCTCGGCCGCAAGCAGTGCCTCGTGCAGGAGCTGCCCGCCATCGAGGGCCTGGCCCGGGTCGACGTCGTCTGCCTCGACAAGACCGGCACCCTCACCGAGGGCGGCATGGACGTGACCGGCCTCCAGCTCCTGGACGGCGCCGACGAGAGCTACGTACGCAAGGTGCTCGGCGCCCTCGGCGAGTCCGACCCGCGCCCCAACGCCTCCCTCCAGGCCATCATCGACGCCTACCCGGACTCCGTGGACTGGCGCTGCACCGAGTCGCTGCCGTTCTCCTCCGCCCGCAAGTACAGCGGGGCCGCCTTCAGCGAGGGCGACGGCGAGAACTCCACCTGGCTGCTCGGCGCCCCCGACGTGCTGCTGCCGCCCGGCGACCCGTCCCTCGGCGAGGTCGACCGGCTCAACGAGCAGGGCCTGCGGGTCCTGCTGCTCGCCCGCGCGGCCGTCGACCTCGACTCCGCGAACGTCGCCGAGGGCGCCCGCGCGACCGCGCTCGTCGTCCTCGAACAGCGGCTGCGGCCGGACGCCGCCGACACCCTCGCCTACTTCGCGGACCAGGACGTCGCCGCCAAGGTCATCTCCGGCGACAACGCGGTCTCGGTCGGCGCCGTCGCCGGCAAGCTGGGCCTGCCCGGCGCCTCGACCACGGTCGACGCCCGGACCCTGCCCGCCGAGCGGGAGCCCATGGCGGAGGTCCTCGAAGCCAACGCCGTCTTCGGCCGGGTCACCCCGCAGCAGAAGCGCGACATGGTCGCCGCGCTCCAGTCCCGGGGCCACACGGTCGCCATGACCGGCGACGGCGTCAACGACGTGCTCGCCCTCAAGGACGCCGACATCGGCGTCTCCATGGGCTCCGGCTCCGAGGCCACCCGGGCGGTCGCCCAGATCGTCCTCCTCAACAACTCCTTCTCGACCCTCCCCTCGGTGGTCGCCGAGGGCCGCCGGGTGATCGGCAACATCACCCGGGTCGCCACGCTCTTCCTCACCAAGACCGTCTACTCGGTGCTCCTCGCGATCCTGGTGGTCTGCTTCCAGGTCGAGTACCCCTTCCTGCCCCGGCACCTCACCCTGCTGTCCACGCTGACCATCGGCGTCCCCGCCTTCTTCCTGGCCCTCGCCCCGAACAAGGAGCGCGCCAAGCCGCACTTCGTCCGCCGGGTGATGCGGTACGCGATCCCCGCCGGCGTCATCGCGGGCGCCGCCACCTTCGTCACCTACCTGCTGGCCCGCCACTACTACACGGGCACCGACGCCCTCGGCGCCGAGACCAGCGCGGCCACCCTCACGCTCTTCCTGGTCTCCATGTGGGTCCTGGCGATCATCGCCCGCCCCTACACGTGGTGGCGGATCGCCCTGGTCGCCACCATGGGCGGCGCCTTCCTCCTCGTGCTCGCCGTCCCCTGGCTCCAGAACTTCTTCGCCCTGAAGCTGGTGGGCGTGACGATGCCGTGGACGGCGGTCGCCATCGCGGCGGCGGGAGCGGCGGTCCTGGAGTTCACGTGGCGGTGGGTCGGGCGCAAGTTCCCGGCGTGAGGCGGGCGCTCGTCTGCGCACGACAGGCCACGTACCCCGTGAAAGACTGGGGGCATCCCCCCAACACACTCGCCTCGGCGGGGCGCGTCATCGGCGCGTTCCTCGTTCAGAGGGAGGACCCGAGATGACCACGACGAACATCAGGCGGGGGCTCCCCCCGCGCATCAGCACCACGATGGACCTGGGCAAGGACCACGCGCTACAGATCCTCGAATTCCCCAATGGGATGAAGGCGGTCGTGGAGGGCGGCCGGGCCATCGAGCAGACCCCCGCCACCCAGGGCAAGACCGACCCTCCGCCCGAGGTGGGCGTCCAGGCCAGCGGCGAACGGGCCAGCGGCTACGACGAGAAGGTGGTCCGTGACGCCGGTGAACAGGCCTGGTTCCGCGACACGTTCTGCAACGGCGCGCAGGCCTGCGTCCAGGGTTGGGACTGGGCGACCTGCGGGACCGACCACGCCGTCGGCTTCGCGACCGGGATCGCGATGGTCGGCAGCGAGGGGACGCAGAACGCGACCCTCTCCGTCGACGTCTGGGAGTGCATCTGCGTCGGCCCCTTCTGCATCGGCGGCCACGAGTGCTTCTGGGTCGGGAACTGGTCGGGCGCCGTGGTCCCGGGCCACTGGCTCTCGGTGAACACCAACGCGCCCGACCACAAGTACCTCCGCTGGCGGCTCGAAGGCGCCGGAGGAGGCACCCAGGTCAGCCTGGCCGCCAAGTACTGACGGCGGCCAAGGCCGACGGACCCTCAGTCGAACCAGCGGTCCCTCGCGAGCTCCGCCGTTCGTGACGGGTCCTCCAGGAGGGCCGCCACCTCGAAGCGGCGGGGCCACTGCCCCGCCGCCCAGGCGAGGCCCGCCGCGACGCCCTCCAGCGTGGCGGCGTGCAGGACGCCGTCGGGGGTGCGGCGCCAGTCGAGTTCCGTGTCGGCGGCGCGCAGTTCCTCGTGCTCGACGTACGTGGCGGGGGTCGCCGGGCCGAGCAGCGCGTGCACCGCCGACGGGACCTCGTGCTCCTCGCCCACCGTCGTGACCTCGGCGTCCACCGCCTCGCTCAGCCGGCGCACCTGGAGCAGCTCGGCCAGTTCGGCCGCGCGGGCCGGTGCGACCGGGAGCAGCGGCAGGCCCGTCGTCAGCGGCAGCAGGTCGGGGGCGTCGGCGACCAGCGCGTAGGCCGCGTCGACCACCCTCACCTCGCCGTCCACGACCGCGCGCAGTTCGTCCGGAAGGGTGACCTGGTCCGGGTCGAGGTCGGCCAGGGCCGTGTAGAGGGCGTGGAGTTGGGCGCCCGACACCTCGCGCGAACGGTCCGCCAGGCGCGCCAGGAGCTCGGCGGCGCCACCGGGCTCGTCCAGGAGCGCCGGGACGGACGTCCGTACGCCCAGGGCGCGCAGCACCTGCTCGTCCTCGAAGCCGGTCGCGTCGGCGGAGTCGTACAGGCCGATCAGGAGCGGGTCGGTGCCCGCGGCGCGCAGTCCGGCGGGGCGGCGCCCGCCGAGGACGGGGTGGTCGCGCAGCCACCAGGCGGTGTACGAGCGGACGGTCTCCGTGGTGCCGTCCGGCAGCAGCACCCGGACGGGCTGGGTCAGCGCGTCCCGCAGCGGCGGCTTCGCGAGCAGGGCGAGCGCCCGCGGCCAGGCGTCGTCGTCGACCAGGTCCAGGTCGCGTACGGCCACGATCTCCGTGGCGACCGGCGGCACCGGGGTCTGCGGCAGCCGGTCCAGGACGTCCTCGCACCACACGTCGACGGCGTCCAGGAGCCCCGCGTCGTCGGGCTCCGCGAAGTCGCCCTCGCGCGGCTCCAGCTCGTCCGGGTCGAGCACCAGGTCGGCGGCGCGGACGAGCGCGAAGTCGGCGAGCACCCCGCAGGCGGCGAGCGGCTGGGTGCCCCAGCGGTCGGCGAGATCCTGGTCGACCAGGGCCAGTTCGCCCTCCCGCATCACCTCGGCGAAGGCGGAGCCCGGCATGACGAGCTCCCCCGCCGGGGCGGTCTCGCCGTCCTCGTCGGGCAGCGCGAGCGCCCCGAGCCACGGCTCGTCGCCGGGGGCCAGGTCGGCGTCCCTGACGAGCGCGAGGACCGTCTCGGCGAGCTCCTCCGCGTCCAGCGTGTCGGCGTCCTCGTCCCAGATCTCCCCCGCGTCGAGGGAGGCCGCCACGGCCGCCCTGACCTGCGGGGTCGTCAGCACGGCCCGGGGCGTGGCCGGGAGCGCGCCCAGCTTCTCCAGGAGCGGGTGGGCGGCCTCCGGGTGCGCCACCTTCAGGCCGAGCCGGGTCAGCTCGGCCGGGGTGCGCTCCTGCGGGAGGAGGACCTGGCGGGGACCGATGGTGGTACGGATCCGGGCGGGCTGGGGGGCGGCCTCGGCGTCCCGGTACGCGTCGGGGTCGCCGTCCCGGTAGGCGTCGGGGTCGCCTCCCCGGTACGCGTCGGCGTCCCCGTACGGGTCGGGCGCGGTCCCTGCCTCCGGTCCCTCGGCGCCCGCCGGCGCGGCCAGCGGCACCGGGAGGCCCGTCAGGCGGTCGGGGTCCACGCCCGCCAGCGAGTCGTACAGGCGCCACCACCACGACGGCGCCTTGTCGACGCCCGCGAGCCGGTCCACGGCCTCGGTCAGCGGCACCCGGCCGACGCCCAGCGTGCGCAGCTCCACGCGCCGCTCCAGGCCCGCCGGGAGCAGCGTCGGGAACACCTCGGCCAGCACCTCGACCGTCTCGGCGCCCGCGCCTTCCACGACCTCCGCCTCGATGGGGCGCAGCGCGGGCAGTTCCTCGGAGGCGGTCGCGGGGGCCAGGAAGGCGACGCGCGGCAGGCGTTCGAGGACGGCGGCGCGCAGTGCGCCGTCGAGGGGCCCCTTGCCGAGCGGGCCGGGCACGAGGTCGAGGCCCGCGGGGGTCACCGGGTGCCAGTCGGCGAGGAGTTCGGCGTACGCGTCGCCCGCCCGCTGCACCAGGAAGTCGGTGAGCGGCCCCGGCGCGGGGTGGCGGCGGGCGGTGTCCAGCGGGAAGGACGCGATGAGCAGGGCGGGGATGCCGAGGGGCTCGTCGGTGGGGGTCGGGGCGTGCACGACGGCGGTCGTACGGGGGTAGCGCGGGGCGCCTTCGGGGTCCACGGGGACGGCCCAGGTGACCGACCAGTGGGGGCGCAGCCGCTCCTCGACGGGCCGGTCCTTGAGCAGGGCCGGGTCGAGGGGGCCGCCGTGGGTGACGGTCCGCCAGCGGTGCGGTCCCGCCGCGCGGTCGGCGGAGTCGGCGATGTGGACGTAACCGTCGCTCTCGTCGCGGACGAGCGAGCGGACGCCCGCCGCCGTCTCGACGACGACCTCGGTGAGGCCGGGGAGGGCGAGCAGCAGGGCGTCGTCGATGGAGTCGAGCAGGCGCTCGGCGAGGTCGACGGCGGCGGCGTCCCGCAGCGGCAGCACGACGACCGTGTCGTAGCCGTCGGGCGCGGTGCCCTCGGCGGGCAACGGGAGCCGCAGCAGCGGTACGTGGCCGTCGCGGCGGCGCAGTTCGTCGCCGAGGCCCGGGCTGTGCCGGGCGGCGTCGGCGGCGAGCTCGCGGGCCTCCGCGAGGGACCAGCGGACGCCGCCGTGCCGGCCGAGGACGGCGGGCTCGTCGGTGACGGCGAGGACGGCGGCGAAGCCGACGCCGAACCGGCCCACGGAGGTGGTGTCGTTCGCGGTCCGCTTCGCGGAGGCGCGCAGGGTGGAGAGGCTCTCCACGCCGGTGGCGTCCAGCGGGGCGCCGGTGTTGGCGGCGGCGAGGACGGCGGGGCCCTCGGCGTCGGCCGGGTGCAGGGTGAGCCGGAGCCGGCCGGTGACGCCCGCGCGGGCGGCGGCGTCGGCGGCGTTCTGGGCCAGTTCGACGACGAGCCGGTCCCGGTAGCCGCCGAGGACCAGGTCCTCCTCGGCGTTGGCGTCCTCGCGGAAGCGGGCGGGTCCGGCGCCCCACGCGTCGAGCACGCCTCTGCGGAGCCGTGCGGTACCGAAGGGATCGGTTCCGTCGGTCGACGTCCTGACGCTGACGCTCACGTCTGACTCCACTCTGCGGTACGGGGATCTGGCCGGGGCCCGAAGGTACCGCGCCCCGCGCCATCCCCGGCGCGGGGGCGCGTCAGGCCGCGGGGGGCGCGCGGGGGCACGCTCACGCCCCCGCGGCGGCCACGCGCCACCCGTCAGCAGGCCCTACGAGTGGCCCAGATCGTCCGACGCGGTGTCCGGCTCCGTCGTGGAGCCCGAGTCCTTGGCCGGGCGGAGGGGGAAGTCGTCCGTGGCCATGGAGTCCAGGACCGGCGGCGCCGGGCGCGGCGGCTTCGGCATGACGGCGGCCTCCGAGTGCCCGCCGCAGCCGTACGAGAGGGAGACGACCCGCCCGTCGGCCGGCGAGAACTCGTTGGCGCACACACCGAACGCCTGCTTCAGGGAGCCCGCCATCGGCACCAGGAAGGCGCAGGAGACACAGGTCGCGGGCGCCGCCTGGGCCATCGGGGTCTTGGCGCCGAACGCCTCGTCCCAGCGGTCGGCGGCGACGTGCAGGCCGTAGCGGGACAGCACGCGGGCGCGCCGCATCCCGAGCTCCTCGGCGAGCGCGCCGATCGCGCCCCGGGAGGGCGTACGGGAGACGATCTCCGCGTCCTCGGTGTCCAGGTGGTCGGCCAGCTCCTCGGAGACGGCCGAGTTCGGCGGCGGCGCGTCCTCGCCCGAGTAGCCGGGCTCCAGGCGCAGGTCGTCCTGCTCCGTGGGCAGCAGGTCGCCGGGGCCCATGTCGCCGGGCCGCAGCCGCTCGCTCCACGGCACCCACTCGGGGGCGAGGAGGGCGTCCGAGCCGGGCAGCAGGACGGTTTCGTCAAGCGTGACGTTCTTCGCGCGGGAGGCGCGGGTGACCGTCACGGCCCACCGCCAGCCCCGGTAACCGGGCTCCTTGCACTCGAAGAAGTGCGTGACGACCCGGTCGCCCTCGGCGACGACCTCGACGTGCTCCCCGACGATGCCGGGGGCGGCCGCCTCCTCGGCGGCCTCGCGGGCGAGCTCTACGGCCTCGACGCAGAGGCGGTCGGGGGTACGCGTGGCTCGCGGGGTACGCGGGGTTCGCGTCGTCGCAGCACTCACAGGTCTCGCTTCTCTCCTACGCCGTCTCACGGGTGCGCCGGCCGAGGAGCGGGAGCGAAGTCCCGGGTCGTGGGCGGAGCGGACCAGAGGGCCGCATCGACGTCCACGCCCGACATGACTCGCGCGTCTCGGGCACACCTATCGCCATCCATTCTGCGGGATGCCGAAGAGGCGCGCGGCCGAGAACATCCGCCGGTGACGCGCTACGCACGCTACCCTCTCCGCCGCCCCCAGCCCACCTGCCCGTACCAAACGGCCCGCATCGCGGACGATCGCGGACCCCGCGCGGGCCGCGCCACGGGTTGTCCGAGGGGCGCGTGGGGCACTATGACGGAGTGGCAGCCGCACGGTCTTCCGCACGATCCCACGATCATGCCGGGCCGCTCAGCCGAGCGGGCCGGAAGGTCGGGCGCGCCCTCCACCTGCCCTTCACCGGTACGGCCAAGGGCATCCGGCGGGCCACCCACGCGCACGGCGCGGGCGAGTCGGGCCTGGGCAGACTGATCGAGCTGCACGCCGTGAACGGCGCCGGCGACGTCATGATCACCGTCGCGCTCGCCACCACGGTCTTCTTCGCCGTGCCGACGGACGAGGCGCGCGGCCGTGTCGCGCTCTACCTCGGCATCACGATGCTGCCCTTCACCCTCCTCGCCCCCGTCATCGGCCCGCTCCTGGACCGCCTCCCGCACGGGCGGCGCGCCGCGATGGCCGGGGCGATGCTGACCCGGGCGGTGCTTGCCATCGCCATGTCCGGGGCGGTCGCCACCGGCGGGATCCAGCTCTATCCGGCGGCGCTCGGCGTGCTCGTCGCCTCGAAGGCGTACGGGGTGGTGCGCAGCGCCGTCGTGCCGCGGCTGCTCCCGCCGGACTTCTCCCTCGTGAAGGCGAACTCGCGGGTGACGCTCGCCGGTCTGCTCGCCACCGGCATCGCCGCGCCGATCGGCGCCGGGCTCCAGCTGATCGGTCCCGCCTGGCCGCTGTACGGGGCGTGCGCGCTGTTCCTGCTGGGCACGTACTGGGCGCTGCGGCTGCCGCACAAGGTCGACTCCGCGAAGGGTGAACGGCGGGCGCATCTGCTGACGCACGGCGAGAAGAAGCCGAGCCTGCGGACGGTCGGCCCGTCGGTCCTGCACGGGCTCCAGGCGAACGCCTCGCAGCGGATGCTGTCCGGTTTCCTGATCTTCTTCCTGGCGTTCCTGCTGCGGGTGCATCCCCTGTCGGGGCAGAGCGCGGCGGTCTCGCTGGGCATCGTGGGCGTGGCGGCGGGCGTCGGCAACGCGTGCGGGACGGCGATGGGCTCGCTGCTGCGGGACCGGGGGCACGGGCCCGAGGTGATCATCGCCACGATGGTGACGACGGTCCTGGCCACCGCGATCTGCACGGCGATCTTCTTCGGCGGGCTGATGGTGGCGGTCCTCGGCGCGGTCGCGGGCCTGACCCAGGCCCTGTCGAAGCTGTCCCTGGACGCCCTGATCCAGCGCGACGTCCCGGAGCTGGTCCGCACGTCGGCGTTCGCCCGTTCGGAGACGGCGCTCCAGATGGCGTGGGTGGTGGGCGGCGGGATCGGCATCTCGCTGCCGCTGAACGGGACGGTGGGCATGGCGGTGGCCTCCGGGATCCTCGCGGTGGGCGCGCTGCTGTCCGTACGGGGCCTGCTCGGCGCGGCACGACGGCAGAGGGGGCGGGGCGGGACGGCGAAGGCGCGGGTGGCGTAGGGCGCGGGATGGCACGGGATGGCGCGGGAACGAATGCCTACAACGGGGGGCGAGCGGGGCGGCACGCCGTACCCCCGCGTGGCGTGGGCGCGGCGGCCCGATAGCCTTCGGCCCATGACCGTTGCGTTCCTCACCCGCCAGCGCCGCCGGGCCGTCGTGGCCATCGGGGCCGTCTCCGCCGGGCTCCTCGTTCTCTCCGCCTGCGACAAGCCGACGCCGCTCGCGACCGTGACGGTCGGGACCGAGTCGGTGAACTCCGAGGCGGCCTGCTACAACGACGGCGACGCCCTCAAGGAGGCGCAGATCGCCCAGTGCCTCAACAAGAAGGCCGAGAAGTCGATCTCCGTCTCCACCGACGACAAGATCCGCTTCGGCGTCGACCCGTCGATCGCCGAGAACGGCTGGACGATCTTCCTCGGCGGCCAGCAGGCCGAGCCGGAGCCGTACAAGAAGACCTACCGGACCATCCCGGCCAGCGCCTTCTTCTCCAGCCAGTCCGGCGAGGCGACGAACAGCACCCAGGTGACGATCGTCGAGAACACCGGCAAGACCGTGACCGGCATCTGGCACTTCGAGCTGAAGAAGAAGTCCTGATCCACCGGATCCTCATCGTGACCGCCGTGGCGGCGGAGGCCGACTCCGTCGCCGGCGGTCTCGCGTCCGCCGGGCCGGGCGAGGGCGAGTCCCCGCTGCCCGGCGGCTTCACGCTGCGCCGCCACGCGCGCGCCGACGTGCTCGTCGCGGGCGTCGGCCCCGCGGCCGCGGCGGCCGCGACGGCGACGGCCCTGGCCTGTGCGCCCGCCCCGTACGCGCTCGTCGTGTCGGCCGGGATCGCCGGGGGCTTCGCCCCGCACGCCCCGATCGGCTCGCTCGTGGTCGCGGACGCCGTCGTCGGCGCCGACCTCGGGGCCCAGACGCCCGAGGGGTACCTGCCGGTCGACGCGCTCGGCTTCGGCCGCTCGGCGCACCCCGTGGACGAGACACTGGTCGCCCGGATCTCCGGCGCGCTCGCGGACGGCGGGCGGCCGTGCGCCGTCGGCCCCGTCCTGACCGTCTCCACGGTCACCGGCACCGCCGACCGCGCCGCCGAGCTGGCACGGCGCCACCCCGGGGCCGTCGCCGAGGCGATGGAGGGCTTCGGGGTCGCCGAGGCCGCCGCCGCGTACGGCCTGCCGGTCGTCGAGCTCCGGGCCGTGTCCAACGCCGTCGGCCCGCGCGACCGCGCCGCCTGGCGCATCGGCGAGGCCCTGGCCGCGCTGCGGGACGCCTTCGGGCTGCTCGACCGGAGCGTCTTCCGGGACCCGGGCGCCTCCCCCCAGACCGTCCCCGTGGAGTCGGAGTCCCCGTCGTGACCAAGCTGAAGATCGCCTACTCGCCCTGCCCGAACGACACCTTCGTCTTCGACGCCTGGGCGCACGGCCGGGTCCCCGGCGCCCCGCGCCTGGACGTGACCTTCGCCGACATCGACCTCACCAACGGCTGGGCGGCGGACGGCGAGGCCCCGTACGACGTCCTGAAGGTGTCGTACGCGGTGCTGCCGTGGGTGCTCGACGACTACGCCCTACTGCCCTGCGGCGGCGCGCTGGGGCGCGGCTGCGGGCCGCTGGTGCTGACCCGGGAGCCGGGCGCCGACCTCACGGGCAGGACGGTCGCGGTGCCGAGCGAGCGCTCGACGGCCTATCTGCTGTTCCGGCTGTGGGCGGCGGACGTCGTCCCGGGCGGGGTCGGCGAGGTCGTGGTGCTGCCGTTCCACGAGATCATGCCCGCCGTACGGGACGGCAGGGTCGACGCGGGACTCGTCATCCACGAGGCCCGCTTCACGTACAAGAACTACGGGCTGCACGCGCTCGCCGACATGGGCGAGCACTGGGAGCACACCACCGGCCTGCCCATCCCGCTGGGCGCGATCATCGCCCGGCGCTCACTGGGCGAGGAGACCCTGCGGCTGCTCGCCGAATCGGCGCGGACCTCGGTCCGGATGGCCTGGGACGACCCGTCCGTGTCCCGGCCGTACGTGCTGGAGCACGCGCAGGAGATGGACCCGAAGGTGGCCGACCAGCACATCGGTCTCTACGTCAACGAGTTCACCGCGGACCTCGGCGAGACCGGTTACGCGGCGGTGCGCGGGCTGCTCACGCGCGCCGCGGCCGAGGGACTCGTACCGCCCCTCGGCCCGGACGCGCTGCGCTTCCCCTGACGAGGCCCTAGACGTCCAGCTGGTCGGCGACCGCCCGCAGCAGGCCGGCGATCTTCGCGCCGTGCACCTTCTCGGGGTAGCGGCCGCGCTCCAGCATCGGCGTGATGTTCTCCAGGAGCGTGGTGAGGTCCTGGACGATGGACGCCAGTTCGTCGGGCTTACGGCGCTGCGCCGCGGCGACGGACGGGGTCGGGTCGAGGACCGTCACCGAGAGAGCCTGGTCACCGCGCTGGCCGGCGACCACGCCGAACTCGACGCGCTGGCCCGGCTTCAGGGCGTCGACGCCGTCCGGGAGCACCGACGAGTGCACGAAGACGTCGCCGCCGTCGTCGCGGGAGAGAAAGCCGAAGCCCTTCTCGCTGTTGAACCATTTGACCTTGCCGGTAGGCACGTCCGTCCTCGTCCTCGTACTCGATGGGGGCGCCGGGATTCCGGCTCGGGAAAGAGATACAGCGGGTCACCGATCATCGACCCGCCGGCACCAAGGCTAATGGGATCAGGCCCGGTGACAAGACGTCGCCGGACTGTTGTCCGCGCCTGGGAACTACCCTGGCCGAATGCGTAGTGAAACCCCCTCCGCCGCCCAGGCACCCACGGACGACAGCGCGCCGGGCGACGGCCTGGTCCGCGCCGGCGCGATCGTCTTCATCGTCGGCGCGGTGGCGACGCTGGTCACGGTGGCTCCGCTGTTCCTGGGGACCGAGCCGTTCCCGACCGTCGCCTACCTCGTCTCCATGCTCATGGGCGTCGGATTCCTCGTCGCCGGCGCCGGAGTGCTCCGCTCGATCGCCGCCCAGCGGCGCCGGGCGCGCGCGGTCCAGGCGGCCACGGTTCAGCCCCGGTAGCCCTCCCACCAGGCACGGAAGTCCGTCAGGTCGGCGAGGACGACGTCCGCGCCGGCCGCCCGCAGCTCCTCGGGGGCGCACGGTCCGGTCGCCACGGCGACCGCGAGCGCGCCGGCGGCCGCCGCCCCGCGCACGTCGCCCACGTGGTCGCCGACGTACACCCCCGCGCCGTGGGCGCGCAGCGCCCGCGCCTTGCCCTCGGCGAAGAGTCCGCCGACGACCGCGTCCGGCTCGATGCCGAGGTGGGCGAAGTGCGCCTTGGCCTGCGGCTCGTTCTTCGCGGTCACGACGATGGTCCGGCCACCGGCCTCGTGAACGGCTTGAATCGCATCCATCGCCCCCGGCATCGGGAGCGTCGGCTCGATCGCGTGGACGCCGTAGAACTCCCGGTAGAGGGCCGCCATCTCCGGCACGCGCTCCTGCGGGAACCACTCCGCGAGCTCCTGCTCCAGCGGCGGCCCGAGCCGGCGGACGACCAGGTCCGCGTCGACCGCGACGCCGGTGGCGGCCGTCAGGGCCTCGAAGGCGGCCTTGATGCCGGGGCGGGTGTCGAGCAGCGTCAGGTCGAGGTCGAAGCCGACCGTGAGGGGGCTCAGAGGGGTCTGCGGGTCCGTCGGGGAGGTCGAGGTCGTCATGGGGGCCATTGTGCCCGGGTGTTCGAATAGGCCCGCTGTCTAGACTTAGCCAAGCCTTACCGAACCTCCGTCCCTCTGATGGGTGTACATGACCGCCCCACGTACCCGGCGCGCCGTCGCGACCGGCGCGGCCGTCGCCGCGCTGCTGCTCGCGATCCTGCTGAGCCTCGCGGTCGGCGCCCGCGCCATCCCCCCGTCCACCGTCGTCGACGCCCTGCTGCACGGCGCCACGAGCCCCGACGCCGAGGTCGTACGCGAGCTGCGGGTGCCCCGTACCCTGATCGGCCTCATGGTCGGCGCCGCGCTCGCCCTCGCCGGGACCGCCCTCCAGGGCATCACCCGCAACCCGATCGCCGACCCCGGCATCCTCGGCATCAGCCAGGGCGCCTCGGTCGGCGTCGTCCTCGCCATCGCCTTCGCCGGGGTGCACTCGCTCACCGGGTACGTGTGGTTCGCCTTCGCGGGCGCCGCGCTCGCCTCCGTCGCCGTGTACGCCGTCGCCTCCGGCGGGCGCGGCGGCGCGACCCCGGTGAAGCTGGCGCTCGGCGGGGCCGCGATCAACGCGCTGCTGCTCTCCGTGACGACCGGCGTCCTCACCACGAAGGCGTCCGCCCTCGACGAGTTCCGGTTCTGGCAGATCGGCTCGCTCGACGGCCGGGACGCCCAGATCGTCGCCCAGATCTGGCCCTTCCTGCTGCTCGGCACCGTCCTCGTGGTCTCCGTCGCCCGCGGCCTGGACGCGCTCGCGCTCGGCGAGGACGTCGCCAAGGGGCTCGGGCAGCGCGTCGCGACCGTGCGGATCCTCGGCGGCCTCGGCGCGACCGTGCTCACCGGCGCCGCCGTCGCCGCCGCCGGACCGATCGCCTTCGTCGGCCTCGCCGTCCCGCACATCGCCCGCGCGATCGTCGGCAGCGACCACCGCTGGGTGCTGCCGATGGCCGCGCTCATCGGGCCCGTGATGCTGCTGGTGGCGGACGTCCTGGGCCGGATCCTCTTCCCGCCGGGCGAGGTCCCGGCGGGCGTCATGACGGCGCTGATCGGCGTGCCGTTCCTGGTGACGCTCGTACGGCGGAAGGCGGTGCCGGCATGACGACCGCGACCGCCTCCCCCGTACGCCCCGCCGGGTACGCGCTCGTGCGCGCCGGGCGCGCGTCCTTCCTCCTGCACCGGCGGTCCGCGCTGGTCGCCGCCGGGCTCGTGCTGCTCCTGGCGGCCGTCTCCGTCGCGTACCTCTGCGTCGGCGAGCGGTTCGTCGCCCCCGGCGAGGTGCTGCGGATCCTCGCCGGTGAG
Organism: Streptomyces sp. NPDC094032; assembly: GCF_040303965.1. Taxonomy (NCBI): domain Bacteria; kingdom Bacillati; phylum Actinomycetota; class Actinomycetes; order Kitasatosporales; family Streptomycetaceae; genus Streptomyces; species Streptomyces sp. NPDC094032. The sequence goes on along the minus strand of NZ_JBEOUE010000002.1, from coordinate 230,626 downwards.
CGGGCGCCCGCCGCGTTCGTCGTCGAGGACCTGCGGCTGCCCCGGCTCGCCACCGGGCTCATGGTCGGCGCCGCCTTCGGGATCGCGGGCGCGCTCATCCAGACCGTCGCCCGCAACCCGCTCGCCAGCCCCGACATCATCGGCATCAGCCAGGGCGCGGGCGCGGTCACCGTCGCCGCGATGACCTTCGGGCTCGCCTCGTACACCGTGCTGCCGTACCTCTCGATCGCCGGCGGGGTGCTGGCCGCCGCGCTCGTGTACGTCTTCGCCTGGCGCGGCGGGCTGCACGCCACCCGCTTCGTGCTCATCGGCATCGGCTTCGCCATCGCGCTGCGCTCGCTGACCACCCTGTTCATGACCAAGGGCGACTACCTGGTCGCCCAGCAGGCGCAGATCTGGATGACCGGCTCCCTCAACGGACGCGGCTGGGACGAGTCCCTTCCGCTGCGGATCACGCTGCTCGTGATGCTGCCGGCCGTGCTGTGGGCGGCCCGCGCCCAGCGGACGGTGTCCCTCGACGACGACACGGCGACCGGGCTCGGGGTGCGGCTCGGGCGGGTCCGGCTCGGGCTCGTGGCGGTGGGCGTGGTCCTGGCGTCGGTCGCCACCGGCGTCGCCGGGCCGGTCGACTTCGTGGCGCTGCTCGCCCCGCAGATCGCCCGCCGGACCACCCGGACCGCGCAGATCCCGCTGCTGTGCTCGGCGCTCATGGGCGCGCTGGTCGTCGTCGCCGCCGACCTCCTCGGCCGGCGGCTCTTCTCCCCCACCGAACTGCCGGTGGGCGTCCTCACGGCGGCGGTCGGCGCCCCGTACCTGATCTGGCTGATCGTGCGCAGCCGTGGAGTAGGAGGCAGATCGTGAGCAGGCTTGCGGCGCGGGAGCTGACCCTCGCGTACGAGGAGCGGACCGTCGTCCACGAGCTGGACCTGGCGGTCCCCGACGGCAAGGTCACCGTCATCGTCGGCCCCAACGCGTGCGGCAAGTCGACCACGCTGCGGGCGCTCGGGCGGCTCCTCAAGCCCAGGGGCGGGGCCGTCCTGCTCGACGGCGAGGAGCTCGCGAGGATCCCCACCAAGCGGATCGCCCAGTCCATCGGCCTGCTCCCGCAGACACCGGTCGCCCCCGAGGCGATCACCGTCGGCGACCTCGTCGCGCGCGGCCGGCAGCCGCACCAGGCCTGGTGGAAGCAGTGGTCGGCGGAGGACGAGCGGGCGGTCGTGGACGCCATGGAGCGCACCGACGTCGCGGCCCTCGCCGACCGCCCGGTCGACGAGCTCTCGGGCGGGCAGCGGCAGCGCGTGTGGATCGCGATGGCCCTCGCCCAGGAGACCGACCTGCTCCTCCTCGACGAGCCCACCACCTATCTCGACATCGCCCACCAGGTCGAGGTCCTGGACCTGGTCCGCCGCCTCAACCACGTGCGCGGCCGCACGGTCGTCCTCGTCCTGCACGACCTGAACCAGGCCGCGCGGTACGCCGACCACCTGGTCGCGATGAAGGCGGGCCGGGTGGTGGCGGAGGGCGCGCCGGGCGAGGTCGTCACCGCCGAGCTCGTACGGGAGGTGTTCGGGCTTGAGTCGGTGGTGGTGCCGGATCCGGTGACGGGCTCACCGCTGGTGGTGCCGGGGGCGCCGTGGGCGGCGCGGGTCCCGGACGGGGCCTAGGGCCTCAGCCCCGCCGGGAGCGCCACAGCAGGTAGAGCCCCGAGGCGACGGCCGCGGCGCGCACGGTCCAGGGCCAGGTCTCGGAGAGCGCCGCGCCCATCGCCTCGCCGCCCGGCGCGACGGCCTCGCCCCAGCGGCCCGTGACGCGGCCCCACAGCCAGACGGCGCCGCCGGTGAGGACGAGCCCGGGGAGGGTGAGGGCGGCGGCGCGCCGCTCGCGGGAGGCGTAGGCGAGGAGCCAGCCGGCGACGACCGGGAGCAGCCAGCCGCCGGCGGCGCCGGCCAGGAGGAGCAGGGCGGAGACGAGGAGGAGGGGGCTGCCGAGGCGGAGGGAGAGGCGGCGGCGGAGCGGCTCGGGAGACTCCTGGTCCTCGTCGGCGTCCCCCTCGTCCTCCTCGTCCTCCTTCGGCGGCTCCAGGAGTTCGGGGATCTCGACGCCGCCGTAGAAGCCGGGGACCACGGGTGTGTCCATGGCGTCCACGACGTCGGGGGCCGCGCCCGTGGCGTCCTTACGCCACCAGTCCGCGTCCCGCGGCGCCGGTACGGCGGCGTCGGACGGGGTCTCGGACGGCGGGGCCGCCGCGCGCGGGCCCGGGACGCGGCGCGCCGTCCCGTCGACCACCTCGTCCGGCGTACCGAGGTCGCCGAGGATCCCCCGCACGGGCTCCCCCTTCACCGTGCGGCGGCGCTCGATCTCGTCGCGCAGCCCCGTGACCAGCTCGCGGCGTTCGGCGGCCGGCATCCTGCGCTGCTGGGCCAGGTCGCCGACGCGGCTCAGATAGTCGAAGACCAACTGGTCGTTCTCGATCCCCACGGCACGACGGTAGCGCCTGCGCAGGGGCTAACGTGGTCCGGATGGGGATCGGTGAGCTCGACCGGGAGGCGCACGTGCCCGAGGCAACAGGAGTCGGCGCGGCTCCGCGCACCCTCGCGGAGGCGCTGCGCGCCGGTGACGACGGGGGGATCGCCGCGCTGCTGCGGGCCCGCCCGGACCTGCTCGCGCCGGTGCCCAACGACCTGACGCAGCTGGCCACCCGGGCCGGCACGCGCGGTTCCGTCGTGCGGGCGCTCGAACGGCTGGACCGGTTCGCGTTGCAGACCGCCGAGGCGCTGGCCGTGACGCCGGACCCCGCCCCGTACCCCGTACTCCTCTCGCTCCTGACGGGCGACGGCGGGGACGCGGAGATCGAGGCGGCGCTGCCGCGCGCGGTCGCGGTGCTGCGCGAACAGGCGCTGGTGTGGGGCGACGACGAGCGGCTGCGGCTGGTGCGGACGGCCCGGGAGCTGCTCGCGCCGTCGGCGCAGCACCCCTCGCCGACCGGGCTCGGCCCGACGGTCGCGGAGGCGACGGCGGGCATGTCGCCGGGGCGGCTCCAGGAGATCATCGCGGCGGCCGGGCTGCCCGCGACGCACGATCCGGTGTCGGCGGTCGCGGCGCTGACCGGTCTCTTCACGGACCGTACGAGGATGGCGGCGCTGCTCGACACCGCGCCGCCGGAGGCGCTCACGGTGCTCGACCGGCTGGTCTGGGGTCCCCCGTACGGGGAAGTGACGGCGACCCCGACGCCGCCGGTGCGCTGGCTGCGCGACCGGGGGCTGCTGCTGCCGGTGTCGACGCGGACGGTGGTGCTGCCCCGGGAGGCGGCGCTGCACCTGCGGGGCGGGCGGGCGCACCGGGCGCCGGAGCCGGTGCCGCCGGTGGTGGGGACGGCCCACGAGTACCGTCCACAGGTGGTGGACAACGCGGCGGCCGGGCAGGCGTACACGGCGCTCGCGACCGCCGAGGAGCTGCTGAAGTCCTGGGACCAGGGCGGTCCGCAGGTGCTGCGGGCGGGCGGGCTCGCGGTGCGCGACCTCAAGCGCACCGCGGCGGCCCTCGACATGACCGAGCAGGTCACCGCGTTCTGGCTGGAACTGCTTCACGGGGCGGGGCTGCTCGCCTCGGACGGGGAGGCCGACGAGCGGTACGCGCCGACGCCCGCGTACGACGACTGGCTCGACCTGCCGCCCGCCGAGCGCTGGGTGCGGCTCGTCGTCCCGTGGCTGGCGGCGACCCGCACCTCCGGCCTGGTCGGCACCCTGGACGGCAAGGGCCGCGCACTCTCGGCGTTCGGGCCCGGGCTCGACCGGGCGGCCGCGCCCGAGGTGCGCCACCGGGTCCTCGCCCTTCAGGCGACCCTCCCGCCCGGTGCCGCCGCCGACCGCGCGTCGGTGCTGGCGCGGCTGCGCTGGGACCGGCCGCTGCGGGGCGGGTCCGGCGGGCCCGGCACCGAGTCGCCGGCCGAGGCCGGTGGCCCCGCCGATCTGCGCGCCCGGATCGCCGCCTGGACCCTGGACGAGGCCGAACTGCTCGGTGTCACCGGGCGCGGCGCGCTCGCCTCGCCCGCCCGCGCGCTGCTCAACCTGCCGCTCGCGGAGGCCGCCCCCGAGGCCGCGCACCCGGGTGACTGCGAGCCGTCCGTCGCCGCCTCGCGGGCCGCGACCCTGCTCGCGCCGCTGCTGCCCGAGGCCGTCGACCACGTGCTGCTCCAGGCCGACCTGACGGCCGTCGCGCCGGGGCCGCTGCGCCGCCCGCTCGCCGAGGTGCTGTCGGTCCTCGCCGACGTGGAGTCCAAGGGCGGCGCGACCGTCTACCGCTTCACGCCCGGGTCCGTGCGCCGCGCCCTCGACGCCGGGCGCAGCGCCTCCGACCTCCAGGACTTCCTGACGGCGCACTCGCGCACGCCGGTGCCGCAGCCCCTCTCGTACCTGATCGACGACGTGGCGCGGAAGCACGGGCACCTGCGGATCGGCGCGGCCTCCGCGTATGTGCGCTGCGACGACGACTCGGTGCTCGGCGAGATCCTGGCGGACCGGCGCTCGGCCCCGCTGCGGCTGCGGCGGCTCGCGCCGACCGTGCTGGCCGCGCAGGCCGATCCGGCGGCGCTCCTGGAGGGGCTGCGGTCGATGGGGTACGCCCCGGCCGCGGAGTCCGCCGAGGGCGACGTCCTGATCACCCGCGCCGACGCCTACCGCACCCCGCCCCGCACCGCCCCGGCGCCCGTCCCCGACGGCCCGCCCGCCCCGGACGCCACGCTGCTCACGGCGGCGGTCCGGGCGATCCGGGCGGGCGACCGCGCCGCCACGGTGGTCCGCAAGGAACCCACCACGCCCCTGGCGGCGGACCGCCTCCCCCGCACCTCCCCCGCCGACACCCTGGCCACCGTCCAGGCCGCCGCCATGACCGGCTCGGCCGTGTGGATCGGCTACGTCAACGCGGAGGGCGCCGCCAGCCAGCGGGTCATCGCACCCGTCCGCGTCGAGGGCGGCTTCGTGACGGGGTACGACCACACGGCCGACGAGGTCCGGACGTATCCGCTGCACCGGATCACGGGGGTGGCGGAGCTGGAGGAGGGGGAGACGGCGTAGCGGGGGCGGGTCAGCCCCTTGGGTTGAGGGACCACAGCAGCTCCGGCGACACCCCCGTGAGGCTCTCCCGTACCGTCCGCCCCGGCGCCGCCTCGATCGGTTCGACCGACGGGACCGCCAGGACCGCGCAGCCCGCCGCCTCGGCCGAGGCGACGCCCGTCGGGGTGTCCTCGACGGCGACGCAGTGGGTCGGGTCGACGCCGAGGGCGTGACAGGCGGCGAGGTACGGGTCGGGTTCGGGCTTGGTCCGGGGGGTGTCGTCGGCGGTGACCGAGACCGTGAACTCCGGGGCGCCGAGGGCCGCGAGGGCGTCGAGGACGGTGTCGGCGACGGCCCGGGGCGAGGCCGTGACCAGGGCGGTGGGGACTCCGTCGCGGGCGAGTGCGGCGAGCAGGGCCAGGGCGCCGGGGCGGGGGACGACCCCGGCCCGTACACGCTCGGCGAACTCCCGGTGCAACGCTGCCGCCAGCGTTTCGGCGGTGGCGTGGGCCTCGGTTTTCGCCAGCCAGGCCGCCGTGTGCTCGACCGGGCGGCCGAGGACGTCCGGGCGGTCGGTCTCGGTCAGCGGGCGGCCCGCGACCTGTTCCACCGCCTCCCACCACAGGCCCTCGGTGTCGACGAGCGTGCCGTCCATGTCGAACAGGACGGCCTGGAGGGGGAGTTCAGTGGTCACGCTGGTCGCTCTCTCTTTCACTGCTACGGCTGGGGCGGCCCGCGCCACCGGTCCAGTTGTCGCGCGGGCCGCGGTCTCAGGTGGCGCGGGCCGCGACGAGGACCGGGCGTTCGCGCGGGGTCACCGTCACGGCGTCGCCCGCGGCGAGGGCGGCGGCCTCGTGGGTGGGCAGGTCGGCCTTGACCTCGGTGGCGTCGGCGAGCCGGACGGTGAGGCGGGTGGTCGCGCCGAGGAAGGCCGTGGCGACGATCCGGGCCGAGCGGGCGCCGTCCGCGGTGACCTTCAGGTCCTCGGGACGTACGAGGACGTCGACGTCGGGCGTCGCGGGCGCCTCGCCGTCGACGGGGAGTCGGCGGCCGAGGACCTCGACGGTGGTGCCGTCGAGGCGGCCGGGGATCCGGCTCATGGTGCCGACGAACTCGGCGACGAAGGCGGTCGCGGGCCGCCCGTACAGCTCGGCGGGCGGGGCGCACTGTTCGAGGCGGCCGGCCCGCATGACGGCGACCCGGTCGGCCATGGACAGCGCCTCCTCCTGATCGTGCGTCACGAAGAGGGTGGTGATGCCGAGTTCGGACTGGATGCGGCGGATCTCCTCGCGCAGGGTGAGCCGCACCTTGGCGTCGAGCGCGGACAGCGGCTCGTCGAGAAGCAGGACGCGCGGGCGCAGCGCGAGCGCGCGGGCGAGGGCGACGCGCTGCTGCTGGCCGCCGGAGAGCTGGTGCGGGAAGCGGGCGCCCTTGTCGCCGAGGCCGACGAGGTCGAGGAGTTCGGCGGCCCGGCGGCGCCGTTCGGCCTTGCCGGTGCCGCCCATGCGCAGGCCGAAGGCCACGTTGTCGACGCAGTCGAGGTGCGGGAAGAGGCTGTACGACTGGAAGACCATGCCCGCGTCGCGCCGGTGGGCCGGGACGTGCGTGATGTCCTGGCCGTCGACGAGGACCGCGCCGGAGTCCGGGGTCTCGAAGCCGGCGAGCATGCGCAGGGCGGTGGTCTTGCCGCAGCCGGAGGGGCCGAGCAGGGCGAGCAGTTCGCCGGGGCGGACGGTCAGATCGAGTCCGTCGAGCGCGGTCGTGGGGCCGAACTGCCGCCGTAGAGAACGGAATTCGACGGTGGCGGCCTCGGTACGGACGGTGGTGGCGGTCATGGTGATCCCTTGGCGGTACGGGTGCGGCGGGCGCCGGGCGCGCGGCCGCCGGCCCCGGCGAGGGCCAGGAGCAGCAGCCAGGTGACGAGGAGGCTGAGGACGGAGACGGCCACGGACATCTGGGCCTGGGAGCCGGAGATGTTCACGATCCACACGGCGAAGGGCCGGAAGCCGAGCAGCTGGGCGACGGTGTACTCGCCGAGGACCAGGGCCAGGGTGAGGAAGGCCGCGTTCATCAGCGCGCCGCGCAGGTTCGGCAGGACGGCCGTGACCAGGGCCCTGACCGGCCCCGCGCCGCAGCTGCGGGCGGCCTCGACGAGGGTGCGGACGTCGACCGCGCGCAGCCCGGCGTCGAGGGCGCGGTAGGTGAAGGGCAGCGCCATCACCACGTACGCGAGGACCAGGACGACGGGGAAGTCCGGGTTCTGGAGGGCTACGAAGGTCTGGAAGAGGGGGGTGCGGGAGAGGTGCTCCGGGCCCCACTTCAGGACGGTGCCGAGGCCCGCGACGAAGGCGATCGGCGGCACGACCAGCGGCAGCGAGCAGACCGTCTCGACGAGCGGGCGCAGCCGGGGCGCGCCGAGCCGCAGGGCGACCATGGCGGGCACCATGAGCAGCAGGACGACGGCGATGGTGACGGCGGCGAGGCCGAGCGAGAGCAGCAGGCTGCCGGTGAAGCCCTCGGTGCCGATGATCTTCGTGTACGCGTCGAGGGTGAGGCCCTGCCCGGGCACGTCGACGGTGAAGACGACGGAGGCGGCGAGCGGCACCAGGAAGTAGAGCCCGGCGAGGCCGAGCACCCAACGGCGCCAGTGGGGTGCGGGGTTCAGGCGAGCCATCGGGAGCTCCGGCGTTGCAGGGGCAGGTAGACGGCCATGACGAGTCCGGCGACGACGACCATGTCGAGGCTGAGGGCGAGCGCCACGTTCTCCTGGCCGACGAGGACGTTGCCGGAGAGCGCGTCGGAGATCTGGAGGGTGACCAGCGGGACGGCGCTGCCGACCATCGCGGCGGCCGTGGCGTACGCGGCGAAGGCGCTGCCGAAGAGCAGCACGAATCCGCCGAGCAGGCTGGGCAGCAGGACGGGCAGGGCGACGTGCCGCCAGTACTGGACGGTGGTGGCGCCGTTGTTGCGGGCGGCCTCGCGCCACTGGACGCGCAGGCCGTCCAGGGCGGGGGTGATGGTGAGCACCATCAGGGGGATCAGGAAGTACAGGTAGACGAGGACCAGGCCCCAGAAGCTGTAGAGGCTCCAGCCCTGGTCGGCGAGGCCGAAGTGGCGGGTGAGGACGCCCGCGTTGCCGAGGGTGGCGACGAAGGCGAAGGCGAGCGGGACGCCGCCGAAGTTGGCGAGCACGCCGGAGGCGGTGAGCACGGCCTCGCGCAGCGCGCGGGAGCGGGAGGTCACGACGGCCTGGGCGAGCGGCAGCCCGAGCAGGGCGGCGAGGACGGCGGCGGTCGCGGAGAGCTTCACGCTGCCGAGCAGGGCGGTGAGGTACGCGCCCTGGAGGGAGGTGGCCAGGTTCTCCGTACCGTACGAGGCGGGGCCGCCGGCCGGGTCGTCGACGGTGAACGCGCCGCCGAGCATGGCGAGCGCGGGGACGCCGAAGGCGAGCGCGGTGAAGGCGAGCAGCGGGACGGCGGCGAGCCAGGCGGGGGCGCGGCGGCGGCGCGGCCGGGCGGCGGGCCCGGTGCCGGGGGCGCGGACCCGCCGCTTCCCCGACGTGCTCGGGGAAGCGGCGGGTCCGGTGAGGGTGCTCGTCATCCGGAGACGGCCTTGCCCCAGCCCTGCGCCAGGGTCGCCTTGGCCTTGGCCTGCTGGGCCTCGGCCGGGAAGGACGGGACGCCGGAGACGGCGGGCAGCTTGAGCGCGGCCTGCGCGTCGAGGGTGCCGGCCTTGTCCATGGCGGGCATCAGGACGGGCCGGGCGAAGCCCTTGAGCCAGAGGTTCTGGCCCTCGGCGCTGTAGAGGTACTCCTGCCACAGGCGGGCGGCGGCGGGGTGCGGGGCGTCCTTGTTGATCGCCTGCGAGTAGTACATGGCGTAGCGGCCGTCGGTGGGGACGGCGACCTTCCAGTCCAGGCCCTTGGTCTTGAACTCCTGGGCGTAACCGGCGTTGAGGTAGTCCCAGTCGATGCTGATGGGCGTCTCGCCCTTCTCGACGGTGGCCGGGGTGGACTCGACGGGGGTGTAGTTGCCGTTCTTCTTGAGCGCGGCGAAGAAGTCGAGGCCGGGCTGGATGTCGTCGAAGGAGCCGCCCTGGGCGAGGGCCGCCGCGTAGACGCCGCCGAAGGCGGAGCCGGACTTGGTGGGGTTGCCGTTGAGGGCGACCTGGCCCTTGTACTCGGGCTTGAGGAGGTCCTTGAAGGTGGTGGGGCAGGTCTTGACGCGCTTGGCGTCGCAGCCGATGGAGACGTAGCCGCCGTAGTCGTTGTACCAGCGGGCCTTCGGGTCCTTCTGGCCCTCGGGGATGTCGTTCCAGGCGGTGACCTTGTACGGGGCGAGGAGGCCCTGCTGGGCGGCGCTGAGCGCGAAGGAGCTGCCGAGGTCCAGGACGTCGGGGGCGCGGTCCTGGCCCTTGCGGGAGGTGACGGCGTTGACCTCGTCCTGGCTGGAGGCGTCCGGGTTCTCGACCTCGACCTTGATGCCGTACTTCTGCTGGAAGCCGTCGATGAGGGCGCCGTAGTTGGCCCAGTCGCGGGGCAGCGCGATGGCGTGCAGCGCGCCCTCCTTCTTGGCCGCCTTCACCAGGGCGTCCATGCCGCCGAGGTCGGCGGCGGAGGTCGCGGTGGCGGCGTTCTTGCCGTCGGAGGTGGTGGCGGCGTTCTCGGGGGCCGCGCCGCAGGCGGTGAGGGCGAGCGCGGCGACGACGGCGAGGGAGCCGCCGAGGAGGGCGGTTCTCGGGACGCTCGGCGAGGGCGTGGGCGAGGGCGTGGGGACGGGCACGGCTTCTCCAGGGGGAGCGTCGAGGGGGAGCGTCTAGGGAGGAACTTGTCTGAACAAGTTGGCCTCAGTACGCCCGGCGTCCGTGTCGTGAACATGAACGCGAAGGGAACGGGTGCCCGCCATTCCCTGCACATTGGCGGCGTTTTCCGGCCATCGAAAGCTCAACTACGCTGCCCTCACTGCGCACTGAGAAGCGCACACGAAGGGGAACGCATGACGACCACGCGCCACGAGCGGATCGCCGAGGAGCTGCGGCGGGCCATCGACCGCGAGGAGTACGCGGTGGGCAGCCGGCTGCCGGCCGAGGCCGAGCTCGCCGCCCGCCACGACGCCTCCCGCGGCACCGTCCGGCAGGCCCTCGCCGCCCTCACCGCCGAGGGCCTGATCGGCTCCCGCCAGGGCGCCCGCCGGGTCGTCCTCGCCGGCCGCCGCAGCCAGAGCTTCGCCGAGCTGCGCAGCTTCGCCCAGTGGGCCCAGTCCATGGGCCGCACGGCGACCGGCCGGGTGGTCGCCCAGGAGTACCGCCCCGCGACCGCCGAGGACGCCGCCCGCCTCCACCTCCCCCAGGGCACCCCCCTCCTCAACGTCCTCCGGCTCCGGGGTCTGGACGGCGACCCCGTCCTGGTCGAGCGCAGCGTCTACGCCGACTGGATCTCCCCCGCCGTCGAGGCCATCGACCCCGACTGCGACTCGGTCACCCAGCGCCTGTACGAGGCCACGGGCCTGGTCTTCGCCCACGGCGAGCACGTCATCGACGCCCTGGCCGCCGGCACCCGCGACGCCACCCTCCTCGCCATCCGCCGCACCAGCCCCCTCCTCCGCGTCCGCCGCGTGACCACCACCCACGACGGCCGCCCCGTCGAGTGGTCCGACGACCGCTACCGCCCGGACGCGGTGAGCTTCACCGTCCACAACTCCATCGGCAACAACGCGCTGGCGCGGACCGCGGCGGGGTGAGCGGGTGCGGCGTCCGGCCGAGCCCGGCCGGCGTCGGGCTGCCCCTTCCCCCGCCCGTCGGGCAGACTGGATGTTTGGCCGCGTTTCGGCCGCGTGGAAGGGATGCAACGAGACGTGAACGGTCCACTCATCGTCCAGAGCGACAAAACACTCCTCCTGGAGGTCGACCACGAGCAGGCCGAGGCCTGTCGGCGGGTCATCGCGCCCTTCGCGGAGCTGGAGCGGGCGCCGGAGCACATCCACACGTACCGGGTGACGCCGCTCGGGCTGTGGAACGCGCGGGCCGCCGGGCACGACGCCGAGCAGGTCGTGGACGCGCTGGTGGAGTTCTCGCGGTACCCGGTGCCGCACGCGCTGCTCGTCGACATCGCCGAGACCATGGCCCGCTACGGGCGGCTCACGCTCTCCAAGCACCCCACGCACGGGCTCGTGCTCACCACCACCGACCGGCCGGTCCTGGAGGAGATCCTCCGGTCGAAGAAGGTGCAGCCGCTGGTCGGCGAGCGGATCGACGCGGACACCGTGGCCGTGCACCCCTCCGAGCGCGGGCAGATCAAGCAGACGCTGCTCAAGCTGGGCTGGCCCGCCGAGGACCTGGCCGGTTACGTGGACGGCGAGGCGCACCGGATCGACCTCGCCGAGGACGGCTGGGCGCTGCGCCCGTACCAGCAGCAGGCCGTCGAGGGCTTCTGGCACGGCGGCTCGGGCGTCGTGGTGCTGCCCTGTGGAGCGGGAAAGACGCTGGTCGGGGCGGGTGCCATGGCCAAGGCCAAGGCGACCACCCTGATCCTGGTGACGAACACGGTCTCGGCCCGGCAGTGGAAGCACGAGCTGGTGAAGCGGACCTCGCTGACCGAGGACGAGATCGGCGAGTACAGCGGGACCCGCAAGGAGATCCGGCCGGTCACCATCGCCACGTACCAGGTGCTCACCACCCGCCGTAAGGGCATCTACCCCCACCTGGAGCTCTTCGACTCCCGGGACTGGGGCCTGATCGTCTACGACGAGGTGCACCTACTGCCGGCCCCCGTCTTCAAGTTCACCGCCGACCTCCAGGCCCGGCGGCGGCTGGGGCTCACGGCGACGCTGGTACGGGAGGACGGGCGCGAGTCGGACGTCTTCTCGCTGATCGGGCCCAAGCGCTTCGACGCGCCGTGGAAGGAGATCGAGGCGCAGGGCTACATCGCGCCCGCCGACTGCGTGGAGGTCCGGGTCGACCTGACCGACGCGGAGCGGCTCGCGTACGCGACGGCGGAGGCGGAGGAGAAGTACCGCTTCTGCGCGACGACGGCGACGAAGCGGAAGGTCACCGAGGCGCTGGTGAAGAAGTTCGCCGGGCAGCAGATCCTCGTCATCGGGCAGTACATCGACCAGCTGGACGAGCTCGGTGAGCATCTGAACGCGCCGGTGATCAAGGGCGAGACGTCGAACGCGCAGCGCGAGAAGCTGTTCGACGCGTTCCGCGAGGGCGAGATCAGCGTCCTCGTGGTGTCGAAGGTCGCGAACTTCTCGATCGACCTGCCCGAGGCGACGGTCGCCATCCAGGTCTCGGGCACGTTCGGCTCCCGGCAGGAGGAGGCCCAGCGGCTCGGCCGGGTGCTGCGCCCCAAGGCCGACGGGCATCAGGCGCACTTCTACTCGGTGGTCGCCCGCGACACGATCGACCAGGACTTCGCGGCGCACCGGCAGCGGTTCCTGGCGGAGCAGGGGTACGCGTACCGGATCCTCGACGCGAGCGAGCTGCTGGAGTCGTAGGGGCCGGGAGGCGTCAGTCGCGGTGGGCGGGGCGGGGGTCGCGGACCCCCGCCTCCTCGTCGTGGCGGCCGAGGACGGCGACGGAGACGACCGCGCCGCCGAAGGCCCGTATCGCCCGCAGAGGGGCGAAGGCCAGACGGTGGGCGCGGGCTCCGGGGAGGGGCCGGGGACGGTGTGCGGGCGCTGGGGTGAGGGCTGTGGCGGTCATGTATCCATGATGGAATCCGGACATTCGGAACACATCGGCCTCGGGGTGGAACCGGGGTCCACCCCGAGGCGGACCCCGCCCCCTACGGGTCGGACCGGGGTGAATCCGTACGGGTCGGCCGGGGTGAATCCATTCGCGTACGGGCCCGGGGGCGGCGTACACTCGCCAGCTTCCCCGCCTCCCCTCGCGGAGCGCCGCCGTCCGGTCGGAAACCGGCGGCCACCTCGACGTGTCCGCGTACCCGACCCGGAGGCTTCACCGTGTCCGTAACGTCCCCCGCAGACGATCCGCTCGCCCGGGAGCGCGCCCACCTGGCCTCCTCGCGCACCGCCCTGCGCGCGATGCGCGAGGACGTGGAGTCGCTCGACATCAAGGACGTCACCGCGAACTGGGTCAACTCCGTCGTCCTGACCCGGCAGATCGAGGACCGTATCAAGGCCCTCGCCGACCTCGCCGACACCCCGCTCTTCTTCGGCCGCCTCGACTACCTGCACACCACGCAGGAGGGGCAGCGCTTCTACATCGGCCGGCGGCACGTCCACGACGCCGCCGGGGACCCGATGGTGATCGACTGGCGTGCGCCGGTCTCGCAGCCGTACTACCAGGCGTCGAAGCAGAACCCGCAGGACGTCGGGCTGCGCCGGCGCTTCGGGTACACGGGCGGCGAGCTCACCGCGTACGAGGACGAGCATCTGTCCGACCCGACGGAGCTCGAACACACCAGCCGGCTGCTCCAGGCGGAGATCGAGCGGCCGCGCGTCGGCCCCATGCGGGACATCGTCGCCACCATCCAGCCCGAGCAGGACGAGATCGTCCGCTCCGACCTGTCCGGCACGGTCTGCGTGCAGGGCGGCCCCGGCACCGGAAAGACCGCCGTCGGCCTGCACCGTGTCGCGTACCTCCTGTACGCGCACCGCGAGCGGCTGGCCCGCACCGGCACCCTGGTCATCGGGCCGAACCGTTCCTTCCTCCACTACATCGAGCAGGTGCTGCCCGCGCTCGGCGAGCTGGAGGTGCAGCAGGCGACCGTGGACGACCTCGTCGCCCATGTCGAGGTGCGCGGCACGGACGAGGCGGCGACCGCCGTCGTCAAGGGCGACGCCCGCATGGCGGAGCTGCTGCGGCGCGCGGTCCGCTCGCACGTGTCGCTCCCCACGGAGCCGCTGATGGTGGTGCGCGGCTCCCGGCGCTGGCGGGTGCCCGCGTACGAACTGGAGGAGATGGTCCGGGAGTTGCTCGCCCGGGAGATCCGGTACGGGGCGGCCCGCGAGGCCCTGCCGCAGCGCATCGCGCACGCGGTCCTGGTGCGCATGGAGGAGGCGGGCGAGGCCCCCGACGACCGGGTGCAGAACGCGGTGGCGCGCAACGCGGCGGTCAAGGCGGTCGTCAAGGAGTGCTGGCCGGCGGTCGACCCGGCGAAGCTGGTGCTGCGCCTGCTGAGCGACGCCGCGTTCCTGGCGGAGCACGCGGCCGGGCTCCTCGACGAGGACGAGCAGAAGCTGCTGCTGTGGGCGAAGCCCGCCCGGAGCGTGAAGTCGGCGAAGTGGTCGGCGGCGGACGCGGTCCTGATCGACGAGGCGAAGGACCTGGTCGAGCGCACCCACTCGCTGGGCCACGTGGTGCTCGACGAGGCGCAGGACCTGTCCCCCATGCAGTACCGGGCGGTGGGCCGCCGCTGCACGACCGGTTCGGCGACGGTCCTCGGCGACCTGGCGCAGGGCACCACCCCGTGGGCGACGGCCAGTTGGGCGCAGGCCCTGGAGCACCTGGGCAAGCCGGAGGCGCTCGTCGAGGAGCTGACGGCCGGCTTCCGCGTGCCGCGCGAGGTCATCGCGTACGCCTCCCGTCTCCTCCCGCACATGTCGCCGGGGCTCGCTCCGGTGGAGTCCGTACGGGAGAACCCGGGCGCGCTGGAGATCCGGCGGGCGGCGGAGGACCCGGACGCCTCCGTGGTGGCGGCGTGCCGGGAGTCGCTGGCCCACGAGGGCTCGATCGGCCTGATCGCGGCCGACGCCCGCATCGCCCCACTGGCCGAGGCCCTGACGGCGGCGGGCCTCGCCTACCTCTCCCCCGGCGAGGAGACCACGGCCGCCTCCCGCCTCACCCTGGTCCCGGCGTCGCTCGCGAAGGGCCTGGAGTACGACTACGTGGTCCTCGACGAGCCGGCCGCCGTGGTCGACGGCGAACCGGACGAACGCACGGGCCTGCGGCGCCTGTACGTGGCCCTGACCCGGGCCGTATCGGGCCTGACGATCATTCACGCGGCGGACATCCCGGCCCAGTTGGAGCCCTAGGCCCTGCCTGACGGACCCTGGCCCCGCTCGTCGCACTCCGGCAGCGCCTGCGTCCACGCCCGGTGGGCCGCGCCGGCCAATACGGGGTTGAGCTCGCGGTAGTAGTGCTCCGTCACCACGCCCCAGCACAGGGCCCAGCCCCGCCCGCGCGCCCAGGTCGCGTCGTCGACCCGGGCGGCCTCGCGGAACAGCGGGCGGGTCTCGGGGGTGAAGAGCGTCCAGGCGGCGATCATGTCGCAGGCGGGGTCGCCGACCCCGACCCCGCCGAAGTCGATGACGGCGCTGAGCCGCCCGTCCCGGGTCAGGAGGTTGCCCGGCTGGAGGTCGCCGTGCACCCACACGGGCGCCCCGTCCCACTGCGGCAGCCGCAGCACGGACTCCCAGGCGGCGGACACGACCGAGGCGTCGAGGGTGCCGTCCGCCCCGAGGTCGCGCACGGCCGGCGCCATGGCCCCCTCCTCCCACGCGGTGACCGGCCCACCCCGGGAGGAGGCGGGCCCGCCGCTCGCGTCGACACCGCGCATGGCGACCCCGAACCGCCCCAACTCGACGGCGGCGTGCGCGAGATCACGTACGGGCGCACGGAAGGCGTCGTCCCCGTCCAGCCACTCGTACACACCCCACGGCTGCCCGAACCCCTCCCCCGGCACCCCGCACCCGACGGGCACGGGCACCGCCAACGGCACCCCCGCGGCGATCCGCGGCAACCACCGCTGCTCCTTCTCGACCTGCCCCAGGGCCCACTCCGCCTTGGGCAGCCGCACGACGAGCCCGTCCCCGAGCCGGAACATCGCGTTGTCGGTCCCGGCGGATTCGAGCTCCCGCACGGGCAGCCCGGCCCACTCCGGGAACTGGGCGGCGAGCAGCCGGCGGACGAGGTCGGCGTCGGGGACGGGACCGGGGGTGGGGGCGGAGGCGGGGGTGGTCGACATGCGCGCGAGGCTAGCGAGACGCGTCTAGTGCCCGCCACGGATTTCCGCCGGGCACGGTCAGGCCCCGCCGGCGTCGGAGAAGAGGAGCGTGGGCTCGGCGAGGATGTCGCGGTCGGCCTCGCTCTTGTAGATCTCGTCGACGCTGCCGAAGCGGGCTTCGGTGTAGTCGAGGTCGAGCAGGTCGGCGGCCTGGCGGACGGAGGCCTCGTCCGGGCCTTCGATCTCGATGAACGTGGGGAGGTCCGGCCAGGTGTCGAAGTCGAAGGCGACCTCGCCCAGGCGCCATTCCTCGCGGTAGTTCTCCTGGTAGCGGACCTCGGTGAGGCCGAGGCGCCGGAGGATGTCGGCCATGGCGTGGAGGTCGGTGACCTCGGTCTCGATCTCGGTGGTGCCGTCGATGGTGGTGGAATCGGTGACCCGCTTGAGGGTGAGGGTGGAGCGAGTCCCCTCGTCCCGCAGCCGGAGCCACGCGCCGCCATCGAGGGCGTCGTTCTCGAAGATCTTGCGGGTGAGAAGGGTGCGGGGGAGCGCTCGCCTGGCGCCCAGGGAGGTGAGCTTGTCCTGGAGGGCGGTGACGTCGACGTTGAGGAACTTGGCCTCGTACTCGTGCTTCATGGTCGTCTTCCTCGTTGGGTGCGATTACCTGGAGGTGTGGGCCGCGATGAGCAGACCCATGCGGTGCGTGTGGTCGTGGGGCTGGCCGAGGTGCGGGCGCTCGACGAACTGGTTCGTGCGCGCCGTGAGCAGGACGTCCCAGCCGGGGCCGAAGTGGCGGGCGAGTCTCTCGGGCGAGGTGTAGTGCTCGATGGACTGGTGGCGCTCTTCGACGGGCATCATGAACTCCGCGCCGAACAAGCCACCTTCGCGAACGAGGTCCTGCATGCGGCGGACGAAGTCGCCGAGCGGGCTGCGGTGGTTGGCACTGTAGTGCCACGAACAACTCGTCCAGACCGCGTCGCAGTGCCCTTCGGAGAGCTCGACCGTGAGGAAGTCCTCGCCGATGACCTGGACCCGGTCACGCAGTTCCTCGGCCTTGAGGCGGTCGATGAGGCCGGGGACCTGGGCATGGCTGTCACCCGGAAGGCTGACCTCGCCTCCGTGGAGAGCGAAGGGGTCGCGCTCGATGGCGATGACTCGGTAACCGGCGGCGGCGAGCGGCAGCACGAACTTTCCGTCGCTCGCGCCGACGACCGCGACCGTGGCCTCAGGAGATGCGCGCTCGTTCAGAGCGGCGAGGAACTGAGGGAAGAACGTGAGGGTGCGCTCCCACAGGCTCCGCGTCTGCACGGTGATGTCCTTCCTGGGCGGTGGTGAGGATCGTCTGGACGATCTGCGCCGGAGCACGGCTCGTGGTGTCGATCCGGTACATCGGGAACTGGGCGTAGGCGGCTGAGATCTGGCCTGCGGCCTCCTCGCTCAGCGCGTCCCACCGCGAGAGGGGCTTGATCCGTCCGGCGAGGCGCCGCCGCCGTTCGTCCTCCCCGCACAGCAGGTGGTACGTGGTGGGCTGGGGCAGGTCGGGCGGGAGGGTGACGCCGAGGCGGGCCCCGAAGGCGTGGTGGTTCGCGAGGCACCGGGCGAAGTAGCTCTCGACGACGACCGGCGTACCGGCGGCGAGATGGCGCCGGATCTCCTCGGCGGCGGTGAAGAGCGCCGAGAGGTAGAAGCACAGTCGGGCCTCGACGCTCGCCCGCAGATCCACCTGACGTCGCAGCGGCTGGTAGGCGAGCGGCACGGTGGGGACCAGGACGGCGCCCCTGGCCACGGCAAGCAGGGGCGCGATAGTGGACTTCCCACTTCCCCGTAAGCCTTCGAGCGCTTCGAAGAACGGCCGGTCAGGCACGGGCGTACACCACGTCCGGGACGGCGAGGGTGAGCTCGTCGGTGGCGGAGGGCCGGTGGACGATACGACCCGCGGCCTTCTCGTACCAGAAGGCGTGCGAGTCCTTGCCCACGGCCTTGCAGGACATGGTGAGCGCGCCGCGCGGGTCGGCCTCGATCCGTTCGATCTCGCGAGGGCCGCCTGCCGGCGCGCGGATCTCCGGAGCCCCGCCCTCGGCGAGGTCTTCGTCGAGGATGACCTCGATGGAGAGCCCGGCCGTCCGCAGCTCCTCGCGGAGCCGGGTGTACGCGGTCGGGTCGCCGACCAGAAGCTCGGGGTGGTGGGCGGCGTTGCCGACCGGGCGGAGGCAGTGCAGCTTGAGCTGACGGGCGCCGAACCGCTGCATGACGCGCGCCAGCGGCAGCACCTCGCCGATGTTCCGCGACGTGACGGTCATCGTCGCGGCCGTCGTGACACCGAGCTCCCGAGCGAGGTTCAGCGTGCTCAGGGCGGCGTGGTAACTGCCCTGCCTGCGGATGGCGTCGTTGGTGCCGGCGACACCCTCCAAGGAGACCCGCAGGAGGTCCACGTACGGGGCGATCTCAGCGAGGCGACGCTCGATCCGGTAGCCGTTGGTGCAGATCTCCACCCGCATCCCCAGCTCCTGCCGGGTGTAGCGGACGACCTGCGTGAGCTCCTTGCAGAGGAAGGGCTCGCCGCCGAGCAGGGTCACCGCCTCGGTGCCGTACTCCTCGCGCATGAGCCGGATGAGCCCGACCGCCTCCTCGGCGGTGAAGGAGTCGGTGTGCTTCAGACGCTCGCCGTGGAAGCAGTGCAGGCAGGAGAAGTTGCAGCGGTACAGGAGTTGCAGGTACAGCATCCGGATCTTGTGGATGCCGGTGACGTCACGGATCACGCGGTCCTCCTGGGTCAGTCGAGTGGCGGGGAGGACCCGATCGTGGCCGCGCGGGGGCGGACGGCATCACCGCGTAAACGGACGATCCGTGGACGTCCTGGGACGTCCTCGGACCAGCGACGGTGCAACGCCCGATGCCGTACTTGCCCTCCCCCTGCACGTGGTCTTGGATGGCCTGCGTGAACGAGCGACTTCACTCCGTACTCGCCCAGCGGGGCGTGTCCCCGGAATCGCTTGCCGAAGCCTGCGAGGTGGATCCGAAGACCGTCGGCCGGTGGCTCGGCGGACGCGTGCCCCACCCGCGGCACCGCTTCAGCGTGGCCCAGCACTTACGTGTGGAGGAGACCTTCCTCTGGCCCGTGCCGTTGGCACGCGGCGGGCGTCCCGGTAGCGGATCAGGCGAGATCGTGGGGATGTATCAGAACCGGGCCAGCGTTCCCCGAGACACCTGGCTCGCCCTGATCCAGGGCGCCCAGCGGCAGATCGATGTCCTGGTCTTCTCGGGGACCTTCTTCGCCCAGACCAACCCGCACGTGGCCAAGATGCTCGCCGAACGCGCCGCGGCCGACGTACGCGTACGCCTTTGCTTCGGCGACCCTGGCGGGCATGCCGTCGCCACCCGAGGCCGCGAGGAAGGCATCGGCGACGCCCTCGCCGCCGCGATCCGCGCCTCACTCACCCATTACCGCCCGCTGCTGTCCGAGACCGGCTGCGAGGTGCGGCTGCACGACACCACGCTCTACAACTCTCTCTTCCGGTACGACGACGAATTACTGGTCAACCCGCACGTCTGGGGGCAGCCCGCGAGCGCCAACCCGCTGTTCCACCTACGGCGCGTCGATGCCTACGGCTGGTTCGACAGCTACGCTCAGAGTTTCGACGCCGTCTGGGCCGGCGCACGGCCCTGGACGCCCGACCAGGAGGGAACCTCCGTACATGGGCAGGACTGAGTACTACAACGATCCCGACGCCCCCAAGGCCAACACCCTCATCCCGGCCAGCAACCTGCTGGTCGTCGACGACAGCGGCGCCATCCTGCTCCAGCGCCGCCGCGACACCGGCCAATGGGCCCTGCCCGGCGGCGCCCAGGACATCGGTGAGACGGCTGCCGCGTGCGCGGTACGCGAATGCCTGGAGGAGACGGGGATCGTCGCCGAGATCACCGGCTTCCTCGGCGTCTACACGAACCCCCGCCACATCGTGGCGTACACCGACGGCGAGATCCGCCAGCAGTACGAGAACACCTACATCGGCCGCCCCGTCGGCGGCGAGCCCACCATCAACGACGAGGCCGACGGCGTCCGCTTCGTCCAGCCCTCCGACCTCGACCAGTACGACATCCACGCCAGCATGCGCCAGCAGATCGGCGACTACCTCGCCGGCACCTACCCCTACCTGGGCTGAACCTCCAGGACCACCTGTTCGTCACCCAAGCTCAGATCTTTATCAACTCCCCGGGATTCCCCCGGCCGAGGGTTGACCCGCCCGGAGCGCCTGCGTGTAATGGCGTCATCACCGCCCTGACCAGGCGGATTTCGGAACGGGGTGGGGGGAAATCATGAGGGGTCTCTCGGTGGCCGGCAGGGCCGGGTTCGGGGTGGTGCTGGCGCTTGTCTCCGGGGTGGTGCTGAGCGGGTCACGGCCGCTCGGCGGGAACGCGCTCGACGGGGGCAGCGGGGGTGCCGGGTACGCGCACGCGCGGGTCGGGCAGGCCTGGTGGGTCGCGTTGCCCATGGTGCAGAACCGGTCCGGCGCGGCGGTCGAGGTCGTCGGGGTCGAGGTGCTCGATCTGCCCCGGGGGCTCTCGGTCCAGCGGTACGCGGCGTTCGACAGCGCGGAGACCCGGGGGGTCCCGCTGCTGTTCCGGGACGGCGATCCCGGGTTCACGGCCGACGCGTACAAGGACTACGCGAAGCGGCCCCTGCGGCTGGAGCCCGGTCGGCCGAACAGTGTGTACGCGGCGGTGAAGGTCGTGGTGACGGGTGAGGTCGCCGGGGATCCCTCGGAATGTCGGTTCACCTATGACCGTGGGGCCGACCGGTTCACGCAGGTGCTGCCCTGTGGGTTCACCCTTCGGCTGGAGAAGCCGCCGGAGCCGGAGCCTCCGACGGTGGAGGAGCTGTAGCGGCGCGGGCCGGGCCCCGGGGCTTCCGGGGGCTCGGCCCGCGCTTCGTCACGCCTGGTCCAGGGCCTCGCGCCAGGTGCGTACCGCCTGCTCCGAGACCGGGGCCGTCCAGCCGGACGGGCGGGCCGCGCCGCCGATGTGGAAGGCGGTGAGGCCGGCCGCGCGGAGGGTCGGGAGGTGGTCGAGGCGGAGGCCGCCGCCGACCAGGATCTGCGGCTCGTAGCCCGGCTCGCCCGCGCGCGCCGCCTCCGCCTTCAGGGTGGCGAGGCCGTCGTCGACGCCGGTCGCCGCGCCCGCGGTCAGGTAGGTGTCGAGGCCCGGGAGGTCCGCGAGCTGCTTGCGCAGGGCGTCGCGGTCGGCGGCGCGGTCGATCGCCCGGTGGAAGGTCCAGCGGCAGCCGTCCAGGACCGCGATCAGGCGCTCGACGGCGACCAGATCGGGGTCGCCGTCCGGGGTGAGGAAGCCCAGGACGAACTCGTCGGCGCCCGCCTCGCGGAGGTCGACGGCGCGCCGCACCAGGTCGTCGACATCGCCCGCCGCGAAGCCGTCGGTGAGTCTGAGCATCACGCGCAGCGGGATGTCCACGGCGGCGCGGATCGCCGCGAAGCCGGTCGTGGACGGGGTGAGCCCGTCCGCCGCCATGTCGGTGACCAGTTCGAGGCGGTCCGCCCCACCGGCCTGGGCAGCGACCGCGTCCTCCTCGTCGAGGGCGATCACCTCCAGCACTGCACGGTTGCTCATCGAGCCCATTCCTCCTGGGATCACGGCTTACAGGTCTAGTCCAATGACCAGACTAGCCGTGGGAGTGGCCTCCCGCATCGTGCGCGGCCGACTCGGTCGGCGCCGGAGCGGTGGTGACGGGACCCGACGGCGCCCCCGCGTTGACCGTGAAGGCCGCCGTGCGGACCTTGCCCTCGTGCTGGAAGTCCAGGAACAGGCGGTACGTGCCGGAGCTCGGCGCCGTCGCCGTGAAGGACACGTCGGGGCCCGGGCCGCCCTCGTTCGGGTGCACGTGCAGGTAGGCCAGGTCGCCGTCACGGAGCGCGACCAGGTGGCCGTACGCCCCGAGGTAGGGCTCCAGGTTCGTGACCGGCTTGCCGCCCTTGGTGACCGTGAGGCGCAGCTCGCCGGCCTTGCCCGGGTCGAGCGTCCCGCCGAGCCGGACCTGGTAGCCGTCGACGTCCGCCGTCGGCGCGACCGGCGGCAGCGGCCGCGGGGCGTACGCGCCGGGCACCGACAGGTCGACGCCGAGCGTGATGCCCTTCGCGCCCTTCACCGCGGGCTTGAAGTCGGCGAAGGCCTTGTAGCCGCCGGCCGCCGGCAGGTCGGCGGGCACCGTCCAGGTGCCGTCGGCGCCCTTCACCGGGTGCAGGTGGCGGAAGACGTTCAGGTCGCGCGAGGCGACGATGAAGTGCAGCTCCTTGCCGTGCTCCGTGGTGAACGCGGTGACCTTGCGGCCGTTCGCGTCCTTGATCGAGAACTTCAGGGTGCTCTTGCCCACGGCCGGGGCCGGCGTCTCCATGGCGAGGGTGTAGCCGCCCTCCGAGACCTGGAGGCCACCGGCCGCCGGGGCGCTCGCGGTGCCCGCCGTGCCCGTCGCGCCCTCGTCGTGGCCCGCATGGCCTCCCCCGGCCTCGGCCTCCGGCTTCGCGGGCGTGGCGGCCGCGTGGTCGCCGTGGCCCTGCTTCGCGGGCTCGCCGATCGGGCCGACACCCTTGCCCACCCCGTACGCCGTCCCGAAGGTCGCGGCGAGCGCTGCGGCAAAGGCGGTGATCTTCACTCCGGTGTTCATGGCTGCTCTCCCGTACGTACATGGGCGGCGTGGGCTCCAACGAGCGCGGAAACCGCGCGAGCCTCACCTTCACTGCACTTCACCATACCCCTGGGGGGTATCAAGTCAAGTCGGGTCCGCGCTTGCTTCTGATACCCAAGGGGGGTATACATGGACACAGGCCGATACCCCCCGAGGGTATCCGAGCCGCCGAACCGACACACAGAACACCCGGAGGACGCCATGGGTTCCTGCTGCACCCCCGACAACAGCTGCTCGACCAACACGGTCGAGATCTCGACGACCACCGCCGTCGCCGACACCACCGCCACGGTCTACGCCGTCTCCGGCATGACCTGCGGCCACTGCAAGACGGCCATCACCAACTCCGTCAGCGCGCTCGACGGCGTCATCACCGTGGACGTCGACATCGCGGCCGGCAAGGTCACCGTCACCACCGGCGGGGAGCCCGACGACGCCGCCATCGCCGCGGCGGTCGACGACGCGGGCTACGAGCTGACCGGCCGCGCCTGACCGGCGCCCCCAGCGCCGACAACGGCCGCCGGGGCTCGACCACCACGCCCGGGCCCCGGCCCCCGCACTCGCTACACCGAGGAGCAGTTTCATGACAACGACCACTCCGGGCACCGCCCAGGTCGAGCTCGCCATCGGCGGCATGACCTGCGCCTCGTGCGCGGCCCGTATCGAGAAGAAGCTCAACCGCATGGACGGGGTCGAGGCCACCGTCAACTACGCGACCGAGAAGGCGAAGGTCACCTTCGACGCCGACATCGACGTCGCCGCGCTGATCGCCACCGTCGAGGCCACCGGCTACTCCGCCAAGGAGCCGGAGCCCGAGCGCCCGGCCGCCACCGGCGGTCCCGAGGGCCCCACCGACGAGGAGATCGCCGACGCCGAGCTCCGCCCGCTCAAGCAGCGCCTGATCACCGCCGTCGTACTCGCCGTGCCGACCATCGCCATGGCGATGGTGCCGGCCCTCCAGATCGAGTACTGGCAGTGGCTGAGCCTCACCCTCACCGCGCCGGTCGTCGTCTACGCCGCCTGGCCCTTCCACAAGGCCGCCTGGACCAACGCCAAGCACGGCGCCGCGACCATGGACACGCTGATCTCGGTCGGCACCATCGCCGCGTTCCTGTGGTCCCTGTGGGCCCTGTTCTTCGGCACCGCCGGCACCCCCGGCATGACGCACGCCTTCGAGTTCACCATCGCCCGCACCGACGGCGCCGGGAACATCTACCTGGAGGCCGCGGCCGGCGTCACCGCCTTCATCCTGGCCGGGCGCTACTTCGAGGCCCGCTCGAAGCGCAAGGCCGGTGCCGCGCTCAAGGCGCTGATGCAGCTGGGCGCGAAGGAAGTCACCGTCCTGCGCAACGGGCAGGAAGTCACCGTGCCCACCGCCGACCTCCAGGTCGGCGACCGCTTCCTGGTCCGCCCGGGCGAGAAGATCGCCACCGACGGCACCGTCGTCGAGGGCTCCTCCGCCGTCGACGCCTCCATGCTCACCGGCGAGTCCGTGCCGGTCGAGGTCTCGGTCGGCGACTCCGTCACCGGCGCCACCCTGAACGCCGGCGGCCGCCTGGTCGTCGAGGCCACCCGGGTCGGCTCCGACACCCAGCTGGCCCGCATGGCCAAGCTGGTCGAGGACGCCCAGAACGGCAAGGCCGCCGCCCAGCGCCTCGCCGACAAGATCTCCGCCGTCTTCGTGCCGATCGTCATCGCGCTCGCCCTCGGCACCCTCGGCTTCTGGCTCGGCACCGGACAGGGCCTCACCGCCGCGTTCACCGCCGCCGTCGCCGTGCTGATCATCGCCTGCCCCTGCGCCCTCGGCCTGGCCACCCCGACCGCCCTCATGGTCGGCACCGGCCGCGGCGCCCAGCTCGGCATCCTGATCAAGGGCCCGGAGGTCCTGGAGACCACCCGCAAGGTCGACACCATCGTCCTGGACAAGACCGGCACCGTCACCACCGGCCGGATGACCCTCATCAAGGTCCACACCGCCGCCGGCACCGACGAGAACGACGTCCTGCGCCTCGCGGGCGCCCTGGAGCACTCCTCCGAGCACCCGATCGCCCAGGCCGTCGCCACCGGCGCCGCCGCCCGCGTCGGCACCCTGCCCACCCCCGAGGACTTCGCCAACATCCCCGGACTCGGCGTCCAGGGCGTCGTCGACGGCCACGCCGTCCTCGTCGGCCGCGAGAAGCTGCTCGAAGAGTGGGCGATGGAGCTCAGCCCGTCCCTCAAGGCCGCCAAGGACGCGGCCGAGAAGGCCGGCAAGACCGCCATCGCGGTCGCCTGGGACGGCGAGGCCCGCGCGGTCCTGGAGGTCGCCGACGCGGTCAAGGAGACCAGCGCCGAGGCCATCCGCCGCCTCAAGGCCCTGGGCCTCACCCCGATCCTGCTCACCGGCGACAACAAGGCGGTCGCCGAGGCCGTCGCCGCCGAGGTCGGCATCGGCGAGGTCATCGCCGAGGTCATGCCGCAGGACAAGGTCGACGTCGTCAAGCGCCTCCAGGCCGAGGGCCGTTCGGTCGCCATGGTCGGCGACGGCGTCAACGACGCCGCCGCGCTCGCCCAGGCCGACCTCGGGCTCGCGATGGGCACCGGCACCGACGCCGCCATCGAGGCCGGCGACCTGACCCTGGTACGGGGCGACCTGCGGGCCGCGGCGGACGCGATCCGGCTCTCCCGCAAGACCCTCGGCACCATCCGCTCGAACCTGTTCTGGGCCTTCGCCTACAACGTGGCCGCCCTGCCGCTCGCCGCGGCCGGACTGCTCAACCCGATGATCGCCGGAGCGGCGATGGCCTTCTCCTCGGTCTTCGTGGTCGGCAACAGCCTGCGCCTCCGGGGATTCCAGGCCGCCGACAAGTGACCGTCGACCCTTGATGTGACGAGGAGGCCGCCGTGGCCGGTTACGGACAGCACAAGGAAGACATCATCAGACGCCTCAGGCGCATCGAGGGCCAGGTCCGGGGGGTGCAGCGGATGGTGGACGAGGACGTCTACTGCATCGACGTCCTCACCCAGGTCTCCGCGATCAACGCGGCCCTCCAGTCCTGCGCGGTGGCCCTCCTGGACGAGCACCTCAGCTGCTGCGTCACGGAGGCCATCGAGGCCGGCGGCGACCAGGCCAAGGTGAAGGTCGGCGAGGCGTCGAAGGCCATCGCCCGACTGATCCGGACCTGATCCGGGTCTGGAACCAGACAAGAATCCGGCGGGATTCCTGCCCTCACGGGCCGGAATCCCGCCGGATTTCGCCGCACCGGACCTGACGCAGTCGGGGTCGGCACAAGTAAAGAGAGAGTCAACCGCCCTTGTGCGAAGGGCAGCCAGTGGACAGCCGGACGCTCAGCCGAACACACAGGCCGAGCACCTGACGGAGGAGCACCAGCTCGGCCGAGCCGGGGACTTCGATGCCACAGACCTTCGCGCAGGGGCGGTTCCGTATCGGATTAGTCATCCCGCCATCGTACCCCTGGGGGGTATATCTGTGCGGGGGAGGCGGCCCGTACGATGAGCCGCCCGTGACGGGAGGGGATGCACGTGCGCCGGCTGGGAGAGCTGGAGGCCGAGATCATGGACCGGCTGTGGGCCTGGCAGCGGCCCGCGACGGTCCGCGAGGTCGTCGAGGACATCAATCTGGGGCGCAGGGTCGCCTACACCACGGTGATGACAGTCGCCGACATACTCCACCGCAAGGGCTGGCTGCGCCGCGAGAAATCGGGCCGGGCCTGGCTGTACGAGCCCGTCCGCAGCCGCGAGGAGTACACCGCGGGGCTCATGCAGGACGCGCTCGGCGACAGCCAGGACCGGCCCGCCGCGCTGCTGCGCTTCGTGGAGACCATCTCCGACGAGGACATGGCCGCCCTCGACGCGGCCTTGCGCACCGCTCGGCGGGCCCACGGCGAGGACGGATGAACCACCACACCCTCCCCCCGCTCGGGCTCGCCCTCTGTACGGGCCTCCTGGTGCCGTGGCTGCTCGTGCGGGCCCGGTGGGCCCAGCAGGTGCCCCGGCTCGCGCTGGCCGTGTGGGCCGCGAGCGGGGCGGTGTTCGCGAGCAACGTGGCGCTGCTCTCGGCCCAGTTGATCCTGCCCGCCCGGACCGGGCACCGGCTGAGCGACGTGCTCTTCGCCTTCCGCTACCCGCCCGCCGCGACCCTGCTCCACCTCGACGGGCGCGAGTACGTGGCCCTCGTCGTCTCGCTCGGCCTGCTCGCCGTCCCCGTCGCCGGATTCGCCCGCGCCCTGCTGCGGGCCCGGCGGCTGCGACGGCGGCACGCGGAGACGCTGCGGCTCGTCGGACGCTACGACCCGGAGCTGCGGGCGACCGTCCTGGACCACGAACACCCCGCCGTCTACTGCCTGCCCGGCCGCTCGCGCCGGGTGGTGGTCTCCTCGGGCGCCCTGCGCACCCTCACGGCCCCGCAGCTCGCCGCCGCCCTCGCGCACGAGCGGGCCCACATCTCCGGGCGGCACCACATCCTGGTCGCCGCGACCGAGTCCTTCGCCGCCGCCTTCCCGCACCTGCCGCTCGCCCGGCACGGCGCCACGGCCGTACCCCTGCTGCTCGAAATGGCCGCCGACGACCGGGCGTTGCGCCGCTGCTCGCGCGACGCGCTGGCCACCGCGCTGTACGCGCTCGCCACCGGCAAGGCACCGCGCGAGGCGTTCGCGGCGGGCGGCCCCTCGGCGGCCCTTCGCATGCGCCGCATCCTCACCCCGCACAGCGCGGGACACCCGGTGCTGCGCGGGATGGTCACGATCGCGGCGGCCGGCCTTGCCGCGGCGCCTCTGATCATCGCCTGCTGCTCCTTCCCCAATTAAATACTAAGTGAATTCGTAGATTTCACATCGGTCACGAGCGTCTGAATTCCCCGCTATTGTGGGTATGTTGGCGTTCAGCTGGGCACGTCGAAGGGTACGAACCAATGCAGCTGGGTGACGTGCGGGCGGCGGGCGCCGCGGACGCGACGACGATATCCAGGCTGCTTGCCGAGTCCATTCGGGGTAGCTATGCGGAAATACTCGGAGAAATGCCGACGGGGCGCCTTGTCGCCACACAATGCGCACTTCCCCGTATCCGTGCGGAAATTGAAATTCCCGGCGGTGCGCCCGGCTGGCTCGGCTGGCTGGTGGCGACCGGACCGGACGGCGCGGTGATCGGCGCGGCGGCGGGCGGAGTTCCGCTGCCGGGCGAGGGCGAGATCTACGCGCTCGCGGTCGTTCCCGGGGCACGCCGCCAGGGCGTGGGCACGGCGCTCCTCACGGCGGCCGGCGAGCGGATGCTCTGCTTCGGCGCCACCGAGCAGCGGGTCACGCTGCCGAGCGAGCGGGACCCCTCGCTGCCCTTCTTCACCCACCTCGGCTTCGCCCCGCTCGGCCCCACCCGGCTGAACCGCGTGCTCTGAACCCGCGGGATCCCCACCGCTCATCGGTCCGCTCGCCCGACCGCCCCTCGGCCACCCGTTCGTGGCAGACACACGCCATCGCGTGTTCACGCCCCCGGATCCGCTGGAATCGGCCCTCCGTCCCAGGTCAGGATGGAGCACAGCGGCGCGGCCCCGGCGGCACGGGTGCCTCGCCCGGACGGCATGGACCGAGCGAGCCCCTGGAGGAGCGATGCACACACCGAGCGGCACTTCCCTGCCCGCTGTGCCCGCAGCGCTCGCGCCGGTCCTGCCGTCCCGATACCACCCCGGTCACCCGGGAGGCACCGTCGGGACGCTGGAAGCGCTCGACTCCCTGGAACTGCCCGCCCCCGGCGCCGGCATCCGGATCAAGTCCGACACCCTTCCCGGACTCGAATCGGTCTCCCCCGGCGACGAGGACTCGGTCTGGCTCTACGACGCGCTCCTCGGCCCGCACAGCGCCGACATCGTCCGGTACCTCAGCCTCGCCCGCTCCACCGGCGGCCCCGTTCTCGATCTCGGCTCCGGCGCCGGACGGCTCGCCGTCCCCTTCGCCCGGCACGGCTTCGCCGTGGAGGCCGTGGACCGGGACGGCCCCGCCCTGGAACGCCTCGAGTCCTGGGCCCGGCGGATCGGCCCGCAGGTCGCCGAGCTCGTCGTGACCACCCGGGCCGACCTCACCGAGCTGCGGCTCGACGGCGACTACCGGCTGGC
Source organism: Streptomyces sp. NPDC094032 (assembly GCF_040303965.1). Lineage (NCBI taxonomy): Bacteria > Bacillati > Actinomycetota > Actinomycetes > Kitasatosporales > Streptomycetaceae > Streptomyces > Streptomyces sp. NPDC094032. The sequence goes on along the minus strand of NZ_JBEOUE010000002.1, from coordinate 201,869 downwards.
GCTGCTCGCCGGCGCGATGGTCTCCGCCGTGCCGCCCCGCGCACGGCCCCGGCTGCTGCGCGAGATCGCCTCGCACCTGGGGGCGGGCGGAGCGCTGGCGCTCGACTACACCTCGCACCTGGTGCCGGGTCTGATCGAGGAGCCGCAGCGGACCTGGGCCTTCCAGGTGCCGCGGTTCGACGGGATCGACGAGTGGGTGGTGGCCCGCCAGGTCTTCGACCTGCGCTCGATGAGCGAGCGGATCACGTACTACACGGCGCGCACCGGCAAGCTGTCCACCGAGCGGGTCGTCCTGAGCACCGACAAGTGGATCGTGGACGGCGAGCACCTGGCCGCCGAGCTGCACTCGGCCGGTCTGCACATCGAGGGCCGGCGGCGGCACCGGATCGACGAGCGGACCGAGAGCGTGCTCCTGGTGTGCCGGACCGACGACTGACCGGGCCGCGGGCACGCGCGGCACTGACGACAAGGACGGCCAAGAGGTACGATGCCCACAAAGGTTTGGGCCGACCAGGTGGCGGGCGGAGAAGATGGCAGTCGTGGAAGAGCTGACGGGCCGCGAGGCGGTGATCCAGCGCCTGCGCGACGTCGGCCTGCGGGTCACCGGTCCGCGTCTTGAGGTGCTCACCGTGCTCGCCGCCGGTGGCCATCTCGACGTCGAGGCGATCACCGCGACCGCCCGCGAGCGGCTCGGCACGCTGACCAGCCAGGCCGTGTACGAGATGCTGCGCCACTTCCAGGAGACGGGCCTGGTCAGCAAGTTCGACCGCCCCGGGCTCCCGGCCGTCTTCGAGGTGTCGGGCCCGGCGCACCAGCACGCCCTGTGCGTCGAGTGCGGCCGGGTGGAGAACGTGGCCGCGACCGCCCCCGCCCCGCCGCTCGGCAGCCTGCCGCAGTGGCGGATGAGCGACGCCGAGGTGGTCTTCAAGGGCGTTTGCCCCGACTGCGTCGAAGAGCACCGTTCGCGCTGAAACCGCTTGAACACCGTGCGTCTCGTTCGAATTTATGGCAGGGTCGAGCGGGGCGTTTCAACGGGATCCGCGCGATCCGAGGGGAGTCTGCTGCGCTGTGTCCAAGAACGCCGCCGGAGCGCGTGCGGGAAGCGAACAGGCCCTCACTCTCTACCAGGCACTTCGCGCCGCGCCGGGTGATTCCTTCGACGTCGCCGCCCGCCGCCTCGAACTCACCGACACCGAGCGCGAGCGCTGCCGCGACGAGCTGATCGCCCTCGGCCTGCTCGACCACGGGCACATCACCCCCGAGCGGCCCGCCCCCGTCGTCGTCGCCCCCGACATCGCCCTGCTCCATCTGCTCCAGCACGAGCGCGACCGGCTGGAGAACCGGCTGGCCGAGACCAGCCGCGCCCACACCACCCTGGAGACCCTCGCCGGACCGTTTCTGCGGGCCGGTCTCGAACCCGGCTCCGAGGTCGAGGTCGAGATCGTCGACGACCCGGTCCAGATCCGCCGCGAGCTCGCCGACCTGACGGAGGCCGTCCGCGACTCGGTCCACTCGATGCTGACCGGCGCGGTCCGGCGCGAGGAGATGGCGCTGGAGCTGGAGTGGGACCGCTGCCGGGTGGCGCGCGGGGTGCGGGTGCACGCCATGTACAGCCAACGGGTGGGCGCCGTACCGGAGATGGTGCAGCACCTCGAAGCCCGCAGCGCGCTCGGGGTCGAGATCCGGCTCTCCCCCGTCGTCCCCATGAACATGGTGCTCGCCGACGACAACTTCGCCCTGCTGCCGACCGATCCGCACGACCCGAACTCGGCCGCCATCCTGGCCCGCGGCCCCGGCCTGGTCCGCTCCTACCGCGCCCTGTACGGGTACTGCTGGCACGCCGCCACCCCGTACGGTCACGAGGAGCCCGCCGAGCACGGCGGCGACGGGCTCTCCGAGCAGCAGCGGGCCGCGCTGCGGATGCTCGCCTCGGGGATCAAGGACGAGCAGGTCGCCCGTAATCTCGGCGTCTCGCTGCGCACGGTGAGCCGGCTGATCTCCGAGGTGATGAACGAACTGGGCGCCGCCAGCCGCTTCGAGGCGGGGGTCATGGCCGCCCGTCTCGGTCTCCTGGACGGCGAGACGCACGGGCACACCGCGTAGCCTGGACGATCCGGACGATATCGATCTGCGACGATAGGGGGGTGGTTCGCCATGGTCACGACGGGCGGCGGCACGGGGGGCCGGACGACGACCGGCCAGATGGTGACCCTCTATCAGGAACTGCGCAGGCGCGGGGCGTCCAGCTTCACCGAGGCCGCGGCCGCGTTAGGTTTCGCGCCCGAGGAGTACGAGCGATGTCGGGCCGAACTGATCGCGCTGGGCCTGATCGTCCCCACCAGCAGCACCCACGCCACCGTGGCGGACGTACGCAACGCCGAGTGGCGTCCGGACGCCGACACCGTGGCCTCCGTCGCCCCCGAGATCGCCCTGCTGCGCCTCCTGGACCGGGAGCGGGTCCGGCTGAGAGAGCATCTCGCCGAGGCGGACCGGGCGTTCAGCACCCTGGAGACCCTGGCCGGCACCTTTCTGCGGGCGAGCGCCCTGGCCGGTTCCGAGGTCGAGGTGGAGGCCCTGACGGACTACCGCAGGATCCAGCAGACGCTGGAGGACATCACCGACGTCATCCAGGAGAGCTCGGCGTCCATGCACCCGGGCGGCCCGAGCCGCCAGGCGCAGGCCCGGACCCTGGACCGCGACCGGCGCCAGCTGGAGAACGGGGTGCGCGTCCGCGCCATCTACTCCCGCGCCCACGCCGACCGGCCGGACGTCGCCGAACTCCTGCGGATGCGCATCGAGATGGGCGTGGAGATCAAGGTCGCCCGGTCGGTGCCGATGAACATGGTGATCGCCGACCAGCAGTACGCGCTGCTGCCGATCCGCCCCGAGGACGGGCGCGAGGGCGCCATCCTGGCCCGCGGCTCGGCCCTCGTCCGCTCCTATCTGGGCCTGTACGAGCACTGCTGGCACACGGCCGCCCCGTACGGCGACGAGACCTCGGTCGAGCGCGGCGGCGACGGCCTGTCGGAGCAGCAGCGGGCCGCGCTCCAGATGCTGGCCACCGGCATGAAGGACGAGAAGATAGCCCGCAACCTCGGCGTCTCCCTGCGTACGGTGAGCAGAATGCTCTCGGAGCTCATGCAGGAATTGGGGGCGTCGAGCCGCTTCGAGGCCGGTGTGCGCGCGGTGCGCCTGGGCTGGCTGGACTGAAATCGAGAACTGGATTCGAGATACGCACGTCAAAGCCCCGTAATCGTGGCAGCGATTACGGGGCTTTTCCGTGGGGGGAAAGGCGAATCAGTTGGTCGGGGCGACCGGGGTGGGCGTGGCGAACGGCCACTCGTTGGTGACACCGGCGTGCTGCTGCTGGACCGCGGCGCCGTCGTCGGCGGCGGCCACGGCCGCGCCGCCGGCGACCGCGAGACACGCGACCAGCGCGAGGGCGAACTGGCGGACCGTCTTGCGCACACCGGTGTTCTGCTGAGCGGACATGATTCCTCCAGGAAGTTTGGAATTTGTAAATTCCGCCTTCCGGGGGCCCGTGCCGCCGGGCGCTCCCTGAAGACATCTCTATTCTGATCCGCCCCTGGAAGCGAATCCATAGATGTTCTGTGCGTGCACTCGCCATGGCGTGAGTGCGTCAATGCGCAGCCCGAGCAACGGAATTGAAGGATCCGGAGCCCCTCTAACCTTTGGTCGAACCAAAAGAGATGCTAGACTTGAGCTACGGCCTTCTCGTTCCTCCAGGAGAGAGGGGCCGCCGGGGCAGGGGCGTGCCGCCGCCCTTGCCCCACCCGCTCCGACCTGCCCGGCGCACCCGCCAGCGCGTCCTCGTACACATCGACCGTCCGCGCGGCGGACGTGCGCCAGCTCATCCCCTGCGCGTGCCGGACCGCCGCCTCTCCCATCGACACCCGCGCCTGCGGATTCACCGCGAGCCACCGCAGCCGGCGGGCGTACTCCACCGGGTCATGGCCGCGTACGAGCATCCCCGACACCCCGTCCCACACCGCCGTCGGCAGCCCGCCCACCGCCGCCGCGAGCACCGGAGTCCCGCACGCCTGCGCCTCAAGGGCCACCAGACCGAAGGATTCGCTGCGCGAGGGCACCACGAGCACGTCGGCCGCCCGGTACCACTCGGCGAGACGGTCCTGCGGTACGGGAGGACAGGCCTGGAGCACGTCCGCGACCCCCAGCTCCGCCGCGAGCCGCCACATCGAGCCCTCCCGGCCCGCCCCCGAGTGCCCGCCCACCACCGGCACGAGCAGCCGCGGGCGCAGCTCCGGCGCCATCCGCAGCAGCTCGGCGACGGCCCGCACCAGGACGTCCGGCCCCTTCAGCGGCTGGATGCGCCCCGCGTACAACGGGATGAAGGCACCGGCCGGCAGTCCGAGGCGCGCCCGCGCCGCCGCCCGGCCCGCGCCGGGCCCGAAGGTGCGCAGGTCCACGCCGGGCCGCACCACCTCGGTGCGCGGCGGCGCCGCCCCGTACAGGGAGCGCAGCGCCTCCGCCTCGTCGGCCGTGTTGGCGATCAGCCGGTCGGCGTCGCCCACCACCTGCCGCTCGCCGCGGATCCGCAGCTCGGGCTCGGGGCTGTCGCCGTCGGCGAGGTGGGCGTTCTTGACCAGGGCCAGGGTGTGCGCGGTGTGCACCAGCGGTATCCCCCAGCCGAACGAGGCGATCCGCCCGGCCTGCCCGGACAGCCAGTAGTGCGAGTGGACCAGGTCGTAGCGCCGCTTCTCCCGGAGCAGGGCCAGGGAGAACGGGACCACCAGGTCGGGCATGGCCTCCTTGGGCAGCGGGCGGCGCGGGCCCGCGCGCAGGTGCCGGACCCGGACGCCGGGCGCGAGGTCTTCGAGGGCGGGCCCGCCCTCGCCACGGCAGCGGGTGAACAGGTCGACCTCCACGCCCTGTTCGGCGAGGGCTCTGGAGAGCTCGACCATGTAGACGTTCATTCCGCCGGCGTCCCCGGTTCCGGGCTGGTGGAGCGGGGAGGTGTGGACGCTGAGCATGGCGACGCGCAGGGACACGTGGGGCTCCTGTGGGGAGGGGGGCCACGTGGTCCCTGCGCGTCGCGCGCACGGTCACGCGGCGGGAATGGGGACTGCGTTGCTCACTTACCGACTTACCGAGACCGACTTACTGACTTGCTCACTTACTTGCTCACTGACTTACTGACTTACTTAGCTGATTAGTAGTGGTGGGCGCAGAAATCCGCGGCGAGTTCGTCAGAACCCGTAGACCGGACCGGAGGGCGGCGCGAGCCGTGTCCCCGGCAGCGGGGCGATCAGGGCCGACCAGTCGACCGGGCGTCCCGGCGCCACCTGGAGTGCCGAGGCCAGCCGGTCCGCGCCCTCCGGCATCACCGGCCGCGACCACGCCGAGAGCGCGGAGGCCACCGCCAACTGGGCGGCGAGCGACGGCAGATGACGGCAGGAGTTGCTGGGCCGGCAGCGCTCGTGGGCGTTGACGTAGCCGAAGTCGGCGACCGAGCGGACCATCTCGTCGAGCACGGCCACCGCGCGGCGCGGGTCGAAGGCGTCGGGACCGTACGCCTCGCGCAGATCGTCCACGCCCCGGTGCAGCCGCCGTTCCAGGATCTCCCAGCCGGTGCCGCCGGGCATCGCCTGCGGGGCGAGGCCGTCGCACTCCTCGCGGACGGAGGCGAAGAGCCGGGCCAGCCAGCTGTTCCAGTTCTCGTCGAGCTCCAGGCGGGCGGCGGCGAGCCGGTCGCGCTGGAAGACGGTCCTGCGGCCGGTCGGGCGGGCCTGGAGGACATGGCGGCGCAGTGTGTCGGAGCCGTACTCGGTGAGCAGGTCGAGCGCCCACACATTGCCCTCGCGGACGCCCTCCTCCACGATGTACGACTCGTTGACGTTGAACTCCTGCGGGAGCTTCACGTCCTGCGCGAGCAGTAACACCGGCAGCAGCACGGCGTGGCAGAAGGCGTGCCCGAAGCCGCAGAAGTGGATGGTGCGGCGGGGCAGCGGGCCCTTGGTGTCGTAGCCGAACAGATGCATCGCGGCGGCCTCGAAGCAGCCGTCGATACGGTGGTCGGGGAAGCCCTCGACCGGCACCGGAAGGCCCCACTCCGCCGGGTGCCCGACGGCGATGTCCGGCAGCCCGTCCTCGACCAGCGACTCGCACAGCGCCGCGAGCCGCGGCGGCAGTCCGGCCGCCGCCCAGTAGTCGGCGAGGGTCTCGCGGAACGGCTCCAGGGGTACGTAGAGCCGGCGGCAGCGCTTGGCGAGCGCCGGGGTGTCGCACAGCGAGCAGCGCGGCGAGATGAGGTCGCCGCCGTCGTTGGGGCGGGCGCACTCGTGGCACATGCCGCCGTCGCTGGTGGCCCCGCAGTGCGGGCAGCTGCCGGTGACGTGCGCCCCGTACAGCCACCGCTCGCACGGCTCGCAGTACGGCAGGAGGCGGGTGCGCGGGGCGATGACCCCTTGCGCGTACAGCCGGCTGAAGAGCTCCTGCACCCAGCGCGCGTAGCCCTTGTCGCGGCGCGGCCGGACGATGTGGTCGAACTCGACCCCGGACCGCAGCCAGTCCGCGGTGATCGCCGCGCGGTAGCCCTCGGCGACCTCCTCGGGCTTGCGGTTGTGGCGCAGGGCTCTGACCTCCACCGAGCTCGCGTGGTCGGCGGTACCGGTGGTGAAGCGCACGGGCTCGCCCTCGGCCCGCAGGTAGCGGGTGAGGACGTCGGCGGCGACGTAGGGGCCGGCGAGATGTCCGATGTGCAGTTCGCCATGGGTGGCCGGAGGGGTCGCGGTGATCCAGACAGGGGTGCTCATGGGACCTCCTTGACGCTGTGGTGCGGTGAGCTCGGGGGAGCCCGGGTCAGCGGGGTTCGAAGTGGAAGGAGCGGATGAAGCAGTCACGGGGCTGCTCGACCGCGTAGACGATGCATTCGAAGAGCGCCTGCGTGGTGAGCTTCTCGTCCGGGGCTATGCCGTCCGGGTTCAGACCGTTCCATTCCGCGAAGCGCGGGTCGGAGGTCGAGAAGTCCGGCGGGAAGAGCGAGAACACCCGCACCCCGGAGGGCCGCAGGCGCCGGGAGAGGATGTCGGCGAAGCCGGCCTGCGCGCTCTTCGCCGCCCAGAACGCCTCGTGCGCGGCGCCCGCGGAGGCGCCCTCGGCGTCCCGCACGGCGACCATGTTGACGATGTCGGGGCGCAGCGAGCCGCGCAGCAGCGGCAGGAAGTGCTTGACCATCAGGACGGTGCCGCCGGCCGTCGACTCGATCGTCTCGACGATCTGGTCGTCGCTGGCCGCCTCCAGGTCCATGCCGTCGAGCCAGCGGGCGCCGTTGTTGACCAGGAGGTCGACCCGGTCGGTGCGTTCGCCGACCCGGGCCGCGAACTCCCGGATCTCGGCCGGGCTGCTCAGGTCGCAGCCGAAGGCGTGGATACGGTCACGGGCCGATCCCATGACCTCGGTACGGGTGCGCTCGGCGGCCTCGACGGTGCGGGCCGACACATAGACCTCGGCGCCGAGATGCGCGAATCCGACGGCGAGGGCGCGGCCGAAATAGCGGGACGCCCCGGTCACGACGACACGCAGATTCTCGAATTTCATGTGTGTCTGCTCTCCCCACGGATACGCCACGGATACGCACGGACCACGGCACGGATGGGGCACGGACACGATTCCCATACGGCGTGCCACCGATTGCCGGTCGTCATTCAGCGTGACAGAGGTTCGCGGCGGACCGCCCGTTCGCAGGGGTGCGCGTTCACGCCGTTGCGTGGATACGCCAGGGCAGGTCGAGCCGGTCGAGGACGTGGGCCCGCTTGTGGTGCACGCTGACCCGGTCCGGTCCGGTGGAGACGGTGACGACGCCGCCGGGCGTCCGTACGGTGCCGCCCGCGTGGCCCAGGTCGTCGGGCACGACGGTCCCGCCGATCGCCGCGGCGGCGCCGAGCGCGGCGGCCCCGGTGAGCGCGAGCCGGGGGTGCCAGCCGCCGACGGTGAGGGCCCGCACGAACAGCCCGTCGGGTCCGCAGGCGACCGCCGCGATCTTGGGCAACGGCGAGTGCGGGGCGTATCCGAGCAGCCGTCCGGCGGCGGCGCGCAGGCGCTGGAGCTGGCGCTCCTGGTCCTCGGGGGCGAGGTGGCGGGCGTCGACGAAGACGTACGGGTTGCCGTAGCGCACGAGGGAGACGGGCACGCCGAGGAGCCGGTCCCGGGGCCGGCCGGTGGGCAGGATCCCCGGCTCCGTCGGGGCCCGCAGGAAGTGCAGCGTGTACGCCCCGCCGTCCGGCTCGACGAGCACGGTGTCCCCCGTCGTCACCGCCCGCACGACGACGGACCCGGGCCGCCCCTCCGCGACGACACACGCGAGCAGCGAATGCCCGCACCCGGTACGGAAGTCGAACCGCCCGCCGGGCAGGGCCTGCACGAAGCGGTAGTCGAGCCCGGCGGCGCGTGGACGCGCTGAACTCCCGTACAGCGCGATCTTGTTGAGCGAGGCGTACGGGGTCCCTTCCAGGGCCTGGCGCACCTGCGCCAGCTCGTGGCCGAGGGCGAGGGCGCCCGGGGGGAGCCGGTCGAGGCGGACGACGAGGGTGGGGCCGGGGGCGTCTTCGGCGCGGACGATGGTGACGGGGGTGGGGGCTCCGCCTCGCCCGGGTGGACGCCGGTCAGGCCGCACAGCCGACCGGGATTCGCATGCCCTGGACGACCTCCGTCCACAGCTCGTGGACGGCGAGGCCCCAGAGGGCGAGGGCCGCGTGCTGGTTGGGGCGTTCCAGGTGCCGGTTCAGGAGTTTCTGGACGCGGTCGGCGCGGACCTTGCCGCCGAGGACCAGCCGGGCCGGGGAGAGGAGTTCGCGCACGGTGTCCAGGAGCGGGCCGCCCGGCGCGATCATCGCCGCCACGGGCAGCGTGAACGGCTGCTTGGGGCGGTTGAGGACCGTCGCGGGGAGGAGCTCCGCCCCCGCCTCGTACAGCGCGGGCTTCCCGTGCCGCGCGGCGGGCGGCAGCGACCGCGCGTGCGTGACGACCCCCGGCTGGCAGAACGGCATCCGCGCCTCCACCGCCCACGCCATCGACAGGTGGTCCACCCGCCGCAGGTGGTACGCGGGCAGCCGCCACCGCGTCTCGAAGGCGCTGAGCGCGGTCACCCGGTCGCCCCCGGCCGCGTCCGCCGAGCGCAGCTCCTGCTCGATCCGGTCCGCCGCGGAGCCGTGGTCGGCGATGTACGCGGCGTACGAGGAGGTGTACAGGTGCTCGCGGAGCAGCCGGGGCGCGGCGGACAGCGCGTCGGCGTAGGCACCGGCCCAGTCGATGCCGGGCGGCGCGGTGAGCGCGGCGCGCATCCGGTCGTACCCGCCGAAGAGCTCGTCCGCGCCGTCCCCCGTGAGCGCGACGGTGAAGCCGCTCTCCCGGACGGCGCGGAACAGCGCGTACGTGGAGAGGGCGATCGGGTCCGCGTTGGGCTGCCCGAGGTGGCGGACCGTGCGGGTCAGCAGCGAGGGGATCTCGTCGGGGTCGACGACGACCTCGTGGTGCACCGTCCTGGCGCGGCGCGCGACGGAACGGGCGTACGCGGCCTCGGAGTCGGGCCACTTGCCCCGGTAGGTGAGGTGGAAGGTGTGCAGCGGCGGCGCGTCCGTCTCGCGCGCGTGCTCGGCGGCGAGCGCGGTGATCAGCCCGGAGTCGAGCCCGCCACTGGTGACCGCGCAGACGGGCACGTCGGCGGTGGCCAGCCGGCGCACCTCGTGCCGCAGCACGTCCTGCGTGTCGCCGAGCGGCCGGGCCTCGTACGGGCGCCGCCGGCGGACGACGGGCGCGCAGCCGGGGCGCACGAGCGCGGTGGCCCCGGGCGGCAGGACGTCGATGCCGTCGAGGGCGGTACGGGCGGAGAAGGAGGTGCGGGTGGCGAGGACGGTGTCGAGGGCGTCCTCGCGCGGGGCGATCCGTACCCCTTCGAAGGCGAGCAGCGCGGGGATCTCGGAGGCGAAGCGGGTGGATCCGTCGTAGGGGTCGTGGTGGACGTGGATGGGCTTCATGCCCATGTCGTCGACGGCGAGCACGAGTTGGGCGCTGCCGGGGCGCAGGTCGAGGATCGCGACGGCGAACATCCCGTCGAGGTGCTCGGCGAAGGCGGGCCCGTACTCGGCGTACAGCGCGGGCAGCAGCGTGCCGTCGCAGCGGTCGGGGAAGCGGTGGCCGCGCGCGGCGAGGCGGCGGCGCAGCTCGGTGTGGTTGTAGATCTCGCCGTTGAGCACGGCGAGGATCCCGGGCAGGTGCGGCAGCCGGTAGGGCTGCCGTCCGCCGCAGGGGTCGGTGACGGCCAGCCGGTCGCAGCCGAGCGACCAGCCGGGGCCGCTGAGGATCTGGTGCTCGTCGGGGCCGCCGTGCCGCTGCCGGGCCGAGACCGCCGCGAGTTCGGCGGGGTCGGGGCGCGCCGCACCCGCGGCGATGGTGCCGAGAATCCTGCACATGGCCGGTCGCCTCCGGATCTCTCTGACTCTCTCTACCAGTCTCTGTACACGTGGAACACCCAATGATTTGAATCTACCAACTTTTTGAATGGCGCGTAAGTGCCATGTCCAGTTCACGCCACGGTCTGGCCTTGCGACGCCCCCGCCGCACCAAGAGGCTGGCCTCATGGAGGACTTCGCGACGACCGACCCGACCGTCCGCAGCGCACCGGAATCCCTGCTGGTGGTGGCGGCACACCCGGACGACATCGAGTTCTGCGTCAGCGGCACGGTGATGCAGTGGATCGAACGCGGCACCCGCGTCACCTACTGCATCGTCACCGACGGTGGCGCGGGCGGTTACGACGAGGCGCTCCCCCGCCAGGCCATGGCGGACCTGCGCCGCGCGGAGCAGATGCACTCGGCGAAACTCAGCGGCGTCGCCGACGTCCGTTTCCTCGGCTACCCCGACAGCTTCGTCGAGGCCTCCGTCGACCTGCGCCGCGACCTGTGCCGGGTCATCCGCGAAGTGCGCCCGCAGCGCGCGATCATCCCGTCCCCCGAGATCAACTGGGCCCGCGTGGCCGACCTCCACCCCGACCACCGCGCCGTCGGCGACGCCTGTCTGCGCGCGATATACCCCGAGGCCCGCAACCCCTTCGCCCACCCGAAGCTGCTCAAGGAAGAGGGCCTGGAGCCGTGGACGATCCACGAGCTCTGGCTGATGACGGGCCCGACCCCGAACCAGTACGTGGACGTCACCCCCGTCTTCGACCGCAAGGTCGAAGCCCTCCGCATCCACACCTCCCAGACCGCCCACTTCGACGACCTCTCCGGCCTCCTCCGCGACTGGCTCAGCGAACACGCGATAGCGGGCGGGCTGCCGGCGGGACGGATGGCGGAGGCGTTCCAGATCGTGCACATCGACTGACCGCCTTTCATCGGCCGACGGCTTTATGCGAGGTCGCGCATAGTCGCGTCTCCGCATGGACGCCCCAGAGCGAGGCCCGTACGGTCATGGCCATGAGGCCCGACCGGGGGCCGCTCGCGAAGGGGAATCCCATGGCTCGTGAGGAACTGACCCGACTCACCGGCAACGGAAACGGCACCTGCGGGGACGAGGACTGCCCGAACGTCTACCTGACCGCCGACGGCTCACTCGTGATCCAGGGAAGCCTCTCCGAGGCGTTCACACCGCCGCCCGGCGAAGGCCTGGTCGAGATCCCGGCAGAGGTCCTGAGGGAGGCCGCGCGTGCTCTTGGCCGGTGAGGAGTGGCGGCGCAGGTTCACCGGCATCCGGTGGGAGGCGTGGCGGCTCGAAACGCTGCCCCAATACCTCGTGCCGCAGGAGGCGGAGGCGTTCGCGGCCTTCCGCGAGGGTCGGCCCACCCCGCCGTACACGTCCTCCTCGTACACGGAACGCGTGTCCCGCCAGCGCGCCGAAGGCAGACACAACGGCCGCGTGCACATCGTGACCCGGCCGCTCTCCGACTATCTGCGATTCGAGTTCACCCGGTACTACGCGGTGCATGTCCGCGCCGGCGACGACATCCGGATCCTCGACGTGACCGAGCGCACCAACCCCCTCGAAGGCGTCCCGGACTTCTGGATGTTCGACCGTAGCGACGTCGTGCTGATGAACTACGGACCGGACGGCACACAGATCGACCGGCGGGTGTTCGAGGGAGACGTGTCCCCGTTCCTCGAATACCAGAGAATCGCCGTAGTCGAGTCGGTGCCCTTCGAGGAGTACGTGAGCGGTGGCCATCCAGCCTGAGCAGCTCGGCCGGTCCGGTCTGGAACTGGCGGCCATGCTCAAGCACTTGCGCAGACAAGCCGGGCTCTCGGGAGCCCGGCTTGCCGCACGTTGCCACATGTCCCAGTCGAAGATCAGCCGCATCGAGGGGAACAGGCTCCGCCCCTCCCTCGTGGACGTCGAGCAGATCCTCCGGGGCGTGGACGCGTCCCCGGCCGCGGCCGCCGAGGTCATGGCCATGGCGCGCATAGCCCAGACGGAATGGCAGGACCGAAAGGCCCTGCACCGGAAGGGACTCGACAAGAAGCAGTCGGAGCTGGCCGGTCTTGAGTCCGCCACGACGGACTTCCGCTACTTCATGCTGTCCATGGCGACGGGCCTGCTGTCCACACCGGACTACATTCGCGCGAGCATCGCGCACGCGCCGCCGACCCAGCGGGCCAAGGCCGTAGGGATGAAGCTGGAACGGCAGGCCGTCCTGCTCGACCGCTCGAAACGATTCACTTTCCTGCTCACCGAACAAGCGGTGAGATACCCACTGTTGGCACCGGACGCGATGGCCCTCCAGCTCGACCGGCTGGCTTCGCTGACACTGCAGGCGAACCTTCGGATCGGCCTGCTGCCGGCGACGGCAAGGTTCAGCGACACGCCACTGAGCACGTTCACGGTCTACGACGACCGACTGGCGACGATCGAGACCGACCTCGGCGCAGTGGTGTTCCGCGACCCGAAGGACATCGGGTCACTGCGGGACCGCTTCGCCGGATACGAGGACCACGCCGTGTTCGACGAGACGGCCCGGGAACTACTGACGGAATGGGCCTGGACGTTCCGCCGGTGATCTTTATTTGGCCTCGCGCATACTCCGTCGTCCCGCGCCGGAATGGGGACATGCTCCGACCCGTATCCGGACTCCTGACTCCGGACGCGAAGGGAACGAGAGGAGCGTGCGATGACGCCCACCGTGGAGAACGCCATGGCCGTACGGCACGGGCGGGACCTGGTCAGTCCCGAGCTGTTCGAGAAGCTGTCGGCGTTCTGCGCCGACGAGTACGGCCTCGGCGCGGACCTGGCCCGCCGGGTCATGGACGAGGCCCTGGCCTTCCTGTACGTGGCCGGGACCTCGGAGAACGGCCACGTCATGGCCCCGAGCAGGGCCGTGGATCCCGCCTGGCACACGTTCGTGCTGCACAGCCAGGAGTACACCGCCTGGTGCCTGGCGCACTTCGGCCGCTATCTGCACCACGCCCCGAACTCCAAACTGCGCACCGTCGGGCTGATGTACGACGTCACGGGAGCCATCGCCGCCGCCGGGTTCGCCGTCGACCCGTCCCTGTGGGGCATCGCCGCCGACTGCAACGAGCCCACGTGCTGCTCCGACGGCCCGTGCTGCTGACCCGCTCCCGCAGCGCCGACGGCGGGTCCGGCCGCGGGCGCACCTGCGTCTTCGCCTTGCTCGGATCCGTCTTCGGCTACGCCACCCACCACCGTGACGCACGGAGACTCGGCGAGGTGGGGATCGTCGGCCCCCTCACCCCCGGCGTCGACTGGACGCGGCTGTGGCAGATGGCCGCCGCCATGAACAAGGAGACGGCATCCGAGACCGACAGAGCCCGGTGGATCATGTTGCAGGCCCACCGGTCCTTCGTCTGCGGCGACCTCCTCGCACGGTACGAGGAGGCGGGCTGGAAGCTGGAGCCCGGAGGACGGCGCGTCGGTTTCGGGAGCGCGTACTGCAATCGGTACGAGCTGTGGACCGGGAACCTGACCATCGAGGGCACGCCGCCCGACATGGTCGCGCCCCGGCCGACGTTGTTCCCGTGGTAGCGACGCCGGGGGGGGGAGGGGCGGGCGCCGGTTCACTTGACCTTGACACGGTGGCAAGGCCTTCACTGGGGGCATGACGACACAAACCCTGCGGGGGCTGGCGCACGACGATCCGTCGGTGCGGCTCCGGACCGCTCTGGCGGTCGGCTCGACGCCGGACCCGGACGATGTCGGTGCGCTCGTCGAGCGGTGTGCGGTCGAGCCCGACTTCTCCGTGCGGGAGATGCTGACCTGGGCGCTCACCCGCCACGCGCCCGCCGCGACCGTGCCCGCGCTGGTCGGTGAGGTGCGTTCCGCGCGTGCCCAGGCCCGGAGCCAGGCCCTGCACACCCTGTCCAAGATCGGGGACCGGCGGGGCTGGTCCGCGATCACGCCGGCCCTGCTCCGCGACCCCGACGACGAGGTGGCCCGCACCGCCTGGCGGGCCGCCGTCGTGCTCGTACCGGAAGGTGAGGAAGCGGAGCTGGCCGTAGGGTTGGCGACGCAGCTCGCGCGGGGTGGGCGCGAGACCCGGCTGAGCCTCAGCCGGGCGCTCATCGCCCTCGGGGAGGCCGCGCTGCCCGCGCTGGGCACCGCTGCGGCGCACCCCGACCCGGACGTCCGGGCCCACGCGCTCGCCACCGAGCACCTGCGGCGGGACCCCGAGGCCGGGTTCGAGTTCGCCGTCGAGGAGGCCAAGCGGGTCGTGGCGCTTGGTGGGGAGGACCGGCGGTAGGCGTGCGGAAAGGTGGGCGGGCGTGCTGATCGGGGAGGTCGCCCGGCGGTCCGGGGTCAGTGCGCGGATGCTGCGGCATTACGAGTCGCTCGGGCTCGTGCGGCCGACCGGGCGCAGTGACAGCGGCTATCGCGAGTACTCCGACGACAACATCCGGCGCGTCTTCCACATCGAGAGCCTGCGCTCGCTCGGGCTCTCCCTGCGCGATGTCGGGCGCGCCCTCGACGACCCCGGCTTCGCGCCCGCCGAGCTCGTCGACGACCTCGTACGCCGGACCCGGGAGCGCATCGCCGCCGAGACCGAACTGCTCACCCGGCTGCAACGGATCGGCGCGTCCGAACCCGCCGGCTGGGAGGAGGTCCTGCGGACCACCGCCCTCCTCCAGGCCCTGGGGTCCCCGAGCCCGGGGGCCCGGCAGCGCGCGGCGCTGGATGCGGCGACTCCCGGGGCGGCGGGGGCCTCTGGGGTGGCAGAGGCCTCTGGGGCGGCAGGGGCCTCGGTGGGCACGGCGGGCACGGGGACCTCGGCGGGCGCCGCGGCGGGGCCGATGGCCCCTGCGCGCCCCAGCCTCGGCCCCGTCCCCGTGGACGCCTTGGTCGACGCCGTACTGAGCGAGGCCGATCCGATCGTCGCCGGGGCGCTCCGGTGGGCCCTGGCGCAGGCCGGGGAGGCCGCCGGGCCGCTGCTCGCGGAGGGGCTCGGGGCGCCCGGGGCCGCCGTGCGGGAGCGGGCCGTCCGTTCCCTCGCCGAGCTCCCGGACGCCGGGGCGACCGCGCTGCTGGCCGGGGCCCTCGCCCACGCCGACCCCGTCGTCCGGGCGTACGCGGCCCTGGCGCTCGGGGCGCGGGGAGTGCCCGAGGCGGTCCCGACCCTCGTCGGCATGGTCGTCGAGGAGCGCAACGACGCCGACGCCGCCGACGCGCTGAGCGCCCTGGCGGCCGACCCCGCCCTCGCGGACGCCATCACCGCCGCCCTGCGCACCCGCCTGGCCGACCCCGCGACCACCCCGCCCGCCCGGGGCCGCCTCACCCAGGCCCTCGCCGACATCCCCGGCCCGGCCGCCTCCGCCGCCCTGACGGAGCTGTCCCAGGACGCGGACCGCACGGTGGCGGCGACGGCCGCGTACGTCCTGGGACTGCGGCGGGGCTAGCCAGGAGTCAC
The DNA here is from genome assembly GCF_040303965.1 of Streptomyces sp. NPDC094032. Lineage (NCBI taxonomy): Bacteria > Bacillati > Actinomycetota > Actinomycetes > Kitasatosporales > Streptomycetaceae > Streptomyces > Streptomyces sp. NPDC094032. The sequence goes on along the minus strand of NZ_JBEOUE010000002.1, from coordinate 185,983 downwards.
AAGTCAGGAACCGTCCGCGGAGGCCTTCTCGAAGTCGCCCGGCGTGTACGCGCCTTCGAAGAAGGCCTCCTCCGGGCCGTAGAAGCGGATGATCGCGAACCAGCCGTGGCCGGGGACGGTCTTGATCCAGTTCGCGGCGCCCTCCGGGCGCTCCGGGCCGGTGTGGAGGGTGATGGACCCGTCGCCGTTGAGGGCGATGTCGTTCATCCCGTTGAGGGAGGAGAACGTCTGGCCCTCGGCGTCGACCTCGGCGGCGGTGTCCGCGTCGTAGAGGGTGACGGACCAGAAGAGCTGGGCGGGCGGGTCGGCCGGCAGGTCGATCCGGTAGGTCCCCTCACCACGCAGCAGGTCGCCGTCGTGGTCCCGGTAGGCGTTGGCGTACTTGGCGCCCGCGCCGACGGTGGAGCCCATCATGCCGGTGCTGACGGAGTAGTGGTTGATGAACATGTGCGCCTTGGCGTTCACGTCGGTGTGGCCCGTGGTCCGGTCACGGAACTCCTCGTCGAGGAGCGTGTGCCAGAAGTCGTCCTGCTTGGTCTTGGCGTGCGCGACCCACTGCCGGTCGGCCCACCACAGCGCGTCGGGTTCGCGGTCGAACTCGGCGGCGACGGTCTTGGACATCTTCCACGCCGTCTGCGCGGCCAGGTCCAGGAGTTCACGCTGCCGGGCGGTCGGGGCGAAGGTCTGCCCCTGGCGGATGCCGAGGGCGGCGAGGACACCGTGCATGTACGGGTCGGTCCCGTCCACCCGGTCGTTCTGGACGAACGCGTCGAGCGCGTCGAAGAAGGACGCGTCGCGCGGGAACAGGGCGTTGGCCGGGGTGTCGGAGGCGTGCGCGTACTGCATGTCGGCGGCGTCGCCGACCAGCGGGCGGAAGCGGATGGACTCGACCGACTCCACCCCGGGCGACACGTCGTCGACGGAGGAGAAGAAGCCGCGGAAGAGGAAATAGATGCCGTTGGTGCGGGTGCGGTAGACGTAGTAGTCGTCCCAGTCGCCCGGGTTCTCCGGCTCCAGGTCGTCGGGGACGATGAGGTACTGGCCGCCCTTGCCCGCGTCGGGACCGGGCAGGCCGATGTCCCCCCGGTACTGCACGCCGTCGATCACCGGGCCGGTCAGGGGCCGGTGCCAGAAGTCGTCGACCAGGCCCTGGATCCCCGCCGGGGCGTCGACCACCAGCGGGCCCGTCGCGCCGAGGTCCGCGAACGCCATCCCGTAGATGACGTCGCAGTTCGGCGTGGTGATGACCGTACGGGGCTTCAGCCGCTGCTCGAACACCGACATCACCTGGTAGCCGTACCCGAACACGCTCCCCAGGCCGTCGCGCATCGCGCACACGTTCACCGCGGGCAACGCCCACAGGTAGCTCTGCACCGCGCGCTGGAAGTACAGCTCCTCGTCCAGCGTCCGCGCGGACGCCTCCGTGGGATACCCGCCCTCCCCAGTAGCTGCACACGCACACGCGCCAGGCCCGGAAACCAGGCGGGCGGTCGCTGTCGGCCAACACCCTCGGCATAGCGTTCACCCACCATCCATTGCAACGAGGAGTGGGAAGGGTGTTGCGTTCCCCGCATCCCCGTTGCAACGATTTCACGGCCCTGACCTGCCATAACTCAACCGGTGCGCAACGTTCCCGTTGCGTACTCCTCGAACGCAACGTAGCGTTTCTCATGTCAGAAAGACGCAGGGAACAGGGAACACCACTCCAGAGGAGCCAGACCACCATGCAGAACTTCGCCACCACCGCCCCCATCACCGCCGTCCTCGACATCCCCGCCGGCCGCGTCCAGCTCATCGCCGCCGACCGCGCGGACGCCACCGTCGACATCCGCCCCGCGAACGCCACCAAGGGCCGGGACGTGAAGGCCGCCGAGCGCGTCCAGGTCGCCTTCGCCGACGGGGTCCTGCGGATCGAGGCCCCGGCCCCCGAGAACAAGCTCTTCGGCAACTCCGGCGCCGTCGAGGTCACCGTCCAGCTCCCGGCCGGCTCCCGCGTCGAGGCCAAGGCCGCCGCCGGTGAGCTGCGCGGCGTCGGACGCCTCGGCGACGTCGTCTTCGAGGCCGCCCAGGCCCGTACGAAGCTGGACGAGGCCGCCAGCGCCCGCATCACCGTCCAGGACGGCGACATCACCCTCGGGCGCCTCAACGGACCCGCCGACATCCGCACCATGCGCGGCGACATCCGGATCACCGGCGCCGTGCGCGGCGCGGTCGAACTGCGCACCGAGAAGGGCGACATCGACGTCTCCGCCGCCCGCGGCGCCTCCGCCACCCTCGACGCGGGCACCGCCTACGGCCGCGTCAGCAACGCCCTCGCCAACACCGCGGGCGCCGCCGCCGAACTCACCATCCGCGCCACCACCGGATACGGCGACATCACCGCCCGCAGCATCTGATGCCGGGTTGCACCGACTGGTCGAGCGGCGAATCGGTTCGCCCACCCCCGCGGAGTGACGCCCCGCGGGTCGGGCCCCACGCGGCGGGACCGGCGCCGCCAGCCTGTGCGGAGCGAGGGCGGGCGAAGGACCCGCCCCACGCGACCAAGGAGAACCCCCGCCATGAAGACGCTCACACGTCTCGTCACCCTCGCCGTCTGTACGGCCGCCGCCGCGCTCACCCTCGTCCCCACCGCGCAGGCCGCCCCCTCCGCCTCCCCCACCGCGAAGGCCGCCGCCGGCTGCCGCTACTACTACACCAGCTACTTCCGGGGCCCGAACGGCGAGCGGACCGGCAGCGGCGAGTACGCCGAGGGCGACCTCGACCCCGAGGGCCGCGTCTGCCGCAACGGGTGGTGGGTGTACGCGGACGAGCTGGACGGCTAGGCCTGCCGCTCCTGAGCACGGGGGCCGTTCCGGGCGGCGGACAGCTCGCACCACACCGTCTTCCCGTACGGCCCCTGCTCCACGCCCCACCGCAGCGCCAGCGCCTCCACGATCCCGAGGCCCCGCCCCGACTCCGCCCCGTCCGTGACCTCCCGCAGTACGGGCCAGACGCGCGGATCCGGATCCGTCACCGCGAGCCTCGTCCGCCCCTCCCGCGTCACAGCCACCCGTACGGTGACGGGCGTGCCCTCCCCCACGTGCAGGATGACGTTCGTCAGCAACTCGCTCACGCAGAGCCGCAGATCGTCCCCCTCCACCATCCGCCGCACCTCCGGCACCGCCTTCGGGACCGCGATCACCTCGACCGCGAACGGCAGTCTCACCCGCCGGCCGCCTTCCGCAGCACCTCCGCCAGGTGGCGTGCAGTCGCCACGTCGCAGTTGCCCAGCGCGACCAGCGGGGGCCGGACCGTCCACCCCGCGAGGGTCACCGGGTCCACCCCCAGGGAGGGCAGTTGGATGCCGTGACCTGCGAGAGCGGTACGGAGGGCCTCGACGTCGGGCCTGATGTCGTCGGTCATGCGGGTTCCACCTTTCGTTGCGTGCCGTGACGAACCCCTCACACGCTGCCGCGTGGCGCCCTACGGTGGAAGCGTTTCCCGCTCCACGACGCAAGGTGCGAAAGGCGGTCCTCAACAGTGGCTGCGCGCAAGGAGATCGACGGTTCGGCCGGAATCCCGCAGTTCTACGGCAAGGAGCTGCGCCACAAGAGAGAGGAGGCGGGCCTGACGCTGAAGCAGCTGGTCGAGGGCTGCTTCTACGGCATCACGTACCTCAGCGAGATCGAACGCGGCGAGCGCAGCATGCCGCCGGACCTGGCCCGGCACGTGGACCGCGAGCTGAAGACGGACGGCTTCTTCGAGCGCCGCTGCGACGACGCCCGCGAGGCGAGGCTGAAGGGGCACGCGCCGTACTTCGAGCGGGTGCTGGACGCGGAGAAGCGGGCGACGACGATTCAGGAGTGGTCGCCGACCGTAGTTCCGGGGCTGCTCCAGACCGCCCCGTACGCACACGCGGTGATCGCCGCGGAACGTGCGCTTGAGCTGCCCGAGGAGATCGACGAGAAGATCACCGGTCGACTGGCACGCGCCAAGCTCTTCGAACAGGACCACAAGAAGCCCGAGTACTGGGTGATCCTGAACGAGTCGACGCTGCGGACGCCGATCATGCCGTCCGCTCAGATGGCCGATCAGCTCGACCACATCCTCGCGCTCATCAAGCGCGGCCGGATCCTTACACAGATCCTTCCGTGGAACGCCGGCGCCCACGCACTCATGCAGGGCAACGCCATGCTCCTGGCGTTCGATGACGCCCCACCGCTCGTCTACATGGAGGGCCAGCACCACGGGCACACCATCGACGATCCGGCCCTCGTGAAGCAGTATCGGAGGTCGTACGATCTTCTGAGGGCCGCCGCCATGCCGCTGGAAGCGTCCCTAGCCCTGATCGAGAGTGCGGCAGAGGGTTACCGAAATGGCAAGCAGCCGGACCGATCTGAGCGCCGCGACCTGGCGTAAGAGCAGCTACAGCAACTCCTCGGGCGGCAACTGCGTCGAAGTGGCCGAGGGCTACGCCGTCTGGCGCAAGAGCAGCTACAGCAACGGCAGCGGCGGTGACTGCCTCGAAGTCCGGGACGACGTCCCCCACCTCGTCCCGGTCCGCGACTCCAAGCGGCCCGACGGGCCCGTGGTCGTCGTTTCCGGTGCCGCCTGGGCGCCCTTCGTCGAGGCGGTCAAGGGGCTCTAGCGGCGGCGACGGGATCGATTCTGCTTGCGCCTGGAGAGTGAGTGACCCTGCCGGGGGCACGGCGGCGGGCGGTACAACGGTGCGCGCCGACGAACGCGAACCGTGAAAGGCGCCCGCCATGCCCACCACCCTGTGGACCGACGACCTGCTCGACCCGTTGCGCAAGGCCGGCGATCCCCTCGCCGACACCGCGATCGAGGAGATCTACGCGCTGGGCCAGGAGGACCAGGTCCGCGCCGCGCTGATCGGCCTCGGACGTAACGAGCAGGGCGTGCCCGAGGGGCTGCCCGCCCGGCTGCGGCACTACTTCGACGTGTCGGGCGTCCTGCCGCCCTGGGCCGATGCCGGCCTGATCCGGCGCGGGCAGGGGCTGCTCGGCCGGTACGAGGGGCACTTCGCGTCGATCCTGATCTGCGGCTCCCTGCCGTTGGCCTACGGATGCGCGGACGGCGCGCAGGTGCTCTACCGGTCGACGCGGCTCACGGGCGGGGTGTTCCGCCGCCTGGGGGAGACGGCACAGTTCGTCGTGGACGTGCTGGGCACCGGCGGTCTGGAGGCGGACGGGCGGGGGCTGAGGTCCGCGCAGAAGATCCGCCTGCTGCACGCGACGATGCGCTACCACCTCGCGCGTGACGAGAGCTGGGACACCACGTGGGGGCTGCCGGTCAACCAGGAGGACCTGGCCGGCACGCTGATGTCCTTCTCGGTGGCCGTGCCGCGTGGTCTCGCCAAGCTGGGTGTGGAACTCCCCCGGGCCGACCGGGACGCGTACTTCCACCTGTGGCGGGTCGTCGGGCACGTGCTCGGTGTCCACGACAGCGTCAACCCGGTGGAGTTCGAGGACGGCGGGGCCCTCGCGGACACGATTCTGCGTCGCCAGCAGCGGCCCTCGGAGGCCGGGACGGTCCTGACGCAGGACCTGTTGGAGTTCATCCACGCGTGCCTGCCGGGTCCGCTGTTCGCCGGGGTCGGCCCGAGCCTGATCCGGCACCTGATCGGTGACCGGGCGGCGGATGTCGTCTCGGTGCCCCGGGGCGACCTCACGCAGTTCGCGCTCCAGGCGTCGTCCGCTCTCAGCTTCGGCTATGGGAAGACGGGCGACATCGTGCCCGTACTCGCCAAGGCGTCCAACGAGCTGGGCCTCGCCGTTCTCAGGCAGGGGCTGCTCCTGACGAACAAGGGGCGGCGATACGAGTGGCAGGTGCCCACCGGTCTCACCCCCACCTCGTGACCGCGCGCGGCCGCGTCCGGCGCGTGCGACCGGCGCCGACCGATTAGTTTCTCCGTGACCCGCGGTCATAGCTCACGACCGACAACGGCACACGCGGAGGAACCGGCCATGCGCACTCTCATCAGCACCGCCTTCATCTCCCTCGACGGCGTCGTCGAGGCCCCCGGCGGCGAGCCCGGGTACCGGAACTCCGGCTGGACGTTCAAGCACACGGAGTTCCTGCCCGAGGCGTTCGAGATCAAGGAGCGGGAGCAGAAGGAGGCCGCCGCGATGCTGCTGGGCCGGGTCAGCTACCAGGCGTTCAGCGCGGTGTGGCCGGACATGGAGGACTTCGCCGACTACAAGGCGATGCCGAAGTACGTCGTGTCGACGACGCTCGGCGAGGACGACCTCGTGTCGAACTGGGGCGAGACGACGATCCTCCGCACCCTCGACGAGGTCGCCGCGCTGAAGGAGACCGAGGGCGGCCCGATCATCGTCCACGGCAGCGCCTCCCTGAACCAGGCCCTCTCCGACGCGGGCCTCATCGACCGCTACCACCTGCTCGTCTTCCCGCTCCTCCTCGGCGCGGGCAAGCGCCTGTTCAGCACGACCGACAAGGACGCCCAGAAGCTGAAGCTGGTCGAGAGCGAGGCGTACCCCAACGGGCTCCAGAAGCAGGTCTTCGACGTGGTGCGCTGACCGGGACTTGGTACGTTCGGACGCATGACACCGCGTTCAGTGGACCTGCGCAAGGACCCCGTGGAAGCAGTACTGGAGCATGTCGAACGGCGCCTTGGAGTAAGCCTGAGCCGGGAGACGCTCGTCCGTAAGCGCCGGTCCATTGGGGCGCGTACGGACCGGAGTACGTGGGTGCGGATCGAACGACGCGGGCTCGATCGGATCGGGGTCCAGGGCGGGGACGGCACGGCGTCCGCCGAGGCTCTCCGGGGAGTCGCGAAACCGGCCTGGCTCGCGGGCGTGGCGTGGCGCGATAACGCGGAGCCGGTGATGTGGCGGGCGGACGAGACGGAGCTGCTGCCCGCCGCACCGGCGGGTAGCGCCGTCGTGAGGACGGAGCCACAGCTGTCCGAGGAGTGGTGGGCCGCGCTGAACGTCTCGCTGGACGCCCTGGCCGCGCAGCGCACGAACCGTATCGCCACACCGGACACGGAGACCCTCACGCAGGAACTGGTGACGGGAACGATCCACGGTGCTTTCCCCCGCGTCGATACGAGGGTGACCGAATGGCGGCCGGCGCACGCGGATTTCAACTGGGCGAACATCACGGCGCCGGTGTTCTGCGTGTTCGATTGGGAGGACTGGGGCATGGCCCCCCGCGGCCTGGACGCGGCGAGTCTCTGGGGCGCGTCCCTCGCCGTCCCGGCCCTGGCCGACCGCGTCCGCGGCGAGCGGCGTGACGATCTGGAGAGTCGCGACGGCATGCTGATGACGCTGTTCGTGGCGGCGAAGATGCTCGGCCCCTACGCCGATCCCGAGGACCCCCGCCTGGTCCCCGCTCGGGAGACGGCCGAGCGACTGCTGGCGGTGCTCGGCCCGGTCTGACGGGCGTGGAGAAGTCGCCGGTACTGCGAGACCACGTCCACGTCGACCTCGTACGCCACCGCCTCTGTCAGCTCCCGCAGATGGCCGGCGTCGTCCGTACCGACCGCGACGGCGTCGACCCGGGGCAGGCCGTAGGCGGAACGGAAGGCGGCCTGGATCCGCGTGGCCGACGGGGAGTCCCGCAGGAAGATCCTCGGATCGAAGCGTTCCCACACGGCCTCGGCCGCATTTCCGCCGAAGGGGCTCATGCCCCACACCTCCGACGGCTGCCATCGCTCCACCACGGCCTCGGCCGCCTCAAGAATGTCGCCCCCGACCAGCAGACCCGCCCGAACCATGAGGACGTCGGGGCGTGGCGCGTCGAGGCCCACGAGCGAGCGCGGATCCCAGGTCGATACGCCCCAGGATCCGCAGAGCCCGGCCCGTGCGGCATCGGCGAGAACCGTGCATGCCTGCGCCAGCGCTTCGGCGTCTGGAGCCGAGTGCTCCGGGTTGTGGAGAAGGAGGAGCTCAGGCTCGCGCCCGAGGTCGCCGACAGCCCGCTCCGCCGCTTCGACGAGCCGGCTGGGAGCGAGGCTGTGGCCCTCGGGGAAGTACCCGACCTTGGTGGAGACCGAGAACCTCGGCAGAAGGTCGCCGGCCGTTGCCCTCAGAACCTCGTGCGAGCGATGGCGGAGATAGTTGGACGCGGTGTCGAGACGCGTCACGCCGAGGTCGGCGGCTGCTTCGAGAAGGTCACGGGCGTGACCAGACCGGTGTAGCCCGAGGACGACACGTCCGTCAGTGGTTCGCACAGTCCCTCCGTGATCAGCAGGTCGGCCAGCGTGACGAGGTCGACGGGGGCATGGTCGAGCTGGACCGGGTGCCCCGACAGGAGTGCACGCAGGCTCGGTTCCGCCCGCTCGTGGAAGGTCAGCCGCTTGCCGCCGCCGCACACCTGCACGGTGCCGTCGGAGCGGAACAGGGAGGGCGCGAACTCGGTGACGGCCGCGACGCCGACCGGCCGCCCCAAGGCGGCCACGTACGGCACATGGCGTGCGGGCGGGACACTGGACCGCAGCTCGTCGAGATACCGCTCCGGACTGTACTCGGCGGCCAGGGCGCCGAGTTTTTCCACCAGAACCTGGTGTGCGGCACCCCGCGTTCCCGCCAGGTCATGGCGGAACGCTTCGTCGGCGCGGGCTGCGTCGGAGAGGAAGTTGGCCCAGGTCACGCCGGTCCGCCGGGTGAACCCGAACGTCACGTGCAGGGAGTGCCCCTCGCTTCCCGAGCCGAGACGGGTGGCGGTGTGCCAGAAACCTCGGGGGATGTGCATAACGTCCCCGGTCCGCATCGTGCCCTTCCACAGCACTTCCTCGGAGGGCGTGCGGTTGCGTTCCGCGTCGCGATACATGGGCGCCGGGCGGGACGGGCCGCGCACCTCCCACGACTTCTCGCCCGAGAGCTGTACGGCGATGACCTCATGGTCGTCCCAGTGCAGAGAGAATCCGTCGGTGTCACCGACCGCGAGATAGGCGTTGGCGGAGGTGAGTTCGCCACTCCACCAGCCCAGCGCACGGCAGGCGACTTCCAGAGTCGGGTCGAAGAAGTCCACGCGGTCCAGAACCACGGTCCCGCCCTCGTTCAGGATGCGTCCGAGGGCCGCCATGTCCGCCTGGCTCACCGCCTGCCCACGCCGGTTGACCTGGGTGGACAGGAATGTGGACGGGTGCGTCTCGTCGCCCCGGGCGTAGCAGCGGAGTTGCGGGTGGGCCAGGTGACGACGCTTGATCAGGTCCAGGAGTCCTTGGGGGGTCAACAGACGTGCGGGCAGCTCCGGGTCCGCGAGGCGGCCACGTGCGAACGTGGCCCCCACGGAACCCGGCCCGTCCCAGCCGAGAGCCTTCTCGATGTGACCGACGAGCCGGTGTTCCATGGGTTCCCCTTACTCCTTCGGGAGGTTCAGGTCCCGGTTCTCTCCGTCGTCTCCCGCACTGTTCTGCGAGCTGGTGACGTCGGACCGTTCGGACTCGCTGCGGTCGTGCGCCGTCGCCAGCTCCTCCACGGCGATGAGGAGCGCGGGGCTGGTCCCCGCCTGTGTGGACGCGCTCTCTGCCATGTCGTGTCCTTCCTCTTCCGCTTCTCGCGCCCGGCTCCGGGCGAAGAGTTCGAGTCAACCCGCTGCCGCCATCGAGCAGTAGAGCCGGATCTGGACAGTCCTACGCCCGGCCCCCGCGAAGAAATCCGTCGGCTCGGCCGACCGCCTCGTACATAGACTCGACCCGATCCGACCAATCGGTTCTTCCTTTCTCAGACCCGTCCCCGGGGGGACCCCCTTGCACACCGCCCATGCCGGAAAACCGGCAGGCCCGCCGCGCGTACTCGCGCTGCTCGCGCTGATCCTCGCGGTCATCGCGTCCGTACTCGGTCCGGTCGCCACCGCGTCCGCCGCCACGACGCCCGCACCCGCGCCTGCGCCCGCGCCTGCGCCTACGAAGGCCGCCGCGCCCAAGGCCAAGGCCGCTCCCAAGGCCGACTCCCGGGCCCTCGTCGCCCGGCAGGTCGCCGAGGGTGGGCTCGCGGACGTCTGTTCCGGGGGCATCGCGCCGAACGTCGTCCACACCTGCGCCGCCTTGCCCGAGAGCCACTCCACCGGCTTCACGCTCGACGTGCCGCGCGCGAAGGACGTCGTGTTCGCGCGGGTCGTGGGCACCGAGCAGCACGACCTCCATGTCTCGCTGACCGCTCCCGACGGCTCCGCCGTCACCTGTGACCGGCCCGACTACTTCGGCGCGTACCGCTGCCCGACCGCGCAGGCGGGCGCGTACACGCTGAACCTGTGGGACACCAGCGGCAACGGGGGCGGGTTCTCCGTCTCGTACAAGGCGCTCCTGTCGGACGCCTCCTGCACCGCCGTGGCGGAGGGCGACACCGCCCTCGGGCGGCCCGCCGTCCAGGCCGTGAGCCTCGCGGCCGGGTCGACGGGCAACTGCTACGCGCTTCCGACCGCCACCGGTGAGGTGCTGCGCCTGTTCCACAGCGACTGGCGCGTATCGCAGACCGTGTACGACGCCACGGGCGCCCAGATCTGCTCGACGCGCGTCGCCGGCAACCAGTACCTGGACTGCACGCTCTCCGGCACCGCGCCCTACCGCCTGCTGGCGGCCGAGCGCGAGACGGCGGCCACCGACCTCACGCTCACCCTCGCGCGCCTCTCCCGCCCCAGCGGCTGCCCCACCGTCCAGCCGCAGGCGTACGGCGCGGTGCCGGACGTGACCGGCACCGAGCGCTGCCGCACGCTGCACGTGCCGGCCGACGGCCCGTACCTCTTCGGCACCGTGGACGGGAAGGACGGGAACCCGGCCAACCGCGCCGGGCGTCTGTACCGCGCCGACGGCACCCCCGTGTGTACGCCCGAGCCCACCACGCCCTGCCAGCTCACCGCCGGTGACTACACGTGGGCCCGCGACGCCGTCACCAGCGCCGAGACCGACGCGTACGGCGTCTGGTTCCTCGCCACCGCTCAGGCGGCAGGGTGCACGCCGGTCAAGGACGACGGCTTCGCCTCCGGTCCGGCGACGGGGACCTTCACCGACGCCGGTCAGGTGCTCTGCCTCGGTCTTCCGACCGCCACCGGCCGCGGTCTGTACCTCCTCGACCGCGCGACCGGCGAGGACGCGGCCCACCCGACCGTGCGCGTCTTCGACGCCAAGGGCGCCGCGCAGTGCGCCGACGCGAGCGAGCCCTCGGTCTGCAAGCTGACCGGCACCGCCCCGTTCCACGCCGTCCTGACCACGTCCGGCCCCGGCGCGTACGCGCTGGCCGTCCAGCGCACGGGCGAGGCGGCCGGCTGCACCCCCTGGGCGCAGACCGGCTTCGGCAACACGTGGGGTGCCGAGACCACGCTCGCCGTCGGGCAGACCGCCTGCCTGTCGATCGCGGGCGGCGCGCACTCCACCGCCGAGGTGCTCGACTACACCAACGACAGCAACCGGCTGAACGCCCCGCTGCGCGTCCACGACGCCGCAGGCAACCAGGTGTGCGGCACCGTCAGCAGCTCGACGGCCACCTGCCGGCTGACGGCGGGCGCCCCGTACACGGCGCTGCTCACGAACAACGGCTACGGCCCCGACACGTACAAGCTGGTCCGCCGCGATCTCTCCGCGACGGCCCGCTGCGCGGCGCCGAAGTCGATGAAGGTGGGCGGGCCCTCCACCCCGTACACCTTCCGCGGGGACCTCGACGCCACCTGCCTGCGGGTGACGGCGGCGGCCACCGACAAGCTGTGGCTGTCCGTGCGGACGCCGGGCGCCCCCTACAAGGCGGGCGCGATGCTGGGCGTCGCCGACAGCACCGGCACGGTCAAGTGCCGCACCTGGGGCACCGACGGCACCTGCCGGGTCACCGGCTCCACCTCGTACCTCGTCTTCGTCATCGCCGTCGGTTACGACGAGACGCCGATCGCCTCGTACGTGGACACCTGGCGGATCGGCACGGCGGCCGGCTGGGCCCCGGAGTGCACGGCGAACAAGGTGTCGCCGAGCGGTTTCGCCCCGCGCAGCGCGGTCCTGACGGAGTCCGCGACGGCGTACTGCGCGGTGCTGGACATGAAGCCGAACCAGCGTTTCGACGTGATCGGCGTGGACAGCGACACGACCGGAGGACGCCCGACCGTCAGCCTGCTGGGGGGCACCGCCTTCGGCGACACGACGGACTTCTCCTACTTCTGCTCCGCCTACGGCGGCATCCGTGCCGATTGCTACGCCAACGACCGGGCGCCCACCGGGCAGTACGCCCTCGTGGTGGCCCCCGGCAAGGCGCCCACCCCGTACGAGTTCACGATGCAGGGCGTCTGCACGCAGGGCTGCGACACCCGCCCGCCGTCCCCCGACGTGTCCGCGCTGAGCCGCACCAGCGGCCCGGCGGGCACCGCGCACGCCGTGGAGCTGTCCGGGTCCGGGCTGACGCTCGGCACGGAGATCAGGCTCCGCAACGACAGCGTGACCGGCGAGGCCTGGGCCAACGAGGTGGTGTCGATCGCCCCGGACGGGACCTCCATGAAGGTGCTGCTCGGCACGCGTGACCTGCCGCCCGGCCGGTACGACCTGGTCGTGGGCAGCAACGGCTTCAGCTCCGGCACCCGCTCCCCCGGCTACCTGCCGAACGCGTTCACGGTGACCGAGGCCCCCGCGGCCGCCGCGCCGGGCCGCTTCGTGCCGGTGGCGCCGAAGCGGTTCCTCGACACCCGGTCCGGTACGGGCGCGCCCAAGGCGAAGGTCGGCGCGGGCGGCACGGTGAAGCTCAAGGTCGCGGGCGTCCACGGCGTCCCGGCCACCGGCGTCACGGCGGTCGTCATGAACGTCACCGCCGTCGCCCCGACCTCGAACGGCTTCCTCACCGTCTACCCGGACGGCCGCCCCGTCCCCTCCGCGTCCAGCCTCAACTACACGGCGAAGCGCACGCTCTCCAATCTGGTGACCGTCGCCGTCCACAACGGCACCGTGGACCTGCGCAACAGCGCGGGCACGGTCGACGTCGTCGCCGACGTGGCGGGCTACTACACGACGGCGGAGGGTACGGGTTCGGCGCTGACGTCCATCGATCCGACCCGCTTCCTCGACACCCGCAGCGGTCTCGGCGCCCCCAAGGCCCGGGTCGGCGCGGGCGGCACGGTGAAGCTGAAGATCGCGGGCGCCCACGGCGTCCCGGCCACCGGCGTCACGGCCGTCGTCATGAACGTCACCGCCGTCGCCCCGACCGCGACCGGCTTCGTGACCGTCTACCCGGACGGGCAGGCCGTCCCGACCGCCTCGAACATCAACTACTCGGCCGGGGAGACCCTCCCCAACCTGGTGGTCGTTCCGGTGGTGAACGGCTCGGTGGTGCTGCGCAACAGCACCGGCGCGGTCGATCTGCTCGCCGACGTGACGGGGTACTTCTCCGCCACGGGCGCGGCCTTCACCGCCGCCGAGCCGGTCCGGCTGCTCGACACCCGCGGCGGTCTCGGCGCGCGGGCCGGGGTCGTCGGGCCCGGCGGCGTGGTGAGCATGCGGGTCTCCGGCGTGGCCGGGGTCCCGAGCGAGGGCGTCACCGCGGTCGTCCTCAACGTGACGGTCGCGGCCCCGACGGCCGGCAGCTACCTGACCGTGTCCCCGCACGGCAGGCCGCGCCCGGCGGTGTCGAACCTCAACTACCCGGCGGGCCGCACGATCTCCAACCTGGTGGTCGTGCCGGTCGTGGACGGGCGGATCACGTTCACCAACCACACGGGGGGTGTGCAGGTCATCGCCGATCTGAACGGGTGGTACAGCGGCTGACGCCGTCAGTCTCACTGGGGAGGGCCGGATCGCTTCTGCGGTCCGGCCCTCCGGCGTTCCCGGGCTCCTACCTCAGCTTCTCCGCGACGCCCGGCTCCAGGCGGCGCAGGGTCCCCGCCAGTTGGGGGTCGGCGGCGAAGGCGGCGGTGATGGCGGACGGGTCCTCGGCGAGGTGCGCCCAGGAGTCGAAGTGGAGGGGGACGACCGTACGGGCGCCGAGGACGCGGGCGAGGGCGGCGCCCTCGGTGGCGCTGAGGGAGAACGCGCGGTCGCCGGTCGAGGGAAAGTGGGCGTCGCCGAAGTGGAGGAACGCGGTGTCGAGGACGAAGCGTTCACCGATCTCGGTCAGCGCGTCGTGGCGGACGGTGTCGCCGGAGAGGTAGAGCGCGCCGCCCTCGTACTCGACGACGAAGCCGGTGACCGGCCCGGTGGCCTCCTCGGTGCCCTCGGGGCCGTGCCGGGCCGGGGTGGCCGTGATCCGTACGGTCGTGCCGCCCGCGCTGACCTCCCGGCTCTCCCACGGGGCCAGTCCCTCCGCCCGGCCGCCGAGGCGGGCGGCGCCCTCGGGGGTGGTGAGGGTACGGGCCGCGCGGGCGAGGACCTCGCGGCCCGTGTGGTCCAGGTTGTCGGCGTGCTGGTCGTGGGAGAGCAGCACCAGGTCGACGGGCGGCAGCCGGTCGGCGGCGAGGGCAGGGCCCGCCGTGCGGTGGAGCGGGCGGGCGCCGGGGTAGTCGGCGGGGGCCTGGTCGAAGGCGGGGTCGGTCAGGACGGTGAGGCCGCCGATGCGGAGCAGGACGGTGGCCGTGCCGATGTAGGTGGCGGTGACGGTGGCGGTGGCGGTGGCGGTGATCCTTGGGCTCATGAACGCCAAACTAAACCGATCGGTTTATCTCGTCAAACCAAACGGTTCAGTCTTGACAGTGAACTGAATGGTGTAGTTCAGTCTTGGCATGACCACCACCGAGCGCACCGTCACCCGCATCGCCCGCCCCTTCCACACCTACGAGGGCGCCGGATTCCCCGTACGCCGCCCCTTCCCCACCGCCGAACTCCCCTTCGTCGACCCCTTCCTGATGGTCGATCAGGTCGGGCCGGTCGAGCTCGCCCCCGGCGAGGCCAAGGGCGCTCCCCCGCACCCCCACCGGGGCTTCGAGACGATCCAGTACGTCCTCGACGGCGACATCGCCAACGCCGACTCGCGCGGCCACCGCGCCGTCGTCCGGGGCGGCGGGGTGCAGTGGCTCACCGCCGGGGCCGGGATCGTCCACGAGGCCCTGCCCACCGAGGAGTTCCTCGCCACGGGAGGCCGGCAGCACATGCTCCAGATCTGGGTGAACCTCCCGGCCCGGCTCAAGTCGCTGCCGCCCCGCAGCCAGAACGCCGAGGCCGCCGACCTGCCCACCGTCACCGCCCCCGACGGCGCCGAGCTCACCGTCCTCGCCGGCAGCAGCCACGGCGTGACCGGCCCCTTCGGCACGCACACCCCGGTCCTCGTCGTCCACGCGCGGCTCGCGGCGGGCGGGCGCGCCGAGTTCACCGCGCCCGCCGGACACAACGCGATGGTGTACGTGCTGACCGGCGACGCCGTCGTCGGCGGCGAGGCCCTCGCCGACGGGCACCTCGCGGTGCTCGACCGGGACGGCGAGCGCTTCACCGTCGAGGCGCCGGGCGCGGCGGCCGAGGTGCTGGTCCTCGCGGGCGAGCCGATCGGCGAGCCGGTCGCCCGCAGCGGGCCCTTCGTGATGAACACGGCCGCCGAACTCCGGCAGGCGGAGAAGGACTTCGCGGAGGGGCTGATGGGGCGGATGCCGGTATGACGACCAGAACGAGGAGCCTCACGCGGGCCGTGGCCCCGACCGCCGCCTCCGCCCCCGCTGCCCGGGGCGCCGCCCTCCTCCCCGCGCTCTTCGTCGCGCCCGCCTCCATGGGCGTGTCCGGGCCGAGCCTCGCCCTGTCCGACGCCGCCCGCGCGCTCGGTGTCTCCGCCGGGTCGGCGGCCTGGCTGATGACCGTGTTCGGCATCGGCATGGCCGTCGGCACGCCCCTGCTCTCCGCCACGGCGGGGCGGCGCGGGCCCGGCGGGATCGTCCGGGCCGCCGGGGCGCTCCTCGTCCTGGGCGCCGCCCTCGTCCTCGCCGCCGGGTCGCTGCCGCTCGCGGTGGCCGGGCGGGCGGTCGAGGCCGTCGGGGCCGCCGGGGTCACCGTGGCCGCCTTCCAGCTCGCGGGCCGGGACCGCTCGGGCCGTACGTCCGGGATCGTCGCCATCGGCAGCGCCTTCGGCGGCACGCTCGGCCTCTTCGCGGGCGCGGCGGTGGCCCGGGCGGCGGGCTGGCAGGCGGCCCTCGTCCTGCCGCTGCTGAGCCTCCTCGTGCTGCTGCCCGTGCTGCGTCTCGCCGGACCCGCGGGCCCGCGCACCGGCGCGGCCGGCGGCGCGCGCCCCCTCGGCGTCCTGCGCGCCCCGGGCTTCCTGGCCGCCGCCGGGCTCATGCTCGCGCTCTCCACCGTCAACTTCGCGCTGCTGTACGGCGCCCCGCGCCGCTTCTCCGCGCTCACCGGCTGGAGCCCCGTCCAGACGGGCGCGGTCGCCGCGCTCGCCGCCCTCACCGGGGCGCTGCTGTCCTGGCGGCTGATCCGCCTCGCGCCCCGGCTCGGGACGCGCAGGACGCGGGCGCTGCTGGCCGGCGGCTCGACGGCGGCGCTGCTGCTCGCGGCCCTCGCCCCATGGCCGGTCGCGGTGCTGCTCGGCTCCGGCCTGAGCGCCCTCGCGACGGCGGGCGGCCAGGGGATCCTGACCGGGGCGGCGACCCGGGGGCTCGACGAGGAGCGGCGGGGGCTGGGGATCGGCCTGTTCAACCTGGCGTTCCTGGCGGGCGTGGCGATCGGTCCGGCGCTGGCGGCGGCTGCGACGTCGGCGGCCTGAGCGGCCTGAGCCACCGCCCTCGTACCGAACGGTTCAGTTCACGTACTTCCTATACTGGCGGTGACCCCGCCCCGCCACCCGCGAAGGACCCGACCCCATGGGCGCCCACACCCCGGACGACGTACTCGACGCGTACGGCATCCCGGTCATCCCCGACCCCGCCTCCGCCGCCGCCCGCAAGCGCCAGGCGATCATCGACGCCGCGCTCACCGAGTTCCTCGCCGAGGGGTACTCGGCGGCCTCCATGGACGCGATCACCCAGCGGTCGGGCGTCTCCAAGGCGACCATCTACAAGCACTTCGGCAGCAAGGAGCGCCTGTTCCTCGCCGTCATCGGCGGGCTGCTGACCCGGACCTACGCCGACGTGGAGCCCGCCGGGGCCTCCCTCGCCGACGCCCCCGACCTGCGCGCCGCGCTCGTCCGGCTCGCCACCGACTGGGCCCGTACGCTGCTGCGCCCGGACATCATGTCGCTGCGGCGCCTGGTGATCGGCGAGATCGACCGCTTCCCGCAGCTCGGCCAGCTCTGGTACCGGGTCACGTACGACATGTACAACGGCCCGCTCGTCGAGGCCGTGACCGCGCTCGACGCCCGGGGCGCGCTCGACGTGCCGGATCCGGACCTCGCCGTGCAGCAGCTCGTGGCGACCACGGTCGGCGTGCCGCAGCTCGTCCACACCTTCGCGCCCGGTACGGCGGTGGACGAGACGGAGCTGACCCGGCAGATCGCGTCGGGGGTGGACCTCTTCCTGGCCCGGTACACGCGCCGCTGATCCGTTCCGTTCCGCGAGATGCGGATTCCACGGGCAGTACGATCGGGAGCGACGTCAGCATCAGTTGAAGGAGATTAGGCATGGCGCAGGTCACGCTCAAGGGCAACCCCGTACAGGTCAACGGCACCCTGCCCGCCGCGGGCAGCGACGCCCCGCAGTTCAGCCTGGTCGGCGAGGGCCTCGCGGACCGCTCGCTGAAGGACTTCGCCGGTCAGCGCAAGGTCCTCAACATCTTCCCCAGCGTCGACACCCCGACCTGCGCGAGCTCGGTGCGCCAGTTCAACAGCGCCGCGGCCGGTCTCGACAACACCGTGGTGCTCTGCATCTCGGCGGACCTGCCCTTCGCCCAGGCCCGCTTCTGCGGCGCCGAGGGCCTGGAGAACGTGAAGAACCTCTCCACCCTCCGCGGCCGTGAGTTCCACACCAACTACGGCGTGGACATCGCGGACGGCCCGCTGGCCGGTCTGACCGCCCGCGCCGTCGTCGTCCTCGACGAGAACGACAAGGTGCTGCACGTCGAGCTCGTCAACGAGATCGCCGAGGAGCCGAACTACGACGCCGCGCTCGCCGCGCTGAAGTAGTCCCGGGTCCCACCCGCCGTACGGGGGCCGTCACGACAGGTGTCGTGGCGGCCCCCGTCGGCGTCGGCCGCCCTACGATCGGACCATGGGAAGCAGAAGCACCACCCAAGGCTGTTGCCGCTCCGGCCCCTCCGGCCCCTCCGGCTCGTCCCTCTCGCTCTGGTCGAAGGGCTCGTTCCTGTCGATCGGATCGGTCGGGTCCTTCATGTCCATCGGGTCCGTCGGGTCGGCGTTCTCGATCGGGTCCGTCGGCTCGGCCTTCTCGATCGGTTCGGGCTGGTCGTTCCTGTCCGTCGGGTCGCTGCTGTCCGACCGGTCGCGCTGGTCGGTCCTGTCCTCGCGGTCGGTGGCCGCGGTCATGAGCTCCCGCAGCCGGCGACCGGGGTCACCGACGTCACGTCCGTGAGCGGGACGTCGACCGTGCGGCCCTGGACGACGAGGGTCAACGGGCCGCCGCCCCGGGTGAGTTCGCCGCACAGGCTGCCTGCGGAGGTGCCGACCTGCACGGTGGCGGTCCCGGCGCCCGAGACGTCCGGGGCGGGCCACCAGGAGCTGGTGGCGGCGACGGCGGTCAGGAGGACGGTGGCGAAGGTGAGGAGCAGGCCGGTGCGGAGGCGGCGGGCGGCGCGGTCGGGGTCGTCGGGGCCGGCGGCGTGCGGCCAGGCGGTGCGGCCGACGAGGTAGACCGCGAGGACGGCGAGCAGCAGGGAGAGCAGGACCAGGACGCCCGCGACGGCCTCGATGCCGCGGGGCGCCGGGGACCCGGGCCCGCCGCCCGCCTTCAGGGCGCCGCACAGGCCCACGAAGCCGAGGGCGGCCAGCTGGAGTGTCATCCAGCCGCGGGCGGAGGTCCGGACGGCTTCCTCGCTGTCGGTCATGGCGCAAGGATGCCGAGGCGGCGACCCGGGAGGCGGGCTGCCACGCCGAGGGGGAGACTGAAGGGGTAGCGCGGCCGGTCGGCAGGGGTGCCCTGGGAGTGGTCATGGGCGGTACGGCTGTGGAGACCCTGCGCGAGGCGTTGCGCGGCGAGGTGCTCGGCCCTCAGGACGCCGGGTACGACGAGGCCCGCGCGATCTACAACGCGATGATCGACCGGCGGCCCGCCGTGATCGCGCGGTGCGCGGACGTGACGGACGTGCGGGCGGTGGTGCGGTACGCCCGCGAGAGCGGCATGGATCTGGCGGTGCGCGGTGGCGGCCACAGTGGTGGCGGGCTGTGCCTGGCGGACGGTTCGCTGCTGCTCGACCTGTCGGGGATGCGGTGGGTGCGGGTGGATCCCGGGGCGCGGACGGCGCGGGTCGGCGGCGGCAGCCAGTTGGGGGACCTGGACCACGAGGCGCACGGCTTCGGGCTCGGCGTACCGGCCGGGATCATGTCGACGACCGGGGTCGGCGGGCTGACGCTGGGCGGCGGGCACGGGCATCTGACGCGGGCGTACGGGCTGACGATCGACAGTCTCGTCGCGGCGGACGTGGTCCTCGCGGACGGCTCGTTCGTGACGGCGTCGGCGGACGAACACCCGGATCTGTACTGGGGATTGCGCGGCGGCGGCGGCAACTTCGGAGTGGCCACCTCCTTCACGTACGCGCTGCATCCGGTGGACACGGTGGGCCTGGCGGTGACGCTGTGGGAGCCGGAGCACATCGGTGAAGTGCTGCGCTGGTACCGGGAGTTCCTGCCGGCGGCACCCGAGAATCTGAACGGGTTCTTCGCGACGCTGACGGTGGCGCCGGGGCCGCCGTTCCCGGAGGAGATCCACGGGAAGAAGATGTGCGGCGTGGTGTGGTGCTACACGGGCACCCCCAGCGAGGAGGAGCTGGTCGAGACCTTCGCCCCGGTCGCCGAACCGGCCCCGCCCGTCTTCCACTTCGCGACGCCGATCCCGTACCCGGCCCTTCAGTCGCTCTTCGACGACCTGATCCCGAAGGGCCTCCAGTGGTACTGGCGCGGAGACTTCTTCGACCGGATCACGGACGGCGCGATCGACGTGCACGCCGCCTTCCTCGACACCCTCCCCACCGACCTCTCCACGATGCACCTGTACCCGGTCGACGGCGCGGCCCACCGCCCCGGCGCCCTGGACACGGCCTGGGCCTACCGGGACGCGACCTGGTCCGGCGTGATCGGCGGCATCAGCCCGGACCCGTCCGACGCGGACCGCATCCGCGACTGGGCCGTGGGCTACTGGGAGGCACTGCACCCCCACTCGATGGGCGGCGCCTACGTGAACTTCCTCGGCGCCGACGAACCACCCACCCGCGTCCGGGCCACGTACCGCGACCACTACGACCGCCTGGCCGAGGTGAAACGCACGTACGACCCGGACAACGTCTTCCACCACACCCAGAACGTGGTGCCGGCGAGGGGCTGACTCACCCCACCAACCGCACCGCCAGCACCACGATCAGCGTGCTCGACGTCAGGGCCGTCGTCAGGCGGCCTCGGGGGCCGGTGAGGGTGCGGCCGAGGAGGGTTCCGCCGGTGGCCAGCAGGAGTTGCCAGGTCGCGGAGGCGGTCAGGGCGGCCAGGACGAAGGCGGTGCGTTCGGCGGGGGTGGTGGGGGCTTCGGGGCCGGTCGCGAGGATCAGGGCGGCGAAGTAGATCACCGTCATGGGGTTGAGGACGGTGATGGCGAGGAAGGTCGCGTACGCGCGGGCCGGGGTCAGGGGTGTCGCGCCGTCGTCGCGGGAGGCGAGGGTGCCCGCGCGGTGGGTGCGGAGGGCCGTCCATGCCGAGCGGAGGGCCAGCGTCACCAGGACCGCCGCCGAGGTCCGGCGCAGGGGGGTCATCAGGGGGGTCAGGTACGGGACCAGGGCGGAGCCGGTCGCTACCGCCAGGAGGGCGTAGAAACCGTCGGCGGTCGCTACGCCCAGGGCCGCGGCGGCGCCCGTGCGCCAGCCGGTGCGGGCGGTGACGGCGACGAGGTACGCGCCGACCGCGCCGACCGGGATCGCGATGCCGTAGCCGGCCAGCAGGCCGGCCAGGGCCGCGGTCGTCACGCTACGGCGGCGGTCGCTCCTACGGGGACGCCGGGCTGTCGGCGGTAGGCCGAGCCGTCCTTCGTACGGGTGAGCTGGCCGCCGATGACCAGATAGCGGCGCAGCGCCGGGAAGTCCTCGTGCACGGTCTTCAGCGCCTCGTTCACCTCGCGCTCGCTGTAGACCCGCTCCTGCTCGAAGAGCGTGGCGGCGAGGTGGTCGAGGAGGGCCGCCCTACGGGCGGGCTTGCGCGGGATCGCCCGGAGGCGTCCGTCGGCGGCGAAGAGGTCGGCGGTGGTCATGGGGTGCAGCCTGGCGGGTCGTTGGCTTCGCCCGCAAAGGGTTTACGGGGACGGCCATGCGCTCAGCGGGTCATCATGTGGACCGCCTGGTCGATCCTCGGCATCACGCGCGGCAGCCCGTGCTCGTCGAAGATCGGCCTCGCCTTCTCGATGAACGCCAGGAACTCGTCCTCCGAGTCCCAGAAGTCCACCACCCGCCACCCCCCGGACCCGTCAGGGCCGGCCGCGTGGGCGCGGAAGCCCGGCATCGGCCACCAGGGGGCCGCGGTGACCGCCGCCGTGGTGCGTTCGTAGAGCTCCTGGGTGCCGCCGGGGATCTCTACGGTGACGATGACGGCCATGGTGCTGCTCCCGATACGCGCGCAGGGGTGGGGTCCCGACCAGCACAGCAGCCGGTCCCCCACCCCGCACCGCGACCCGGGCCGAAAGGGCTACCTCCCCAGCCGGTAGCGGATCTTCTTCACCAGTTCCTTCAGGTCCGGCGCCCGCAGCAGGCTGTAGTGGTCGGCGTCGAGCTCGACCACCGTCGGCGGGCGGGTCGACCAGCCGGTCGTCCCCTCCAGGAAGGAGTAGTCGTCGCCCTGCGCCTTGAAGATCGTCACCGGGCAGGAGACCTTGCGCTCGGTCAGTTCCTGGAAGGTGTACGTGAAGTCGAAGGTCTGCTCCACGATCGCGATGATCCGGGCGATCAGCTCCGGGTCGAGCGACGGGAAGCGTTCGGAGACGTACGCTGCGAAGCTCTCCGCGTCCTTCGCCGGGACGTCCGCGAGGGCGCCGGCGAAGACCGAGTAGAGGATCTGCGTAAAGCCCGGGTTGTCGTACGAGGCGCCGCCCGCCGCCGACTCCGCGCGGACCTTCGGGGAGCCCGGCGCGATCAGGAACAGGTTCTCCACCTGCTCGCCCGCCGCCTCCAGGAGGTGCGCCGACTCGAAGGCGACCCGGGCGCCGAAAGAGTAGCCCCACAGGGTGTACGGGCCCGCCGGCTGGCGCTTGCGGAGCGCGGCGACGTCGGCCGCGGCCATCTCGCGGATGGTCGCGTACGGCGTCTCGCCCCGGTTGATGCCATGCGCCTGCACCCCGAAGAACGGGCGGTCGATGCCCAGCTCCTCCGCCAGGAAGCGCAGGTTCATCGTGTAGCCGCCGAGCCCGGGCCAGCAGAAGACCGGCGACTGCGCGCCGTCCGCGTGCAGCCGGACCAGCCGCGAGGCGGGCGTGGCGGCGGCGCCGTCCACGCGGTGGGCCAGCTTCTCGATGGTGGGGGCCTCGAAGAGGATCTGGAGCGGGAGGGACGCCTCCGGGAACTCCCGGTTGATCTTCGTGATGAGCGCGACCGCGATCAGCGAGTTGCCGCCCGACTCGAAGAAGTCGTCCTGCACGGAGACCGCCTCGACCTCCTCGTACTTGAGGGCCGCCGCCCAGATCTCCGTGAGCCGGGTCTCGGTGCGGGTGCGCGGCAGGACGTGCGGGCGGCCGTGCAGACCGGCGTTGACGACGGCCAGCTCGCCCAGCGCCTTCGCGTCGACCTTGCCGTTCGCGGAGTGCGGCAGCCGGTCGAGGACGACGACCCGGTTCGGGATCATGTAGTCGGGCAGGTGGTTGACCAGGTCGTCGCGGATCATCTCCGCGGGGCCCTTCATGTGCACGGTGTCCTCGTACATGCCCTCGCTGAGCGCCTGCTCCTCGCTGACCCGGCCGCCGACGAAGAAGTACGAGGGGCCGGTCGGCCGGCCCGCCGCCGCCAGGACCTCGTCCATGCGACGGGCGGCGGGCAGCGGGTTGCCGGACATGGAGCTGTAGCCGGAGGACATGAACCCGAGCCCGTGGCCGCCCAGTTGGAGGCGCTGGAGGGCGCGGCCGAGGTCGATGTACGCGCGCCAGTCCGCCGCGCCCCGGCTGATCACCGTGATGCCGAGGCTGGCCCGCTCGTACACCGCCTGGTTGATGGCGATGACGTGCTTCTTCTCGACGAGGCCGGAGGACGAGGGGGCCAGGGGGGTCAGCTCTCCGCCCTCGTACGCGTACTGGCCCCCGGCAAGGTCCGCGATCCGGTCGGGATGGGACTGCACGTACAGGTCGACCTCCGCCTCCCCCGCCGCGGCCGACTCCTCGTCGTACGGGACCAGTTCGAACACGCCCAGGTCCTCGGCGTCCCCGGACTCCCCGCCGCGCACCGGGCGGATGCCGAGGCCCAGGCCCGGCAGGATCTCCTCGAACAGGCCGACCATGTGGCCCGCCTCGATCTCCAGGACCTCGCGGATGTTGTTCCGGTAGACCGGCTCGATCGCCGACCACTTGCCCCGGAAGCCGAGCCGGACCAGCGGCGCGCCCTCGGCGGACCCCGGCTCCATCAGGTGCAGCTGGTGGTGGACCGGGTGGTAGTAGTACGTGCCGGGCTCCAGGCCCGCGAGGCCGCGCACCTCCACGTACAGCTGGGTCGCGTACAGCGCGCCCGGCGAGGCGTAGCCGTACTTCGGGAGCAGCCGCTCCTCGCTGGGGAACTGGCCGAACCAGCGCAGGATCTCGCCCAGGTCGGCGGCGGTCAGGGTGCCGATCTGGCGGGAGCCGATGCCCTCGGGGCGGCGGGCCAGGGCGGCGAGGACGTCGGCGCGGGTGACCGGGCCGCCCTCGTAGAAGCGGTAGGTCTTGCGGGCGAAGACGGTGCGGCGCATCCGCTCGGTGGGGGTGCGGCCGGGGAGTCCGACGACGGGGCGGCCGGCGAGGGCGGCGGCGTCGAGGGTGCCCGCGTTGGAGAGCTGCGCCTTGACCTGGAGCTTGGACTCCTTGGACTGGTGGTGGGCGCCGTGGTTGCCCTGGTCCATCAGGGCGGCTTCCTTCGGGGAGAGCTCGACGCAGGCGACCAGGTTCTGGAAGCCGGTGCGGGGCTCGTTCTTCACGATGACGGCGGCGGACTTCACCCAGTCGTGGTTCTCGATGGCGAGCGCGATCTCGTCGAGCTCGACGCGGAAGCCGCGCAGCTTGATCTGGTTGTCGGCGCGGCCGGCGAACTGGACGGTGCCGTCCTCGTTCCAGGTGGCCAGGTCTCCGGTGCGGTAGAGGCGTTCGCCGTCCTCGGCGGTGATGAAGCGCTCGGCGGTGAGTTCGGGCCGGTCCAGGTACCCCCGCGCCACCTGGATGCCGCCGATGCACAGCTCGCCGTCGCGTATGTGGAACGTGGTCTCGTACGCGGGTCTGCCGATGGGTATCGCGGAGGGGCCTTCGGCGACGGTGGCGCGGTCGACGGTGTGGGAGGAGGCGTTGATGGTGCACTCGGTGGGGCCGTACAGGTTGATCAGCTCGGCGTCGGGCAGCTCGGCGAGCAGCTGTACGGAGAGGTTCCGGGAGAGGATCTCGCCGCCCGAGTAGACCCGGCGCAGGCTGGCGCAGGTGCCGAGGCGCTCGGTGTCGACGAGGGCCTGGAGGAGGGTGGGGACGCCCTGGAGCATGGTGACGTCGTGCCGGCGGATGGTGTCGATCAGGCCCTCGGGGTCGCGGTAGACGCCGGGCGGGCCCATGGCGACGCGGGCGCCGACGGCGGAGGCGAGGATCTCCCACTGGGCGGCGTCGAAGGACATGGGGGTCTTCTGGACGACGACGGCGTCCGGGCCGAGCCGGTGCGCGTCGGCCATCCAGCGCATCTGGGCGACGATCGAGCGGTGCTCGACCATGACGCCCTTGGGCTTGCCGGTGGAGCCCGAGGTGTAGATGACGTACGCGAGTTGGGAAGGACTCAACTCGGGGTCGGCGAGGGGCTGTTCCTCGCCCGCCGTGCGCCAGGCGTACTGGACGGCGTCCTTGAGGGTGACGACGGTGGTGCCGGGCGGGGCGAGTTCGGTGACGCGGTCGCGGAAGCGTTCCTGGGTGAAGACGACGCGGGCGCCGCTGTCCTCGATCATGTAGCGCAGGCGCTCCTCGGGGTACTCCGGGGAGAGCGGGACGTAGGCGCCGCCGGAGAACAGCACGCCCCACGTGCCGATCACCAGTTCGAGTGAGGGTTCGACGTGCACGCCGATGCGGGCGTCGGCCGTCACGCCTAACGTGCGCAGGTACGTGGCGAGGACGGCGGCGCCCTCGTGGAGCTCGCGGAAGGACAGCGTGTCCTCGCCGAAGACGACGGCGGTGTCCTCCGGCCGCCGCTCCGCCTGGTCGTGCAGGAGCCGGTCCAGCGTCTCCCACGTGTTCACCGTGCTGGGCATGAAGGTCCTCTTCGTGAGTGAAAGGGGCGGGCCCCGGTCCTTGAGGACCGGGGCCCGCCACCCTCAGCGGTAGATGAGTAGTTCCTGCTCCGTCGCGCCCGTCAGTTCGTAGCGGGTCCGTACCAGCGGGCGTCCCGAGTAGATGCGGATCAGGGTCGCCGCGTCCCCGTGGAAGCGGGCGGGCGGGCGGCCCTCGATCTCGTTGCCGAGGGCCACCTCGCCGCCGCCCCGGTCCGCCAGGACCCCGACCAGGCGGGGTGTCTCCCGCTTGCGGCTGGTGACGGAGAGCAGCGGCAGGGCCAGGTCGAGGGCGTCCCCGCAGTAGGCGCCGGGCTCCCCGAAGGCCTCCCGTACGTCCCCGGCGTGGACCCACTCGCCGAGCGCCACGGCGTCGAGCCGGCCGTCCTCCCGCTCGGCGATGACCGGACCGGCCTCGGTGAGGCCCCGCTCCAGCTCGTCGAGGACCCGGTCGAGCGGCCAGTCCTCCCGCTCGGCCACGTCGCAGGCGTTGGCATCGGGCAGGAACACGCCCTCCTCCAGGCGCCCTTCGACGATCCTGACCAGTGCCGCCCCGCAGTGCGCGAGCACCTGCCGGGCGGTCCAGCCCGGGCAGGCCGTGCGGAGCTCGAACGCCTCGGGGGCCGTCCGGCGCAGCAGCGGCATCAGCAGGTCCCGCTCCGTCTTCAGGAGGTGGTCCGGGAGCCAGGGGTCACGTCTGTCCTGATCGGCGTCGGTACACATCAGTAGCGGTAGTGGTCGGGCTTGTACGGGCCCTCGACCGGCACCCCGATGTACGAGGCCTGCTCCGGGCGGAGGGTGGTGAGCCGG
Source organism: Streptomyces sp. NPDC094032 (assembly GCF_040303965.1). Classification (NCBI taxonomy): domain Bacteria; kingdom Bacillati; phylum Actinomycetota; class Actinomycetes; order Kitasatosporales; family Streptomycetaceae; genus Streptomyces; species Streptomyces sp. NPDC094032. Next base: position 159,710 of record NZ_JBEOUE010000002.1, on the reverse strand, counting down.
ACGCCGAGGGCGTCCAGGTGAAGGCGCGCGACCTTCTCGTCCAGGTGCTTCGGCAGCGTGTACACGCCGGTGGGGTATTCGGCGGTCTTCGTGAAGAGCTCGATCTGGGCCAGGGTCTGGTCCGCGAAGGAGTTCGACATCACGAAGGACGGGTGGCCGGTCGCGTTGCCCAGGTTGAGCAGGCGGCCCTCGGACAGGACGATGACGACCTTGCCGTCGGGGAAGGTCCAGGTGTGGACCTGCGGCTTGACCTCGTCCTTGACGATGCCGGGGATCTGCGCGAGGCCGGCCATGTCGATCTCGTTGTCGAAGTGGCCGATGTTGCCGACGATCGCCTGGTGCTTCATGCGGGCGATGTCGGACGCCATGATGATGTCCTTGTTGCCCGTGGTGGTGATGAAGATGTCGGCGGTCTCGACGACGTCCTCCAGGGTGGCGACCTGGTAGCCGTCCATAGCCGCCTGGAGGGCGCAGATCGGGTCGATCTCGGTGATGATCACCCGGGCGCCCTGGCCGCGCAGCGACTCCGCCGAGCCCTTGCCGACGTCGCCGTAGCCGAAGACGACGGCGGTCTTGCCGCCGATGAGGACGTCGGTGGCGCGGTTGATGCCGTCGATCAGGGAGTGCCGGCAGCCGTACTTGTTGTCGAACTTCGACTTCGTCACGGCGTCGTTCACGTTGATCGCGGGGAAGAGCAGCTCGCCCTCGCGGTGCATCTCGTAGAGGCGGTGGACACCGGTGGTGGTCTCCTCCGTGACGCCGCGGATCTCGGCGGCGATCGTCCCCCAGTCGAGCGAGCTGTTCTCCAGCAGGCTCCGGACGACGGCCAGCTCCTCATTGGAGGCCTCCGGCAGCGCGCCGGTCTTGCGGTACTCCACACCCTTGTGGACGAGGAGCGTCGCGTCGCCGCCGTCGTCCAGGATCATGTTCGGGCCGTCGGCGCCCGGCCAGGTCAGCGCCTGCTCGGTGCACCACCAGTACTCCTCCAGGGTCTCGCCCTTCCAGGCGAAGACCGGGATGCCGGCGGCGGCGATGGCGGCGGCCGCGTGGTCCTGGGTGGAGTAGATGTTGCAGGACACCCAGCGGACCTCGGCGCCCAGCGCGACCAGCGTCTCGATGAGGACGGCGGTCTGCACGGTCATGTGCAGCGAGCCGGTGATCCGGGCCCCGGCCAGCGGCTGCCGCTCGGCGTACTCCCGGCGGATCGACATCAGGCCCGGCATCTCGTGCTCGGCGAGGGTGATCTCCTTGCGGCCGAACTCAGCGAGGCCGATGTCGGCGACCTTGAAGTCTGTGAAGGCCGTGGTCTCAGACATGTACAACGCTCCTAGCGCTACTGATCGTTCGGTGGATTTCGAGAGCCGCCGTGGACTTGTTGAGCGTGATGTAGTGCAGGCCCGGAGCGCCCTCGTCGAGCAGCCGCAGACCCATGGCGGTGGCGTACTCGACGCCGGTCCGGTAGGCGGCGGCCGGGTCGTCCTTGGCCGCCTCCAGGCGGTGCGCCAGGTCCTCGGGGAAGGCCGCGTCCGACAGCTCGGCGAAGCGGCGGATCTGCCGTACGTCGGTGGCGGGCATGATCTCCGGGATGATCGGGGTGTCGCAGCCGGCCGCCGCGACCCGGTCGCGCAGCCGCAGGTAGTCCTCGGGGTCGAAGAACATCTGGGTGATCGCGTAGTCGGCGCCCGCCCGGCACTTGGCGACGAAGTGCGCCAGGTCGCTGTCCGGGCCGTCGGAGCGCGGGTGACCCTCGGGGAAGGCCGCCACTCCGATCCGGAAGTCCCCCAACGACCGTACGAGCTCGACGAGTTCGTACGCGTACGTGAAGCCGTCCGGGTGCGGTGTCCAGGTGGCGCGCGGATCGCCCGGCGGGTCGCCACGCAGCACCAGCACGTCCCGCACGCCGGCGTCCGCGTAGGCGCCGATGATGGCGCGCAGCTCGGCGACCGAGTGGCCGACGGCCGTCAGATGGGCGACCGGGCGCAGGGTGGTCTCGGTGACGATCCGCTTGGTGACCTCGATGGTGCGGTCGCGGGACGAGCCGCCCGCGCCGTACGTCACGGAGACGAAGTCCGGCGCGAGGGCCTCCACGCGCCGGATCGCGTCCCACAGCGTCTGCTCGCCCTTGTCGGTCTTCGGGGGGAAGAACTCGAAGGAGAAGGTCGGGTTCACAGGCGTCTGCCTCCCGCGTTGAAGTAGCTGGCCTCCGGGTGGTGCACGACGAAGGCGTCCGTCGACTGCTCGGGATGCAGCTGGTACTCCTCGGAGAGCTCGACCCCGATCCGCTCGGGCCGCAGCAGCTCGGCGATCTTGGCCCGGTCCTCCAGGTCGGGGCAGGCCGGGTAGCCGAGGGAGTAGCGGCAGCCCTGGTACTCGGTCCGCAGCATCCCCTCGATGCCGTCCGGGTCGGCGCCCCCGATGCCCCACTCGGCGCGCACCCGGCCGTGCCAGCACTCGGCCAGCGCCTCGGCCAACTGGACGGACAGGCCGTGCAGTTCGAGGTAGTCGCGGTAGGCGTCGGCGGCGAACAGCTTCGCCGTCTCCTCCCCGATCCGCGAGCCGACGGTGACGATCTGGAGGGCGAGGACGTCGACCTCGCCGGAGTCCTCCGCGCGGAAGAAGTCGGCCAGGCAGAGGCGGCGGCCCCGCTGTTGGCGGGGGAAGGAGAAGCGGGTCCGCTCGCCTCCGTCCTCGTCCAGGACGATCAGGTCGTCGCCCTTGGACACACAGGGGAAGTAGCCGTACACGACGGCCGCTTCGAGGAGGTGGTCCGTCTGGAGCCGGTCCAGCCAGCCGCGCAGCCGCGGCCGGCCCTCCGACTCGATCGTGGCCGCGTCCTTGAGCCCCCACTGGCCCTTGAAGAGGGCGCTCTCGTCGAGCCAGGAGGCGTATTCGGCGAGCTGGATGCCCTTGACGACCTTCGTCCCGAGGAACGGCGGCTCCGGTACGGGGTTGTCGGCGGCCACGTCGGACCGCCCGACCGGCTCGGGCTCGCGCACCTCCAGGACGGGGGTCTCCCGCTTGGGCACCCGGCGCTGCTTGAGCTCCGGCAGGGTGGCGCCCGGCACGCCCCGCTTGACCGCCATCAGGGCGTCCATCAGACGCAGGCCCTCGAAGGCGTCGCGGGCGTAGCGGACCTCGCCCTGATAGATCTCGTGCAGGTCCTGCTCGACGTACGCCCTGGTCAGGGCGGCGCCGCCGAGGATCACGGGGAAGCGTTCGGCGAGCCCGCGGCCGTTCAGCTCCTCCAGGTTCTCCTTCATGATCACGGTGGACTTCACGAGGAGACCCGACATCCCGATGACGTCGGCCCGGCTCTCTTCGGCGGCCTCCAGGATCGCGGAGACCGGCTGCTTGATGCCGATGTTGACGACGTTGTAGCCGTTGTTGGAGAGGATGATGTCGACGAGGTTCTTGCCGATGTCGTGGACGTCGCCGCGGACGGTGGCGAGCACGATCGTGCCCTTGCCGTCGGCGTCCGACTTCTCCATGTGGGGTTCGAGATAGGCCACCGCGATCTTCATGACCTCGGCGGACTGGAGCACGAACGGCAGCTGCATCTGGCCCGAGCCGAACAGCTCGCCGACCGTCTTCATACCGTCCAGGAGCACGTCGTTGACGATCTCCAGGGCCGGGCGCTCCGCGAGCGCCGCGTCCAGGTCGGCCTCCAGGCCCTTCTTCTCGCCGTCGATGATCCGGCGCTTCAGGCGCTCCTCCAGCGGCAGCGCCAGCAGCTCCTCGACCTTGCCGGCCTTGAGGGACTGCGCCGTGGCGCCCTCGAAGAGCTCCAGGAACCGCTGGAGCGGGTCGTAGCCCTCCCGCCGCCGGTCGTAGATCAGGTCGAGCGCGACCTCGACCTGCTCCGGCTCCAGGCGGGCGATCGGCAGGATCTTGGAGGCGTGCACGATCGCCGAGTCCAGGCCCGCCTTGACGCACTCGTCGAGGAAGACCGAGTTCAGGACCAGGCGCGCGGCCGGGTTCAGGCCGAAGGAGATGTTGGACAGGCCCAGGGTCGTCTGGACGTCCGGGTGGCGCCGCTTCAGCTCGCGGATCGCCTCGATGGTGGCGATGCCGTCCTTGCGGGACTCCTCCTGGCCGGTGCAGATGGTGAAGGTGAGGGTGTCGATCAGGATGTCCGACTCCCTGATCCCCCAGTTCTCCGTGAGGTCCGCGATCAGGCGCTGCGCGATGGCGACCTTCGTCTCGACGGTGCGGGCCTGGCCCTCCTCGTCGATGGTCAGCGCCATCAGCGCCGCGCCGTGCTCCCGAGCCAAGGTCGTGACCTGCGCGAACCGCGACTCGGGCCCGTCACCGTCCTCGTAGTTGACCGAGTTGAGCACCGCCCGGCCGCCCAGCTTCTCCAGGCCCGCCCGCAGGACGGCGACCTCGGTGGAGTCCAGGACGATCGGCAGCGTGGAGGCGGTCGCGAAGCGGCCGGCCAGCTCCGCCATGTCGGCGGCGCCGTCCCGGCCCACGTAGTCCACGCACAGGTCGAGCATGTGCGCGCCCTCGCGGATCTGGTCCCTGGCCATCTCGACGCAGTCGTCCCAGCGGCCCTCCAGCATGGCCTCGCGGAACTTCTTCGACCCGTTGGCGTTGGTCCGCTCGCCGATCGCCAGGTACGAGGTGTCCTGGCGGAACGGCACATGGCTGTAGAGCGAGGAGGCGCCCGGCTCGACCACCGGGGTGCGCGGCTTCACGGCCGCGCCCCGCACCCGCTCGACGATCTCGCGCAGGTGCTCGGGGGTGGTGCCGCAGCAGCCGCCGACCAGGGCGGGGCCGTAGTCCCGTACGAACGCCTCCTGGGCGTCGGCGAGTTCGGACGGCGTCAGGGGGTAGTGGGCGCCGTCGGAGGTGAGCACCGGCAGGCCCGCGTTGGGCATGACGGAGATCGGGATACGGGCGTGCCGGGACAGGTGGCGCAGGTGCTCGGCCATCTCGGCGGGGCCGGTGGCGCAGTTGAGGCCGATCATGTCGATGCCGAGCGGCTCCAGGGCGGTCAGCGCCGCGCCGATCTCGGAGCCGAGCAGCATGGTGCCCGTCGTCTCGACGGTCACCTGCACGATCAGCGGCAGGTCGACCCCGCACCAGTCCAGGGCCTGGCGGGCGCCGATGACGGCCGCCTTCGTCTGGAGCAGGTCCTGCGAGGTCTCGATGAGCAGGGCGTCGGCGCCGCCGCGGATCAGGCCCTCGGCGTTCTGCCGGAACGCGTCGCGCAGCGGCTCGTACGTGATGTGCCCGAGGGTCGGCAGCTTGGTGCCGGGGCCCATGGAGCCGAGCACCCAGCGGGGGCGCCCGTCGGCGGCCGTGTGGGCGTCGGCGGTGTTGCGGGCGATCCGGGCGCCGGCCTCGGACAGCTCGTACACCCGGTCCTCGATGCCGTACTCGGCGAGCGCCGCCAGGTTGGCACCGAAGGTGTTGGTCTCCACGCAGTCCACGCCGACCGAGAAGTAGGCGTCGTGCACGGAGGCCACGATGTCGGGGCGGGTGACGTTGAGGATCTCGTTGCAGCCTTCGAGCTGCTGGAAGTCGTCCATCGTGGGGTCGGCGGCCTGGAGCATGGTGCCCATCGCCCCGTCGGCCACCACGACCCGCGTGGCGAACTCCTCCCTCAGGGAACGCCTTCCGGTACTCACGTCAGCCCCCTCATGACAGTGCCCTCAAGTGGGTGAGGAGCGAAGCCGTGCAGCCCACTCCGTACGTCGTCCTGATCCGGTCGAGCAGCGGATCCCGGTGCAGCCGGTACTCCTGCGTCCCCACGTAGTCGAGGACGGTGGCGGCGACCGCGCAGCCCAGCTGGGCCGCGCACTTCTCGGGCACGCCCCACAGCGTTCCGGCGAGGAAGCCGGCCCGGAAGGCGTCGCCGACGCCCGTCGGGTCGACCACGCCCGCCACCGGCACCGCCGGCACGGCCAGCGGGGCACGGCCCTCGCCGCGGATGCGGATCCCGGCCTCGCCGTGGGTGGTGATCCAGGTGCCGACGCGGCGCAGCACGTCCGCCTCGGCCCAGCCGGTCTTCTCGTGCAGCAGGGCGGTCTCGTACTCGTTGGTGAACAGGAACCTCGCCCCGTCCACCAGTTCCTTCACCTGGCCGCCGTCGAGCCGCGCCAGCTGCTGCGACGGATCGGCGGCGAAGGGGACGCCAAGCTGGCGGCAGGTGCGGGAGTGCCGCAGCATGGCCTCGGGGTCGTCCGGGGAGACCAGGACGAGCTCCAGGCGCCCGGTCCGGGCGACGACCTCCCGCAGGTCGATCTCGCGGGCCTCGGACATCGCTCCGGCGTAGAAGGTGGCGATCTGGTTCTGCGCCCGGTCGGTGGTACAGACGAACCTGGCGGTGTGGAGCGACTCGCTGACGCGCACCGAGTCGGTGTCCACACCATGGTCCTTGAGCCAGATCCGGTACGGCTCGAAGTCGGCCCCGACCGCGCCCACGAGCACGGGGCGCAGGCCGAGCACGCCGAGTCCGAACGCGATGTTCGCTGCCACTCCGCCGCGCCTGACCTCCAGGTTGTCGGCGAGGAACGACAGGGAGACCCGGTCGAGCCGGTCGGCGAGCAGCTGCTCGCTGAACCAGCCGGGGAAGGTCATCAGATGGTCGGTCGCGATGGATCCGGTGACAGCGATACGCATTCCAGCTCCCCTCAGATCCCCGCGGCCCGCTTCAGCGCGTCCACCCGGTCGGTGCGCTCCCAGGTGAACTCCGGCAGCTCCCGGCCGAAGTGCCCGTACGCGGCGGTCGCCGCGTAGATGGGCCGCTTCAGGTCCAGGTCTCGGATGATCGCGGCCGGCCGCAGGTCGAAGACCTCGGACACGGCTTCCTGGATGCGCTCGTCCGGCAGGGTCCCGGTGCCGAAGGTCTCGACGAAGAGACCGACCGGCTCGGCCTTGCCGATCGCGTACGCGACCTGCACCTCGGCGCGGCGGGCGAGCCCGGCGGCGACGATGTTCTTCGCCACCCAGCGCATCGCGTAGGCGGCCGAGCGGTCCACCTTCGACGGGTCCTTGCCGGAGAAGGCACCGCCGCCGTGCCGGGCCATGCCGCCGTACGTGTCGATGATGATCTTCCGGCCGGTGAGCCCGGCGTCGCCCATCGGGCCGCCGACCTCGAACTTGCCGGTCGGGTTGACCAGGAGCCGGTAGCCGTCGGACTCCAGGGTCACGCCCTCCTCGACGAGCTCCTTGAGGACGTGCTCGACGACGTACTCGCGCACGTCCGGGGTGAGCAGGCCCTCGACGGAGATGTCGGCGGCGTGCTGCGAGGAGACGACCACCGTGTCGAGGCGGACCGGCTTGTCGCCGTCGTACTCGATGGTGACCTGGGTCTTGCCGTCGGGCCGCAGGTACGGCACGGTGCCGTTCTTGCGGACCTCGGACAGCCGGCGCGACAGGCGGTGGGCCAGCGCGATCGGCAGCGGCATCAGCTCGGCGGTGTCGTCGCAGGCGTAGCCGAACATCAGGCCCTGGTCGCCGGCGCCCTGCCCGGCGAGCTCGTCCTCGGCGCCTTCGACACGCGCCTCGTGAGCGGTGTCGACGCCCTGCGCGATGTCCGGCGACTGGGCGCCGATGGACACCGACACGCCGCAGGAGGCGCCGTCGAAGCCCTTCGCGGAGGAGTCGTAGCCGATGTCGAGGACGGCGTCGCGGACCAGCTGCGCGATCGGCGCGTACGCCTGGGTGGTGACCTCGCCGGCGATGTGGACCTGACCGGTGGTGATCAGGGTCTCGACGGCGACGCGGGAGGACGGGTCCTGGGCCAGGAGCGCGTCGAGGATCGTGTCGCTGATCCGGTCGGCGATCTTGTCGGGGTGGCCCTCGGTGACGGACTCCGAGGTGAACAGGCGGCGGCTCATGCCTGGACCTCCGCCGGGGTCTTGAAGAAGTGCTGCTCGATGGCGGCGAGGGTCCGGATGGAGTCGACCTCAAGGGTCTCCATCTGGATCGCGGTGCCGCTCTCCTGCTCCAGCAGGAAGACGAACTCGACGAAGGACAGCGAGTCGATGAGCCGGTTCTCGATCAGGTCGAGGTCGGGCGCGATGTCGTCGCGCTCGGGGTGACGCTCAAGGATCCAGCTCTTCACCGTCTGCAGGCCGTCGGCCATGATTGCTCTCCTTTTAGCTACTGCTGCTGATTACGGAAGGGGTGGGGGCGATGATCGGCGCGGCGACCGCGACCGCGTAGTCCACGTCGTGGCTGATGGACACGGTGATCTCGGAGATGCCGGACTCGGCGGCCATGTCGGCCGCGGGCCCGTACAGCTCCACCAGCGGCCAGCCGCCCTCGGAGCGGCGGACGACGATGTCCGGCCACGGCAGGAACCTGCCGCGGACCCGTAACGTCTTGAACGCCGCTTCCTTGGCCGCGATCCGCCCGCACAGGCTCAGCACGTCGAGCCCGCCGGAGGTGCGGCAGTCGTCGAGTTCACCGGGGGTGAGCATCCGCTCGAAGAACTTCTCCCCGTACTGCGCGAGAAGCCTGCGGACACGGTTGACGGACACGATGTCCATGCCGAGGTTCGCCCAGCCCAGGCCGCCCGCCGGCGGTGCCACGGGACGGGCCGACACGTCAGATCACCGGCCCGGCCGCGAGACTCGCATCGGCCCGGAGACGGGCGTTCGCGTCGAGCACCGCCTGCGTGGCGGACTCCCAGTCGCCGTGGCGCCGGGTCAGTGCCGAGAGCCAGCGTTCGAGCCCGAAGGCCACGCAGCTGGTGAAGGCGGGTCCGCCGGTCGACTCCAGCGTGATGTCGCAGCGGTCGCCGAAGAAGTTCCGGTGCGTGTTGACCGAGGCGATGGCCAGGTCCTCGTACAGGAACTCGTACTTCACCGGCGTGAGCCGCTGGAGCACGGCCTTCGAGCTCCCCTTGTCGAAGAAGGGGTCGCAGGCGGCCTCCTTGCGCAGCGGCAGGTCGAGCGCCGCGGCGAAGGCGTGGATACGGGCGGTGAAGCCGGCCAGGTGGTGCTCGGCGTGATCCTGCGCGCCGATGGCCACGATCTCCCTCATGCGGAAGCCGAGCTGGCGCCGCATGCCCTCGTAATGCGTCTCCTTGCGGAAGCACCAGGAGCAGATCGTGACGAGGGTGTCGTCGGCGACCCGATGGCCCTGGTGCGTCAGGTAGACGGCGTAGCAGGACGCCGAGGGCAGTCCGAGCGCGGCCTCTTCGAGGGCGGCGGTCGGAAAGCGGCCGGTGTCGGCGGAGAAGGGGGTGGTCGCGCGTCGCTCCAGGTCGAGCGAGGTGGCGACGACGGCCTGGTGGGGGAAGTTGTCGTAGTAGTCGAGCCGGGCCAGGTCGGCGGCCGGCAGCAGCGGGGGCATGGTCATCGGGCGGGCGCCCGCGGCCACTCCCCAGCCTTCGAAGGTGTCGTCGAGGAGCCGCAGCAGGCGGGTCCCCTCGGGGCCCATGGTGGGCAGGCCCCTGGTCTCCCCGACGGTCTCGGGGCTCGTCAAGGTCATGGTCTCGTCACCTCTCGGGTGGGAGGCCTCCGGGAGGGGCCGGGCTCCGGGGAGCGCCGGCGTCCGGGGAGGTCTCCTGGGCGGGTTCAGACGACGGGCAGCGTGTCGTCGGTGAAGATCCCGGTCTTCAGGAAGAAGGACAGCGGCTTGCGGACCGACTTGCGCTCGTGCGCGCGGCGGCTCTCGTCGGCGACGAGGGAGTTGCGCAGCGCGAGCGGGTCGGGGATGCCGGCGTCCCGGTACACGTGGGGGTTGTAGAGCGAGTTGATGCTGTAGACGACGTACCGCTTGAGGTACGCCTCCACCTCCCGGACGCGCTCCGCGCTCACGGCCTGGCACATGCGCTGGAAGAGCAGCGAGACCAGCTCGCGGCCGAAGGCGATGTGCCGGGACTCGTCCTGGTGGTGGATGCGGTTGACCTCACGGATGGTGTGGCACAGGGAGGCGTCCTTGGCCATCCGGGAGTTGTAGTGGTCGACCAGCTCCTCGAAGAACAGGATGCGGGTGAAGACCAGGAAGTTCTCGACCTCGGGCTCCCAGGCGGCGTCGGCGCGCATGCCGGTGGAGCCGTAGATCTTGTTGCCGTAGCGGCGGCAGAACTCGGAGAAGAACCACATGTGTTCGTTCTCCTCACCGATGAAGTGGTGGAAGAAGTCCGAGGGGACCTCGAAGCCCGGCATGTGGATCCGGCCGACGACCTCGATGAGGAGCTCGCGGATGCCGTGCACGTTGAGGCTGTAGAAGTTGATGGACTCCCACTTCGACAGGCGCTGAAGCGTTTCCTCACCGAGGGTGTCGAAGTGCTCGGTGCCGTAGACGGTGAGCAGCTCCGGCGTCATCCAGTACCGGTTCTCCTCCAGCGTCTCGGGCCACTGGAAGGTCTGGTACGGGTTGTAGTAGTCCTCGACGGAGCGCTCGCTGAGACGCTCCAGGACCTCCATGAACCGGTCGGTGACGGGCAGCGGGGCGGTGACGCCCATGGTGTGACTCCTCGGGACTCGTGGGGCGGTGGGGCTCGGGGCCGGACGGGACCCGGGGAGCCTCAGGGCCGGACTTCTTCGTGCCGTGCGTACGGCGACGGGTGCGGCCGGTGGATCAGGGCCGGACCTCGTAGACCGCGTTGACCGGGGTCTCGGTGGCGCGCCGCCAGCGGGTGAAGCCGGCCTCCTCGGCGATGGCCCGGAAGGCCTTCTCGCCGGAGTGGTTGCCGAGCGCGTGCGGTCCGCGCTGGGCGACGGCGACGGGCAGGCACATCACGGCGGACAGGGCCATGAACATGCGGGCCGCGGGGGTCTGGGTGTCGATGTCGGCGGGCGAGACGTTCGACTCGACGAGCATCCAGGTGCCGTCGGCGTCGAGCGACTTGAGCACGTGCGCGGCGGCGGCGACCGGGTCGCCCATGTCGTGCAGGGCGTTGAAGAAGCAGACCAGGTCGTAGCCGGTGCCGGGGTAGTCGTCGGCGGAGGCGACCTCGAAGACGACCCGGTCGGACAGGCCGGCCTCCTCGGCGAGCTGCCGGGCGATGTTGATGGCCTCTTCGGAGTAGTCGAAGCCGTGCACGGTGGCGTTCGGGAAGGCCTTGGCGATGAGCAGCGTGGTGTGGCCGACGCCGCAGCCGACGTCCACGACGGTGCCGCCGTTGCCCAGCTTCTCGGTGACCTCGTGCAGGGCGGGCAGCCAGTCCGGGACCAGCTTGTGCTCGTAGGTCGGCTGGAAGAAGGAGCCCATGCCGGTGTCGAGGGCCGCGTCGTGCTCGGCCCAGCCGACGCCGTCGCCGGTCTTGTACGCCTCGACCAGCAGGTCCTCGGTGGCGTACAGCGCCTTGAGGGCGGTGAAGAAGCCGGCGGCGTAGGTGACGGCGGTGGGGTCGGCCAGCACCTCGACGTGGTCGGCGGGCAGCGTGTACGTGAGCGAGCTCGGGTGCCGCTCGACGTACCCGGCGGAGAGCTGGGCGTGCAGCCACTCCTCGATGTACCGCTCGTTGGTCCCGGTCTTCGCGGCGAGGTCGCCGGCGGTCAGCGGGCCGTGGTCGGCCAGCGCCTTGTAGAGGCCGAGCCGCTCGCCGAGCGAGACGGTCAGGCCGCGCACCGCGGCGCCGGCGTCGGTGATGACTCTCTGGTGGAAGTCGTGGGCGCTCATGCGGCCTTCTCCTCCTCGTATCCGGGCAGGTCGCAGGTGAACAGGAAGGAGCGGGGGACGCGCGGGACGACGCGCGCCGGGACCGGGTAGGGCCAGCGGTCGAAGTCGGCGCCGGGCTCACCCGGCTGCTTGACCTCGCGCACGGCCCAGCCGCAGGCGTCGAGCAGCGCCTCGGGCTCCTCGGTGCCGAAGAGCCAGGGGTTGCCGTCCTCCTTCAGGGCGTTCATGAAGGTGCGGGCGAGCGGGTTCTCCAGGGCGGCCCTGGAGATGACGTCGCCGAGCAGCACGGAGCCGGGCGCCGCGTGCGCGGAGAGCGTCGAGATGAGGGTCCGTACGGCGTCCTCCGGCAGGAAGAACAGCAGGCCCTCGACGACCCACAGGACGGGCTCGTCGCTCTTCCATCCCGCCTCCTTCAGGGCGCCGGTCCAGTCCTGGGTGAGGTCGACCGGGATCGGCACGCGGGTGCGGCCGGCCGGCAGCGGCTCGTCCTTCAGCATCTCGGCCTTGGCCTCCAGGAGGGCCGGGCGGTCGAGCTCGTAGACGGTGACGCCGTCGGGCCAGGGCAGCCGGAAGAACCGGGTGTCCATGCCGGCGGCGAGGAAGACCACCTGGCGGATGCCGCGCTCCCGCACCGCCGCCACGATGGCGCGGTCCAGGTAGGTGGTGCGGATGGCGAGGAACGGCACGATGCCGCCCCCGTCGTAGCGCTTGAGCAGTTCGAAGCCGATCTGGTCGGCGACGGTACGCGCGTACGGATCGGCGAACAGCCGGTCCTCGCGCTCGGTCTCCAGGGCGCGCGCCGCGGCGGTCCACTGGGCGGTGCGGGATACGGCCTCCACAGGAGGTCCCCCTTCACTTGGGTTGCGGGCGGTGGTGCTGACTGGCTGTGCGGACGGCCGTGCTCAGTCGCGTACCTGTTCAGGTCAGGCGCTCATGGCCACTGCGGGGGCGCTCTCCTCGGCGCGCGCGTGCGTGCGCGGGCGCGCGCAGCAACCGATCGGGTCCTGGGCCGCGGGCATCGACGACAGATGTCCGACCTCGGTCCCGGCGGGGCGGCGCCGGAAGATGCTGTGCAGGATCATGCTGAACACGGCCGTCCCGTCTTCGGCCACCAGCGTGCAGCGCGGCTTGACGGTGCCGCTGGTGCGGTTGAACGGCGACGGGGTGACGCCCAGGATCTCCACCCGGGCCTTCAGGACGTCACCGGGGCGGACGGGCCGCAGGTAGCGGACCTCGTCGATCCCCGGCGAGCCCATACAGAAGCTGTAGGCGAGCAGGCCGTCGACGTAGCGCCGCATGAACATCGACTGGGTGTGGAAGCCGCTGGCGATCAGACCGCCGAACTGCGATTCCGCGGCGAGCTCGGGGTCCGTGTGGAAGGGCTGCGGATCGAAGCGCCTGCCGAACTCCAGCACCTCCTCCGCCGTGACGGTGACGGTGCCCAGCTCATGGATGTCGCCGGGCCGGAAGTCCTCGAAGTAGCGCATCACGCGCCCCCCCTTGACCTAGGAGTGGTCGTTCCTGTCGTTCCTTTGTTCCTTGGCACTACCCAATCTACGAATTGCTCATTTATTTTGTCAACCCAAAAGAAGGCTCAAATGACCCCATCCGCCGGGGTCTTCACCACCCTCCCGGGCGAGCGCGCGTTCGATGTCGCTCCACAGGTCCTCGACCCCCTCGATGCCGACGGACATACGCACCAGACCGGGCGCGATCCCGGCCGCCGCCAGGGCCTCCGCGTCCAGCTCCCGGTGCGAGGTCGAGGCCGGATGGGTCACCAGGGACTCCACCCCGCCGAGCGACAGCGCCAGCTTCGCCACGCGCACCCGTTCGATGAAGGCGCGCCCCGCCTCCCGGCCGCCGGCCAGCTCGAAGGAGAGCAGGCCACCGCCCCCGGACAGCACCTTGCGGGCCGTGTCGTACGAGGGGTGGCCGGCCAGCCAGGGGTAGTGCACCGCGGCCACGTCGCAGCGGGCCGCGAGGCGCTCCGCGAGGACGGCCGCGTTGGCGCAGTGCTCGCGCATCCGCAGCGGCAGCGTGGGTATCCCGCGCAGCGTCAGCCAGGCGGCGAACGGGTCGGCGCAGGCGCCCAGTTCGACCGTGCGCGGCCACACCTTCCGGCGCAGCCCGTCGTCGGCGAAGACGGCCGCGCCGCCCAGCACGTCCGAGTGGCCGGAGAGGTACTTGGTGGTGGAGTGCACCACCACGTCCGCGCCCAGCTCGATCGGGCGGCACAGCACCGGCGAGGCGAGCGAGTTGTCGACCACGCTGGTCACCCCGAGCCTGCGGGCGGCGGCGAGCAGCCCCGGCAGGTCGGCCACCTGACCGGTGGGGTTCGCGATGGTCTCCAGGACGACCAGCCGGGTGGCCGGATGCACGGCCGCCTCCTCGAACTCGGCGACCTCGTCCCCGGAGACGTACACGACCTCGATCCCGTACCGCTTGGCGAGATCCGACAGCACGGCGAAGGTCCCCCCGTACAGACACCGCTGCGCCACCACCCGGTCGCCCGGCTTGAGCAGCGCGAGCAGCACCCCGCTGATCGCCCCCATCCCGGAGGCGAAGGCGATGGCCCCGGCGCCCCCTTCGAGCCCGGCGAGAGTCTGTTCGAGGGCCCGTACGGTCGGATTGCCGCGCCGGCTGTAGACGTACTGCCCGTCGGGCCCGGCCATCGCTCCGGCGAGCTCGTCGGCGGAGTCGAAGGCGAAGGCGGAGGACTGCACGAGGGGCACGGAGAGCGGCCAACTCCCGGAGGAGAATGGCTGATTGACGACATGAACGGCCCGGGTATTCAGATCCATCTCATTCATCTCCCTCATATGGCTTCGGATACGGCGAAGGGGCCGCCCGACGTCCGCTGGTGGCGAACGTCGGGCGGCCCCTGAGGGGCTGCGTCACGCGGAGACCTTGTCGCCGCTCTGCTGCGCGGGGACGGAGGCGTCGGCCGCGAGCGCCTTGTCGCTCTTCATCACGAGGAGGGTGATCACACCGCCGACCGCGGCGATGATCGCGGCGCCGATGAAGGCGGAGGAGAAGCCGTCGGTCAGCTTCGGCAGGTTGCCGAGCTGGTCGGCGCCCTGGGACATGGCGACCGCGGTGAGGGCGGCGAGGCCCAGCGCGGAGCCGACGTTGTAGGTGGTGTTGACGATGCCGGAGGCGAGACCGGCCTGCTCCTGCGGGGCGCCGGACATCGCGGCGATCATCGCCGGGATGTAGGCCAGGGACATGCCGAGCGCGGCGACCAGCGAGGCCGGCAGGACGTCGACGAGGAAGGTGCCGGTGGGCTCGACGGCGGCCAGCCAGACCAGACCGGCGGCGAGGACGAGCAGACCGATGCCGATGAGCGGCTTGGCGCCGACCTTCGCCATCAGCTTGGCGGTGATGGCCGTCATGAAGATCATCAGGAGCACGGTCATCGGGAGCAGCGCGGCACCGGAGGCGAAGGCGCCGTAGCCGAGGACCTGCTGGAGGTAGAGGTTGAGGAAGTACCACATCGGGATCCACGCGGCGCCGAGCAGCGTCATCGCGAGGTTGGCCGAGCCGAGGCGCGGCACCCGCCAGACGCTGAGCGGCATGAGCGGCTCGCGGATGGCCTTCTGGATCACGAAGAACAGGATCAGCAGGACGACGGCGCCGGCCAGCTGGAGGATCGTGCCGGTGGAGCCCCAGCCGACCTCGGGGGCACGGACGACGGCGAAGACGGCGAGCGCGAGACCGGCGGTGACGGCGACGGCGCCGAGGACGTCGACGGAGCCGCGGCGGGACTCGACCTGCGGGAGGATCTTGGTCGCGGCGAGGGTCGCGAGACCGATCGGCACGTAGATGATGAAGCACCACTGCCAGGCGGCCCACTCGGTGAAGACACCACCGAGGAAGACACCCGCGGTACCACCGGCGGGGGCGGCGGCGCCGTAGAGCGCCATGGCCTTGCCGAGCTCCCTCGGGTCGTGCATGAAGAGCATCATGAGCAGCGTCATCGCGGAGGGCGCGATGAGCGCGCCGCCGACGCCCTGGACGGCGCGGCCGAGGATCTCGACCCAGGCGGTCTGCGCCACGGCCGCGAGGACCGATCCGGCGATCATGATGATCCAGCCGGTGACGAAGATCTTGCGGGCGCCGATGAGGTCGGAGAGCCGGCCGCCGAGCAGCAGCAGACCGCCGAAGACGATCACGTAGGCGTTGAACACCCACTGGAGCTCACCCTGGGAGAAGCCCAGGTCCTTCTGCATCTCGGGGAGCGCCACCCCGATGATCGAGGTGTCCATGATGACCATGAACTGTGCGGCGGCGAGCACGACAAGTGCCCACCAGCGCCGGGGATTGACGGTTGACATTGCCCTGACCCTTCGCTCGCGTTCCGCCCCCTGGAAAACCCCGGGAACGGTCCGAGACCGTCCGAGGCATACCCCTGGGGGGTACCTGTGCGCTGCACCGTAGCATACCCATGGGGGGTATGTAAGAGCGAGGTGAAGGCGAACGGAAACCCACTGAAGCCGAGGTGAAAGCCAAACCGGAACACCCCCCGCCGACACTCGCCCTCCCCAGCGAGGCCCCCACCCCACCCCCACCCGGCACGGCAGAATGCCCCCATGACCACGGATCAGGAGACAGACCGGGAGCGCGACCTGCTCCGCCGCTGGACCTCGACCCTGCTCGCCGCCCGGGCCGGCCGCGAGGGCCCGGACCCCCTGCCGTACGGCCGGAACCTGCTGTCCCGCTGGGCCGAGCCACAGCGCAGGTACCACACCGTCGACCACCTGGCGGCGGTCCTCGACCGCATCGACGAACTGGCCGATCAGGGCGGCGAGGGCGGCGAGTTGGAGCTCGTACGGCTGGCCGCCTGGTTCCACGACGCGGTCTACCGCCCGGACCGCTCGGAGAACGAGGAGCGCTCGGCGAACCTGGCCGAAAGAGCCCTCCACGAAGCGGGCCTGACCCCCCACGAGGTGGCCGAGGTAGCCCGCCTGGTCCGCCTCACCACCACCCACGACCCGGCCCCCGGCGACCTCAACGGCGAGACCCTCTGCGACGCGGACCTGGCGATCCTGGCCAGCTCCCCCGATACCTATACGGGGTATACGAGAGCCGTCCGCGAGGAATACGCCTTCGTCCCCGACCCAGCCTTCCGCCAAGGCCGCACCACCATCCTCACCCACCTCCTCTCCCTCCCCCGCCTCTTCCGCACGCCGTACGGGGCAGCGGTCTGGGAGGAGCGGGCGCGGGGGAACATGGAGCGGGAGTTGGGGGAGTTGGGGGGGTGAGGGGCTACTTCGTGGCAACGACGTAGACGCTGCCCCACCGACGCTTCGGGTTGGCAATGGCCGGGTCGAAGGTCCAGGGTTCGACGGTGGTGAAGCCGGCCTCGGTGAAGAGCTGGACGAGCTTCACGAGGTCGAGCCGCGTGTTGATGTCGCCGCGGCAGTCGCGCTTGGCGTACCAGCGCTCGACCGTCTCCTTGGTGGCGGCTAGAGGACGGCGGTACCGGCGCAGGGCGAAGGCGGCGTCGGGAACGCCGGTGATGAGGTCCTGAAGAGGGATGCCCTCCCGGATGTCCCAAACCGCCTTCACCCCGTGACCGGTGTGCTGTGCGAGTACTTCCTCTGCGAGTACCTGGCCGGCGAGGCCACGAACAGCGACGCGGCCGAGAACATCGACGTCATGTGGGTCCGCAGAAACGCGGTGTCCCGCTTCATCCCCGTCGATACGATCTTCCCACCCATCCTGGCCGTTCTGGAGGAGCAGACATGACGAACCAGAACACGGACGAGCGCCCGGGCATCGCCGCTGCCATCGTCGTGAACGAGGGGCGCGTACTCATGGTGCGCCGGCGCGTCAGCGAGGGACAGCTCTCCTGGCAGTTCCCGGCCGGTGAGGTCGAGCCCGGCGAGTCCCGGGAGGACGCCGCCGTGCGGGAGACCCGGGAGGAGACCGGGCTGACCGTGACGGCTGTGGAGCTGCTCGGCGAGCGTGTCCACCCCAAGACGGGCCGACAGATGTCGTACACCGCGTGCGAGGTGTCGGGCGGTACGGCCCATGTCGCTGACACCGATGAGCTGGCCGAGCTGGCCTGGGTCGCCCATGGCGCGATCGCGGAGTACGTACCGTACGGGCTGTTCGGGCCGGTGCAGGAGTACCTCGACGGCGCCCTGGCGTCCTGAGCGGTCTCGGGCAGGGGCCGGGCGTCCGTCCCGTATCCCGAGACGGTCCCCCGGGGAGGAATGACAGGCACAAACGGCAGGTTGCCCATGTCATGCCGTCAGACTCTCCCGATGCCGAAGTCGTGTCGTCCGCCCCCGCCCCCGCCCCCGCCCGTATGCCCCTCGCCGTCTACATTCTCGGGCTCTCCGTGTTCGCGCTCGGGACGAGTGAGTTCATGTTGTCCGGGCTGTTGCCGCCGATCGCGGAGGACATGGGGGTGTCCATACCTACCGCCGGGCTGCTCATCTCCGCGTTCGCCATCGGGATGGTCGTCGGTGCGCCGTTGCTTGCCGTGGCTACGTTGCGGCTGCCTCGTAAGACCACGCTCGTCGTGCTGATCAGCCTCTTCGGGGTCGGGCAGGTCGCCGGGGCGCTCGCGCCGAACTACTCGGTGCTCTTCGCCTCGCGGGTGGTGAGCGCGCTCGCCTGTGCCGGGTTCTGGGCGGTGGGGGCCGCCGTCGCCATCGCCATGGTGCCGGTCGGGGCTCGGGCGCGGGCCATGGCCGTCATGATCGGGGGGCTGTCGATCGCGAACGTGCTGGGGGTGCCCGCCGGAGCGTTCCTCGGCGAGCATCTCGGGTGGCGGTCCGCCTTCTGGGCCGTCGGGGGCGCCTCCGCCATCGCCCTCGTGGGGGTGCTGATGAAGATCCCTGATCTGCCGTTGCCCGAGGTACGGGCTCGGCTTCGCAGTGAGCTCGTCATCTATCGCGATCGGCAGGTGCTGCTCTCCGTCCTGCTCACCGCGCTCGCCGCGGGTGGGGTCTTCTGCGCCTTCTCCTATCTGGCCCCGCTGCTCACCGACGTCTCCGGGCTCGACGACGGGTGGGTCTCCGGTGTGCTCGCGCTCTTCGGGATCGGCGCTCTCATCGGTACGTACATCGGCGGGCGGGTCGCCGACGCCCACCTCTTCGGCGTGCTGCTCACCGGCATCACCGCCTCCACCGTCTTCCTCGCCGCGCTCGCCCTGCTCGCCGCCAGCCCCGTCGCCACGATCGCGCTGACCTTCCTGCTCGGTGTCTCCTGCTTCTACACGGCGCCCGCCCTCAACGCCCGTATGTTCAACGTCGCCGGCGCCGCCCCCACCCTCGCCGGGGCCACCACCACCGCCGCCTTCAACCTGGGCAACACCGGCGGCCCCTGGCTCGGCGGCACCGTCATCGACGCCGGATACGGCTACGCCTCCCCCGCCTGGGCCGGCGCCGCCATGACCCTGCTCGGCCTCGGCACCGTCGCGCTCTCGCTGAAGCTCCACAAGGGCGCGTCCCGCGTGGTCGCCTCGGGTGCGGCACAGGAGCAGCGAGTCGTATCGTCGCGCTGAACCCAGCCGACGAGAGAGCAGGTCCTCCCGTGCGACTCAGCAGCACCCTCCGCACCGCCGCCGCCGCGGCCGGCGCCCTCGTACTCACCCTCGCGGGCGCGGTGTTCGACGCCGCGCCCGCGAGCGCCGCCTCGACCGGCTTCCCGTACGAGGTGACGCGGAACGCCACCACCTACCTCGACGTGCCCGGCACCGCGATCACCTTCGACTCCACGGCCGGCGAGCGCTCGTTCCTGTGGTCCCGGTACTTCGCCACCGAGCCGGTCGACGCCCTCGCCGCCGGCGACAACATCGGCAACACCTTCGCCATACGCTGCGAAAACGCCGACGGCACGCCCCTGCCCACCGGCACCGAGGCGGGCTCCTACTGGGCCGCCAACCTGGTGCCCCCGGGCGAGACCTCGCTGACCGCCTCCCTGCGCTGGGTGTTCATCGCCCCCGCCGACGGCCGCTACACCTGCACGCTGTCGGTCGTCTCGTACTCCACCATCATCGCGAACGGCCGCACCGTCACCATGCGCGTCCCGGCCGGCGCCGAACTGGCCCGCAAGGTCTACCCCGCCACCTCCCGCTGGACCCTCCTCGCCGGCACCGGCACCACCGTCGCCCGCGCCACCACCGCGTCCACGCTCGGCTCCACGTACACCCCGTCCGCGAGCGACACCGACTTCGTCCTCTACCAGGACGCCGCCCTCTCCACCTGCGTCGCCGGCTCCTCCATCTGCTCCGGCGGCACCACCGCGTACAAGGGCAGCACCGTCGAGACCTGGGTCGAGGCCCAGCCCCGCAACGCCGACGGCGCCCTGTGCGGCCCGGCGCTGCGCGGCCCGGTCTCCCGCTGGAACATCAGCGACGCGAAGCACCACCAGACGACCGCCAACACCTTCCACCTCACCCGCGCCCAGCTCGGCGGCTGCGCCCAGGTCCGTACGACCCTGAAGGTACGGAACGTCGACGGCAATCCGGTCAGGATCCACGACGGGTACGCCTCCGGGACCGTCGCCGCGACCCACGGGGCCGGGATCAGCTACACGGTCTGAGAGCCGTCCTGCGCCGGTCGGCCCTTCGGCCGGCGCAGGCCCGCGTCCGTGAGGCGGCGCAGCAGCTCCTTCGAGCCGACCTCGACCGCGCCCGCCGCCACCGCGTCCGCGTAGCGGTCGGAGGGGATGTCGTAGTGGTCGCCGTCGAAGCCCCGGGTGGGCGCGCCGATCGACGCGGCGAAGGCGTGGAGCTCCTCGAAGGAGACGTCGCTGACCAGGTGGGACCAGACGCGACCGTGGCCCGGCCAGGTGGGCGCGTCGATGTAGAGGGTCACGTAAGGCCGCCCACCGGGGCGACCACCACGCCCTGCTTGCCGCAGACCCAGTGCGGGTCCGGGCCCATCTCCGGCTCGACGTCCAGGGCGTGCGGGTCGCCGGAGGAGCAGACCGGGCAGAGGGGCCAGCGGCCGTAACGTTCCAGCAGGGCGTCCTGGACGTCCTGGGCGACGAGCCCGGCCACGAAGGCGGCGCCCTCCGGCCACTGCTCGACCCACCAGCGGCGGTGGGCGACGGCGTCCTCGACCATCGAGACGACCTCGGCCATGGCGACCTCCCGGGTCACCAGATCGGCCAGAACCAGGGCGCGGGCGGCATGCAGTGCCTGTTCCACGGGGTCGATGTCGTCCATGTTCACATTCTCGCCCCAGGCCCGGCCCCAGGTCACGCGTGGGACCAATGTCCTGCCCGGATACGGGTCCAACGGGGTCTTGACGCTCTCCTTAGCCGAAAATATCTTTCAAGTGTGACCAATGACGTGAAGGAAAGTTTCACCGGCGCCTCCGTGACCGCCTCCGGGACCGCCCCCACGGCCGCCCCGGCGGCCCTCGCGGCCCCGCCCGCCCCCGCCGCCCTCGCGGCCAAGGTGCGCACCCTCGCCCCCTCCATGACCCGCTCCATGCAGCGCGTCGCCGAGGCCGTCGCCGGCGACCCCGCCGGCTGCGCCGCCCTCACGGTCACCGGTCTCGCCGAGCTCACCGGCACCAGCGAGGCGACCGTCGTCCGCACCGCCCGGCTGCTCGGCTACCCCGGCTACCGCGACCTGCGCCTCGCGCTGGCCGGTCTCGCCGCCCAGCAGCAGTCCGGCCGGGCCCCCTCCGTCACCGCCGACATCGCCGTCGACGACCCGGTCGCCGACGTCGTCGCCAAGCTGGCCTACGACGAGCAGCAGACCCTCGCCGACACCGCCGCCGGACTCGACACCGTCCAGCTCGGCGCCGCCGTCGCCGCCCTCGCCACCGCCCGCCGCGTCGACATCTACGGCGTCGGCGCCTCCGGCCTGGTCGCCCAGGACCTCGGCCAGAAGCTGCTCCGCATCGGCCTGATCGCGCACGCCCACAGCGACCCGCACCTGGCCGTCACCAACGCCGTCCAGCTCCGCTCCGGCGACGTCGCCATCGCCATCACCCACTCCGGCTCCACCGGCGACGTCATAGAACCGCTGCGGGTCGCCTTCGACCACGGCGCCACGACGGTCGCGATCACCGGCCGCCCGGACGGCCCGGTCACGCAGTACGCCGACCACGTGCTGACCACCTCCACCGCCCGCGAGAGCGAACTGCGCCCCGCGGCCATGTCGTCCCGCACCAGCCAACTCCTGGTCGTGGACTGTCTGTTCACCTGTGTCACCCAACGTACGTACGAGACGGCGGCCCCTGCCCTCGCGGCCTCGTACGAAGCCCTCGCCCACCGCCACTCCCCCCGCACCCGCTGAATCACGAGAGAGCCGCCCCGTGTCCACCGCATCCACCGCTTCCAGCGCCGCCACCTACTCCGAGCTGCGCGCCCAGCTCGCCACCCTCACCACCGAGGCGTTCCGGCCCGAGCTCGCCGAGATCGACCAGCTCCCGACCGCCGAGCTCGCCGCGCTGATGAACGGCGAGGACCAGTCCGTCCCCGCCGCCGTCGCCAAGCAGCTGCCCTTCATCGCCGCCGCCATCGACGCCACCGCCGCCCGCATGGCCCGCGGCGGCCGGCTGCTCTACCTCGGCGCCGGTACGGCCGGCCGGCTCGGCGTCCTCGACGCCAGCGAGTGCCCGCCCACCTTCAACACCGACCCCTCCGAGGTCGTCGGCCTCATCGCGGGCGGCCCCTCCGCCATGGTGAAGGCCGTCGAGGGCGCCGAGGACTCCAAGGAGCTCGCGGTCCAGGACCTCACGGCGCTCGGGCTGACCCCCGACGACACCGTCGTCGGCATCTCCGCCTCCGGCCGTACCCCGTACGCCATCGGCGCCGTCGAACACGCCCGCTCCCAGGGCGCGTTGACCATCGGCCTGTCCTGCAACGCGGACAGCGCGCTCGCCGCCGCCGCCGAGCACGGCATCGAGGTCGTCACCGGCCCCGAGCTGCTCACCGGCTCCACCCGGCTGAAGGCGGGCACCGCGCAGAAGCTGGTGCTCAACATGATCTCGACGATCACCATGATCCGGCTCGGCAAGACCTACGGGAACCTCATGGTCGACGTCCGCGCCTCCAACGAGAAGCTGCAGGCCCGCTCGCGCCGCATCGTCGCCCTCGCCACCGGCGCGCCGGACGAGCAGATCGAGACCGCGCTCGCCGCCGCCGACGGAGAGGTGAAGACCGCGATCCTGATGATCCTCGCCGACATCGATGCCAAGGCCGCCGACCAGCGCCTGCACGACTCCCGGGGCCACCTGCGGGCCGCTCTGAACCCGACCGCGCCCAGCGCGCCCACCGCCGCCACCACGGCGCCCTCCACCCCGTAACCCCTCGCCGGGCACCCCCTCACAGCAAGGCACGACCGCACCATGAGCACAGACGACAAGAACCGCGCCATCGCCGCCGCGATCCTCCCCCTCGTCGGCGGCGCAGGGAACATCAGCTCCGTGGCCCACTGCATGACCCGCCTCCGGCTGGGTCTGCGGGACCGCTCGCTCGTCCAGGACCAGGCCCTCAAGGCCCTGCCCGCCGTGATGGGCGTGGTGGAGGACGACACGTACCAGGTCGTCCTCGGCCCCGGCACGGTCGCCCGTGTGACCCCCGCCCTCGAGGCCCTGATCGCCGAAACCCCCGCCGCCGAGGTGACGGCCGCCACCTCGGCGGACGACCTCGCCGCCCAGGGCGCGGCGATCAAGGCGGCGCAGAAGGCGAAGAACTCCACCCCGTTCAAGCTCTTCCTGCGCAAGATCGCGAACATCTTCGTCCCGCTGATCCCCGCCCTCATCGGCTGCGGCATCATCGCCGGCCTCAACGGCCTGCTCATCAACCTCGGCTGGCTGCCCGGCATCACCCCCGCGCTCGCCGCCATCGCGAGCGGCTTCATGGCCCTGATCGCGGTCTTCGTCGGCTTCAACACGGCCAAGGAGTTCGGCGGCACGCCGATCCTCGGCGGCGCGGTCGCGTCCATCATCGTCTTCGCGGGCGTCGCCAAGATCGAGGTCTTCGGCCAGCAGCTCTCCCCCGGCCAGGGCGGTGTGCTCGGCGCGCTCGGCGCGGCGGTCCTCGCCGTGTACGTGGAGAAGTGGTGCCGCCGCTGGGTGCCCGAGTCCCTCGACGTCCTCGTCACCCCCACCCTCACCGTCCTGATCTCCGGCCTCGCCACGATCTTCGGCCTGATGTTCGTCGCCGGTGAGATCTCCCAGGGCATCGGCGACTTCGCCACCTGGCTGCTCGCCCACGCGGGCGCCGGCGCCGGCTTCCTCCTCGGCGGCCTCTTCCTCCCGCTGGTGATGCTCGGCCTGCACCAGGCGCTCATCCCCATCCACACCACCCTGATCGAACAGCAGGGCTTCACCGTCCTCCTCCCCATCCTGGCGATGGCGGGCGCGGGCCAGGTCGGCGCGGCCATGGCCGTCTACCGCAAGCTGCCCCGCAACGGCTCGATCCGCCGCACCATCAAGTCCGCCCTCCCCGCCGGCTTCCTCGGCGTCGGCGAGCCCCTGATCTACGGTGTCTCGCTGCCGCTGGGCCGCCCCTTCATCACCGCCTGCATCGGCGGCGCCTTCGGCGGCGGCTTCATCGGCCTCTTCAACATGCTGGGCACCCAGGTCGGCTCCACCGCCATCGGCCCCTCGGGCTGGGCCCTCTTCCCCCTCCTCGACGGCAACAAGGGCCTCGGCGAGACCATCGCGATCTACGCGGGCGGCCTCCTCGTCGGCTACGTGGTGGGCTTCCTGGCCACGTACTTCTTCGGCTTCAGCAAGGAGCTGATCGAGGAGTTCAACGTGGACACGGAGGCGGAGGCGGCCCCCCTGGAGCCCGCCACGACCACCGAGCCGGCCCAGTCGCCGACGCCGGCCCCGGAACCGGCTCCGGCTCCGGCTCCCGCGAAGGTCTGACGACACCTGCATACGTGAGAGGGCTCCCGGTACGCGCGTACCGGGAGCCCTCTCGCGTGCCTGCCCCTTCTCAGCAGGTCACGTCCGTCTCCGGGCGCTCGCCGGTGAGGAGGAAGCGGGTCACCGTGCGGTCGCCGCAGGCGTTGCCGTTGCCGAGGTACATGCCGTGGCCGCCGTGGTCCACGGAGACCAGCCGGGCCTTGGCGCCGAGGGCCGCGCGCATCTTGAGGCCCTCGGAGTGCGGGGTGGCGGGGTCGCGCAGGCTCTGGATCATGAGGATGTTGGAGGGGCCCTGGTCGGTGAGGCGGACGGGCTTCTCGACGGGGCCGCCCTGCCAGAAGGAGCAGGGCGTGATGTTGGCCGGCATGCCCGCCGTCAGGGGGTACGCGGCCCGGTCGGCGGCGACGGCCCGCTCGTACGAGCCGATGGAACCCCGCCACTTCACGTCGTTGCAGATGACGCCGACCGTGACGGCCGCGTCGGAACCCGGCATCGGACCGGCGAGCGCCGGCGGCAGGACGGGCGTCTCGGACGGGGTGCGGGCCTGCTGGACGAGCCGGGCGAAGCCCTCGAACTGCGTGTCCGAGTAGAGCGCCATCTGCAACGCCTGCCGCAGCAGGTTGCCGGTCAGCGGCGCACCCGCCGTGGTCGAGGTCTTCGGCTCCCGGTCGAGGCGGGCGGCCAGGTCGAGGACCACGGCGCGGACGTCCTCGGCGCGTTCGGCGAGCCGCAGCCCGTCCTTCGCCCGGTCCGGGTGCGCGGCCCAGGCGGCGAAGTCGGGGAAGCGGTCCTCGGCGCCCCGCGCCATCCCGCGCAGCCAGCCCTGCGCGACCGTGCGCGGGTTCGGGTCGGCGCTGCTGTCGAGGACCAGCCGGTCGGTGCGGTGCGGGAACTTCTGCGCGTACCGCGCGGTGACGTACGTGCCGTACGAGACGCCCCACACCGACACCTTCTCCTCGCCCAGCGCCGCCCGCAGCCGGTCCAGGTCCCGCACCTGGTTGGCGGTGGTGAGGCTGCGCAGCTCGGCGCCGCCGTTGCGGGCGCAGGCCTCCGCGATACGGCGGGACCGCTCGACGGACGCGTCGATGGAGCCGTCGGCGGCGGGCCAGCTCCGCAGGTTCACCAGCCGCCGGTCGTCGTCCGCGAGCCCGCAGTCCGCCTTCATGCTGCCGCCGACCCCGCGCGGATCGAACGCCACCAGGTCGTACGCGCCGCCCAGTTGCTCCCCGAGCGCCGCGCCCTTGGCGCTCAGCCGCTGCACACCGGAGCCGCCGGGCCCGCCGGGCACCACGAGGAGGACCCCGCGCCGCGCCTCGGGCCGTCCGCTGAGGATCCGGGACACCTCCAGCGGGACCTGACGGCCCTGCGGATCCGCGTAATCGAGCGGTACGGAGAGGGTGGCGCACTCCTGCCCGAGACCGGCCGGGCCGCACTTGTGCCAGGCGAGGGCGGGGGCGGAGGCGGGTACGGAGGGCGCGGGGGGCGTGGCCGTCGCCGGGGCGGTGAGGGCGGCGGAGGAGAGGGCGAGGGTGAGGGCGAGAGCGGCGGAAGTCGTCATGGGGGAAGCATGGTTGAGTGTGCGTCAGCTCCCCATCCGGCAGGCATGCGCGTGGGGGGTGGGGGTAGCCCCCGCCGCTCAGTCGCCCCAGTCGCCCCAGTCGCCCCTCAATCGGCCCTCAGTCGGCCCTCAGTCGGACGAGGACGTCCCCGGGATCTGCGTGCCCACGTAGTTCACCGGCGCGATCAGGATCCACAGCAGCGCCCCGCCCATGAGCAGCGCCGACCAGCCCGAGTACCAGCCGGCCAGCCACGGTGCCGCGAGCAGGAACGGGACGGCGTAGCGGCGCAGGCGGCGGACGGCTCCGGGTACCGTCCAGCACTCCTCGTCCGTGTCCACCAGGCCGAAGGCCAGGCCGCCGATGATCCCGCCCATGATCCCGGTGAGCAGCAGCGCGAAGGCGGTGGTGCCCCAGGCGGTCAGCTCCGGCAGGCCGCCCTCGTCGCCCGCCGCGGCCGCCAGGGCGGCGGCCAGCGCGCCGATCGGTACGCACATCGACACCATGTGCAGCAGCCGCGTCCAGTCCCACAGCCAGTCCGGCGGCCCGACCAGGGCGTCGGGCAGCAGGCCGGTCGCGGGCGGCGGGCCGCTGCCCGCGTCGGCGATCACCCCGGCCCGCACCCACCGCGTCGCCCGGGCGAGGACCGTCACCCACAGCACCCCGCAGCCCAGCGCCACCGCGCCCACGGCGAGCGCCCGCCGCTGCCCCGCCGTGCCTGGGTCCCACCACAGCAGCAGCACGGCGGCGTGACCGAGCAGGACGGCGGCGGCCGCCGACAGCCGGGCGCCCCGGAGGAAGCGCCGCGCGGTCCGTTCGGCACGCTCCCCGTCGGCGTGCAGCCGCCGGACCTCCCCCAGCCGCACCGGTCTGCCCCGCCCCCGTACGCGATACGCCGCCATGCCCTGGTCCCCCTTGTTCTTCACGATCACGTCGGACGCAGCGTACGGCCGGGGAAGGCGCGTGACGCGGGCCGGTCCGGCGGGAGATCATCCCGGCCATGACCGCAGACCAGATGACCCCCGCGCCCCCCGCTTCCGCTCCCTCCGCCGCCGCTTCCGGCACCTGGACGCTCGGTGACCTCACCGTCCGCCGCATCGGCTTCGGCGCAATGCGGCTGCCGCAGACCGGCCCGGCGCTCGTCGAGGACACCGTGCCCCGGGACCGGGCCCAGGCGATGGCGGTGCTGCGCAAGGCGATTGATCTCGGCGTCAACCACATAGACACCGCCGCTTTCTACTTCTCGCGGCTGCGCTCCGCCAACGAACTCATCAACAGCGCGCTCGCCGGCCCCTCGGGCGGCTACCCCGACGACCTCGTCATCGCGACCAAGGTCGGCCCCGCGCGGGACACGTCCGGCGCCTGGACCGACCACGGCCGCACCCCGGCGGCCCTGCGCGCCCAGGTCGAGGAGAACCTGCGCCAGCTCGGCCGCGACCACCTCGACGTCGTCAACCTCCGGGTCCTCGGCGCCGACTCGGTCGCCGAACGCTTCGGCGCCCTGGCCGAACTCCGCGAGGCCGGTCTCATCCGCCACCTCGGCGTCTCGAACGTCACGCCCGAGCAGCTGGAGGAGGCGCGGGGGATCGCGCCCGTGGTGTGCGTGCAGAACATGTACGGGATCGGAGTGCGCCCGGAGTACGCGGAGTTCGTGCGCCACTGCGGCGAGCAGGGCATCGCGTTCGTGCCCTTCTACTCGATCGCCGGGGCGGGCCGGGAAGGGGGCGCGACGGCCGCGTCGGAACCGGCGGCGATCCTGGCCGTGGCCCGCGAGCACGGGGCGACCCCGGCCCAGGTCCGCCTCGCCTGGACCCTCCACCAGGGCCCCCACCTGCTCGCCATCCCCGGCACGGGCGACCTCGGCCATCTGGCGGCCAATGTGGCGGCGGGCGCGCTGAAGCTGACCGAGCGGGACCTGACCCGCCTGGCCGAGGCCCACGAGTCCCCGACCGCGTCCGCCTAGACTCCGGCCCCATGAAGCCCGCGACCCCCGCAACACCCGAAGCCTCCGAAGCCCCCGTGCCCGCCGAGGCCTCCGCGCCCGCCCCGCCGCCCGAGGCCTCCGTCGTCGTCTCCGACCTGGCCCCGACCGGCACCCTGCGCGCCTCGATCAACCTCGGCAACCCGGTCCTGGCCCAGGGCACCCCGGACGCCCCGGCCGGCATCACCGTGGACCTCGCCCGCGAGATCGGCGCCCGGCTCGGCGTACCGGTGGAGCTGCTCTGCTTCGACGCGGCGCGCAAGTCGTACGAGGCGATGGCGACCGGCCGGGCCGACCTCTGCTTCCTCGCCGTCGAGCCGGCGCGGGAGGCTGAGGTCGCGTTCACGGCCCCGTACGTCGTCATCGAGGGCGTGTACGCGGTGCCGCGCGACTCCGCCCTGACGCGCCCCGAGGAGGTGGACGCCCCGGGCGTCCGCATCGGCGTGAAGGCGGGCTCCGCGTACGACCTGTACCTCACCCGCACCCTGCGTCACGCGGAGCTGGTGCGCGGCGAGGAGGGCGTCGACACGTTCGCGGCGCAGGGCCTGGAGGCGGGCGCGGGCATCCGCCAGCCGATGACGGCGTACGCGGCCGCCCACCCGGAGGTCCGCCTCGTCGAACCCCGCTTCATGCAGATCCGGCAGGCCGTGGGCACGCCGGTGACCCGCTCCCCGGAGACGGTCGCGTTCCTCCGCGCGACGATCGAGGAGCTGAAGGCGGACGGCTTCGTGACGGCGTCCCTGGAACGGGCGGGCCAGGACCCGGGCCTGCTGGCGGACCTGACGGAGTAGGGGCCCCCGCGAGCAGGCCCCCGCGAACCCGTCCGAAAACCGCCCCCAGCCCCTCCCGAGAACCCCCCGGGACGCCCCGCGAACCCCCCTCCAGGCCCCTGCCCCACCCCCCGGAGGGGGCCCGGACCCACCACCCCTCCCTACCCCCCTCCACACCCCGCACAGCCCTCCCCACCCCCCACCCCCACACCCCCTGACCTGCCCTTTCTCCCCCAACTCCCCTACCGTTTCCCTGACACGGAAGGGGCACCACATGGACCGCACGACCCGCACCGCCGACGACGTCCTCCACCTCCTGGACGGCCTGTTCGCGCAGGACGCCGACAAGTGGCAGGGGTTCTACGACGACCGTTCCCGGCCGGTCCCGTTCTTCGTGCCGAAGCCGGACGAGAACCTCGTCGGCTATCTCGACGACGGCCTCATCACCCCCGCCGGCCGCGCCCTGGACCTCGGCTGCGGCCCCGGGCGCAACGCGCTGCACCTCGCCGAACGGGGCTTCCGGGTCGACGCGGTGGATCTCTCGCCCGGCGCGCTCGACTGGGCCCGCGAACGCGCCGAGGAGGCCGGCCGGGACATCCGCTTCCTCCACGGCGACGCGTTCTCCCCCGCCCTGGAGGCCGCGCTCGACGGGCCGTACGACCTGATCTACGACTCGGGCTGCTTCCACCACCTCGCGCCCCACCGCCGCGTCACCTACCTCGACTTCCTCACCCGCCACCTCGCCCCCGGCGGCCACTTCGCCCTCACCTGCTTCGCCGCGGGCCCCGGCGGCATGGGCTCCGAACTCCCCGACCCCGCCTTCTACCGCGACCGCACCCTCCACGGCGGCCTCGCCTACACCCCCGATGCCCTCCACGCCCTCTTCACCGGCCCCGACACCTTCGAGCCCATCACCCTCCGCCGCATGCACGACGAGCCCGCCACCTCCCCCCACTTCGGCGAGCCCTTCCTGTGGACGGGCCTCTTCCGCCGCCCCGCCGAAAACCCGGTCGGCAACGTCAGTGGGCGCTGTTAGCCTCCTGGCCTTCGAGCCGCCTTAGAAAGCGCGTTCGCCCGTGCGGAGACGCACACCAAAGGGGAGGGAAACACACCTATGTCAGGACGATTCAGAAAACGGGGGCTGCTGCTCGGCAGTTGCCTCGCGGCGGTCGTGGGGGCGACCGCGGTGCCCGGCACGGCGTACGCGGCGGGGAACCTGCCGCCGAAGCAGCCGCTCATCAGCGATCTGCAGACCCTGGGCCGGCCGTGCGCGACCGGCGCCGACGTGCCGTACGTCGGTCAGCCGCCGAGGCTCAGCGCCCTGCTGTCCGACCCGGTCGAGGACGACGTCCCCGGCAACCAGGAGCAGGTCTCCGGCGAGTTCGAGCTCTCGTGGACGGACGCGGCCGGCGTCGAGCGGCACCGCTCCTTCACCACCTACCCGCGGTTCACGAACCGGACCCACACCCTTGACCTGCCGGCCGACATCCCGGCCGACACGGTCATCTCCTGGCGCGTGCGCGGAAACGACGGCACCGCCAACGGCGCGTGGAGCTCCGACGCCCCGGGCGCCGCCTGCCGGTTCGTGTACGACAACGCGAGCCCCTCGGTCCCGGCCGTGACCTCGCCCGAGTACCCGGACTCCCAGAGGGAGTACGGCGGCGTGGGCGACTACGGCAGCTTCGTCGTGGACTCCCCGTCGCCGGACGTGGTCGCCTACCAGTACGACTTCATGGGCGGCCCGCGTCTCACCGTCCGCCCCACCGAGCCCGGTGGCCCCGCCACCATCCGCCGGCTCGCGCTCAGCTCCGGCCCCGATACCCTGAGCGTCCAGTCCGTCGACCGCGCCGGGCGGGTCAGCGCATCCACCACGTACTACTTCCGCGTGAAGTCCGGCCGTACGCCCGTCGCCCACTGGAAGCTGGCCGACCCCGCGGGCGCCACCAGCGCCGCCGCCGAGGCGGGAACGGCCGCCGCGGCCGGGACGGGAGTGGCCTTCGGTGGTCCGGCGCCCTCCGGCACCGGACTCGCCTCCACCGCCGTCCTCGACGGCAGCGCCCACGGCTTCCTGACGCCGAACGCCCCGGCGGCCGACCCGCGCAAGACCTTCGCCGTCGGCGCCTGGGTGCGCCCGGCGCAGACCGACCGGTCCATGACCGTCGCCAGCCAGGACACGGCAGAGAGTGCCGCCTTCGCCCTCGGACTCCAGGGCAAGGACTCGGGAGCGAGCTGGACCTTCACCATCGGTGACGCGAAGGTCTCCGGCGGCGCGCCGGAAGCCGGCGAGTGGGCCCACCTGCTCGGTGTCTACGACGCCGAGACCGGCCAGGCACAGCTCTTCGTCAACGGCCGCGAGGTCGGCACGAAGGCCGAGGCCGCCCCGGTGGAGTCGGCCGGGGCGTTCCAGATCGGCCGGATCCGGTCGAAGAACGGCTACCAGGACCGCTGGATCGGCGAGATCGGCGACGTGCGGGTCCACGACCGGGTCGTCGTCGCCGACGAGGCGTCCCGGCTCGCCTACCGCAAGCCGCGGCTCCTCGGACACTGGTCGTTCGACACCGTGACCGACGGTGCGAGCCCGGAGCGGAACGGCGGCGCGCCCCTGCGGCTGGCGCCGGGGGCCTCGCTCTACCGCGGCCCCGACAGCTCCTGCGAGATCGACCCCAGCTGCCCGTGGCAGCCGTACCCGCTGGTGGGTGCCGCGAACCTGCGGCTGGACGGCGAGGGCGGGCACGCGCTCACCGACGGGCCCGTCGTGGACACCGGCGACAGCTGGACCCTGGGCGTGGTCGCCCGCATCGACGATGCCGACGCGACCCGGCCGATGACCGTCCTCTCCCAGGCCGGCGAGCACACCGACGCGTTCAAGCTGCGCTACGACCCGGAGACCTACGCGTACCAGCTGGTCGTGCCCGAGCGGGACGAGGTGGGCGCACCCGAGAAGGTCGTCTCCTCGGTCACCGGCCCGTCGGGCAACAACGGGCAGCTCCAGCTGACCATCGTCTACGACGACGCGGCCGACACCCTCACGCTGTACGCCGACGGCATCAAGCAGGTGCAGGCGAGCACCACCCTGCCCAACGGCTGGAAGAGCGGCGGCGCCCTCCAGGTCGGCCGCGGTCACACCGCCGACGGCTGGGGCGAGTACCTGAAGGGCGACGTGGACGAGATCCAGGCGTTCGCGGGCGCGGTCCGGGCGAGCGACGTCCCGATGCTGGGCCAGGAAGGCGACCCCTGCCTCTGCGGCTAGGTCGTGTCAGGGAGGGGCGGGTGGCGAGCGCCGCCCGCCCCTCCCGGGCGCTCGCTTCACCCCTCGGCGTCCCCCGCCACCCGCCCGTACATCACCATGTCCCGCCGCACCCCCCCGATCTCCTGCCACCCCCGCAGCACCCCCTCCCGTACGAACCCGGCGTGTTCGGCCGTGCGGGCGGAGGCCGTGTTCCAGGGTTCTACGAGGAGTTGGAGGCGGGGGACGTGGAGGGTGGTGAGGGCCCAGGTGGTGAGGGTCGTGAGGGCTCGGGTGGCTGTGCCGTTGCCTCGGGCGGTCGGGGAGAGCCAGTAGCCGATGTTCGCGCGGCCCTCGGGGAGGTCGTGGAGCCAGAGGCCGATCGTGCCGAGGGGGCGGGCGTCCGAGGTGCGGGTGATGACGAAGGGGTAGCCCGCGCCCGACTGCGCGCGGGCCCACTGGCGGCGGAGGAACGCCTCGCCCTCCGCCTCGGACCAGACCGGCGGGACGGTCGAGATCAGCGGGATGTACGGGTCGGCCGACGCCTCGCGGACCAGCGGCAGGTCCGCCGGCTCCCAGGGGCGCAGCAGCAGACCGTCCGCCCGCAGCCGCGGGACCTCCAGGGCGGTCACATCGTGCGGAGGTGGTCGGCCAGCCGGTCGTACTGCTCCTTCACCCCCGCTTCCATGCCCGCGGCCAGCGCCTGGTCCCGGATCTCCGTGGACGGCCAGAAGGACGTGCTGGTCAGGGCCGTGCCGCCGTCGGGGGTCGCGTCGAAGGCGAGGACGACACGGACCGGGTCGCCGCCGGGCATCTGCTCGAAGACCTCCGAGTAGACGATGCGCTCGGCCGGGACGATCTCCTCGTAGGTGCCGGAGAAGACGATCTCCTGGCCGTCGGGGGCCCGCTGGCCCCAGCGCCACGCGCCGCCCGGCCGCAGGTCGATCTCGCAGACCGCCATGGTCAGCCCGGAGACGCCGTACCAGGCGCGGACGTGCTCAGGACGCGTCCAGGCCTCCCAGACACGCCGGACGGGCGCCGCGAACGTACGGGTGATGACGAGCTCGCGTTCCGCCGGTGTGGTGAGGAGGGTGATCATCGCCGGCTCCCGTCTTCGCACGTCTTCGCACGTCTTCGCACGTCACGGGCCGTGCCGCCCACGGCGGCCGCCGCCGCCCCCGGCGTCCTCCATCCAGCATCGTACGGACGAACTCTCCCTGCAAACAGGGACGAACCCGCGACGAACGCGTAATCGAGTGAACATGTTCAACCGTGAAGCGCTATCGTGCTCACACGCGGCCCGCGATATCGAACGCGCCGCCTTCCGACCTGTGGGGGGTCCTTCAGATGCGCTCAACGCGCACGCTGCCGCATGCCTTGGTACGTGCGGCAACCGTTTTCGCTCTCTCGGCGGGCGTCGCCCTGCCGACCATCGTCGCGGCACCGACCGCGTACGCGGCGACCGTCACGCGCACCACCACCGAGGACGACGGCCGGCTCAGCCTCGGGCTGCCCGGCAACGCCCTCTGGGTGAAGGTGAGCGTCCTCGCCTCCAACGCCCCGGACGCCGCCGTGCTCGCCACGACGGACGAGCTGACCTCGACGGGCTACAACGCCTGGACCACCGACGCGGCGATCAAGCTCCCCGAAGGCACCGTCTTCGGGGACTACCCGCTCGCCGTCGAGTACCGGATGCCCGGCGGTGTCGTCGAGCGCTGGACCGGCGGTTCCTTCGGCTACAAGCTGCACACCGGTGTCTCCACGGCCGCCTTCGACCGTAAGACCACCAGCTACGACGAGCGGAACGTCGTCCTCAACGGCACCGCCACCACCTGGAACCCGGCCACGGGCGAGCGCACTCCCGCCGCCGCCGGCACCACGGTCACCGTCACGCTGAACCTGCGCGACGCGTACTCCACGCCGCGGACGACGACCGCCCAGGTCACCACGGCGGCCGACGGCGCCTTCTCGCTGCCGG
Source organism: Streptomyces sp. NPDC094032 (assembly GCF_040303965.1). Taxonomy (NCBI): domain Bacteria; kingdom Bacillati; phylum Actinomycetota; class Actinomycetes; order Kitasatosporales; family Streptomycetaceae; genus Streptomyces; species Streptomyces sp. NPDC094032. Next base: position 125,762 of record NZ_JBEOUE010000002.1, on the reverse strand, counting down.
TCACCCCGGACGCGGAGATCACCGGCGGCTCGGCCGTCGTCTCCGCCGCCACCGACGTCGACCCCGACAACGCGCGCCCGCTGTCCGGCGTGGGCGTCGAGAAGCTGACGTACCGCATCACCTCGGACACCAGCCGGTACCGCGTCAACGCGAACACCGACGTCACCGTCACCGGCCGCGTCGAGCGCCTGACGGCCGACGGCTGGAAGGGCTTCACCGGCGCCCCGGTCATCTCCACCGGCACCGAGCCGCTCAGCTACGGCAACGGCGTGGTCGACCAGATCGGCGCCAGCACGACGTACGCCGACGGCTACTTCTCGCACCTGGCCCGGGTCCAGTACGCGACGACCGGCATCTACACCGGTCTGCGTCCCTCCGTGTACTACGGCAAGGGCAACGACCGGCCGTACGACATCGCCGCCATCGCCGTGCCGCAGCACTTCTGGTACTCCGAGGCGCGGATGACCCTGGACGAGTTCGGCCGCCTCACCGCGACCGGCCGCCTGGCCACCAACGCGTCGGTGTCCTGCTACGACAAGGTCGACTGGGTCGCCCTCCAGGTCTCCCTGGACAACGGCCGCACCTGGCGCAACATGAAGTCGCAGGCCACCCAGTACTGCAGCTTCTACCAGTTCGAGACGTGGGGCTACGACAACGCCCTCTACCGGATCTACCACCCGGAGACGGACCGTTTCATCGCCCGCACGGGCACCCCGGTCCGACTGGCCCGTACGCCCACCCGGATCGTCAACGTCTCCATCACCCCGTCCCGGCCCCGCACCGGCGCCACGATGACCGTCAAGGGTCTCGTGCAGCAGAAGGTCGGCGGCGTCTGGAAGGCCATGCCCGGCGCGAAGGTCACGCTGGTGTTCAAGCCCAAGGGCGACCCGAACTGGTACTGGACCAAGAAGGACATCCCGACCAGCACGACCGGCAACTTCAGCTTCCGTGACACCAACTACGGTGACGGCACCTGGGCGCTGGTCCTCCAGTCCAAGAACGGTTTCTTCTACAGCGAGTCGAGGACCATCTATGTCGACGCGATCTGACCTCCGACGGTCCGACCTGCGCCGGTCCGACCTGCGCCGGCTCTCCGCCGTAGCCCTCGTCACGGCGCTCACCCTGGGCGCCGCGGCCACCCCCGCCCTCGCGGAGGAGCCCGCCCCGACGCCCACCCCGGTGGGCATCGGCCGGGCCGTCACCCAGGACAACCAGCGCGGCAACTTCCGCGTGACCGCGTGGACGGACGCCCCGCAGGCCACCGTCTCCAAGGTCTCCGCCAAGGTCCGCCAGGGCGACACCGTCCTCGCCGACATCCCGGAGCTCCTCCAGTCCACCCCGGGCACCTTCACGCTGCCCGCGGACGCCACGCTCAAGCTGACCGAGGACCAGGGCACCATCCCGGCGCTCGGCACGTACGCGATCGACGTCACCGCCACCGACTCGCTCGGCAACACGGTGACCCGCGCCGACGCCGGCACGCTGGACTTCACCCTGCGTCCGCTGCTCACCTTCGCGGTCGGCAAGCCCGGCTGGAACGACCGGTTCATCCGCCCGCAGGGCAAGCTGACCGGCATCCAGCCCGGCTCCGGCGACGAAGTGCCGCTGACCGGCCGCTCGGTCTCGTACCAGCGCGCCACCCCGGAGGAGGGCCCGGCCGACTCGGCCGTCACCACGGACACCGGCGAGTTCGCCGGCGCCCCGATCCCGGCGACCCGCGCCTACGAGTCGTACAAGGCCACGTTCACCGAGAACAGCTCCGAGGTCCACGGCTCCGCCTCCGACTGGCGCTACTTCAGCGAGTGGCAGGCCCGGAAGATGACGGTCACCGCCACCGCCGACAAGACGCGCGCGGTGACCGGCGAGGTCGTCACCATCACCGGCAAGGTCACCGACCCGGACAACGGCGGGGCCCCGCTCGCGGACCAGCCGGTCAAGGTCACCCTCGGCGCGCCGCACGACTACTACCACGAGGCCACCCCGTTCCCGCAGATCGTGCGGACCGACGCGGACGGCAACTACACGGCGAAGCTGGTCGCCGCCGCGGGCCCCAACGCCTCCGGCTGGACCGTCGAGTCGGCGGACCTCTTCCAGGCCTTCTCGTCGATCCAGGGCACGCTCGTCATGCCCCTCGACACGCGCACCACGACCGTGGGCTACTCGCTCGGGCCGGACGCGCGTCTCAAGGTGTACGGGCAGCTGCGCTCCCCGTACGAGCGCTGGTCGGGTTCGTCGTCCTACGAGACGGTGCTCCTGGAGCAGTCGCCCGACGGCAGGACCGGCTGGAAGAAGATCGGTTCGACCGGCTTCTACTCCAGCACCCGCGCCTCCTTCGGCATGGCCGTGTGGAACAAGGGCGGCTACTTCCGGCTGCGGCACCTCACGTCGGACTACTACGCGGAGTCCGTCAGCTCCCCGTTCCGCGTGGTCCGCGCCGAGACCCGGATCCTGAACGTCAACGCGGCCCCCGAGCCGGTCCGCAAGGGCTCGACGGTGACCGTGACGGGCACGCTCCAGCACAACGTGGCCGGCTGGAAGCCGCTGGCCTACAAGCAGCTCCAGCTGCAGTTCCGTGCCAAGGGCAGCTCGAAGTGGATCACGGTCGCCAAGGGCAACACCGCCCCCAACGGCAACATCGCGCTGAAGCACAAGGCGACGGTCGACGGCGTGTACAACCTCGTCTACGTGGCCGACTCCGCGCACTTCCAGGCGTCGGGTGTGGCGGACTACGTCGACGTCCGCTGACGCTGTAGTACCCGGCAACGACTGAAGGGCGGCACCCCCTGGGGGGTGCCGCCCTTCGGCGTTCAGCGATGAACCGCCGATCCTTCAGGCGCCGCGCGCCGCGAGGATCAGAAGTCCATGTCACCGCCCGGCATGCCGCCGCCGGCCGGCGCGGACGCCTTCTCCGGCTTGTCGGCGATGACGGCCTCGGTGGTGAGGAACAGCGCCGCGATGGAGGCCGCGTTCTGCAGAGCGGAACGGGTCACCTTCGCCGGGTCGATGATGCCCTCGGCGATCATGTCGACGTACTCACCGGTCGCGGCGTTCAGGCCGTGGCCGACGGGGAGGTTGCGCACCTTCTCGACGACGACGCCACCCTCGAGACCACCGTTGACGGCGATCTGCTTGAGCGGGGCCTCCAGGGCCAGCTTGACGGCGTTGGCACCGGTGGCCTCGTCGCCGTCCAGCTCCAGCTTCTCGAAGACCGCGGAGGCCTGGAGGAGCGCGACGCCGCCACCGGCGACGATGCCCTCCTCGACGGCCGCCTTCGCGTTGCGAACGGCGTCCTCGATGCGGTGCTTGCGCTCCTTGAGCTCGACCTCGGTCGCGGCGCCGGCCTTGATGACGGCCACGCCGCCGGCCAGCTTCGCGAGGCGCTCCTGGAGCTTCTCGCGGTCGTAGTCCGAGTCGCTGTTCTCGATCTCGGCACGGATCTGGTTCACGCGGCCGGCGACCTGCTCCGACTCGCCCGAGCCGTCGACGATCGTCGTCTCGTCCTTGGTGATGACGACCTTGCGGGCACGGCCCAGCAGGTCGAGACCCGCGTTCTCCAGCTTGAGGCCGACCTCCTCGGAGATGACCGTGCCGCCGGTGAGGATGGCGATGTCGTTCAGCATGGCCTTGCGGCGGTCGCCGAAGCCCGGGGCCTTGACGGCGACGGACTTGAAGGTGCCACGGATCTTGTTGACGACCAGCGTGGACAGGGCCTCGCCCTCGACGTCCTCGGCGATGATCAGCAGCGGCTTGCCCGACTGCATGACCTTCTCCAGGAGCGGGAGCAGGTCCTTCACGGAGGAGATCTTGGAGTTGACGATCAGGATGTACGGGTCATCCAGGGCCGCCTCCATGCGCTCCATGTCGGTCGCGAAGTACGCCGAGATGTAGCCCTTGTCGAAGCGCATGCCCTCGGTGAGCTCAAGCTCGAGACCGAAGGTCTGCGACTCCTCGACGGTGATGACGCCTTCCTTGCCGACCTTGTCCATCGCCTCGGCGATGAGCTCGCCGATCTGGGTGTCGGCGGCGGAGATGGAGGCCGTGGAAGCGATCTGCTCCTTGGTCTCGACATCCTTCGCCTGCTCAAGCAGGGCGCCGGAGACGGCCTCGACGGCCTTCTCGATGCCGCGCTTGAGGGCCATCGGGTTGGCACCGGCGGCCACGTTGCGCAGGCCCTCGCGGACGAGCGCCTGGGCGAGGACGGTGGCGGTGGTCGTACCGTCGCCGGCGACGTCGTCCGTCTTCTTGGCGACTTCCTTGACCAGCTCGGCGCCGATCTTCTCGTACGGGTCCTCGAGCTCGATCTCCTTGGCGATGGAGACACCATCGTTGGTGATCGTGGGGGCGCCCCACTTCTTCTCGAGGACGACGTTGCGGCCCTTGGGGCCGAGGGTGACCTTGACGGCGTCAGCGAGCTGGTTCATGCCGCGCTCGAGACCGCGCCGGGCCTCCTCGTCGAACGCGATGATCTTGGCCATGTGAAGTGGTCCTCCCGGACTGGGGTGGATAACGCTCCTGGACCGCGCCGACGCCCGCGACGGACGGCCCCCGAGCCCTGTGGTTCCTTGCCCCACCTGGCCGCGGGCCTCGTCTGCCCGATCCTCGATTAAGCACTCTCACCTTCAGAGTGCTAACGCCAATGATTAGCACTCGCCCCATGCGAGTGCAAGCGACTACCGAGGATCGGTCACCCCTGGGAGCGCCCAGGAGGCACGAGCCGGGCGCACGAGCCGGGCGCACATGACGAGGGGCCCGCATCCGGTCTGGATGCGGGCCCCTCGACGGAGGTGCGTCGGTGGCCGATCGCGCCGCGCTCAGGCGCCGGCGAGCTTGACCATGTCCGCCTGCGGACCCTTCTGGCCCTGCGAGATCTCGAACTCGACCCGCTGCCCCTCTTCGAGGCTGCGGTAGCCGTCCATCTGGATCGCGCTGTAGTGGACGAAAACATCCGCACCACCGTCGACCGCGATGAAGCCGTAGCCCTTCTCCGCGTTGAACCACTTGACGGTGCCCTGAGCCATGCCTAACTCCCCTATTACTGGCCCTTGCGCGGGACCGCACTTCGCGGACCCGGGTCAGACCCTGCGCCGGAACGCGTCGACCGCCGCTGAATGTATCTGCCCAACTGCCCTCTGCAACAGGTCAATCGGACGAGAATTCTGGGCAGCCAGGAAAGGCGAATTGGGGAGATTCCCTTGAATTCCGGGTCAAGTCGGGCCGGGCAAAGCACGCAGAAGGTACACAAGGCACGGGCGCTTTGGCTACTTCTTGCCGTGCGGGGGCGCATTCTCATATGCGTCTGACACGAGCAGCGGCGGGGACTTCCCCAACTCTATCGCGCTCAACCATGCAGAATTGCCCCTTCCGCTTCTTCTCGCGGAAGGGGCAATTCAGGTGAGACGGGTACTCGCGGGTAAGCGCGGGCGGGTACGGGCGTGCGCCCGGGGGCGCGCGGGGGCTCAGCAGCCGCCGGCGACCGCCGGGATGATGGAGACGCCCGCGCCGTCCGGCGTCACGGTCTCCAGGCCCTGCTCGAAGCGCACGTCGTCGTCGTTGACGTACACGTTGACGAAGCGGCGCAGCTTGCCCTGGTCGTCCAGGACGCGCGCGGCGATGCCCGCGTGGTTCTTCTCCAGGTCGGCGATGACCTCGGCGAGGGTCGTCCCCTCGGCCTTCACCTCGGACTGACCGCCGGTGTAGGTGCGGAGGATGGTGGGGATGCGGACGTTGACGGCCATGTGTTCACGGACCTTTCAGTGGGCCAGGCCCGCGTCGCGGAACGCGTCCAGGCTCGGGCGGATGGTGGCGGTCGCCTGAGAGGTGTCGGCCACGGCGTCCAGGGTCTTGAGCCCGTCGCCGGTGTTGAGGACCACCGTCGTGAGCGTCGGGTCGATGAGGCCGTTCTCGACCAGCTTCTTCGTGACGCCGACGGTCACGCCGCCCGCGGTCTCGGCGAAGATGCCCTCGGTGCGGGCGAGCAGCTTGATGGCCTCGACGACCTGCGTGTCGTCCACGTCCTCGACGGCACCGCCGGTGCGGCGGGCGATGTCGAGCACGTACGGGCCGTCGGCCGGGTTGCCGATCGCCAGGGACTTGGCGATGGTGTTCGGCTTCTGGGGGCGCACGACGTCGTGGCCGGCCTTGAAGGCGACCGAGACCGGGGAGCAGCCCTCGGCCTGGGCGCCGAAGATCTTGTACGGCTTGTCCTCGACCAGCCCCAGCTTGATGAGCTCCTGGAGACCCTTGTCGATCTTGGTGAGCTGGGAGCCGGAGGCGATCGGGATGACCAGCTGGTCCGGGATGACCCAGCCGAGCTGCTCGCAGATCTCGTACGCGAGCGTCTTGGAGCCCTCGCCGTAGTACGGGCGCAGGTTGACGTTGACGAAGCCCCAGCCCTCGCCCAGCGGGTCGCCGATGAGCTCCGAGCAGAAGCGGTTGACGTCGTCGTAGTTGCCCTCGACGGCGACCAGGTCACCGCCGTAGACACCGGCCATGACGACCTTGCCCTGCTCCAGGTCGTGCGGGATGAAGACGCAGGAGCGGAAGCCGGCCCGGGCGGCGGCGGCGCCGACGGCGCCGGCCAGGTTGCCGGTGGAGGAGCAGGAGAGGGTGGTGAAGCCGAAGGCGCGGGCGGCCTCGATGGCCTGGGCGACGACCCGGTCCTTGAAGGAGTGGGTCGGGTTGCCGGAGTCGTCCTTGACGAACAGCTTGCCGGGCTCGACGCCGAGCTCGCGGGCCAGGTTGTCGGCCTTGACCAGCGGGGTCCAGCCGGGGTTCAGATTGGGCTTCTCGGCGACGTCGGCCGGGACGGGCAGCAGCGGGGCGTAGCGCCAGATGTTGGCGGGTCCGGCCTCGATCCGCTTGCGCAGCTCCTCCGGGTCACCGGTGGGCAGCTCGTACGCGACTTCGAGCGGCCCGAAACAGAGTTCGCAGGCGAAGATCGGGCCGAGTGCGAAGGTTTCGCCGCATTCGCGGCAAGAGAGTCCGGAAGCGGGACCGAGGTCGACGGTGGTTCCGGGTGCGACGGTCTGTACAGCCATGGAGGCGAGGCCCTTTCTCCTCATCTTTCCCATGACGAATTTTTCGTCATGAGACGGATTTGGCACCTTCCCTAGTCGGGGACCTCGCTGGAGGACGAGAACCGACTGGAGGGTTGCCGGGGCTTCAACGGGCCGTTTCCCTCTGCCCCTCTGGATGAGCGGTATTCGATTGTGAGACGCGGTCGGCACCCCGACATGCATCGGGGATCCGCGTTGTTCAAGACTGTAACCGAAGGCTTCGAAGGTGGAGACGGTCGTCCGATCCGCGAGATGGAGATCACGTTGCTGGAAGAGGTGGAGCGCTGGCTGGCCCGGCGGTCCTGGTCCGTTGCCGACCGCCCGCTGGAGCGCGTCCTCGCCGCCAAACGCGGCACCCGGGTGAGCGTGGTGCTGCCCGCGCTGAACGAGGAGGCGACGGTCGGCGCGATCGTCTCCGTGATCCGCCGCGAGCTGATGACCGAGGCGGTCCCGCTGGTGGACGAGCTCGTGGTGATCGACTCGGGCTCCACGGACCGTACGGCCCAGGTGGCGGCGGAGGCCGGCGCGCGGGTGGTGGCGCGCGACGCGATCCTGCCCCGGATACCGGCCGTGCCCGGCAAGGGCGAGGTCCTGTGGCGGTCACTGATGGTGACGACCGGGGACGTGGTCTGCTTCGTGGACGCGGACCTCAGGGACTTCTCCGCGGACTTCGTCACCGGCATCGTCGGCCCGCTCCTGACCGACCAGGACGTCGACTTCGTGAAGGCGATGTACGACCGCCCGCTCGGCGACACCCCTGGTCAGGGCGGTCGCGTCACGGAACTGGTGGCCCGCCCGCTGCTCAATCTGCACTGGCCGCAACTGGCCGGCTTCGTGCAGCCGCTGGGCGGCGAGTACGCGGCCCGGCGCTCGCTCCTGGAGCGGCTGCCCTTCCCCGTCGGTTACGGAGTGGAGCTGGGCCTGCTCGTCGACGCGCTGCACACGGTGGGCCTGGACGCGCTCGCGCAGGTGGACGTGGGGGTGCGCAAGCACCGGCACCAGGACGGGCGGGCGCTGGGCCGGATGGCGGCCGCGATCTACCGGACGGCGCAGTTGCGGCTCTCCCGTGGGCATCTGGTGCGCCCGTGGCTGACCCAGTTCGAGCGGGGCGAGCACGGCTTCGAGCCGCACACGTACCCGGTGGACACGGAGGAGCGCCCGCCGATGGCGGAGATCGCGGAGTACGCGCGGCGCAGAGTGGCGTGAGGATCGGCCGCGTGGCGTACACCGGACACTGACCCTTCCTGCCTAAATTTCCGTTTCATGCGGTTTAAAAATGAAATGGGAATCCTGCTGGCGACCCTCGGCCTGATGGCCGGGTCGCTCTCCCTCGGGGGAGCCGCCCCGGCCGCCGCCGACGTCGTCGCGCCCTTCGGCAAGCGGTACGACGCGTCGCTCTACGGGGACTTCAAGACCATCGGCAACACCGTCATGGGCTGCCCCGCCACCCCGGCCGACCTGGCCGCGCGCTGCGCGACCGCCGCCGCCGGGGAGGGCGCCGACAACAACAACACCTTCGACATGCGGCGGCTCGACACCGCGCGCATGACCGCCGGCCACGGCTCCAGCACGGGCCATGTGGTGATCCCGCCCGGCGCGACCGTCGCGTACGCCCGCCTCTTCTGGGGCGGCAACGACGGCACCTACCGGGGGCCGAGCGGCGCCGCGCTGAAGCGCTGCGACATCTCCGGCGCCGATGTGGTCCCCTCGCCCGGCACCCCCGCGACGACCGCCCCGCGCATCCGAGTCGGCACCGGCCCCGAGACCCCCGTCACCGTCGCCGACCTGGTCACCGACCCCGCCGACACCAACGGCCCGCACTACTACACGGGCGAGTCCGACGTCACCGCCGCCTTCGCGGGCGTCACCGGCACGGACGCCCGGGTGGCCGTCGGGAACATCTGGGCCCCGAACGGCAAGGGCTGCGTGGCGGGCTGGTCCCTGACCGTCGTCTACGCCTTCCCGGGCCCCGACGCGACCCACGCCCCCACCCGCCGCCACGTCTACGTCTACGGCGGCCACGTCCTCCAGCGCTCCACCTCGCCCGCCACCACCGTCACCGTCGACGGCTTCCACCGCACGCGCGGCACGGTGCGGGCCGGCATCACCGCGTACGAGGGCGACTGGAACACCCCCGGTGACCGCTTCCTCGTCAACGACCGGAACGTCACCGAGGCGCACACCGGCAACACCGACAACTTCTTCGTCAGCGAGGACGACGGCGCCGTCGACCCGAAGCTGGTCAACAACCTGAGCATCGACGCGAAGGCCTTCGACCTCCCGGCCGACGCGATCCCGGTCGGCGCCCGCTCGGCCCGGCTCACCTTCACCACCAGGGGCGACACCTACGTCCCGTCGGCGCTGGCCCTCTCCGTCCCGGTGCCGGACCTGCGCGTCACCAAGAAGGCGAGCCCCGCGCGGGTGAAGCCCGGCGGCACCGTCACGTACACGGTGACGGCGGAGAACATCGGCGACCTCGACTACCCGGACGCCCGCTTCAGCGACGACCTGACGGCAAACCTCGACGACGCGGTGTATCAGGGCGATGTACGGGCGGACCTCGGCGACGTCGACTACACGGCGCCCAGGATCACGTACCGGGGCGACATCCCCGCCGGGGAGAAGGCGACGATCACGTACTCGGTGAAGATCGACGACCCGGTACGCGGCGACGGAAAGCTCCCGAACAGCGTCGAGGTCACATCCCCCCGCTCGAACTGCGGCCCGGCCGAGACGGACCCGTCCTGCGCGACGACCCCGGTGATCGTGACCCCACCCAAGAACCCGTCCCCGTCCCCCTCGACCCCGTCCCCGTCGAACCCGTCCCCGTCAACCTCGGAATCCCCCACTCCCACCCCCACCCCCATCCCCTCAACGTCAAAGCCCACTCCTCCCGCCCCGCACCCCGGCCCGCAGGGCGGCACCCGGGGCGGCGCGATGGCGGAGACGGGCGCGGGCGGCGAGCGGCTGTGGCTGCTGGGCGGCCTGGGCCTGGCGCTCGCGGCGACCGGTCTGGTGGCGAGGGCGGCGGTACGCGGCCGCAGGGAGGACTGAGACCGCAGACTGTCTGGTTTCCGTACGTTTGAGCGTTTACCGGACGGGCTAGGTTCGCCCCATGGCTACCGTTCTCGTGGCATCGAACCGCGGCCCGGTCTCGTACACCGTGCGTGACGACGGCTCGCTGGACACCCGGCGCGGCGGCGGCGGGCTCGTCTCGGGCCTGAGCGCCGTCGCGTCGGAGGGCGGCGTGTGGGTGTGCGCCGCGCTCGGCGACGGCGACCGCGAGGCCCTGCGCCGGGGCGTCGCCGAGCCGGGCGTACGGATGCTGGACATCGACCCGGAGGTGTACGCCGACGCGTACAACGGCATCGCGAACTCGGTGCTGTGGTTCCTCCACCACCACCTGTACGACATCCCGCGCGAGCCCGTCTTCGACGCGGCCTTCCGCCGCCGCTGGGACTCGTACCGGGCCTACAACCAGGCGTTCGCGGACACGCTGGCGGAGGCGGCGGACGAGGGCGCGGCGGTCCTGGTCCAGGACTATCACCTGGCGCTCGTCCCGGGCCTGCTCCGGGCGCTCCGCCCGGACCTGCGGATCGCGCACTTCACGCACACGCCGTGGGCGTCGCCCGCCTATCTGTCGATGCTGCCGGACGACCTCCACGAGGAGCTCGTCCGGGGCATGGCGGGCGCGGACGAGCTGGGCTTCCACACGGAGGCGTGGGCTGCCGCCTTCGTGGCCGACCCGTACGCGGGCCCGGGCACCCGGGTGGCGACGTACCCCTTGGGCGTCGACGGCGAGGAGCTGCGCGCGCTGGCGCACCGCCCGGAGGTGGACGCCCGCCTGGCGGAGCTGCGCGCCGAGACGCGCGGCCTGCGGACGATCGTCCGGGTGGACCGCACCGAACTCTCGAAGAACATCGTGCGCGGCCTCCTCGCCTACCGCGAACTCCTGGACACGTACCCCGAGTGGCGCGGCCGGGTCGTCCACCTGGCCTCGGCGTACCCGTCCCGCCAGGACCTGGAGGTCTACCGCGCGTACACGGCGGCGGTGACCGAGCTGGCCGAGGCGATCAACACCGACTACGGCACCCCCGACTGGCAGCCCGTCCTGCTCTCGGTCCAGGACGACTTCACCCGCTCCCTGGCCGCCTACCGCCTCGCCGACGTGGCCCTGGTCAACCCGGTCCGCGACGGCATGAACCTGGTCGCCAAGGAGATCCCGGTCGTCTCCGACGCGGGCTGCGCCCTGGTCCTGTCCCGCGAGGCGGGCGCGTACGCGGAACTCCACGAGTCCGCCCTGACGGTCAACCCGTACGACGTGACGTCCACCGCCGAAGCCCTCCACACCGCCCTCACGATGCCCCACCCCGAACGCACCGAACGCACCAAGCACCTGGCGACGGCGGCCACGGCGCTGCCGCCGCGGGAGTGGTTCCTGGCGCAGTTGGCCTCGGTCCGTCAGGGCTGAGTGGCGTCCAGGGAGAAGGCCGGGTTGTCCCACAGTTCCGGTGGGGAGGGGACGTACGGGAGTTCTCCCAGGGTGTCGGTGTGGCCGTCGGGGCCCGAGCAGTACGCGAAGGGGCCCTTGTCGGGGTGCATGAGCGCGGCCAGGTGGGGATCGGCGTGGTGGAGCCACCAGCTGGTCATGCCGAGGCCCGGGTCCTGGCTCAGGTACTCGAACGCGCGCCAGAGTGCGGCGAGTCGGGCGATGGCCTCGGGGTGCTGCCACCACTCGGGGCACCAGGCGAGGTGTCCGCCGCCCACGGGCCGCCGGACGACCACGCACAGGTACTCGGTGACGAAGGCGTCCAGGGAGCGGTAGATGAACTGCGGCTCCTCCTGCGCGCCCTCCTGCGGCTCCGGGTCGGTCTGCTGCTCGTCGTTCGTCATGGTCGTCACTCCTTCGAGGTCAGGGGGTGTGCACCCCGTACCGGAGGCGCACCTGGTCCGCCTCCGCGCGGCGGCCGGCCCGGTTCAGGAGCCGGACCCAGAGGGTGGCGGCGGCGTCCACGTCCGCGTCGCGTCGCGGCAGCGGGCCGCCGGCGCGCAGGCCGGCGTAGAGGCGGGTCGCCTCGCCGATCGCGGGCAGCACGGAGAGACAGAGGTCGAGACCGCCGATCCGGTCGCCCAGACCGGCCAGCTCCCGGAACGCCTCCGCCAGCCGGCGCCTCTCCGCCGGAGTCTCCAGCGGGCCCGGGGTCAGCAGATCGACCGCGCGAGTGCGCTCGTCCAGGGCGTCCCAGACGCGGCCGGCCTCCTCCTTGAGGGTCGCGGCGAGACCCAGGCAGATGGCCAGGTCCGGCCGCTCCTCGTCGTGCCCGGCCGCCAGCCGCCCCTCGTACAGCGCGATCCCCTCGGCGAGCGCCTCCGCCGCCTTCTCCGGCAGGCCCGTCGCCCACAGGTACCAGGCCCGCAGATAGCAGGAGAAGGCACGGTCCGGCTCGTACGGGCCGGGGTCGGGGTGGTGTTCGGCGAGGAAGCGGCGGACGGCCACGGCCTCCTCGACCGCGACGAGCGCCGCGTACGAACGGCCGAACAGGTCCTGCTGGTACCGGGCCAGCCGTTCCAGGCTGGCGGCGTAACGCTCGCCGTGCACGAGAGGGTTGTCCGCGTACAGCCGACGGCCGAGGTCCACCGCCTTCGTCACCTCGTCGATCGCCTCGGACCAGCGGGACAGCTCCCACAAGGTCACGGACCGGTTCGCGTGCAGCAGCCTCAGGTCGGAGTCGTGCCCCGGGAGGCGGTACGGCAGGCTCCACAGGATGTCCCAGGCCTCGTCGAGCGTGACCAGCGACTCCTCGTCCTGCTGACTGGCCGCCAGATTGATCAGCGCGTTGGCCAGAAGGTCGTTGTACGTGTCGGGGTTGCCGACCGCGAGGCGGCGGCGCAGGGCCACCGCCTCCTCCATGAGATGCAGCCCCACGCTCTCGTCGGAGCCGAGCCGCCAGTGGTGCCAGGACAGGTTGTTGAGCGTGCTCGCGAGGGAGTCGAGGTGCGCGTCCGGGTTCTCCCTGGCGAGGCGCCGCAGAATGGCCAGGGCCGCCTCCGCCGACCGCTTGCCCTCCTCGCGGGCTCCCGCCTCCGACTGGCAGCCTCCGAGGATCCGCAAGGACGTCGCCCAGCGGGCCTCGTAGACCGGGTCCTCGTCCGCGAGGCGGCGCCGGATCTCCACCGACTCCTCGGCCGCCCGTACGCCGTCGGCCGCCCGGGCGAGCTCCAGATAGGTCCTGGCCAGCACCGACAGGGCGTCCGCCAACGCCGCCCGCGCGGTGTCCGGTTCCGCCCGCGCGACGCTGCGGCACAGCTCCACGGCCTCCTCCGCGACGGGCAGCGCGGCCCGCAGCCGCCCCGCGAGACGCTGCGCGAAGGCCTGCTGGACCAGCCCCGCCGAGAGCCGCCGTTCGTACTCCACGCCGGCGGTCCTGGGCCGGGCCCGCCGGATCGTCACCGACTCCTCGCTCGCCGCGAGGGCCGCTCGCCAGTCCCCCAGGACCCTGGCGGCTTCCGACGCCCGTTCGAGCGCCCAGGCGAGACCCTCGGCGTCGGCGTCCGCGCCGAGGTCGCCCTCCTCCCGGCAGCGCTCGACGAGCCGGGCGGTGAGGCGGGCCGTGAAGCGGGCGAGGGCGTCGGACGACGGCGGCAGGGAAGCGGCGGCGGAACGCAGCACCTCGGTGCCGAGGACGGGCCCGTCGACCAGGGCGTCCAGCCGCGCCAGAACGCCGTCGCGCCGCCGGATGCGCCCGCTGTTGGCGTGGCCGACCACCGCCCGGGTCAGCACGGTCACGGCCTGGCTCTGCTGGGCGGGCGTGCCCTGCGCGGCGACGGCGGGCAGCAGTCCGGGCACCTCGGTCACCAGCAGGGACGCCTGGAACTCGGCGACGCGGTCGGGCTGGAGCGCTCCCCAGTACGCCTCGTGGGTGGCCGGGTAGAGCCGCCGGATCGCCTCGGCGTACTCCCACGCCTCGTCCCGGCCCGCCCCGCCACCGAGGCCGGGCACCCGGCCGAGGACCGCGACCGCCTCCTCCTCGTCGGCCGCGCCGCACAGGGTGGCGGCGGCGACCATCCGGCGGATCAGCGACATGGGCAGCGGGCGCCGCCCGGGCCCCGCGGAGGAGGCGAAGGCCCGCGCCCAGTACCGCTCCTCGTGCCGCAGCAGCGTGGCCTCGACGACCTCGCCCGGCACCGCGTCCAGCGGCTCGGGACCGGCCTGGAGCAGCGCGACCAGCGCCTCCATCTGGACGTTGAGCGCGGTGGCGTAGCGGCTGCCGCGCAGGTCGGCGGGCGGGACCACCCGCTCGGCGACGGCGGCCCAGTCGTATCCGGCCGGTCCGGTCGCCCGGCCGAGGAGCGCCGCGAGGCCGTCCAGGGCGGACCGGAAGGCGGCCGCCCGGTCCTCGGCGCTGAGGTCCAGCGGCCCGAGCTCGGAGCGGAGCGCGGACGCGAGGATCTCGTGGGTGGCGGGGGACGCGTCGTACGGGTCGGCCTGCCAGCCGCCGGTGGAGCGGGCCACCAGCAGCAGGCGTACGGTGCGGCCCGCGGCGGCGGGCGTCCGCAGCCGCTCCACGAGCCTGCGGATCCAGCGGGGCCGGGACTCCGCGTAGTCGACGACCAGGAGCAGGTCGCGGGCGCAGTCCTCAAGGGCGGCGAGGCCCGCCCCCGCCTCGGGTGGCGCCGCGCCCCCCTGCCAGGCCTCGTCGCCGAGGTCGGCCCGGAGCAGCGCGGCGGCCCAGCCGGGGGTGCGGGCCACGTCCTCCACGAGCTCGCGGGCCAGCCGGCTCTTGCCCTGGCCACCGGGACCGGTGAGCACCCGCACCGAGAGGCCGCCGGGGCGGGAGCGGCCCGGGATCCCGGTCTTCGCGGGCCCGAGGCACCAGTCGGACAGCTGCCGCCACTCCTCCCGGCGGCCACGGAACGGCGCCGCCTGCACGTCCGCGCGCAGCAGCATCGCCGGGGAGCGCAGGTCCCGCTCCGGAACGGCGGGTTCGAGGAGCCCGGCCAGGTCGGCGGGTTCGGCGACCGGTTCCCGTCCGTCGAGCACCTCGCGCAGCACCGCCCGGAAACCGTCGTCGCGCAGGAGCTCGCTGCTCCGGGTCACGGTGAGCCGACTCCCCGCGACGGCCCGCCGGTCCCCCCGCACCACCCCGAGCAGCAGGTCGCCGCTGAAGACCGGCGCGCCGGACATCCCCGACCAGCCGGACCCGTCGCCCCCGGCGCCGGGGTACGCGGTGGGCAGCGGATCGGTGCTCACCAGCTCCCAGCGGTACAGGGACCCGCCGGTCCCGGGGTTGATCCGCCCGGCCAGCTGCTCTTCAGACCTGCCGGAGCCGTGCCGCTGGTGCCGGGGATAGCCGTACGTCTCCACGGGGTGCCCGGTCCGCGAGGTGACCAGATCCCCCCAGCGCGGCGGACCGGCGACCAGGCCGGGCCGGGCCGCGAGGCCGGGCACCTCAAGCAGCGCCGCGTCGACGATGTCGTCGTACCTCAGCCACCGTACGGTCGCCGGAAGCGCTCCCACGACGGCGGACCGCGCGGACCCGTCCTCGGTACGGATCAGATGGGCGGCGGTCAGCACGAGTCCAGGGCCCACCAGGCAGCCCGTCCCCACGGCGCCGCGCCCGTCCGGGCCCCGGGCCCGGAGGCGCACCACCCGCTCCAGGAGCATCCTCGTCCCCGGCTACTCGAAGTCGCCTATCTCCAGGTCGCCGCCGTCGGTGCCGCGCGGGTGGAGCGTGATCTGCAACCGGTGCGTGGTGGCGTCGGCGTGCTCCCGCTTCGCATCGGCCCCGAGCACCCCGAAGCGCAGCGAACCGCCGCCCCCGGTGGTCCGGGTCAGCTGCACGGCGAGCTCCACGGTGACCTCCCCGACCCGGAACCGCACGTCGGATCCCTCACCGGCCCGCTGGGCCGCGGCCAGCTGTTCCCTCAACAGCCCCACCGCGTCAGCCAGATCGAGCCACTCGTCAGCCATGGCAACCCCCGCCTCACCCCGTCACCGCCGTACCGTCCGAGGGTCCCACCGGCCCGTCCCGACAAGAACCGCCTCGCACCCAAGACGTCCGAAAGCAATCAGCTCTGGCCGAAAGCGAGTTGAGCGACCCACCGGCCACCCCGAACCGACCACGTTCAAAAACCAGGCACCCCTCGGGCCGAAACGCCTCTCCCCGCTGCTACGCTCCCGTCCACCCGCGGTGGGGGCACGGCGGGCAGAGGTTCGGGGAGGGACTTCCTGGTGTTTCGTCATGTCTTGAGTCGGGGCGCGTTCGCCGCCGCGACGGCGATCGCACTCACGGTGGGCGGCGGCCTGACACCGCTGGCACGGACGGCGGCGGCCGAGGAACCGGTGCCGTCGGAGACGGTGGTGCCCGCGACGCCCGGGCAGCGCGTCATGAACGCACGGCTCCACCTCCAGGGGGAGTCCCGCTGGCTCCGTGCGGACGCCATCGGCACGGAGGGCGTCTTCCACACCCAGGACGGGTACGAGGGCGTCCTCTGGACCCGTTTCTCCGACGGCCGCAGCACGCCCGTGCCGCTGCCCACCGAAGCCGGGACCACGGTCTACGGCACGGGAACCGACACCCTCGCCCTGCGCCGCGAGGGCGAAGTCGAGCTGCGCGACCCCGACGGCACCACCCGAAGGATCACGCTCCCCGCCACGTACCAGTCGTACTCGGTCTTCGGCTCGACCGTGGTGGCGTACGAGAGGCTCCAGCAGCCCGACGGCACGTACGCCACCGGCCCCATGCACCTGCTGTCGCTCCAGGCCGACGGCACGCAGCGGGACCTCACGGTGAGCGGTCCCGAGGACGGCACGCCCCTCGGCACAGTGCTGGCCGGCGACGGAACGGGGCTGCTCGCGGCGACCAAGCTCCAGGGCGACGAGCGCCGCGTCGGCGTCGTATCGGCGGAGACCGGCCGCGTCGAGGCGCTGACACCGCCCGTGCCCAAGAGCTTCCGGCTCGGGAAGATCTCGCCCGAGTACATCGCCCTGTACAACGGGGACGCGGCCGACAAGACCGTGCTCGTCACCTCGCGCACCGCCCCGTCGACCCCGTTCACCTCGATCGCCCTGAACAACTACGACGGCAGCACATCGTCGAACGGCAACTTCGCCATCGTCGGCGACTGGCTGGTCTACAAGACCGTGCGGAACGCCCTGGAGGCCGTTCCGATCGCCGGTGGCCCCGCCGTCACCCTGCTGCCCCGGGTCGCCGGCGGCCCCTCGGCGGGCCCCGACGGCACGGCCGCCGTCATCGGCGGCAGCGACTCCGTCGACTGGGCCGTCCGGCACATCACCGCGGACGCCTCCGGGAAGCCGGTCGTGACCGTGGCCAAGCGGCTTCCCAAGCCCGCTCCCGTCCAGAGCATCGCCCTGGCTCAGGGGCGCCTGTCCGTGGTCGACAACAGCGGCGGCTCCTCGTTCGAGTGGGTCCGCGACATCGGCGCGACCGCCCCGCTCGGCTTCGGCGCCCGCGCGAAGCTGACCGGCATCGTCATGTCCTCGTGCGCGGCGAGCGACACGGCCTGCGCCGAGTACCGCGCACTCGGGGACGGACGGTTCATGCGGCGGGTGGGCACAGTCGACCAGTCCTGGCGGTACTACGTCAACGGGCCCGGTTACAGCTTCACGGAGGTGTACCTGCCCGTCGGCAGCCGGATCGACGACATCTCCACCGACTACCTGGTCAGCACCGCGCCCGGCACGTCCGGCGCACCCGGCACGCAGACGGTCCGGCCGATCGGCGGCGGAGTCGTCGCCGAACGCGCTCCCGTCGCCTCCGCCCTGTGGAACACCTGGCTGTGGAGCGCGACCGGCACGAAGGGGGCCGTCGCCGCGCAGGACCTGAAGACCGGCAAGGCCGTCGAGTCGGCGGACACCGGCGCGCCGTGCGTACCCCAGGAGCTCCAGGCCACCGGCCGCTGGCTCTACTGGAGCTGCGGGGCGGACGGTCCCGCCGGAGTCTACGACCGTACGGAGAAGACCTCACGGGCCGTGCCCTCCGGCGAGTCCCTGCTCGGCGACGGCTACGTCGTCACCCACGACAAGGCCGCGGGCACGCTGGTCCTGACCGGGGCCGCCGCGACCGCGCCCGCCGGCCGGGTCGTCGGCGACCTGCCGGACACCGGGGTGTCCCAGCGTCACGTCCGGTGGACCGTCGACCGGTTCGGCGGCGCGCTCGCGTACGTCGACGTCGAGGAGCAGGTCCACCTCGTCCCGACAGGCATCGCCGCACAGCCCCTCGACGTCCTGGAGCGGACGGCTTCCGACACCATCCGGGCGAGCACCTCGGGCGTGTCCCTGTTCCGGATGCGGTTCAGCAGGCCGGCCGCGTCCTGGACGCTCACGGCCCGGCACGCCGTGACCGGCCGGGTCAGCGAACTCGGGAGGGGCGCCGACGTCCGCGGACCGCTGCGGTTCTTCTGGAACGGCCGGGACACGGCCGGAGAGCTGCTGCCCAACGGGTCGTACGCCTGGACCCTCACCGCGGAGCCCGCCGACGGCTCGGGGCCCACGCTCCGGCAGACGGGACAGGTGCTCCTCTCCGGCGGCCAGTCCTCGGCGACCGGCGGTTTCAGGCCGGTGACCTCCGGCAGCATCGACAGATCCACCCGGATCATGGACACGCGCGGCGGCGTGGGCGTGCGCAAGGGCAAGGTGGGCGCCGGCGGGACCGTGACCCTCCAGGTGACCGGCCGCGCCGACGTCCCCCTGACCGGGGTCACCTCGGTCGCCCTGAACGTGACGGCCGTGAACGCCACCGCCTCGACCTACGTCTCCGCCTACCCCGCGGGCACCGCCCGCCCCGCCGCGTCGAACCTGAACGTGCCGGTGGGCAGGGCCGTGGCCAACCTGGTGGTCGTGCCCGTCAAGGACGGCAAGGTCACCTTCTACAACCGCGCGGGGTCGGTCGACCTGATCGCCGACGTCGCCGGCTACTACACGACCCAGGAAGCCCTGCTCTTCCAGCCGCTGAAGCCCACGCGGGTCGTGGACACCCGCACGGGCCTCGGGATCAGGAAGGGCAAGCTCCTGGGCACCCACCCCGAGGCGTTGGACATCGCCGGGCGCGCCGGAGTGCCCGCGACGGGCTTCACGACCGTCGTCCTCCAGGTGACCGCCACCAACGCCACGTCGCCGACCTTCGTCTCCGTCTACGGCAACCGGTACATCGACACCTGGACCGGCTCGCACGTGAACGTGGCCCCCGGGCAGACCGCCTCGAACACGGTCGTCGTGCCGATCTACAGCGAGCTGAACTTCTACACCCCCCGCGGTGCGACGGACCTGATCGTCGACGTCGTCGGCTACTACGCGTACGACATCCCGGGCTCCCTCTTCGAGCCCCTCGCCCCCGCCCGCTCCCTCGACACCCGCACCGGCACCGGCGCCCCCAAGGCCAAGGTGGGCCCCGGCCGTACGGTCACCCTGAACGTCGCCGGGCGGAACGGGGTGCCGGCCACCGGTGTCACCGCCGTCGTGCTGAACCTGACGGCGACCGGCGGCACCCGCGACACGGTCGTCACCGCCTACCCGTACGGCACGAGCCGGCCCGGCACGTCGAATCTGAACGTGCCGGCCGGGCGGACCGCGTCCGTGCTCGCGGTCGTCCCGGTCAAGGACGGCAAGGTGACCCTGTACAACCACGCGGGCAGCGTCGACCTCATCGCCGACGTGCAGGGCTTCTACGCCCCCTGAACCGCCCCCGCCAGCCCCTCCAGCAGCGCCACCACCCCCGCCGGCCCGCGGACCGTGAGGTCCGCGCGGTCGGTGAGGTCGGGGACGGATTCGGTGGTGGAGGCGGAGCAGACGAGGAGGCCCGGCATACCGTCGGAGCGGAGTTTCTCCACGGCCGCGTACGCCGGGAGGTCGCCCAGGTCGTCGCCCGCGTACAGGACGGACTCGGCGCCCAGTTCGCGGACGTAGTCGGCGAGGGCGATGCCCTTGTCCATGCCCGGGGGGCGGAGCTCCAGGACCAGGCGGCCGGGTTCGAGGACCAGGCCGTGGTGGGTGGCCAGGTCGCCCAGGGGGCCCTTCAGGGCCTCGAAGGCGCCCTGCGGGTCGTCGGCGCGGCGGGTGTGGACGGCGACCGCGCGGCCCTTCTCCTCGATCCAGGTGCCGGGCCAGGCGCCGATCCGGTCGAGGAAGCCGGGGAGCTCGGCGCGGACCGAGGCGACGCCCGGGTGCGGGGCGGCGGCGTGGACGGTGCCGGTGACGGCGTCCCAGCGTTCGGCGCCGTAGTGGCCGAGGACGACCAGGTGCTCCAGGCCGGGGACGCCGGCGAAGCCGCCGTAGCGTACGGCCACTCCGGCGGGGCGGCCGGTGACCACGGCGACGGCGGCCACCTTCGGGGCGAGGGCCGCCAGGGCGGGGACGGCGCCGGGGTGGGCGCGGGCCCGCTCGGGGTCGGGGACGATCTCGGCGAGCGTCCCGTCGAAGTCGAGGGCGACGACGGCCTTCTCCGGGCGCGCGAGGAGCGCGGCGAGGCCGTCGCGGCCGGCGGCCGTGGTCGGGTGCGGAAGGCTGCTGACCATGTCCACGACCCTACCGACGCGCGGGCCTCCCGTCAGCGGCGCGAGGCACGTTCGGCGCGCACCCGGCGGAGCCGGTTCACGGTGACCGGGTCGTGTTCCAGCGCCCTCGGGTCGTCGAGGAGGGCGTTGAGCAGCTGGTAGTAGCGGGTCGGGGAGAGGCCGAGCTGCTCGCGCACGGCCCGCTCCTTGGCGCCGGGGCCCGGCCAGGAACGCCGTTCCATGGCCAGGACGGCCTGTTCCCGCTCGCCGAGTTCGCCGCGTTCGCCGCGTTCGCTGGTCATGCCCACCAACCTAGGCCTACTCGGCGTTCTCCGCCGCCGTCGCCTCCCGGGCGATCCGGCCCAGGATCTCGGCGGGCTTCGCGTCCGGGGCGACGGCTCCCCCGATGTCCTTCTTGATGGCGCCGCTGACCTGCGCCCAGGAGGTCTTGCCGACCGGCGGCAGCTGCGCGTCGGGGAGTGCCTGGAGGAATTCGCGGAGGTCGGCGTGGGCCGGGTCGGACTCCATGCGGGCGGAGGCCGTGACGGTGGCGGGCAGCAGGCCGTTGTCGCCCGCGAACTTCAGCACGTTCTCGTCGTTGAAGACGAAGTCGAGGAAGGCGCCGATCTCCTTGCGGTGCCCGCTCTGCTTGAAGCCCATGATCCAGTCGGCGACGCCCATGGTGGCCCTGGCCTTGCCGGACACGCCGGGCAGCGCGACCTTGCCGAACTTCACGCCCTGCTTCGCGGCCTGCTTCATCAGGGACGGGTGCCCGTTGAGCATGCCGACCTCGCCGCGGGCGAAGGCGGCGAAGGCCGCCTTGCGGTTCAGCTTGCCGGGGGCGACGGGGCCGGTGAGGCCCTCGGCGACGAGGTTGGTCCGCAGCCATTCGAGGGTGCGGACGTTCGACTCGGAGTCGATCTTGTAGTGGTCGGTGGCGTCGGTGTAGCCGTCGCCACCGCTGAGCAGCCACATCATCGTCTCGACCTGGGCCTCCTCGGGCCCGAGCGGCAGCGCGAAGGGGTACTTCACGCCCTTCTTCTCCAGCTTCCGCGCGGCGGCGGCGAGCTCGTCCCAGGTGGTCGGCGGCGCGTCGACGCCCGCGTTCGCGAAGAGCTCCTCGTTGAAGAAGAGCAGCCGGGTGGAGGCGACGAAGGGCAGCCCGTACTGGGTGCGCTTCTGCTCGCCGGCCGTGACGAGCGGGGCGAGGAAGTTGGCCTGGACGCGGATGGAGAGGAGCTCGTCGGCGGAGTAGAGCTGCCCGGCGGCGGCGTAGTCGGCGTAGGCGCCGATCTGGGCGATGTCGGGGGCCTGGCCGGCCTTGACCATCTCGGCGACCTTGCGGTCGACGTCGTCCCAGGACTCGACCTGGAGCTGGATCCGCACCCCGGGGTTCTTCGCCTCGAAGGCGGAGATCAGCCCGGCCCAGTACTTCTTGGTGGAGTCGCCGCCGCCGAGGTCGTAGTCGGCGGCCACCAGCTTGAGGGTGACGTCGCCGGTCTCACCGCCCAGGGTGGAGCAGCCGGACACGGCGCCGGTCAGGCCGAGTGCGGAGGCCGCCGCGGCCAGTCCAAGGAATCGTCGCCGCTGCACAGCCGTAACCCGCCCTCTGCTCGTCGCGGCTCGTCGTCGAGCCCCGTAGAGCGGCAAGTTTTCCCGCTTGGACGCAGGAGGTCTACACCACTTGCATATCGCTTCTGCAACGCATCACGGCCCGTCACCCCCTCGAATTTGTATCCGAGCGCAACAATCCTCCACAGTGGACTAGACCTTTCGGGTCCCCACGCGCGAGACTGTCCCCGTGAGACACGTCATCGCCCTCGATGTGGGCGGCACCGGTATGAAGGCCGCCCTGGTCGGGGCCGACGGCACCCTGCTCCACGAGGCCCGTCGCGCCACCGGCCGCGAGCGCGGGCCCGAGGCCGTCGTCGAGACCATCCTCGGCTTCGCCGAGGAGCTGCGCGCCCTGGGCCAGGAGCGGTACGGCGAGCCCGCCGCGGCCGCCGGGGTCGCCGTCCCCGGCATCGTCGACGCCGAGAACGGCATCGCGGTCTACGCCGCCAACCTCGGCTGGCGCGACGTCCCCATGCGCGCCCTGCTCAGCGAGCGGCTGGGCGCCATCCCCGTCGCCCTCGGCCACGACGTACGCACCGGCGGCCTCGCCGAGGGACGCATCGGCGCGGGCAACGGCGCCGACCGCTTCCTCTTCGTGCCGCTCGGCACCGGCATCGCCGGGGCCATCGGCATCGGCAGCGAGATCGAGGCCGGCGCGCACGGTTACGCGGGCGAGATCGGCCACATCGTGGTCCGCCCCGGCGGCATCGAGTGCGGCTGCCGCCAGCGCGGCTGCCTGGAGCGGTACGCCTCCGCCTCCGCCGTGTCACACGCCTGGGCCACCGCCTCGGGTGACCCCGACGCCGACGCCGCCGACTGCGCCAAGGCCGTCGAGTCCGGCGACCCAAAGGCCGCCCGCGTCTGGCAGGACGCCGTCGACGCGCTCGCCGACGGCCTTGTCACCGCGCTCACCCTGCTGGACCCCCGCACGCTCATCATCGGTGGCGGTCTGGCCGAGGCCGGGGAAACCTTGTTCACACCCCTACGGGCCGCGGTGGAGGAGCGCGTCACCTTCCAGAAGCTGCCCGCCATCGTCCCGGCGGCCCTCGGGGACACCGCCGGATGCCTGGGCGCGGGCCTCCTCGCCTGGGACCTGCTCGCCGACCAGCACCCCGCCGACTCGGAGGTATCCGCCTGATGGCCGTTTCCACAGTTCTCACCGGGGCCCGCGTGGTGCTGCCGACCGGGATCGTCGAGAACGGACGAGTGATCGTCGAGGACGGCCGTATCGCGGGCGCCGCCCCCGAGGACGCACCCGCGCTCGACCTCACCGGCCACTGGCTCGTGCCCGGCTTCGTGGACATGCACAACCACGGAGGCGGCGGCGCCTCCTTCACCTCCGGCACCGTCGACGAGGTGCTCACCGGCGTCCACACCCACCGCCTGCACGGCACCACCACCGTCGTCGCCTCCTTCGTCACCGGCGAGATGGACTTCCTCACCCAGCGCGCCGGGCTGCTCTCCGAGCTGGCCGAGCAGGGCGAGATCGCCGGCCTGCACTTCGAGGGCCCGTTCATCTCCCCGTGCCGCAAGGGCGCCCACGACCCGACCCTGCTGCGCGACCCCGACCCGGCCGATGTGCGCAAGCTGATCGACGCGGGGCGCGGCCAGGCCCGGATGGTCACCCTCGCCACCGAGCTGCCCGGCGGCATCGACTCCGTACGGCTGCTCGCCGAGCACGGCGTGATCGCGGCGATCGGGCACACGGACGCGTCGTACGAGCAGACGCAGGCCGCCATCGACGCGGGCGCGACCGTCGCCACCCACCTCTTCAACGCGATGCCCGGGCTCGGGCACCGCGCGCCCGGCCCGATCGCCGCGCTCCTGGAGGACGAGCGGATCACCGTCGAGCTGATCAACGACGGCACCCATCTGCACCCGGCCGCGCTGGAGCTCGCCTTCCACCACGCGGGGGCCCGGCGGGTCGCCTTCATCACCGACGCGATGGACGCCGCGGGCTTCGGCGACGGGCGCTACATGCTCGGCCCGCTGGAGGTCGAGGTGAAGGACAGCGTGGCGCGGCTCGTCGAGGGCGGCTCCATCGCGGGCTCGACGCTGACGCTGGACCGCGCGTTCAAGCGGGCGGCCACCATCGACAAGCTGCCGGTGGAGTCGGTCGTCCAGGCCATCTCCGCCAACCCGGCCAAGCTGCTCGGGATCTACGACCGGGTCGGCTCCCTGGAGCCCGGCAAGGACGCGGACCTCGTCGTCCTCGACGCGGACTTCGAGCTCAAGGGCGTGATGCGCAAGGGCGCCTGGGTGGTCGAGCCGCAGCTGGGCTGATCACGTCACGGCGGTTGGTCCGGGGGTCTGGGCCAACCGCCATCCGTTTGGCATGATCAGGGCGCCAACAGCGCTGACATGAGACAACGGGGGAGGCACAGGTGATCCTCACAGTCACCCTCAACACGGCCGTGGACCTCACCTACCGGATCCCCGCCCTCGTCCCGCACGCCTCGCACCGCGTCACCCAGGTCATCGAACGCCCCGGCGGCAAGGGCCTCAACGTCGCCCGGGTGCTCGGCGCGCTCGGCCACGAGACCGTCGTCACCGGCTTCGCGGGCGGGGCCACCGGCGAGACCCTGCGCGCGCTCCTCGCCCGTACGACGGCGGAGCAGCCGGTCCACGACGCGCTGGTCCCCATCGAGGGCGCCACCCGCCGCACGGTCGCGGTCGTCGACGCCGCCACGGGCGACACCACGCAGCTCAACGAACCGGGCCCGGTCATCGCCCCCGCCGAGTGGGCCGCCTTCACCGCCCGCTACACCCGGCTGCTCGACGGGGCACGGGCGGTGGCGCTCTGCGGCAGCCTCCCGCCGGGCATCCACGTCGGCGCGTACGCCGAACTCGTCCGGCTCGCCCGGGGCGCCGGCGTCCCGGTCCTGCTCGACACCAGCGGCGAACCGCTGCGGCGCGGGATCGCCGCCCGCCCCGACCTGATCAAGCCCAACGCCGACGAGCTGGCCCTGCTCACCGGCTCCCGCGACCCCCACCGCGCCACCCGCGACGCCCGCCGCCGAGGCGCCCACACGGTCGTCACCTCACTGGGCCCCGAGGGCCTCCTCGCCGCCACCCCGGAAGCCCTCTGGCAGGCCGCCCCACCCGCCCCCGTCCGAGGCAACCCGACCGGCGCAGGCGACTCGACCGTAGCCGCCCTCCTCGCCGGCCTCATCGACAACACCGACTGGCCCACCCGCCTGGCCCACGCCGTAGCCCTCTCCGCCGCGACCGTCCTCTCCCCGGTGGCCGGCGAATTCGACGAAACGGCCTACGAGACGATGCTCCCCCGCATCCGCGTCTCGGAGGCCCGGCCTACGGCGTGAGGCGGGCCCCGGGAACGACGAAGGGGCCCCCGAAGGAGCCCCGCACGTCACTCGGCCGACCGGCTCGTCAGCCGTTCAGCTTCGTCTTGCTGATCTTCAGCCAGTCGAAGAGCGCGTCGCACTGGTTGCCCTGCTCGCAGGAGAGCTTGATCGAGTTCTGGCCCTGCTTGAGCTTGACCGGCGCCCAGGTGGTCTGCCAGTTCTTCTCCAGGTTCGGGTCCGAGGAGCCGACGAAGTTCTTCAGCCCTATCGGATTGCTGTTCGCCGTGTCATTGACGGTCAGCGTCGCGTTCGCGTCCTTCGCCGGGATCGCGTAGCGCACGTACAGGTAGTAGCTCCCGGCCTCGGGCACGTCGGCCTGCCAGGTCACCGAGGAGCCGACCGCGTTGAACCCGGTCACATAGGCGCCGTCCGCGCCCTCCGCGCCCTTGATGTCCTTCGCCAGCACCGCCGACCCGCCCAGCTTCAGCGTCGCCGCGTCCTGCTGGGGGAGTTCGGTCGGGGGCTTCGAGGAGGGGGTGGAGTCGGGGGAGGGGGACTCCTGGACCTGGGTGGGGGGGTTGGTCTTGCCGCCCGCGCTGCCCGCGTTCTCGGACTGGTTGCCGTTGTTGGTGATCACGGCGGCCGCGATGCCGATCACGACGACCGCGACGACCGCCACGGCGCCGAAGAGCAGGCCCTTGGTGTTGGGGCCGCCGCCGCGCCCGGCGGGGGGCAGCGGGGTCTGGCGGGTCGGGGGGCCGCCGGGGTACGTCTCGGGGGCCGCGTACTGCGGGTGCGGCTGGCCGTACGCCTGCTGCTGCGGGAGCGGGGCCTGCGGGGGGCGGCCGCCGTACTGGCGCTCGCCGACCGTGCGGACCTGGTTGTACGACGTGCGGGGGACGCCCGGCTGGGACGCGGGGCCGGGGTAGCCGTAGCCGCCGCCCTGGGGTGGCTGGGCGCCTGCCGCCTGGCCGTCCTCGTACAGGTAGCCGAACGGATCGTCGTCCTCGGGCGCCTTCGTGCCGTCGTTGCCCGCAGCCATCCGGGTCACTCCCTTTCCCTGCTCGCCGGCCGTCGCCGACCGGCCGAGCCTACCCCGAACGGCCCAGCGGGGAATTCCTCGCTCCGTGTACGTCCCGTGAACGGAGGCCCGTCCGCGCGGCCTATCCGGCCCGGCGGTGCATCTTCGAACGGGACCGCTTCTCGATGTACATCCGCTGGTCAGCGCTGTTCAGGACCTCTTCGACGGTCATCCCGCACTCGGCCCAGCCGATGCCGAAACTGGCCCCGACCCGGACCGCCCGCCCGTCCACCCGGATCGGCGGGATGATCGCGTTCCGCAGCCGCACCGCGAGGTCGGCGGCGTCGGCCGAGCCAAGACCGTCGGCGAGGACCACGAACTCGTCGCCGCCGAGCCGCGCGACCGTGTCCCCGTCCCGTACCCCCGTGGTGAGCCGACGGGCCACCTCGATGAGGACGGCGTCACCGGTGTGGTGCCCGAAGCGGTCGTTGATCGACTTGAAGCCGTCGAGGTCGCAGAAGAGGACCGCGAGCCCCTTCGTCCCGTCGTCGACCTCACCACCGGTGGGCGCCACGGAGTGCACATGCCCGTCGTACGCCCCGGCGGCGGCGCCGACCGGCGTGAAGCCGAAGCCGTGCCCGTGCCCGTGGTCGTAGTCGTACTCGTACGGCGGCTCGTACGCGTCGGCGGGAGCGGCGGAACCGGCGAAGGGCCGCTCGCAGAGCCGGGCGGAGAGCCGGGAGCGCAGCTCCGCGCTGTTCGGCAGGCCGGTGAGGGCGTCGTGCGAGGCCCGGTGGGCGAGCTGGAGCTCGTGCCGCTTGCGCTCCTCGATGTCCTCGACGTGGGTGAGGAGGAAGCGGGGGCCGTCGGCGGTGTCGGCGACGACGGAGTTGCGCAGGGAGACCCAGACGTACGTGCCGTCCCGGCGGCCGAGCCGCAGCTCGGCGCGGCCGCCCTCGGCGGAGGTGCGCAGCAGCGTTCCTATGTCCTCGGGGTGGACGAGGTCGGCGAAGGAGTAGCGGCGCATGACGGACGCGGGGCGGCCGAGCAGGCGGCACAGCGCGTCGTTGGTGCGCAGCAGCCGTCCGTGCTGGTCGCCGCCCATCTCGGCGATGGCCATGCCGGACGGCGCGTACTCGAAGGCCTGCCGGAAGGACTCCTCGCTGGCGCGCAGCGCCTGCTGCTCACGCTCCAGGCGGACCAGGGCGCGCTGCATGTTGGAGCGCAGCCGCGCGTTGCTGATCGCGATGCCGGACTGGGAGGCGTACATCTGGAGCGCCTCGCGGCCCCACGGCCCGGGGTGGCGTCCGTTGCGCGGGCGGTCGACGGAGATCACGCCGAGCAGCTCGTGCCCGGAGCCCGAGGCGTACATGGGGGCGTAGAGCCGGTCGTGGGGGTGCCACTCGTCCTCGAAGCGGGGGGCGGGGCCCTCGGTGTGCCACTGCGGGACGTCGTCCTCGATCAGCACCCAGCCCTCGGTGTGCGGGATGAACCGCAGGTCGCCCCAGGACTCGCCCATGGAGAGCCGCCGGTCCCAGGAGGCGCGGGAGCCGACCCGGCCGGTGATCAGCGCTTCGGCGGCGGGGCTGCCGGCGAAGGCGGCGACGACCAGATCGCCGTCGGGGCGTACGAGATTGACGCAGGCCAGCTCATAGTTGAGCCCGGCGACGATGCCGTCGGCGACGGCCTGCAGGGTGTCCGCAAGGCTGCGGGCGGTATTGAGGTCCGCCACGACCTGGTGCAGCTGACGCAGGGTCGCAAGACGGACGTACGGCTCCGACTCGGTCTCCATCGCTCGCTCTCCCCGAGACCTCGACAGCTAACTCCAGGGTTCTCATCGGCTTCGTACTGCACTGTCCCAGCCACTGAATCACAGCGAGCTGTGCACCCGGTACACAGGGTCAACAAATACTGCACTCTGTGACTCAAGTCACAGGGCCCTGTCGGGTATTCCGAACGACCTGTGAACAGTGCGCGGAGGGTGGGTGAAAGGGGTCCTAGGACCGGCGGGGGAACCATGAATGGTCCCGGGGCCCGATGTAAGGGGCCGCCGCGCCGGACTAGCGTGCGAGGGTGCTGCAGAAGACTCCCGCCCCGTCCCCCGTCCGGCCGCCCGTCCGTGACCTGGCCATCCCGCATGCTGAGGGGGTGAGCGACGACGATTTCAAGGCGGCGATGTCCCGCCTCGCGGCGGGCGTGGTCCTGGTGACGGCGCACGACCCGGACGACGGCCCGTCCGGCGAGGACGTCGGCATGACGGCGACCGCCTTCCTGTCGGTCTCGCTCGACCCGCCGCTGGTCCTGGTCAGCCTGCGCAACGACTCGCGCATGGACGACCTGCTCGCCGAGGTGCCCGTCTGGGCGGTCTCGCTGCTCGCCGAGAGCCAGCGGCACGTCGCCGGACGCTTCGCGATGAAGGGCCGGGTCAGCGACCGGCTGCTCTTCGCGGACCTCCCCTACACGCGCGGCGCGCACAGCGGCGCCCCGCTGATCGGCGGCGCGCTCGCGACCCTGGAGTGCCGTACGGAGAGCCGCGTCGTCGCCGGTGACCACACCCTGGTCGTCGGGCGCGTGCTCGCCACGAGCCTGCCCTCGGCGGAGGGCGGCCCCCTGACGTACTTCCGGGGGAAGTACCGGACGCTGGGCTGAGGCCCGGCGCTCTACCAGCCCCGCCCCTGCCGACCCCGCTTGGTGTCCGAGCGCTGCTTCTTCTCCCGCAGCCGGCGCTCGTTGATCCCGCGCGGGATCTTCGTGGGGCGGCGCGGCTTCGGCGGCGGCGCGGTGGCCTCGGCCAGCAGCGCGGCGAGGCGGACGGCGGCGGTCTCCCGGTTGCGCCACTGGGAGCGGTGCTCCGAGGCGCGGACCGTGACGACCCCGTTCACCAGACGGCTCGCGAGCCGTTCGAGCGCGCGGGCCTTCCAGACCTCGGGGAGCGCCTCCGTCGCCGCCAGGTCGAAGCGGAGCTCCACCTGGGAGTCGCTGGTGTTGACGTGCTGCCCGCCCGGCCCCGACGACCGCGAGAAACGCCACAGGAGCTCGGCCTCGGGAAGCGAGACGGAGCCGCGGATGGGATACGGACCGGACATGCCTTCCATGTTCCCCGCCACCGCTCCCTCGCGTCACCCCGTTTTCCCCGCCGATCCGTGCTGGGATCTCCCTGAGCATCTCGCTGGAACCGACGCGCACCCCCGCGCGTTGTCCCGTACGAACACACCGCGATGAAAGGGACTCCCCATGGCTGTAAGCCTCTCCAAGGGCGGCAACGTCTCCCTGACCAAGGAGGCCCCCGGCCTCACCGCCGTCACCGTGGGCCTCGGCTGGGACGTCCGCACGACCACCGGCACGGACTTCGACCTCGACGCGTCCGCCATCGGCGTCTCCGGGCTCGGCAAGGTCGTCTCCGACGGGCACTTCGTCTTCTTCAACAACAAGTCCACCCCGGACCAGACCATCGTCCACACCGGTGACAACCGCACCGGCGAGGGCGGCGGCGACGACGAGCAGATCAACGTCAACCTGGCGGGTCTCCCGGCCGACGTCGACAAGATCGTCTTCCCGGTCTCCATCTACGACGCGGTCAACCGCTCGCAGAACTTCGGCCAGGTCCGCAACGCGTACATCCGCATCGTCAACCAGGCCGGCGGCGCCGAGATCGCGCGCTACGACCTGTCGGAGGACGCCGCCACCGAGACCGCCATGGTCTTCGGCGAGCTCTACCGCAACGGCGCCGAGTGGAAGTTCCGCGCCGTCGGCCAGGGCTACGCCTCCGGCCTTGAGGGCATCGCCCGCGACTTCGGCGTCAACATCTGAGCCGTCCGCACCGCGTGACCACGAGCCCCGGCGCCCGCGCGCCGGGGCTCTACGCTTGCCCGGTGATCGTCGAACCGCTGACCGCCAAGGACCCGTACGACCTCCCCGGCCCGCTGCTCACCGAACTCACCGCGCTCTACGCCTCGAACGAGGAGTTCCACGAGCTCAGCGGCGACTTCCCGGACCCCGCCCGGATCCGGCCCGAGCAGGTCGCCGCCGCCCTCGCCGACGAGCTGTCCCAGCCGACCGCCGGGGCGCTGCTCGCCCGCTCCGAGGGGCGCCTGGTCGCCCTGGCCGTCACCCTCGGCCGCCACCCCGACCCGGCCGACCCCGATCCATGGCTCGGCCTGCTGCTCGTCCACGCCGACGCGCACCGCGCGGGCTTCGGCCGCCGCCTCGCCGCGTACGTCGAGGAGGACTTCCGCGCCCAGGGCCGTACGGGCCTGAAGCTGGCCGTCCTGGAGAACAACCCCCGGGCGCTCGCCTTCTGGACCTCCCTCGGTTACGAGGAGACCGCGCGCCGCCGGGACCTCGCCCACGGGCGCCCGTGCGTCGTGCTGCGCAAGGCGCTGTAGAGCCGGCCTTACGGCTTGTCGGGCTTCCCGTCCCCGTACAGCCACACATCCCACAGACCGCTCAGGTCCTTGCCCGCCACCGACTCCACGTACCGCGTGAAGTCCTCGGTGGTGGCGGTGGAGTACCGGTACTTCGCCGGCCAGCCGGACAGGATCTCGAAGAACGTGTCGTCGCCGACCGCCTGCCGGATCTTGTGCAGCACCATCGCGCCCCGCTGGTACACCGGCGAGCCGAACAGGTCCTCGGCGGTGGGCGGTTCGGCCGGCGGGAAGGCCCAGGCGTCCTCGTCGGAGAAGGCCCGCTCGAAGCTCTTCTGCGCGGGCGTGTTCCCGAAGTCCTCCGCGTACAGCCACTCCGCGTAGGTCGCGAAGCCCTCGTTCAGCCAGATGTCCTTCCAGGACGCGGGCGTCACCGAGTCGCCGTACCACTGGTGGGCCAGCTCGTGGACGAGGGTCGTGGTGTCGAAGGAGCCGATGGGGAAGACCGGGCGGCTCTGGGTCTCCAGGGCGTAGCCGAGGTCGCCGTCGCGCTCGACGATCGCCCCGGCCGCCGCGAAGGGGTACGGGCCGAAGTTCTCCGTCTGCCACTTCAGGATCTCCGGCACCTTGGCGCGCAGCGCGGCGCTCTTGGCGGTGACCTCCGGGTCGGCGGCGGTGAGGACGGGGACCTTGCCGAGGGCGGTCGCGGTCGCCGTGTCGTACCGCCCGATCGCCAGGGTCGCGAGATAGCTCGCCATCGGCTCGGCGGAGTGCCAGACGGAGGTCGTGCGCCCGTCGGCGGTCGTCTTCTCGGAGGTCAGGACGCCGTTGGAGAGGGCCTTCACCCCGGCCGGGACGGTGACGGTGACGTCGTACGCGGCCTTGTCGGAGGGGTGGTGGTTGCCGGGGAACCAGGCCATGGAGCCGGTCGGTTCGCCGACCGCGAGGGCCCCGTCGGTGGTCCTGAGCCAGCCCTCCTTGGAGCCGTCCAGGTCCGTGATGGTCTCCGGGACGCCGTCGTAGGTGACGACGGTGCGGAACTCGGCGCCCTCGTCGATGTCCCGGCCCGGCCGCAGCGTCAGCTCGTTCCCGGCGCGGCTGACGGCGGCGGGCTCGCCGTCGACGGTGGCCTCGCGGACGGTGAGCCCGGCGAGGTCCAGGTTGAAGGCGCTGAGGTCCTGGGTGGCCTTCGCGGTGATCTCGGCGCGCCCGTCGAGGCGGCCGGAGGCGGGGTCGTACGCGAGGGTGAGGCCGTAGTGCCCGACGTCGTAGCCGCCGTTGCCGAGCCGGGGGAAGTACGGGTCGCGCAGACCGGCGGCGCCGGGCTTGCCCGTGACCCCGCCGGCACCGCCGCCGGTGCAGCCGGCGGCGAGCAGGGCGAGGGCGACGGTCAGGGCCAGGGCTCCGGAGCGGGCGCGCGTGTTCACGAACCGATCCTAAACAGACGTACGAATGGATCGCGGTACGAATCAGCCACCGCGCGCACGCGGATCAGCGGCGCCCGGCGGGGGGTCCGGGCGCCGCTGAGGTACGGGGTGCCGGCCGCGGGCGCGGCCGACGGTACGGGGTCAGTCGTTCAGGGTCGCCACGCCCGCCTGGGCGAACTTCTCGTCCAGGTCGCCCGAGGGCGCGCCGGCCACGCCGATGCCGGCGATCGGGGCGCCGTTCGCGGTGACGGGCGCGCCACCGGCGAGGAAGAGGGTGCCCGGGATGTCCTTCAGGTTCGGGGCCTGGGCGAGGCGGCCCGCGAGGACGGAGGTCGGGGCGTTCCAGGAGACGGCGGTGAACGCCTTGCGCTCGGCCGACTCGTAGGACTGCGGGCCCGCGCCGTCGCCGCGCAGGGTGACGAGGGTGTTGCCGTTGCGGTCGACGACGGCGACGGAGACCCGCTGGTTCTCCTTCTCGGCGGCCTTCAGGGTGGCCTGCGCGGCCTTGGTGGCGGCCTCGATCGTCAGGTGGGTGTCCTGGCGCAGGTTGTCGTTGTCGGCGCCGGCCTTCTTCGCGACGGCGGCGGCGGGCGCGGCCTGCGGGGCGGAGGCGTTGGCGGAGACGGCGCCGAAGGTGCCGGCGGCGATGACGGCGGCGGCGGTGGTGCCGAGGAGGATCTTCTTCTTCATGGCGGGCTCCTGGGAGTCGAGGGCGGCGGCCGGTGTCGGTGTTCCGTTCGCTCTGCTATCGATCCTCGGCCCGGAATCGGGGCCGGACGGTCCACGTTCCGGCTCGCCCCGCCGCGCATAGTGGAGGACGGGGGTGTCAGCCGATCGGTTGATGCCGCTCTGGTCCCCTTGGGCCAGGATGGATACGTATTCCCAGGTCAGGCGCGTAACGAGAAGGTGGATGATGGAGCAGGGCCGGCAGGATCCCGACGCCCGCTGGCTGGCGCGGGTCATGCACGTCGCCTTCTTCCTGCTCCTCGGCGCCTCGCTGGCCCGCTTCCTGCTGCGCCACCCGTGGGAGGACCGCAGCCCCTGGATCGTCGCCCTCTCCGGCGCGCTCGCGTCCCTGTACCTCCTCGGGCCCGTCCTCGGCACCCGGGCCACGCCCCGGCGGATCGCCTGGCTGGGCACGGTCGTCGCCGTGTGGATGGTCCTGGTGGTGCTCGCGCCCAGCTTCGCCTGGTGCGCGGTGCCGCTCTTCTACACGGGCCTGCGCACCCTGCCGTCACGGGCCGCGTTCGGCCTGGTCGCGCTGCTCACCGTGTTCGTGGTGGCGGCGCAGGTGAAGCTGTCCGACGAGGGTTTCGACCCGAACCTGGTGATCGCCCCGCCGGCCGTCGCCGCCATCGCGACCGCCGTGTTCGTGCACGCCGAGCGGCAGGCGGACCGGCAGCGGGCGCTGATCGACGACCTGATCCGCACCCGCAGGGAGCTGGCCGCGACCGAGCGCCGCGAGGGCACGCTGGCGGAGCGGCAGCGGCTCTCCATGGAGATCCACGACACGCTGGCGCAGGGCCTTTCGAGCCAGCGGATGCTGCTCCAGGCCGCCGGGCGCACCTGGGACAGCGACCCCGCGACCGCCCGCCGGCACGTCCGTACGGCCGAGTCGATCGCCGAGCGCAACCTCGCCGAGGCCCGGCGCTTCGTGCACGACCTGGCCCCCGCGGACCTCGCCGAGGGCGGCGGCCTCGAACAGGCGCTGCGCGGGCTCGCGGCGCGCGAGTCGGCCGCGTTCCGGGTGGACGGGACGGCCGTGGCGCTGCCGGACCGGGTGCAGTCGGCGCTGCTGCGGATCGCGCAGGGCGCCCTCGCCAACATCCGCGAGCACGCGTCGGCGGCCTCGGCGGCGCTCACCCTGACGTACCTGGACGACCAGGTGGTCCTGGACGTCGCCGACGACGGGCGCGGCTTCGACCCGGCGCTCGCCCGCCCCGACGCGGGGGTACGGGGCCACGGGCTGCCCGCGATGCGGGTGCGGGCCCAGCAGCTGGGCGGCACGCTGACGATCGAGTCCGCCCCCGGCGAGGGCACCGTGCTCTCCGCCGCGATCCCCCTCTCCCATCCCCTGGAGGCAGGCGAGTGACCGTACGGATCCTGCTCTGCGACGACCACGCGGTGGTCCGCGCCGGGCTGCTCGCGCTGCTGGGCAGCGCCCCCGACATCGAGGTGGTCGGCGAGGCCGGCAGCGGCGAGGAGGCCGTCGCGATGGCCGGCCATCTGCGGCCGGACGTCGTCCTGATGGACCTCCAGCTCGGTCCGGGCATCGACGGCGTGGAGGCGACCCGCCGGATCGCGGTACCGGGCTCCGGCGTCCACGTCCTGGTCCTCACCACGTACGACACGGACGCCGACATCACCCGGGCGATCGAGGCGGGCGCCACCGGCTACCTCCTGAAGGCCGAACGCCCCGAGGAGCTGTTCGCCGCGATCCACTCCGCCGCCCAGGGCCGTACGACGCTGTCGCCGCCGGTCGCGAGCCGGGTGATGGACCGGATGCGGGGCGCGGCGGGCCCCACGCTCACGGACCGGGAGCGCGACATCCTCGGGCAGCTGGCGCGCGGCCTGGGCAACCGGGAGATCGCGCGGGCGCTGTTCATCAGCGAGGCGACGGTCAAGACCCACCTGGGCCGCATCTACGCGAAGCTGGGCGTCGACACGCGGGCGGGCGCGGTGGCGGTGGCGAAGGAACAGCGGCTGCTGGGGTAGGCGACCGCCGCGGTCAGGGCGGGGCGCGGGCACGGACGGGCACCACGCTGCTACCCTGCGTTGCCATTCCACCGCACCGTGTCATATCTCCGTGGGAGCGCACGTGAAGATCACCGTCGTCGGCGGCGGGCCCGCCGGTCTGTACTTCTCGATCCTGATGAAGCGCCAGGACCCGTCCCACGAGATCACCGTGTACGAGCGGAACCCGGCCGGCTCCACGTACGGCTGGGGCGTCACCTACTGGGCGGGGCTGCTCGACAAGCTGCGGGCGGGCGACCCCGCCTCCGCCGAGGCCATCGCCGCCGCCTCCGTCACCTGGACGGACGGCGTCGCGATCGTCCGCGACGAGCGGACCACGCACCACGGCGACGCCGGCTTCGGCATCGGCCGCCGCCGCATGCTGAACCTCCTCGCCGACCGGGCCCGGGAGCTCGGCGTGCGCGTCGAGTTCGAGCACGGGATCGGCGGCCCGGACGCGCCCGAGCTGGCCGGCTCCGATCTGGTCGTCGCCGCCGACGGCGTGCACAGCGCGCTGCGCGAGGCGCACGCCGACCGCTTCGGCGCCGAGCTGACCAGCGGGCGCAACCAGTACATCTGGCTGGGCACGACCAAGGTCTTCGACTCCTTCAGCTTCGCGTTCAAGGAGACCGAGCACGGCTGGATCTGGTGTTACGCGTACGGCTTCAGCGGCGAGCGGTCGACGTGCGTGGTCGAGTGCTCCCCCGCCACCTGGAGCGGCCTCGGGCTCGACCGGATGAACGAGGCGGACAGCCTGAACCTCCTGGAGAAGCTGTTCGCCGACCTCCTCGACGGCGAGCCGCTGATCGGGCGCGAGCACGCGGACGGCAGCGCGCAGTGGCTGACCTTCCGCACGCTGACCACCCGGACCTGGCACCACGGCAGCCTGGTCCTGCTCGGCGACGCGGCCCACACCACCCACTACTCGATCGGCGCGGGCACCACGCTGGCCCTGGAGGACGCCCTGGCGCTGGCCGCCGCCCTGCGGTCCGGGGGCGACCTGGACGCCGCCCTCACCACGTACGGCAAGCGGCGCCGCGCGGAGCTGGTCTCGGCCCAGAGCGCGGCCCGCTACAGCGCCCAGTGGTACGAGAACCTGCCCCGCTACATGACCCTGGAGCCGGCCCAGATGTTTGCCCTGCTGGGCCAGCGCCACTCGCCGCTGCTCCCGCACGTCCCGCCGCAGCTCTACTACCGCCTGGACCGGGCGGCCGGGCAGCTGGAGCCGCTGCGCCGCCTCAAGCGCTGGCTGGGGCCCCGGGTGGCGCGGGCGGTGCACCGCTCCTCGCGGGCATGACACCATCGGTCCGTGCTCGACATCGGCTACTCGCTCTCCCGCCGCTTCCCCGACCCGCCGCAGACGGACTACCGCCGCGCGGACGTCCACGCGCTGCGGCACGACCTGTTCTGCGGTGACGTCTACCTCGCGGACACGGAGAAGGACCACGAGGTGTCCACAGCCTGGGGATGGGTGCCGGTGCTCGACTTCGCGTGGGCGCTGTGCGACATCGTCGAGCAGCTCGACACCGACCCACGCGGCAGCCGCGCCTCCCAGCCGCAGTACGCGGAGCTCGACTTCACCGAGTCCTCGGACCGGATGCTCTTCGAACGCCGCTTCGGCTGGGTGGACGTAGAGGCCGACTGGATGCCCGGCGACGAGCCCCCACTCACCTTCAACCACGCCGCCCTGCGCCGCGAGTCCCGCGACTTCCTCCACGACCTGATCGCGGACCTCACGGACATGCACGAGGGGCTTGGCGACAATCCGGCGATCTGGGCGCTTCAGGCGCGGTTTCCTCGGGTGAGGTAGGGGGCGGGGCGGGGGCCTGCGGGCCTGGGCCCTGGGCCCTGGGGGTGCCCTCAGTCCTCCACCCGCACCCCCAACTGCGCCGCGAAAACCGGTGCCAGGTCGAGCAGCTGCCCCGTGGAGATCACCGCGCCCGCCAGGGCGTCCACCCCTCGGGCGATCTCCAGGCGCTGGACCGTGCGCAGGTCCACGTCCTTCATGCGGGCGCCGCCGAAGTCCGCCCCGAGCAGGACGCAGTCGACGAACTCCACCCGCTCCAGGACCGCGCCCCCGAAGTCGGGCTCGCTCAGCACGCAGCCCTTGAAGACGACGTCCTTCAGCTTCGCCGACCGCAGGTTCAGATAGTCGGCCTTGCCGCCGCGCACCCAGACCCGCTCCAGGACCGCCCCGTGCAACTGCGTGCCGCCGAGCCGCGCGTCCACCAGCTCCACGTCCCGCAGCTGCGCCCCAGCGAGATCGGTGCCCACCCCCCGTACCCCTTCGAGGACCGAATCGAGGAAGCGGGCCGACGTCAGCCGCGCCTCGTCGAGCGAGCAGCCGCGCAGCGCGCAGTCCAGGAACCGCGCCCCCGCGCCGTCCTGCCCCGTCAGGTCGAGGCTCTCGAACGCCACCCCGTCGTAATCCCCGTCCGGCTCCAGGCCGGGCCCCCCGAACGGCTCCAGGGGAGGCAGCCGCACCTCCGGCTTCTTCGCCTGCTTCACCTTCGGCACCGTCTTGCGCTTCATGCACCCCATCGTGACGCACGCCACTGACAACGCCCCGCCGCCGATGTCACGAACACGCCCCCGCCACCCGTCCCCTCTCTGAAACCCGACACCGGGCCGGGCGGACCAGGAGCGAGAGATGCCGAAGAATCGGACGATCACCATCATCGGCGGCGGCTTCGCCGGACTCACCGCGGCCGTCACCGCCGCCGAGGCGGGCGCCGAGGTCACCCTGTACGAGTCGCACCACTCCCTCGGCGGCCGGGCCCGCACCGCCGACGGCCCGTACCTCACCAACGAAGGACCGCACGCGATCTACGACGGCGGCCCCCACTGGACCTGGCTGAAGCAGCGCGGGCTGCTCGGCGAGCTCGCCCCGCTGCACACCCTCGACGCCGCCAGGCTCCGCTTCCACCACCGGGGCGCGCTGCGCAGGATGCCCCCGTTGGGCTTCCTGCGCCAGACCTTCCGCAAGGCCGAACAGGCGCCCGTGGACGTCGACTTCCTCACCTGGGCGACCGGCCTCGTCGGCGAGTCCGCGGCCCGCGCGGCCGCCGCGTACAGCGGTGTCGCGCTCTTCCACCACGACCCGGGCGCCCTGTCGGCCCGCTTCGTGCAGGAGCGGCTGCACCGGGCGGCCTCGGTGCCGGCCGAGGCGCACTTCATCAAGGGCGGCTGGGGGCGCCTGATCGACCGGATGGCCGCGCGCGCCCGGGAGCTGGGCGTACGGATCGAGACCTCGTCGCGGATCGACACGCTGCCCACGGACGGGGGCCCGGTCGTCGTCGCGACCGCCCTCGCCTCGGCCGCCCGGCTGCTCGACGACCCGTCACTGAGCTGGGAGTCGGGCCGCACGGTCCTGTTCGACCTG
This sequence comes from Streptomyces sp. NPDC094032, assembly GCF_040303965.1. Taxonomy (NCBI): domain Bacteria; kingdom Bacillati; phylum Actinomycetota; class Actinomycetes; order Kitasatosporales; family Streptomycetaceae; genus Streptomyces; species Streptomyces sp. NPDC094032. The sequence continues at coordinate 87,349 of NZ_JBEOUE010000002.1, read as the reverse complement.
GCGCTGCGCACCCGCAAGGGCGACCCGTTCGCGCTCTCCGACCTGGACGCGCCCGGCTGGGTCGAGCGCTTCACCACCCAGGACCCGACCCTCGCCCCCGCGGGCGAGCAGCTGATCCAGGCCCAGCTCCCGATCGCCCCCGGCGAGTCGAAGGCGGACGGCGTGGCGCACGCGGAGCGGCTCCTGGACCTGGGCTTCGCGGGCTGGCGGGAGCGGACGGTGTGGCGGCGCGAGGCGGTGTCCAACGGGCGTACGGGCGCGGTGGACCGCCCCGGCACCACCTGGCGCGACCGCCCGGCGATCGACCGGGGCGACGGCGTGTACCTGGCGGGCGACCAGGTGGCGGCGCCGGGCGTCCTCGCGGAGGTGTCGTTCACGAGCGCGGTGGAGGCGGTGTCGCTGGCGCTGCGGGCGACACGGGGAACCCGGGAAGCACAGCCCCTTGACCTCAAGCACGCTTGAGGTCGGAGGCTGGAGGCGCGCCAAGGAACAGCAACCCAACCACTCAGCCACGCAGCCACCCAGCCACGCAGCCACCCCGGGGAGCCCCCATGCACGCCATCCGCCTCCACACCCACGGCCCCGCCGAGAACCTGACGTACGAGCGGACCCCCGACCCCGTCCCCGCCCCCGGCCAGGTCCGGATCAAGGTCGCGGCGGCGGGGGTGCACCTCCTGGACACGGCGCTGCGCGAGGGGATGCCGGGCCCGTTCCCCGCCCCGGCGGAGCTCCCCACCATCCCCGGCCGCGAGGTGGCCGGCACGGTGGACGCGATCGGCGAGGGCACCGACCCCGGCTGGCTGGGGAAGCGGGTCGTCGCGCACATCGGCATGGCGCCCGGCGGCTACGCCGAGCTCACCGTCACGGAGGCCGCCCGCCTCCACGAACTCCCCGCGCACCTGGGCGAGGCGGAGGCCGTCGCGATGATCGGCACGGGCCGCACGACCCTCGGCATCCTCCAGTTCACGGAGCTCGGCCCCGAGTCGGTGGCGATCGTCCCGGCGGCGGCGGGCGGCATCGGGACGCTGCTCGTGCAGTACGCGAAGAACGCGGGCGCCACCGTCGTCGGGCTCGCGGGCGGCCCCGCGAAGGTCGCGCTGGTCCGCGAGAACGGCGCGGACCTGGCCGTCGACTACACGCGCCCGGAGTGGCCGGAGGAGGTCCGCGCGTACCTCGGCGCCCGTACGGCGACGGTCGTCTTCGACTCGGTCGGCGGCGACACCGGCCGCGCGGCGGTCGACCTGCTGGGCCCGGGCGGCCTGCACCTGGTCTTCGGCTGGTCCGGCAAGGGCGTCCACGACGGGGAGCCGCTCACGTTCACGCCCGAGGAGCTCGCCGCACGGGGCATCAGGTCCGAGAGCGTCTTGGGCCCCGTCATGATCGAGAAGGCGGGCGGCGACGTCCGCACCCTCGAACGCGCCGCCCTGGAAGCCGCCACGACCGGCACCCTGCGTCCCGCCGTCCACCGCTTCCCCCTGGCCGAGGCGGCCCGGGCACACCGGGCACTGGAAACACGGGGGACGACGGGCAAGGTGGTCCTGATCCCGTAAACCAGGGGGACTTCGCCCCCCCCTGGGGACCTCAGACCCCGATCACATCCCAGGAATGCCCCTTGAACTCCTTCAGGAAGTCGGGGTGGTCCTCCCACATCCGGGCGATGGACCGCAGGACATCCCAGTTCTGCTCCAGCGCCTGGTCCACCACCAGCCGCAGCCCCGGCTCGGCCTCCCGCTTCTCCACCAGCCCGTTCACAGCCGAAGCCGCCTGCACGCTGTACCGAAGCGCCCGCAGCGCCCGGGAGGTGTCGTCCATCCCGAACCCGTGATCGCTCCCGTTCGCGGGATCGAAGAGCGGCGTGAGCCGCGCCTCGATGAATCCGGTGATCCGCTCGAACCGCGCCTGAATACCCATGTCCATATCCGTGTCCATGCCCCTTTCCTACACCGCGCCCGCCCCGTCCCAGGCGCCACCCCTGCCGGTCAGCGCGGTCCCAGTGCGCGTCGCGCCGAGTTGATGACGTTGTGGGCGTCGGCCCCGTACACCGCCGACTCCCTCAGGGTCTTCCAAACCTTCTTGTACAAAGCGATGTTGTCCGCGTCGTCCAGCCACAGCTCGGCGTGCCAGTCCTCGGCGACGACCAGGCGGTCCCCCAGGACCCAGAAGCCGTTGGCGGGCACGATCTTCACCGGCGCCGTGAACGGCACGATGCCCAGCTCTACCGTGTCCATGCCGATCATGCCGGTCAGACGGTCGAGCTGGGCGGCCAGCACGGAGGGCGGGCAGATCAACGAGCGCAACGCGGCCTCCCACAACAGCACGCGCAGCTTCCTGCCGGGCCGGTACAGCCACTCCTGGCGCTGGGCCCGAGTCCGTACGGCGTCCTCGACGCCCTTGGTCACTCCCAACAGCTCGGCGTACCGCTGGATGACGCGGCGTGCGTACTCGGGGGTCTGCATCAGTCCGGGAACCACCGCCTCCTCCCACACCCAGATCTCCGAGGTGCGGTCGATCTCGGCGGTCAGTCCCTCGTGCATCGGCTTGAAGCCGTTCGCCAGCGACCTGCGCCACGATCTGATGTGGGACTCGAACCCGGCCAGGCGGGCGGCCAGTTCGGGGTACACGTCCGGCTGCCCGGTCGCGTCGGCCCATGCCCGCAGGTCCTCGGGCGAGGCCGTCTGCTTCCCGTTCTCCAGTTTGCTGACTTTGGACCCCTGCCAGCCGAGCCGTTGTGCGAGCTGTCGACCCGTGAGCCGGCCGGCAGGACAGGTGGAGCGAAGTTCGCGGAGTCGCGACCCCAACGCTTCCCGGGCCTGCTGGTAGTCCGTGCTCACGGGTCGCCTCTCACTCTGCCGCAGCCACCTGCGCCGCGAACCGTTCGTACGGCACGGCGTGGTGCCTGGCCGCGTCACGGGCGATGCAGTAGCGGACGACTTCGGCCGGTTCGGTGATCAGCTCGATGTCGAGCATGGTGTCTTCGTCGTCGAAGTGAAGCAGGGCTACGATCCGCGAGTCGAAGATCCAGAAGTCCTCGGCGGGCAGCCCGGCCGCGTTCTCGCGCCACAGGTAACGGATGTCCTCGCCGGACGCCGCGTTGTGCCGGGCGTAGTCGAGCAGGAACAGTTGCTCCGTGGTCGGCGGGCGGTCGGCGACGCGGACGCGGCCCACTGTCTTGCCGGCGTCCACCTGGGCGCGGATGGTGACGAACCAGGGCTCCTCCGGGTCGCAGGGCGAGGAACCGGTGGCCAGGAACGCCTGGTAGTCGGGGTCCTCCCGGTCCGACGCGTAGCCGCGCCGCGTCTCCAGCCGCCAGGCGGTGTGCTCGAAGGTCTCGAAGAGACGCCGGAAGGTCTCCCGGTCGACCAGGTCAGGCACGCGTTCCCTCTCCTTCGGTCCCCAGTTCACGAGCAGTTCGCGCGGGACGGCCACGGCGGCCTCGTCCGGGCCGAGGTGCCGGAGCTGTGCGAGGTCTTCCGGGTCGGTGATCGGCGTGCCCTGAACGATGATCTCGCCGGTTCCCACGTCCGTGTGCAGGGCGGGGCAACCGTCGATCTTGCTGTCGGTACCGGTGAAGCGCAGCTGACGAGCCATGAACGCTCTCCCTTCCAGCGATGTCGATCCAACAGCTTGGTCGGTGATCCAGCCCCGTTCCACAGGTTCGGCCGGACTCCAGGAGAAAACCCGAGCAATCCGTGCGACTCGTCGAGCACATTCGAGAAAACAACGTATCGCCAGGCAACCACAGCCTCCTAGCGTCGAGTTCGGGATCGACCAACCGCCCTTGGCCGAGAGGAGCACGACTCGGCCGGGGCGGCTCACCGCACCACTCATCCATCACGAGAAGGAGCACGCTCATGGGCGGACAGCACGGCGGCGGCACGGGCTCGGGCCAGGGCGGAAGCCAGCAGGACGACGGCCAGTCGGGCGCCGGTCACGGCGGAGGCGGCTCGGAGGGACAGGACTCCGGCCACAGCGACACGAAGGGCAGCGGCACCAAGTGACCGAACGCGCCACGACGCAGGCCGGCCCCCAGGGGCTGGCCTCCCGGCTCATGGACGCCGGGGCCCTGACCTCCGACTGGCTCCCCGCCTACCGAACGGTGCTCCGGGAGTCGTTCGTCCCAGACGTGATCTGGCCCGGAGTCGGCCCGGCCGACGGCGGACCGGTAGCGGCCATCGACCGCCGGACCGACCCGGAGGCGTGGTTCCGCGCGGTCTACTCGGACACCTCCCTGACCACCCAGTGGGACGACGGCAACCACACGGGACCCGACCGGGGCAACATCCCGACGTGCAGCAACTCCCAGCCCGCCATGGTGTTCTCCATGCTGGCGGCCCTGGACGTCCAGCCTGGAGCCGAGGTCCTGGAAGTAGGCACGGGCACCGGCTGGAACGCGGCTCTGCTGTCCGAACGGGTCGGTTCAGAGCATGTGACCACCATCGAGTTCGATCCGGAGAACGCGTCCACGGCCCGAGCCCGCCTGGACGCCACCGGCTACAACCCGGTGGCCGTCGTCGGGGACGGCTCCCAGGGCTGGGCCGCATGCGCGCCGTACGACCGTGTACTGATCACGGCCTCCCTCCGGGAGATCCCGGCGGACATCGTCCGGCAGACCCGCCCCGGCGGGATCATCGTCTCCCCGTACGCCACGGAGTACGGCGGGGAGGCCGTGGTCCGGCTGACCGTCCAGAAGGACGGGAGCGCGTCCGGCCCGTTCGTCGGCTCCTCCGCCTTCATGCGGCTCCGGCAGCACCGCGCCTACCGCAGGCACGTGAAGACGTACCTGCGCGGGAAGCCGTGGCCGGCCGACGGCCGCCGTACGACGACCTCCCTGTCCCCGGAGGACGTGGCCGGCTGGCTCCCCATGTTCGCCATCGGACTCCAGACACAGGGGATGTTCCCGTACCCGGAGAAACTCGACGGCGGGCACTACACGCTCTGGCTCCGCGACACCCACGTCACGTCCTGGGCGTCGATCGACTTCGTACCCGGCGCGGAGGAATTCGAGGTCTACCAATCCGGCCCGCGGGAGCTGTGGAGCGAACTCAGAGCGGCCCACGCCTGGTGGAACGACCAGGACCGCCCCGAGTTCGGGCGGTTCGGGCTCAGCGTGGGCCCCGACGGGGCGGTCCGGGCCTGGCTCGACACACCGGACCGCCCCGTTCCCGTCGTCGGCTGACGCCTACGCCGCCCCCAGCCCCGCCAGCGCCTCGTCCGTCAGGCGGTAGACCGTCCACTCGTCCTGGGGCCGGGCGCCGAGGGACTCGTAGAAGGCGATCGACGGGGCGTTCCAGTTGAGGACGGACCACTCCAGGCGTTCGTAGCCTCGGTCCACGCAGATGCGGGCGAGTTCGGTGAGGAGGGCCTTGCCGTGGCCGCCGCCTCGGAGTTCGGGGCGGACGTACAGGTCTTCCAGGTAGATGCCGTGGACACCGCGCCAGGTGGAGAAGTTGAGGAACCAGAGGGCGAAGCCGGCGGGCTCGCCCTCGGGGGTCTCGGCGATGTGGGCGTAGGCGGCGGGGCGGTCGCCGAAGAGGGCCTCGTGGAGCTGGGCCTCGGTGGCGCGGGCCTCGTCGAGGGCCTTCTCGTACTCCGCGAGGTCGCGGATCATGCGGTGGATGACGGGGACGTCGGCGGGGGTCGCGGTGCGGATCATGGGTCCAGGGTGCCCTGGTCAGAGCGTTCGCGACAGGAGTGTCCGGGCGATGGACACCTGATCGGGGTTGAGAGTCGCTTCGCCGTCTTCCATGTCCCACAGGGCGTTCTGGAGGACTCGGGCCAGGGTCCAGGCCCTCGCCCTCGCCCGGTCCAGGGCCAGGCGGTCGGTCAGCAGGTCGAAGCGCCACAGGGTCTCCGCCGGGTCCGGGTCCCACAGGTCGGTGAGGGCGGGGAGCAGGTCGAAGCCGGGGTCGCCCGCGAGCGGCTTCGGGTCGATGGCCAGCCAGGGTTCGCGCTCGGCGGCCAGGATGTTGTCGTAGTGCAGGTCCCAGTGGAGGAGGCGGTCGCCCGGTTCGGGGAGGACCTCCCGTACCGCCGCCGCGCAGTCGGCGAGGAGGCGGGCGTCGGGGGCGGGGAGGCGCGCCGCCGCGGAGGGGGTGTCGGCCAGCATCCGCGTCGCGATGTCGGACAGGGTGCGCAGGCCCGGTGGGGCCGGGTGGGCGGTCAGGCGGGCCAGGAGGTCGGCCAGGATCGTCACCGCCTCGCGGGGGTCCGGGTGGGTCGAGAGGTGGGTGGGGGCGGCGGTGGCCGGGCCCGCTCGTTCCAGCAGCATCGTGCCCGTATCCGGGTCGTGCTCCAGGAGGCGGACCGAGCCGTCGCCGTCCCAGACGCGCAGGCCCGCCGGCTCGCCCTCGCTCTCCTCGTCCAGGAGGTGCAGTTTGAGGACGGCCGCGGTGTCGTCGCTCCTGCGGACGGGGAGGACGAGGGAGGCCACGCCGTGCATCGACGGGCCCGTGAGGCGGAGGTCCCAGCGGGCGAGGTACGCCTCCGCCAGGGACGGGAGGGCCGCGATGAAGGCCCGGCCCGCCGCTCCGTTGTACTTCGCCTGGGTCGCCGCCAGTTCGTCCGGTACGTGGATCGTCACGTACCCGAGACTAGAGACCGGCGTCCCGCAGCGCCTCCGAGAATCGGGTGGCGTCGTAGAGGGCGTTGCCCGCGGGGAGCGGCTTGCCGTCGACCAGGACCGTGGGGGTGCCGCCGACGCCCGCGTCCTCGAAGGCCTTCGCCGAGGCGGCCACCCAGTCCTTGTACGTGTTCTCCCGGACGGCCTTGTCGAAGGCCTCGCCCCGCAGACCCGGCACCTGGTCGGCGATCCGCAGCAGGTGGTCCGTGGAGTAGGCGTCCTTCGAGTGCTCCGAGGGCTGGCTCGCGAAGACCGCCGCCTGGTACGTCGCGAAGCGCCCCGGGCCCGCCTCCGCCGCCGCCCGCAGCGCGTTCGCCGCCCGGGCCGACGCCGTACCGCCCGTGCGGGCGTCCAGGAAGGAGGCGACCACGTACTCGACCCGCACCTTCCCCGTCGCCGCCGCGTCCGCGAGGACCGTCCCGGAGGCCTCCTCGAACTTCGCGCAGTAGCCGCACTGCGGATCGACGAAAACCGTCACGGTGTGCGGCGCCTTCGGCTGCCCGACCACGATCTTCGGCCCGTCCACGGACGAGGGGAGACCCGCCAGGGCCTCGCCGTGCTCCGCCGACCTCACCGTCAGCTCCGCCGCGCCGGCCCCGGAACCCTGCGAACAGGCCGTTCCCGCCAGGCCGATGGCCGCGACGGCCAGCACCGCCGCCACCGCCCGCCGGGTCCTGCGTACACGCATGGCAAAGTCCTTCCGCGACGAGCGGCACACGACGAAATCCGTATCCCCGACGCTAGGCGCCGCGCCACCGCCCGGACCGCCGCGAAAGGCCCGTATGCAGGGGACGAAGGGCCCGGTAGCCTCCCGCGCACGGACCCGGAAGAGGGATAGACATGAGCACGATCAACGGCGGCATCTCGTTCTGGTACGCCCAGGAGGGCGCCCCCGCACCCCGCGAACCGCTGCCCGGCGACGCCACCGCCGACGTCTGCATCGTCGGCGGCGGGTATACGGGACTGTGGACCGCCTACTACCTCAAGAAGGCCGCCCCCTTCCTCAACGTCACCGTCCTGGAGGCGAAGTTCTGCGGTTACGGGGCCTCCGGCCGCAACGGTGGCTGGCTCTACAACGGCATCGCCGGCCGCGACCGCTACGCCCAGCTGCACGGTCACGACGCCGCCGTCCGCCTCCAGCACGCCATGAACGACACCGTCACCGAGGTCGTCGACGTCTGCGCCGCCGAGGGCATCGACGCCGACCTCCACCGCGGCGGCGTCCTCGAAGTCGCCCTCTCCCCCGCCCAGCTCGCCCGCCTCAAGGGCTTCCACGCGGGCGAGCTCGCCTTCGGCGAGAAGGACCGCGAGATGTACGGGGCGCGCGAGACCGCCGAACGGATCCGGGTCGCCGGGGCGGTCGGCTCCAGCTGGACCCCGCACGGCGCCCGCCTCCACCCGGTGAAGCTGGTCAAGGGGCTCGCCGACGCCGTCGAGGCGCTGGGCGTCACGATCCACGAGTCCACCCCGGTCACCGAGATCCGCCCGAAGCACGCCGTCACCCCGTACGGCACGGTCCGCGCCCCCTACGTGCTGCGCTGCACCGAGGGCTTCACCGCCTCCCTCGCCGGGCAGCGCCGCACCTGGCTCCCGATGAACTCCTCCATGATCGCCACCGAGCCCCTGACCGACGCCCAGTGGGAGTCGATCGGCTGGGACGGCCTGGAGACCCTCGGCGACATGGCGCACGCCTACATGTACGCCCAGCGCACCGCGGACGGCCGCATCGCGCTCGGCGGCCGGGGCGTCCCGTACCGCTTCGGCTCGAAGACCGACAACGACGGCCGCACCCAGCCGCAGACCATCGAGGCGCTGCGCGAGATCCTGGTCCGCTTCTTCCCGCAGCTCGCGGGCGTCGGCGTCGCGCACGCCTGGTCCGGTGTCCTCGGCGTCCCGCGCGACTGGTGCGCGACCGTCACCCTCGACCGCTCCACCGGCCTCGGCTGGGCCGGCGGTTACGTCGGCTCCGGCGTCGCCACCACCAACCTGGCCGCCCGTACCCTCCGCGACCTCGTCCAGCAGGACTCCGGCCAGGCGGGCCCGACCGAGCTGACCGCCCTGCCCTGGGTGAACCACAAGGTCCGCAAGTGGGAGCCCGAACCGCTGCGCTGGCTCGGAGTCCAGACGATGTACGCGGCCTTCCGCGGCGCCGACCGCCGCGAGGCCGTCGGACACAGCGCGGCCACGGACCCGGTGGCCACCCTGGCGAACCGGCTCAGCGGGCGGTGAGGCGCCCCGGCCCTGCTGTCAGAGGATGTCGAAGAGGTCGGCGAGCGGCGCGGGTACGCGGTCGGGGGTGAGCCCCTGGACGAGCACTCGGCCGTAGTGGATCTTGCGCCCCTTCTTGGTGCCGAAGAAGCGCCGCAGTTGCTGCTGCGGCGTGCGGTCCCGCTGCGCGGGCTGCCGCAGGAAGGTCTCCAGGGGCCGCAGGTCGCCCTCCTGGCGGATGAGCTCCGTCACCCGGTCCACGCCGAGCGCGCGGATCAGCTCGTCCTCCAGGTCGGCCGCGCACACGAAGTAGTCCCGGGGGTCGGCGCCGGCCCGCGCCCAGCCGCGCTCGTAGTAGGCGCGCTCCCGCTCGTCGCAGAGCCCGGTCAGGTGCAGCCGCAGCCCCGACGGCCCGAGGAACCGGGCGTACTGCCCGACGCTCATCGCCCCGCCCATCGCCAGGACGCAGATCCCCTCGCCGACCAGGTCCCGGTCCAGCTTCTCGGCCAGCGCGTCCACGGCGTTGACGTCGCTCGGCCCTTCGAGCAGGACCACGGTCCTGACCGGCAACTCCTCGGCCAGCCCGGCCGCGAGCTCCCGCGCCCGCTCGTCACCGGGACCACCGGGACCACCGCCTACCCAGGCGGTGACCGCGTCACGGAACGAGGTCATGTCGGCCATGGGACTCCTTCGCGGGGATGGGCGATGACGCGGCCCGATGATAGGCCCGCGAAGCGGACGAGCACCCACTGATTTCCCCCTGAAACTCCCTCAGAACTCCCTCAGAACTCCCCCTGAAACTCCCTCTGAACTCCCTCTGAACTCCCTCAGAGAACGGCCAGTTCCTCCTGGAGGTCCCGGAGGCCCAGGGGACCCAGCGAGAGGGCGGACATGTGCCAGGACTTCAGGTCGAACCGCTCGCCGCGCCGCGCGTGGGCGGCCTCGGCCGCGGCCCGGCCGTCCAGCCAGGCACGTTCGCCCAGCTTGTACGAGATGGCCTGACCGGGCAGGCCCAGATAGCGCCCGATCTCGCTGTCCACGAACCCGGGCGGCTGCCCGCTGTGCAGGGCGAGGAACTCCCTGGCCAGCGCGGGGGTCCAGGTCAGCCCCGCGCCGACCGGGGCGTCCGCGGGGATCTCAAGGGCGAGGTGCGCGCCGATGTCGACGACGACCCGGATCGCGCGCAGCATCTGCCAGTCGAGGAAGCCGAGCCGGTCGCCCGCGGTGGGCAGGTAGCCCGACTCGTCCATCAGCCGCTCCGCGTACATGGCCCAGCCCTCGGTACAGGCGTCGACGCCGCCGACGGTGGTCTGGTACGTCGAGAGCCGGTCGGCGAGATGCCGCCACTGGGCGAGCTGGAGGTGATGGCCGGGCACGCCCTCGTGGTACCAGACGCTGCGCAGGCTCCACAGCGGGAAGCGGGTGCGCCCCTGGGTCGGCAGCCAGGTCCGGCCGGGGCGGGAGAAGTCGACGCTGGGCGCGGTGTAGTAGGCGGCGGAGCCGCTGCCGGCCGGGGCGAGGGCGGCCTCGACCACGCGGAGCGGCGGGGCCAGTTCGAAGTGGGTGCCGTCGAGGTCGGCGAGGGCCTGGTCCATCCAGCCCTGGAGCCGCCGCCGGATCGCCTCCGCGCCCTCCTCGGCCTCGCCGTGCGCGTCGAGGTGCCGCATCGCCTCGCGGACGCCGGCCCCGGGACGTACCCGCTCGGCCTCGGCACGCATCTCGTCGCGGATCCTGCGGTACTCGGCCCAGCCCCAGGCGTAGGTCGCGCGCAGGTCGAGGTCGGCGCCGTTCCAGAAGCGGGCCCAGAGGCGGTAGCGGTCGGCGCCCACGCCGTCCGGCCGGTGCTCGGCCTCGGGGAGGTAGCCGGTGCGGAGCCAGTCCCGCAGGGCGGCGGTCGCGGCGGTGGCCCGGGCCGTGGCGGCGTCGAGGGCGGAGCGCAGCGGCGCCGGGACGTCGGCTGCGGCGCAGAACCCCGCGTACCAGCCGCGTCCGCCGCGGTCGCGGACCCAGGCGTCGAGCTGGTCGGCGATGACGCGGACCTGCGCGGGGGCGGCGACGAAGCGGCCCTTCCGCAGGGATTCGCGGAAGCCCGAGAGCGTGTCGGGGACGCGGGCCATGCGTGCGGCGACGGCGGCCCAGTCGTCCGCCCCGCCGGTCGGCATCATCTGAAAGACACCCTGGACGCGCTGCCGGAGGCCGTAGACGTTGACGACCTCGCGCAAGTACTCGTCGCCGTCACTGAGGGCCAGCCCCGCTTCGAGCCGCTCACGCAGCAGCCGCCCGCACCGGCGCTCCACGTCGCTCAGGCTGCCGGAGGCCCGCTCGGCCCGGTCGAGCTCCCGCAGGGTCGCGCGGGCCAGCCCGTCGAGCGCGGCACGCCCGTCCGGCGACAGGTCGGGCATGTCGCCGCGCCCGGCCGGGACGCCGAGGAAGGCGGCGGTGTCGGGATCGAGCCGGGAGAGCCCGTCGACGTACGCATCGGCGACCCGCCGCACAACCCACGACGCACCCGCCGTCCCGTCGTACACCGTCCCCCTCCCACCCCACCCATGCACCGATCGGCGACCGGCTCACCGACTCACCGGCCACGCCCCCCCTTTCGGCCAACGGATCATGGCGCGAAGAACACAACCCCGTCAATCACCCACGACCACCCCAAGCAGACCCCCCAACTACCGTGCCGCTCCCGTCTGTTCACCACTCCCGGCGACCCGGCCGACTCACTCCGCGAAGGTCAACGCAAGCCCGATGACCCCGAGGAACAGCCCACAGGGCAGCACGATGCCCCCCACGAGCCGAAAGAACCAAGGCCCGAAGCGCGAGGGCTCGGTGAGCCCCAGATCCATGACCCGAGCGGCGGTCACCGCCCGCACGGCATTACGCCGAGCCGCGACCTTGTCCGCGGCCCCCCGCAGATTGAAGAGGAACCTGGCCCCCCACCCCGCGGCACAGACCCCGAACACAACCAAAAAAATCCCCACACCCACCTGACACCCCTCCTCAACACGGCCACCGGAACGCGACCGTCCGCAGGACTGTGCCACCCACCCCCACCAGAACAAAACGATCAAGCCAATACGCACCAAATGAGACAGCTCGTGCCAAGGTTGCCCAGCCCGGCGAGCGACCGATGAGAGGGGCAGTGGTGCGACCATCACGAGAAGAAACGCCTGGTCGTCTACCAGGTGGTGGCAGCCAGACGCTGCACCTACCAGACCCTCACGTGGCAGATCCCCGCCCTCTCGCTCACAGCCCAGGCCTTCCTGATGACCATCGGCCTGGCACCCGGAACCGGACGCTTGGCGCGGGTGGCCGTCGGACTCCTCTCCATCGCCATGGCCTTGCTGACCATCCACTCGCTCCTCCGCCATCGCCGCCACGAACTGGCGGACTCGATCTGGCTGCAAGCATTCGAAGAGCGCCAGGGATGGCACCCCGTCCACGAAGCCGCCGAAACCAGAGCCGACAAGCTCCACGTCAGCCAGAGCCCCCTAGGCCGCGGCAGGTCGTACCGAATGTGGATCGCCGGCCTGGCCCTCTTCGGAACAGTCGGCGCGGGAGTCACCCTCAGCGGCCTCCTAGGCTGCACGTAGAGGGAGCGAGCACGGCCCTTCATGCTTGGCACACCGCGAGCTGCCGATGATCGCCTTGCCATGGCGGGCAACCCCCCACGCTGGCCACGCAGTCGACGACGGCCAGGAGCGCAGAGGGAAGCGGCCGAAGCACGGACCGGGCGCGGAGAAGCACCGCGGCTGCTCAGAACTCCCAGAACATGGAGGGTTCCCACCCCTGCGGAAGAGACCGGCCCATGAAGATGTAGACGGGCCCGTACGGCGTATCCGTCCGGCGCGCCTGAAACTGGTCCAGGTCGTGAGCGCAGTACCGCCGCAACAGATCAATCATCTGCGCGAACTCGTCGCCACTGAGCCCCTCGCCACTCCGCCCATCAGCCATGCCCGCCATGCTAGGCGCACCGCCCGACTGCCCCCGCTCCAACAAGAGCGGTAGTCCCAGAGCCCCGGCAATCAGAACGGCATCCAACTGGGCTTCGAACCGACGCCCCCCGCCGGTGAAGCCATCGGCGTGCGCACCTTCCGATCCGTAGCTCTAGCCGGATCGGTCAGCCGTGGCCTTCCGGCCGCCGCGCTTTGCCCATTCGCGCCCATAGAGCACGGCCAGCGAGAAGAGTGAACAGGCCAGGACACCGCGGATGATTACGTCGTCTTCGATGACCAGAAAAACCAGCAGCGGCACCAGGATCAGTAGGTGCCCATGCGGATGATTCCGCCAATCGCTCTTGTCTGCCATGCCACCTCCCAGCCGCACCCTAGCGCGCAGCTCCGTCGCAGTAGCCACCCCAGGACCGGCGAGGCAGAACGCAGCCGGGCGCTCCTGGCGATGGCGATATGGGACCCAACCGACGGCCAGGCTCCGCCGATGGCCAAGAGTGCCCTGCCTGCATCGACCGCGCGCAGCCTGTCCAAAGCCCTTCGAACTCGGAGGCATGCGATTGATCACTGACCGAGTCTCGGCGACCCCCAAGGAAATCGGGAGCCACGGCGACAGGCGTCGTGGCAAGTTGGCGCCATGAGCGAGACGGCAGACCCCGGCAATCCGAACGGCATCCAGGTGGGCGACATCTACGAGGACTGCTCGTTCCACCCGGTCCTGTGCACAGCGGTTGATGACGTGGCAGGCGTAGTGCTCAGCGGCATCTCGCTCATCGACGGCAGCTTCCCGCGCTCGTGCGATGCCCTGCACTGCGGGCCCATCCGCATCCACGTCGAGGAGGTCATGGCCATCAAGCAAGACCTGGAGGGATACGCCCGCCGGCGAAAGGCGGAGCTGAGAATTGACTGCAACACCTGATTCGGCGTCAGCTCGTCAAAGCCTCTGCAAGCAAGCGCTCGGCCCCGCAACTGCGGGCCGAGTCGGCCGCCGCGGCCGTAGCCATGCTCGGTGTCGCGGCCACGGCCTTCGGGATGCTCGCGGGTGGTCTCTGGCCGGTCCTGGGCGGGATCGTGACGGTGTCCGGGTGGGTCGCGCTGAGGACGACCCGCCGACGCTTTGCTGCTCCCCCGACCGTACAGGCGTGAAGTCAGCTGAGCGCCAAGGGACACATCCGGCCTAGGTGTTGGGCGCCGCTTGAGGACCCCACCCGGGAGCTCGGCGAAGGCGTGGTTCGGCTCCGCATCAGGCCGACATTCGGCACCGGGACCGCCGCCGCCATCACCACGCCCCGCGCAAGGGCACAGCGGACCGGCCTCCTCGAAGCGGGCGTGGGCGAGCCGACCGCGGTCAGGGCGTACCCACTCCTGCGGGCGATCCTGAGCACCGCCGTGGACGACGAGATGATCCGACGGAACCCTCGCCGCATCTGGGGCGCCAACCGCTACGACGTCCCCGCGCGCCCTGTCCGACCGTCGCGGGAAAGCTCGGCGAGGTGAGCCGCCGAGTCCGGAGTGACAGCGATCCGGGGCCTTCTGGCGCGCCGGGCGGCCCGCCCCCGATCACGCGAAAGGGCCGGCCCAGGGAAGCCCTCGCGCCGGCCCTCCGCCCACAAACCCCCTGTCGGGTTCGAACCGACGACCCCCGCTTTACAAGCGGTAGACCTACGACGGGGCCAACCTGCGCTCCAGCAGACGGCGCCAGGCGCGGGCGAGAACCCCGCCAACGCCCCTCGCCCCCGCCATTCCCCGCCCGATCTGGCACGGATGTGGCACGGCCGTGGCACGCCTTCCTCATCCGGCCCGCGCTAGTCAGCCGTCAGGCTGCTCGGCTCCTCGCCCCGGTACGGCATCCAGCGGTATCCGGGCCGGAAGGGGACGTACTCGTCACCGAGGCCGAGCTCACCATGGAGGCTCTCGCGGAGCACGAGCCCATGGAGGCTGCCGTCGGCCAGTTCCGCCGACCACTCGGCCTTGAGCTCGACGGGATCCAGCAGGGCCTCGGGGTCCCATCCGACGCGTGCGGTGACGTACCCGTCGAACGTGGCGAGCAGCTCGTACAGCTGGTGCCCCAGCTCCGTGAGCTCGGCTGCGGTGAGCCGGATCGCGGGAAGCGTGCCGTCCAGGGTGACTCCCCAGCCGACGGCCACCGGTAGGACGGAAACCTCGACGCACGAGCCGGTGGTCGCCAACAGCGGCCGATGGAGTGGGATGCGGTGATCACCTGCGCGCAGGACCCTCGGCCGGGGATCCGCAAGAACGGCCGCCCTCGCGGCCTCGATGTCGTCGCCGAAGTTCACGACCAGCTCGAAGCAGATCGCCATGACACGCCCCCTCTTCTTCTTCCTTTGATCAGCTCTCCCGCTCGGCTCGCTCCAGGACATCGATCGCCTTCCGTCGCCACCGAACGACCGCCACCGCGATGTGCGTTCCTACCAGCAGCACACCCACCGGTGCACTCCAGATCACAGCGCTGACTGCACGTTCCAGAGATTCCAGCGCCCACCCCTCGTACAGGTCCACTACCGGCCGACAGGGATCTCGTAAACGATCTCGCACAGTGCTGCGGGCACGACGATGTCGGCCGTCTCCACTGGGCGGCCCTCGTCGCTGTAGTACGTCGCCGGATGTGCGTGACGAGAGCGGCCTTCTGGATCCCGAGCAGCGGTGCCTCCTCGGCGGTCGCCTGCGATCGCGGCCATCCTGTTCACGACGCCGGCCCCGGCATGTGGCACACCCTTGGGAAGAACGATGAAGGTGCCGGCGGTGAGGTCGTACGGCTCCCAGCTCGTCGAGAGCTGCACAGGCCTGCCGTCGGCGAGGAACTCGTAAGCGGTCCGGACGCACAAGTCACCCTCGCCAATCCCCAGCCTCGCGGCGATCTCAGCCATGGCCGGCACCTTGGCGTCGGTCCGACTCTCCCAGCCGCTCCGCTTGCCCAGGGCCTTCATGTCCGCCCGGAACGGCGAACCGTCGGGCTGCTCGCGAGCCGCGGAACGAACCATCCGCACCCGCTACCGGGGCTCGGCGACATACGTCCCCGAACCGGCCCGCCCCTCCAACACACTGGCGGACAGCCGGGCGGCGAGCCTCGGCGGCCGCACCCTGTGGGCCGTCGTACGCAAGCTGGTCCCCGCGACGGGCGATGTCCTGAGACCCGACCATCAGTGAAGTCTCGCCGAGCTTGCCCGCGGCCGTGGGGTCCGGCTCGACATGCGAAAGGGCCGGCCCCGGGAATCCCCCGCGCCGGCCCTCCGCCCACGAGCCCCCTGTCGGGTTCGAACCGACGACCCCCGCTTTACAAGAGCGGTGCTCTGGCCAGCTGAGCTAAGGAGGCAGCCAGTGCAGTGTAACGAACCGGTGCCCGGGGTTGGTCGGGAATCTCAGCGGGGTGGGGCTGCTGACAGATCCGGGATCGCCAGGTAGCGTCACTTGCGGTTCACCCAGGTGGACTAGACCTCAATCCTTCCTTTACACGGATCGTCCGGCACGTTCCTGCCGGTGAAGGGACACATCACCATGGCTTCCGTCACCTACGACAAGGCGACCCTGGTCTACCCCGGCGCCGAAAAGCCCTCCGTCAACGAGCTGGAGATCGAGATCGCCGACGGCGAGTTCCTCGTGCTCGTCGGCCCCTCCGGCTGTGGCAAGTCGACCTCGCTGCGCATGCTGGCCGGTCTGGAGGACGTCACCACCGGTGCCATCCGCATCGGTGACCGCGACGTCACGCACCTGCCGCCGAAGGACCGGGACATCGCCATGGTGTTCCAGAACTACGCGCTCTACCCGCACATGACCGTCGCCGACAACATGGGCTTCGCGCTCAAGATCGCCGGCGTCAACAAGAGCGAGATCCGCACCAAGGTCGAAGAGGCCGCGAAGATCCTCGACCTCACCGAGTACCTCGACCGCAAGCCCAAGGCGCTCTCCGGCGGTCAGCGCCAGCGTGTCGCCATGGGTCGCGCCATCGTGCGTGAGCCGCAGGTCTTCCTCATGGACGAGCCGCTGTCGAACCTCGACGCCAAGCTGCGCGTCTCGACCCGTACGCAGATCGCGAGCCTCCAGCGCCGCCTCGGCATCACCACCGTGTACGTGACGCACGACCAGACCGAGGCCCTCACCATGGGCGACCGCGTCGCCGTCCTCAAGGACGGTCTGCTCCAGCAGGTCGACACCCCGCGCAACATGTACGACAAGCCCGCCAACCTCTTCGTCGCCGGCTTCATCGGCTCCCCCGCCATGAACCTGATCGAGGTCCCGATCGCCGACGGCGGCGTGAAGTTCGGCAACAGCGTCGTCCCGGTCTCCCGTGACGCCATCGCCGCCGCCTCCGCCAAGGGCGACACCACGGTCACCGTCGGCGTCCGCCCCGAGCACTTCGACGTGCAGAGCGCGACCAGCAAGGACGGCCTCGCCGTGACCGTGAACGTCGTCGAGGAGCTCGGCTCCGACGGCTTCGTCTACGGCTCCACCCGCGTCGGCGGCGAGGACAAGGACCTGGTCGTCCGCGTCGGCGGCCGTGACGTCCCCGCCAAGGGCTCCACCCTCCAGGTCGTGCCCCGCTCCGCCGAGCTGCATGTCTTCTCGACCTCCACCGGTGAGCGTCTCTCCGACTGACGGCAGAGCGGTAGAGCAGTAGAGCAGCAGAGCAGCCCCGTTCCCCGCTTGCGGGGGGCGGGGCCGTTCGCGTACAGGAGGCATGAAAACGCGACTCGGCGAAAACCCCGGCAGAACTGGGCGATCAGGACCCCGGCCGCCGCCCCGCGTCAACACGGGATTCGAAAAGACACTTCGAACGATCCCCCGCGAGAGTGACTAAATGTCGCCATTTCACTACCGGCCGCTACGCTCGCCTGCGTGACGCACACTGCCCGCCGAATCGGCCGCTCTCTCGCCCTCGTCCTGCCCGTCGTCCTGGTGCTCTCAGGAACGCTCGCGGTGTCCGCCGTTCCGTGGGCCGGCAACAGCTCCGGGACCGAGCTGCTGGCCTCGTCCACGGACGTCTCGACCCCGGCCAAGTCCCGTGCCCCGCAGGATGTTCTGCGCGACCAGCTGCTCGCAGAGCTTCAGGAGAAGGACCCCGGAACGGCCCTCACCCACCTCCAGCGCGAGGTGGAGAACCGGCCGTCGCTCGCCAAGCACTGCATGTCCATCGCCAAGTCGCTCGGCGCCGCCGCCGTCCGCCACTACGGCCCCACGCGCGCCCAGTCCTTCTCCCGCCCGGTCTGCGACACCTCCTTCGCGACCGGCGTCATGCACGCGAGCTGAGTGGAGCCCGGCCTCGCCGGTGCGCATATCGTTCCCGGTATGCATACCTCCCCGACGCAGGCGGTGGTCCTGGCGGGCGGCCAGGGCTCGCGGCTGCGCCCGTACACCGACGACCGCCCCAAGCCGATGGTCGAGATCCCGGGCACCGGGACCCCGATCATCGGCCATCAGCTCTCCTGGCTCGCCGCCGAGGGAGTGACGGACGTCGTCGTCTCCTGCGGACACCTGGCCGAGGTGCTCCAGGAATGGCTGGAGAGCGCCGTCCTGCCGCTCAAGGTGACGACGGTCGTCGAGTCGGAGCCGCTCGGCCGCGGCGGCGGCCTGAAGTACGCCGCCGCCCATCTGCCCGACCCCGACAAGCCCTGGTACGCCACCAACGGCGACATCTGGACCCGCTTCTCGCTCCGCGAGATGGCCGACTTCCACCAGGAGCGCGACGCCACCGCGACCCTCGCCCTGGCCCGCCCCCGCATCCCCTGGGGCGCCGTCGAGACCGACGCCTTCGGCCACATCACCGACTTCATCGAGTCGCCGCCGTCCCCGTACCTCATCAACGCGGGCGTGTACGTCTTCTCCGCCGCCTTCACCGGCCTGCTCCCCGACCTCGGGGACCACGAGCGCACCACCTTCCCCCGGCTGGCCCGCGAACGGCGCCTGGCGGGCTTCCCGCTGCCCCAGGGGGCCTACTGGCGGGCGATCGACACCGCCAAGGACCTCACCGAGGCCGCCAAGGAGCTGGCCGCGCAGGCCTGATCCCCGTGCCCCGCCCGTATCCCGCCCGTAACCCCGCCCGTACCCCCTTCGGGCCGGTCGTTGCCGATCTTGGAGCGGGCGGTGAGAATCGGGCGGGGTCCGGACCGGACCCCATCTGACACAGGGGGGTACGGATGGACCGGCGCCAAGTGCTGCGCGGACTCGCGGCGATACCGGGCGCGGCCGCGCTGACCGGCCTGAGCGCGGGCACCGCGCGGGCGGACTTCGCGACCGTCGTCGACCCGACCGCCGACTGGGGCACCTGGGAGGGCTGGGGGACGTCCCTGAGCTGGTGGGCCAAGGCGGTCGGGCCGGACGAGAAGGTCGCGGACGCGCTGTTCGGCCGGGGGACGACACCGCTGCTCGGGCAGACGCTGCCCGGGCTCGGCATGAACATCGTGCGCTACAACGCGGGCGCCTCGGGCACCCACGCCATCGAGGGCCGCACCATGAAGCCGGCGCCGAGCCTCGACGGGTACAAGCAGATCGAGGGCTACCAGCTCGACTGGTACAGCGCCGACCCCTCCTCCCCCAGCTGGAACTGGTACGCCGACGCGCACCAGCGCGACATGATGTGGCTGGCCAGGGACCGCGGGGCCGACACCTTCGAGCTGTTCTCCAACTCGCCGATGTGGTGGATGACGCGGAACGACGACCCGCGCGGCCACGACGGCAAGTGGACCAGCAACCTCCGGGACGCCGACTACGGGCGCCACGCGGCCTATCTGGCCACCATCGCCCGGTACGCCCACGACCACTGGGGCATCGACTTCCGCTCCGTACAGCCGGTGAACGAGCCCTGCCTGCCGTGGACGCCCGAGGAGGGGCGCGGCCAGGAGGGCTGCTTCTTCGAGCCGGGGCAGCAGGCGCGGCTCATCGCGGAGACCCGCACCCAGCTGAACGCCCGCGACCTGGCCTGGATGGAGATCCCGGCCATGGACGAGAACGGGTACGACTACGCCCTGACGACCTGGAACCAGTTCGACGCCGCCACCCGGCAGGCCGTCGGCCGGATCAACGTCCACGGATACCGCTCCGACACCCGCCGCGACCTGCTGTACGCGGCGGCCGCGGCGGCCGGGAAGCGGATCTGGATGTCGGAGTACACCGACGGCGACGCGAGCGGCATGACCATCGCCCGCAGCATCGGGTACGACATGCGCTGGCTCCACCCGACGGCCTGGGTCTACTGGCAGGTCGTCGACAACAGCAACGGCGGCGGCTGGGGGCCGATCGAGCTCGTGGACGGCCGGCTCGGCCTGGTCAACACGAAGTACTACGTCCTGGCCCAGTACACGCGGCACATCCGGCCCGGCATGCGGATCATCGAGTCCGGCCACCCGGACGTCGTGGCCGCCTACGACCGCGCCGCGCGCAAGCTGGTGATCGTCGCCGCGAACCACGGCGGCGACCAGTGGATCGACTTCGACCTCTCGCGCTTCACCACGGCGTCCTCCGACGGCGCCCTCGTCGAGCGCTGGTGCACGGCCACCACCGGCACGGAGCGGTACGGGTACCACCAGGACACCTTCATGCACGGGCGCCGGTTCTGGTCGTGGTTCCCCGGCCAGTCGGTCCAGAGCTTCGAGGTCACGGGCGTCGACCTCTGAGACCTCTGAGAGCTCTGAGCCGAGTGGGGACCGGGGCCTGAGCCACGACAGGGCCCCGGGTGACCGTGTCGGTATCCGTCACGTCACCCGGGGCCCTGGCCGTCTTCTCGCGCGTACGTCAGCCCAGCAGGCCGCCGATCGGGTTCTGCGGGCCCGACGTGGACGAGCCGCCGTCCGTGGAGCCGCTGCCGCCGCTGCCGCTGCTCGGCGTGCCGCTCGTGCCGCCGGAGCCGCCGGAGCCCGAGCCCGTGGAGGTCGGCGGGGCGGCCGTGCGCGACTGGCTCGGGGTGCGGGTGCTGCTGCCCTGCGTGGCCGGCGGGGTGGTCCGCTCGCTGCGGCGGGGCTCCCGGGTCCGGGACGGCTCGGCCGTCTTCTCGGCCCGCTCGCGCTCGCCGCTCGCCCCGGTCGTCGCCGAGGGCTCGGGCTTCGGCTGCTTGCGGGACGGGCCGGTGGCGCCCGGCTCCTTCGGGAGCGGCTCGCCGGGGAGGTGGTTGATCGGGTCGTCGTTCGGACCCGGGACCGTGACCATCTGCGTGGACCGCACGGCGCCGCCCAGCATCGAGCCGATCAGCAGCGTGAGCCCGACGACGACCGCGGCGACGACCGTGCCGCGGCGCAGCACCCGGCGGCGCAGCTCCCCGAGGCCGGAGCGCGGGCCGAGGGTGCGCCAGGCCTCGCCGGCCAGGCGCCCATCGATCGAGTAGACCGGGGCGCCCGCGATGATCAGCGGCGACCAGGCGGCCAGGAAGATGATGTCGGGCGCGTCGTAGACGGGGACGGTCTTCCAGCTGACCGTCAGGATCAGCGCCGCGGACAGCAGCGCGCCGACGACCGCGGCGACCCGCTGCCACAGGCCCAGGACGGTCAGGACGCCGACGACGACCTGGAGGAAGGCGACCGTGAGCCCGGCGCCGACCGGGTGCTGGAGGGCGAAGTCGCGCAGCGGCTCGGCGAGCGCCCATGGGTGCAGCGAGTTGAGCCACTTGACCATGGAGCCGCGCTCGCCGCCGTCGAAGTAGACGGGGTCGCAGAGCTTGCCCATGCCCGCGTAGATGGAGATGAAGCCGAGGAAGACCCGCAGCGGCAGCAGCACCACGCCGAGGTTCATCCGGCGGCCCGGGTAGTAGGCGTGCCGGACCGCGTCGGCGCCGTGCCGGTGCGGGCCCCGGGCGTCGGGGTCGGCGCCGGGGTGATGGGCGTCGGGCTCGATCGCGTACAGGTCGTCGTACCCGACCTCGTCGTACGCCCCCTCGGCGCGCCGCATCGGCGGCAGCAGCGGGGCGGCGGGCACCACGGGGGTGGGCATCGTGTCGTCGACGCGGGGGATGGTCTGGGTCGACGGCTCCAGGGTGGAGACCGAGGAGGCCAGGGCGCCCGGGGCCATCGAAGACACCGACGACTCGCGCACCGCCTGGAGCAGGCCGGTCGCGCCCGGCGCGGACTTCCCGGTCCATACGACGGGCCGACGGCGCCCGGCACCGGCCGCTCCGGCCGCCGCTCCGGCTCCGGCGAGGGCGGCGATACGCGGGCTCGCGGCGAACTTCGGCTGTTGGGCCGGCGCGAGCCGCACACGGAAGCTGGCGTGGTTCACGATCACCTGGGCGGGATCGGAATCCACTTTGACCATGCTCAGCGCGGGCTGATCGTCGAACCCCGGCCGGGGCGTTCTGGTGTCCACACTCATCTAACCGAGTGATGTGCGTTTAGGACACTGCCTTGACGGCCCGCAAATGTCCGAGACCCGTCAAGATCACGGACGGGGCCCGTCCCCCGTTCGGGTCAGCCCGTACGGGGGAACGGGAAACCCGATCAGCGCATCCGGCGGCGCGCGGCCTCGTACAGCACGACGCCCGCCGCGACACCGGCGTTCAGCGACTCGGCGCCGCCCGGCATCGGGATGCGGACGAGGTAGTCGCAGTTCTCGCCGACGAGGCGGCCGAGGCCCTTGCCCTCGGAGCCGACGACGATGACGACCGGGCCGGCCAGCGCCTCCAGGTCCTGCACCTCGTGCGTGCCCTCGGCGGCGAGGCCGACGATCGCGATGCCGGCCTTCTTGTACTCCTGGAGCGCGCGGGTCAGGTTGGTGACGCGGGCGACGGGGGTACGCGCGGCGGTGCCGGCGGAGGTCTTCCAGGCACCGGCGGTCATGCCGGCGGCGCGGCGCTCGGGGATGACCACGCCGTGGCCGCCGAAGGCGGAGACGGAGCGGACGATCGCGCCGAGGTTGCGCGGGTCGGTGACGCCGTCGAGGGCGACGATCAGCGGGTCCTCGCCGTCGTCGTAGGCGGCGGCCGTGAGGTCCTCGGGGTGCGCGTACTCGTACGGCGGGACCTGGAGGACCAGACCCTGGTGGTTCAGCCCGTTGGTCATGCGGTCGAGCTCGGGGCGCGGGGCTTCCATCAGGTTGATGTTGCCGCGCGCGCCGGCGAGCTGGAGCGCCTCGCGCACCCGCTCGTCGTTGTCGATGAACTGCTGCACGTACAGCGTGGTGGCGGGGACGCCGTCGCGCAGCGCCTCGAAGACCGGGTTGCGGCCGACGACCATCTCGCTCGCGCCCTTGGGGCCGCCGCGGCGGGGCGCGGGGCGGCGCTTGGCGGCCTGCCGGGCCATCGCGTTGGAGACGCGGAAGGCCTTGTGCCCCTTGCGGTCCTCGGCCTTGGGCGTCGGGCCCTTGCCCTCCAGGCCCTTGCGCCGCTGGCCACCGCTGCCGATCGTCGCGCCCTTCTTGTTGGACGTGCGACGGTTCCTGCGCTGGCTGTTCCCGGCCATGACTACCTGTTTCCTCTGCCTGCTGCGTACGTGCGTCAGTCCGCGCGTACTCCCTGTGCGTAAGTCTCTGTGTGTAGGACGTGTCCGTGTGGATGACAAGTCCGGTAACTGAAGTGTGCCGTCCGGGGCCCCGGACGGCACATTCATCGTCGCTCTAGCGGTTGCCGAGCGTCCAGCGGGGGCCGTCCGGACCGTCCTCGATCGCGAGGCCCGACTGGCTCAGCTGGTCGCGGATGGCGTCCGCGGTCGCCCAGTCCTTGCGCTCCCGCGCCGACTCGCGCTGCTGGAGCACCAGCCGTACGAGGGTGTCGACGACGCCGTGGAGCTCCTCGCCGCCACCGGACTCCTCGGCCCAGTGCGGGTCGAGCGGGTCGAGCCCGAGGACGCCCAGCATGGCGCGGACCTCGGCGAGGCGGGCGACGGCCTCTTCCTTGTCGTCGGCGGCCAGCGCGCTGTTGCCCTGGCGGACCGTGGTGTGGATGATCGCCAGCGCGTGCGGCACACCCAGGTCGTCGTCCATCGCCTCGGCGAAGGCCGGCGGCACCTCGGCGGCGGGGGCGACGGGCGCCCCGGCCTTCTCGGTGGCGCGCTGGACGAAGCCCTCGATACGGGCGAAGGCCGCCTCCGCCTCGCGCAGGGCCTCCTCGCTGTACTCGATCATCGACCGGTAGTGCGGGGTGCCCAGGTAGTAGCGCAGGACGATCGGGCGCCAGTTCTTCACCATCTCGGAGACGAGGACGCTGTTGCCCAGCGACTTCGACATCTTCTCGCCGCTCATGGTGACCCAGGCGTTGTGCACCCAGTACCGCGCGAACTCGTCGCCGAAGGCCTTGGCCTGGGCGATCTCGTTCTCGTGGTGCGGGAAGATCAGGTCGAGGCCGCCGCCGTGGATGTCGAAGGCGGAGCCCAGGTACTTGTGGGCCATCGCCGAGCACTCCAGGTGCCAGCCGGGACGGCCGCGGCCCCACGGGGTCTCCCAGTCGGGCTCGCCCGGCTTGGTCGCCTTCCACATGGCGAAGTCGCGCGGGTCGCGCTTGCCGGTGATGCCCTCCTCGGTGGGCTGGCGCAGGTCGTCGATGTCCTGGTTGGACAGCGCCAGGTACTCCGGGAAGGAGCGCACGTCGAAGTAGACGCTGCCGTCCGCCTCATAGGCGTGACCGCGCTCGATGAGGCCGCGCATCATCTCGATCATCTCGGGCACGTGGCCGGTGGCGCGCGGCTCGTAGGTCGGCGGGAGGCAGCCGAGCGCGTCATAGCCGTCGTTGAACGCGCGCTCGTTCTCGTAGCCGATCGACCACCAGGGGCGGCCCTGGTCGGCACCCTTGGCGATGATCTTGTCGTCGATGTCGGTGACGTTGCGGATGAACGTGACGTCGTAGCCGCGGTACGCGAACCAGCGGCGCATGATGTCGAAGTTCAGCCCCGACCGGATGTGTCCGATGTGCGGGGCGGCCTGCACGGTCGCGCCACAGAGGTAGATCGAGACACAGCCCGGCGTGAGCGGGGTGAAGTCACGGATCTGCCGGGCGCTGGTGTCGTACAGGCGAATGGTCACCACCCCAGGGTAGTGGGCGGGTGGTAGTGCCCCGCGCCCGTTTCCCGGTCGCGGGGCGCCTTTTTTCCGCCTAGGCGGCCGATTCCGGGACCGGTTCGGGCGATACGGGACGGGGGTGTACGCGATAGACCAGGGCGGTGGCGATGGCGGCCAGGCCCTCGGCGCGCCCGGTGAGGCCGAGTCCGTCGGTCGTGGTGCCCGAGACGGAGACCGGCGCTCCGGCCGCCTCGCCGAGCGCCTTCTGCGCCTCGTCGCGGCGCTTGCCGACCTTGGGGCGGACGCCGACGACCTGGACGGCGATGTTGCCGATCTCGAAGCCCTCGGCGCGGACGATCCGGGCGGCCTCGGCGAGCAGGGTGACGCCGGAGGCGCCGGACCACTCGGGGCGGGAGGTGCCGAAGTGGGCGCCGAGGTCGCCGACGCCGGCGGCGGAGAAGAGCGCGTCGCAGGCGGCGTGGGCGGCGACGTCACCGTCGGAGTGCCCGGCGAGCCCGTACTCCTCCCCCTCCCAGAGGAGGCCCGCGCACCACAGCTCGCGGCCCTTCTCGAAGGCGTGGACGTCGGTGCCGATGCCGGTACGGGGGATGAGCGGCTGCTCCATGGGCGGCTGGTACAGGGGCTCAGAAGCCATCGTTGGCCCTCCTGCGGGCGAGTACGGCCTCGGCGAGGACGAGGTCGAGCGGTCGGGTCACCTTGAAGGCCTCCTCGTGGCCGGGCACGACGACGACGGGCGCGCCAAGACGCTCGACCATGCCGGCGTCGTCGGTGGCGCCCTCGCCCGTGAGGGCGACGGTGGCGTGGGCGTTGACCAGCGTGTCGCGGTCGAAGCCCTGCGGGGTCTGCACGGCGCGCAGGCGGGCGCGGACGGGGGTGGCGACGACCTGCTCGGGGCCGCCGGGACGCTCGGCCGGCTCGACCTCCTTGACGGTGTCGGCGACGGGCAGCGCGGGGACGACGGCCACGGCCCCGTCCCGTACCGCCTCGATCACGGCGTCGACGGTGTCGACCGGGACCAGCGGGCGGGCGGCGTCGTGCACGAGGACGACGGCGACGTCCTCGGGGACGGCGTCCAGGCCGAGGCGCACCGACTCCTGGCGGGTGTCGCCGCCGGGGACGACGACGTAGTCGGTCCGCTCGGGCAGCGCGTGCGCGTCGAGGAGGTTCTTGACCTCCCCGGCGCCGTCGGACGGGGCCACGACCACGACGAGGGAGACCGCGCGGGAGGCGGCCATGGCCCGTACGGCGTGGATGAGCATGGGGGTGCCGTTCAGCGCGCGGAGCGCCTTGGGGGCGCCCGGGCCGAGGCGCACGCCCCGGCCGGCCGCCGGGATCACCACGGCGGTACGTGAGGGACGCGCTTCGTCTGACATCGGTTGCACTCCGGCAGGTTTGTTTCCGCGGGCGACGTGGGTATGGCGTCAACGAGCTTGTTGCGACGCCTCGACCGGGCCCTTTCCGTGACGACGGTCGGGGCGTCGCCTTGCGAAAGCGGCACGGACAGGTGCGGGGGGTCGGGAAAAGAGAGACGAACATGCCGCGGTGCCCGTCGACGGCGCTGTGGCATCGATGGGTTCATCGATGGGATTCACAGCGCGCCGGCAGGCACCGCGGCATGGGTGATGAGCATGGCTGGACGCCAAGCGTCAGTGCGCAGGCGTCAGGACGCGAGCACCTCGTCGAGGAGGGCCTCGGCCTTGTCCTCGTTGGTGTTCTCCGCGAGAGCGAGCTCGCTCACCAGGATCTGGCGAGCCTTGGCGAGCATCCGCTTCTCACCTGCGGAGAGGCCACGCTCCCGCTCGCGGCGCCACAGGTCGCGCACCACTTCGGCGACCTTGATGACGTCGCCGGAGGCGAGCTTCTCCAGATTTGCCTTGTAACGACGAGACCAGTTCGTCGGCTCCTCGGCGTACGGCGCGCGCAGCACCTCGAAGACCCGGTCCAGCCCATCCTGACCGACCACGTCGCGAACTCCGACGAACTCCGCATTGTCCGCCGGGACACGAACCGTCAGGTCGCCCTGCGCGACCTTGAGCACCAAGTAGGTCTTGTCCACGCCTTTGATCTGGCGAGTTTCGATGGCCTCGATCAGCGCGGCCCCGTGATGGGGATAGACCACGGTGTCGCCAACCTTGAACGTCATGTGACAGGTACCCCTTCCGTGGCTATCCAGGGTAACACGGATACGGCTTCTTCTGAATGGCGTTTTCGCAGGTCAGGGCATATCTCGGGGCTTGACAACAGCGCGGCGAACGTGCTGCGGCGGGCTTCCGGAAGGCGGTATTCGCAGGTCGGAGCGGCTGCGCGGACGGAGAGAAACGCGCACGTTACACCTGTCCGGGGCGTCTCGACAGAGGGCCGATGCCCCGGTTTGCCCGGTTCGGTGTGGCCCTCTTCACGTACTCCGTTCGAGGATCGACCACCCGTACGGATGCATCCAGGGTACTCAACCGACCGAATCCCGAATTGATCACCGGGAGGCCCGTCCGGCTTTTCCGGAGAGCGGGCGGAGGGAATGCGGGGGCGGCGGTCGAATTGATCACCGCGGTTATGTGAACGGCAGGTCAATGGGGTGTGATCCGGCCATGTCGGCGTGTTCATGACGGTCCGGAACGGGCCGTGACCGCGCCGTCGCGCACCGGCCCGGCGAGCCGGTCGACGCTTAGGGGGCGGGTCGGGTGCGGGACGGAGAGTGCGGCTCGGTAACCTAAGGCCGCTGACACACCTTTAGCTCGTCCTTAGCCTTGTCCGTTCGTCCTAGGAGATGCCGCCGCCGTGAGCCGCAGCCTTCGACGCGGCGCTCTCGCCGCCACCGCCATCGTGATCTCGGTCGCCTCGCTGTCCGCCTGTGGTGCGGGTAATGACGCACAGACGCTCGGCGTCCGGCCGGACAACGCCGCCGTCACGGTGGACGACGTCAAGATCCAGAACGCTCTGGTGATCACCCAGCCCGACCCGGGCGTGGTCGGCCCCGCCGTCGTCTCCGCGACGGTCTTCAACAACGGCCTCACCCGCCAGACCCTCGACTCGATCACCCTGCCGGGCACGCTCGGCACGGTGAAGCTCAAGGCGGCCGAGGGCGCCGGCCCGATCGTCGTCCCCCCGGGCGGCTCCGTCGTCATCGGCGGCCAGGGCAACGCGTCCGCCACCATCGAGGGCGGCCTGCGCGAGGCGAAGAACGGCGACTCCCAGAAGGTCGTCTTCAAGCTGAGCAAGACCGGTGACGTGGGCCTGAGCGCCTTCGTCGTCCCGGCCAAGAGCTACTTCAAGGACTTCGGCCCCTCCGAGGTCCCGGCCCCTCCGGGCACCACGCCGACGACCCCGGCCACCACGCCGGCGTCGGGCGAGCCGACGCAGGCGGCCGGTCACTGACCGTCCAGCTGTACGAAAGGGGCGCCCCCTCCGTGAGGAGGGGGCGCCCCTTTCGTATGGCCTGCTTACGGCCTTCGTGCGGCCGGCTTACGGCCTACGGCTCGAACTTGTAGCCCAGGCCCCGCACCGTCACCAAGTAGCGCGGCGCACCAGGATCCGGCTCGATCTTGGCGCGGAGGCGCTTCACGTGGACGTCGAGGGTCTTGGTGTCGCCCACGTAGTCCGCGCCCCAGACGCGGTCGATGAGCTGCATGCGGGTCAGCACGCGGCCCGCGTTGCGCAGCAGCATCTCCAGGAGGTCGAACTCCTTCAGGGGCAGGTCGACCTTGCCGCCCGCGACGGTGACCACGTGGCGGTCGACGTCCATGCGGACCGGGCCGGCCTCCAGGGCCGCGGGGGTGACCTCCTCCGGCTCGCCGCGGCGGCGCAGGACCGCGCGGATGCGGGCGACCAGCTCCCGCGAGGAGAAGGGCTTCGTCACGTAGTCGTCGGCTCCTATTTCCAGGCCGACGACCTTGTCGATCTCGCTGTCCTTGGCGGTCACCATGATGACCGGGACGTTCGAGCGGCCGCGCAGCTGGCGGCAGACCTCGGTACCGGGCAGGCCCGGCAGCATCAGGTCGAGGAGGACGAGGTCCGCCCCGTTGCGCTCGAACTCGTCGAGGCCGTCGGGCCCGGTCGCCGCGACGGCGACCTCGAAGCCCTCCTTGCGGAGCATGTACGACAGGGCGTCGCTGAAGGATTCCTCATCCTCGACGACAAGCACTCGGGTCACGGAAGGACCTCCGGGGCGGGGAGCGGTTCGGTCATGAGATCGGGGGTGTGGGAGAGGCGGAGGCGGCGGTGCCGGGAGCGGCGTCGAACTCCGCGCCGAACTCCGAGTCGAAGTCCGGGTCGAAGCCGGAGTCCAGCTCGGGATCGAGGTCGAAGTCGGGGTCGAGTCCGGTCTCGGCCCCGGACCCCCGGTTCCGCCGCGCGGCGCCCGCCTCGGGCAGCCGCAGCGTGAAGGTGGAACCCTGGCCTTCGGTGCTCCAGACCGTGACCTCCCCGCCGTGCGAGGCGGCCACGTGCTTGACGATGGCCAGCCCGAGCCCCGTGCCTCCCGTGGCACGGGAACGGGCCGGGTCGACCCGGTAGAAGCGTTCGAAGATCCGCTCGCGGTCCTTCTCCGAGATGCCGATGCCCTGGTCGGTCACGGCTATCTCGATCAGGTCGCCGCCGGGTGCCGCGACGCGGCGGGCGGCGATGCCCACCCGGGTCCGGGCCGGCGAGTAGTTGACGGCGTTCTCGACGAGGTTGCCGAGGGCGGCGGCGAGCTGTCCGCGGCTGCCCCAGACGTGCAGGTCGGCGGTGCCGCCGGAGGCCATGGTGATCTGCTTGGTGGACGCGGTGTGCCGGGAGCGGTCGATCGCCTCCGCGACCAGCTCGTCCACCCGTACCGGCTCGGAGTCCTCCAGCGGGTCGTCGTTCTGCACCCGGGAGAGGTCGATGAGCTCCTGTACGAGGTTGGTGAGACGGGTCGCCTCGATCTGCATCCGGCCGGCGAAGCGGGTGACCGCCTCGGGGTCGTCCGAGGCGTCCATGACGGCCTCGGAGAGCAGGGAGAGCGCGCCCGTGGGCGTCTTGAGCTCATGGCTCACGTTGGCGACGAAATCGCGCCGTACCGCTTCGATACGGCGTGCCTCCGTCAGGTCCTCGACAAGCAGCAGCACCAGGCGCGAGCCCAGCGGGGCGACCCGGGCGGAGACGGCGAGGGCCTCGCCGCGTCCCGTGCCGCGCCGTGGCAGGTCGAGCTCGACCTGCCGTATCTCCCCGTCCCTGCGGGTGTCGCGGGCCATGTTGAGCATGGGCTCGACGGCCAGCTTCCCGCCCCGGACCAGACCGAGGGCGTACGCCGCCGAGCTGGCCTTGACCACCGAGTCGCTCTCGTCGAGCACGACCGCGGAGGAGCGCAGCACGGACAGCACGGTGTCGACGCCGGGCGGGAGCACGGCGTCGGTGTGCAGGGAGGTACGGGTGGGTCTCGCCTGGTCGCGCTCGCTCCAGCGGAACGCCAGCATGGCGATCACGCCGGTGCACACTCCGGCGATAGCGGCCAATGCGGCGACCGCCGCGTTCACGTCCATGGCAACAAGGTTATGCGGGTCCGCCGACACTCTCCCAGCCGTCCGAGTGGCTGCTCGAACAGTCGTCGCTCAGAGTTCACCGTGGGGACCGTGCTGGTTCATTTGCTCCGGTGCGGTCCGCGCCGCGTGTCGCCCAGAGTTCACCTAGGGGAAAGTGCCGGTTCATTTCAGGGGGTGGATCCGGACGCGTACGGGGCCGAACGTGGGAGCGTGGGAGTCCGAGCACCCACCCGGACCCCGGCCTAGAGGCGTACAGGTAGAGAGGGACACCCATGCGGGACGCGTACCACGAGGAACTTGACTCGATCGGCGAGGGCCTGGTCGAGATGGCCCGGCTGGTCGGGTCGGCGATCGGGCGCGCCACGACGGCGATGCTGGACGCGGACCTGAAGCTGGCGGAGAACGTGATCGCCGCGGACCAGAAGGTCGACGACCTCCAGCACGACCTGGAGGCCCGCGCGATAGCCCTGCTCGCCCGGCAGCAGCCGGTGGCGACGGACCTGCGGATCGTGGTCACCTCGCTGCGCATGAGCGCCGACCTGGAGCGCTCGGGCGACCTGGCCCAGCACGTGGCGAAGCTGGCCCGGCTGCGCTTCCCGGACCGCGCGGTGCCGAACGACCTGCACGCGACGATCCTGCAGATGGGACAGCTGGCGCAGCGCCTGATGGCGAAGGCGGCGGAGGTCATCATCACCAAGGACGTCGACCTGGCGCTCCAGCTGGAGCAGGACGACGACGAGATGGACCTGCTGCACCGGACGCTCTTCCAGCACCTGATGGACGACCGCTGGAGCCACGGCATCGAGACGGCCGTCGACGTGACGCTGCTGGGCCGCTACTACGAGCGGTTCGCGGACCACGCGGTGTCGGTGGCGAAGCGCGTGGTGTACCTGGTGACGGGCGAGCACGCGGACGAGCTCCAGCAGAGCGAGGCGCCGGTCGAGGGCGCGTAAGCCGGACGGAGCCGGGGGCCGCACAACAGTGCGCCGTTGATGCGCCCTGTTGGGTGGGCATCCAATGGAAGGAGGCGAGGTACGCCTTCCAAGGAGGGACCCCATGGCCGAATCCGCTCCGACCCCCGACCCCCAGCAGGAGACCCCGCGCACCGCGGAGTTCCTGCCCGTCCTCGGCGCCTGCGGCTGCGGCTCGGGCTGCGGCTGCGGCTGCCAGTCCGGCGGACCGTGCCAGTGCGGGGGCTGCTCCGGCTGACCGGTCGGTGCGGGCCCCGCCGTCACGGGGCCCGCACCGCTCGTGGTCCCGCCTGGGCGGGAACGGGGCCCGCACCGCCCGGCGGTCAGCCCTGGTCGGGACCGATGTCCAGCACGCCGACGAGCTGCTGCCCGGCGCGCTCCCCGGTCTCCCGGAAGCCCAGCTTCCGATAGAACTCGCCGGGCCCGTGCTCCCCCGGCTCCCAGCACACGTACATCTCGCGCGCCCCGCGCCGCACGAGCTCCTCCCGCACGGCCTCGACGGCGAACCGCCCGTACCCGCCCCCCTGCCGCTCGGCGGCGATGTTCAGCCGCCACAGCCCACTGCGCCGGTCCTCCGGGTCCTTCTCCGCGTCCCACTGGATGTCGACGAAGGCCATCACGAACCCGACGAGCTCGTCCCCGTCGAACACCAGCCGCGGCCAGGCCGTCTCCCCGTACGCGTACGCCTCGGCGAGCGAGCGCACGACGGGGGCGACGTTCTTGGTCTGATGGGGATGGACGCGCAGGTCGAGGGCGGCGTCGACGGTGGCGGGGGTGACCGGCTCAAGCCGGAGTGACGTGCTCATGGCCTGGACGGTAACGAATCGCACAGGGGCTCGGCACGCGAGTATTCCCTGGTCCAGGATTCCTCCATGCCCCTCCCTCGCAAGCCGCGCCCCGCCGTCCCGCTCCTCGTCTCGCTGGCAGCCGCCGCACCACTGCTCGCCGGCTGCTCGGTGCCGGTGGTGGGGCTGACGGGCGTGACGGTGTCGAAGGACGGACAGCCGATGGGCGTGGTCCTGGTGTGCGACGACCGGATCGACTCGGCGGTCTTCCATCCGGAGGAACCGGCGGAACCGGAAGATCCGGAAGCGGAGACCGCGGCCGAGCCGGAGTACACGGACCGCTGGTCCGCCGCCGCGCCGGTCGAGGACTTTGCGACCTGGCCGCTGGCCTCCCCCACCGGCGGCGCCGGCTGGACCCCCGAGAAGCCCCCGCGTCCCCTGCGGCCGGGGCAGGTCTACACCCTCTACGGCGCCACCCGGGACAACTCCTCGTCGACCGACCCGCACTCCTTCACCCTCGCCGACCTGACGAAACTCACCCCGGACCAGGTCCGCTACACCGACCCGGACACGGGCACGGCCCGCACGGCCACCGTCGCGGACTTCCGCGCCCACGCGTGCGAGGAGCGGTCCGCGGACTGACGGACGGGCAGGGGCCCCCGCGCACGGGGGCCCTGCGGGTCAGCCTGCGGGGAGGAAGACGACCGAGCGGAGCTTCAGGCGGTCGGAGGCGGGGTGGCCGTGGGGGCGGAGGCGCCACTCGTTGCCGGTGCAGTCGGGGCCGGTGAAGACGAGCGCGAAGTCGTCGGTGGCGTTGTGCGGGGCGAAGGCGGGCTCCGAGGAGGACGGGTCGGCCACCTCCGGGAGGGTGATGCAGACCTCGCTCTCCGGGTCGTGGAGGGTGACGGTGACGGGCTCGCCGTTCAGGCCGACGACCTTGTAGGAGAAGTCGCCCGTGGCGGCGTGGGCGGGCGTGGCCAGGGCGGCCGTCAGGGCGAGGGCACCGCAGGCGGTGACGAGGGAGTGCCGGAGACGCACAGGGGTTCTCTTTCGTGAGGCCGGAACGCGGCGGTACGGGAGGACGGGGGTACGGCAGCCCCGGGCGCGCCGAGGCGGCCGGGTCATCTGCACCTGTGCTCCCCCTGCGTCCCCTTCATGCCGAGGCCCCGAGCCGGAAGGTTTCGCCCTCACCCGTCCGGCCGAGCACCCGGTCACGGGGACCCCCACGGCACGCGAAAGCCCCCCGCCCGCCGGGGGGGGACCGGCGGGCGGGGGGCTTGCGGAAGTCAGCGCTCCAGGGTCACTTCTTGCCCTGGTTCTTCACGGCCTCGATCGCGGCCGCGGCGGCCTCCGGGTCGAGGTACGTGCCGCCCGGCTTCAGCGGCTTGAAGTTCTCGTCGAGCTCGTAGGCCAGCGGGATGCCGGTCGGGATGTTCAGGCCCGCGATGTCCGCGTCCGAGATGCCGTCGAGGTGCTTGACCAGGGCGCGCAGGCTGTTGCCGTGGGCGGCGACGAGGACCGTGCGGCCGGACAGGAGGTCCGGGACGATGCCGTCGTACCAGTACGGGAGCATCCGGTCGACGACGTCCTTGAGGCACTCCGTCTGCGGGCGCAGCTCCGGCGGGATCGACGCGTAGCGCGCGTCGTGCGCCTGGGAGTACTCGTTGTCGTCGGCGAGCGGCGGCGGCGGGGTGTCGTACGAGCGGCGCCACAGCATGAACTGCTCCTCGCCGAACTCGGCGAGCGTCTGGGCCTTGTCCTTGCCCTGGAGGGCGCCGTAGTGACGCTCGTTCAGGCGCCAGGAGCGGTGGACCGGGATCCAGTGACGGTCCGCGGACTCCAGCGCGAGCTGGGCGGTGCGGATGGCGCGCTTCTGGAGGGAGGTGTGGAGCACGTCGGGCAGCAGGCCGGCGTCCTTCAGCAGCTCTCCGCCGCGCGCCGCCTCCTTCTCGCCCTTCGCGGTGAGGTTCACGTCCACCCAGCCGGTGAACAGGTTCTTCTCGTTCCACTCGCTCTCGCCATGGCGGAGGAGGATCAGCTTGTACGGTGCGTCGGCCATGTGTCCGAGCCTAAACGACACCCGACGATTGACGCGCACCGTCAATTCAGTGGCGTCCGGCGTATGAGATGCGTAAGGTCCACCTCTGGAAAGCGGGACTTACGCAACACCCAGGGGGCGGCCTCACATGTCCATCGATTCGCTCAGACGATCAGCGCGCGCCACGGTCTCGGGACTTCCGGGGGGATTCTGGTGGCTCTGGCTGTCGACCTTGGTCAACAGGACCGGGGCTTTCGTCCTGACTTTCCTCTCCCTCTACCTCACCCAGGAGCTCGGGCACTCCGCCTGGTTCGCCGGACTCGTCGTCGCCCTCCACGGCCTCGGCGGCGTCGCGGGCTCCCCGCTCGGCGGTTACCTCACCGACCGTTGGGGCCGCCGCCCCACGATGGTGAGCATGCACCTGGCGGCCGCCACCTGCGCCCTGCTCCTCGCCTTCGTCACCAGCGCCTGGGGCATCGCCACCGTCGTCCTCCTGATGGGCGTCGCCATGCAGGGCGTGCGGCCCTCCATCAACGCGTCCATCGCCGACATGGTGCCCGCGCACGAGGTCCGCCGCGCCTACGCCCTCAACTACTGGGCCCTCAACCTCGGCTTCGCCATCGCCGCCATCGGCGGCGGCGCCGCGATCGTCCTCGGCTACCGCACCCTGTTCCTCGTCGACGCCACCGCCACCGCGCTCTGCGCCCTGATCGTCTTCCTGCGCCTGCCCGAGACCCGGCCCGAGGCCAAGGTCGACCAGGCCACCGGCGAGACCGTCGCCGAGGAGAAGGTCGGCGTCCTCACCGTCCTGCGCGACGCGCCCTTCCGCACCCTGGTGCTGCTCAACCTGCTGGTCTGCGTGGTCTTCACCGCCCCCTGGATCGGCCTGCCGCTCACCATGGCCGGCGAGGGCCTCGCCCCCTCCGCGTACGGCGTCGTCATCGCCGTCAACGGCGTCGTCATCGTCGCCTTCCAGCTGCTCGTCAACAAGGTGACCGACAAGCGCTCCCCCGCGATGCTGCTGACCGTCTCCTCGCTGCTCTTCGCGCTCGGCACCGGCGCCACCGCCCTCGCCGGCACCTCCCTCGCCTTCGCCGCCACCGTCGTCGTCTGGACGATCGGCGAGATGGTCCACGTCCCCACCAACGCCGCCGCCACCGCCCGGCTCGCCCCGGAGCACGCCCGCGGCCGCTACCAGGGCGTGATGGGCATGTCCTGGGCCGTCGCCGGTTTCGTCGCGCCGATCGGGGCCGGCTGGATCGTGGACGGACCCGGGCCCGACGTGCTGTGGATCGCCTGCGCCGTGATCGGCGTCGTCGCCGCGGTCGGCTACCAGACCCGGCTGCGGTCCGCGCTCGCCGAGGCGGAGGAGGACGTGCCCGCGCCGGTCGTGGCGGACACCGCGCGCCCCGCCGAGGAGAAGGTCAGCTCGTCGGCTTCCCCGTCAGGTTCCTGAACGCGTCCAGGTTCCGCGTCGACTCCCCGCGCGACACCCGCCACGCGTACTCCCGCCGGATCGCCGACGCGAAGCCCAGTTCGAGCAGCGTGTTGAAGTCGCCGTCCGCCGCCTCCAGGACCGAGCCCATCAGCCGGTCCAGCTCCTGCGGCGTGACGGCGGCCAGCGGCAGCTTCCCGGCCAGGTAGATGTCGCCGAGGGCGTCGATCGCGTACCCCACCCCGTACAGCTTGAGGTTGCGCTCCAGGAGCCAGCGGTGGACGCCCGCCTCGTTCTCGTCCGGGTGCCGGATGACGAAGGCGTTCAGGGAGAGGGAGTGGCGGCCGATCCGCAGCGACAGGGTCGTGAACAGCTTGCGGGTGCCGGGCAGCTTGACCACGTAGGAGCCCTCACCGGGGGACTCCCACTCCAGTTCCGCGTCCTCGAACGTGTCCACCATGATCTCGGCGATCTCGGCGATCCGCCGGACGTCCGCAGCCTCAGCCATGGTGCGAGCGTACGCGACGCCGCTGCTCCCGCAGCCGGTGGTCGTGCATCGCCGCCGTGTACACGTCGGCCGTCCCGGAGGCCGCCGTGTCCCAGCCGAACGAACCGGCGTGCCGGGCCGCCGCCGCGCCCATCGTGGCCGTCAGCGCCGGGTCGTCGGCGAACCGGCCGAGCGCGCGGGCGTAGTCGGCCGGGTCGTGGCCCTGCACCAGGAAGCCGGTGACCTCGTCCCGTACGGCCACGGGCAGACCGCCCACCGCGGCCGCGACGACCGGGGTGCCGGCCGCCTGCGCCTCGATGGCGACCAGGCCGAAGGACTCGCTGTACGAGGGCATCACCAGCACGCTGGCCGCCCGGAACCAGTCCGCGAGCCGGTCCTGGCCCACCGGCGGGTGGAAGCGGACGACATCGCCGATGCCCAGCTTCGCGGCCAGCTTCTGGAGCCCCTCCGGCTTGGCGAGGCCGCTGCCGCTCGGGCCGCCGACCACCGGCACCACCATGCGCGAGCGCAGCGACGGGTCCCGCTCCAGGAGCAGGGCCGCGGCGCGCAGCAGGATGTCGGGGGCCTTCAGCGGCTGGATGCGGCCCGCGAAGACCGGGATGAAGGCGTCGGCGGGCAGCCCGAGCCGGGCGCGGGCGGCGGCGCGCCCGTCGGCGGGGCGGAAGCGGTCCAGGTTCACGCCCGGGTGGACGACGGCGATCTTGGCCGGATCGGCCTCGTAGAAGCGGGCGAGCTCGTCCGCCTCCTCGGCCGTGTTGGCGATCAGCCGGTCGGCCGCCTCGACGATCTGGGTCTCCCCGATCACGCGGGCCGCGGGCTCGGGGGTGTCGCCCTCGGCGAGCGCCGCGTTCTTGACCTTGGCCATGGTGTGCATGGCGTGCACGAGCGGGACGCCCCAGCGCTCGGCGGCGAGCCAGCCGACGTGGCCGGAGAGCCAGTAGTGGGAGTGGACCAGGTCGTAGTGGCCGGGCCGGTGCCCCGCCCAGGCCTGCATCACGCCGTGCGTGAAGGCGCACAGCTGGGCCGGCAGCTCTTCCTTGGCCAGCCCCTCGTACGGTCCCGCGTCCACGTGCCGGACGAGCACGCCGGGGGCGAGCTCGACGACCGGGGCGAGGCCGCCGGTGGTGGCGCGGGTGAAGATCTCGACCTCGATGTTGATCGCGGCCAGCCGCTTGGCGAGCTCCACGATGTAGACGTTCATGCCGCCCGCGTCGCCGGTGCCCGGCTGATGCAGGGGGGAGGTGTGGACACTGAGCATGGCCACGCGGCGCGGGGTCCGGTGCCGGCCGGGGAGCCGGAGCCGGGGCGGCGCCGCCAGGGTGCCGGCGAACCGGGACACGTACTGGCTCACGTCGGTCCTTCCGCTGTCGGGCATGGCAGAGGGAGGGCGGACGACACCCTCCGCTCGCGGCAACACCGGAATGCGGGGTTTCATTTCCGCCACGCCACCCGCTTTGCCAATTCATTACGAGGGCGGCGGGGGCGCGGAAGGGGCGTCCCCCACCCCGTACGCTCGTTCCATGGCCCCCCGCACCACCCGACCCGCCGCCGCCCGACCCGTCGGCACCATCACCCGCGGGACCACCAACCCCAACCGTCTGCGCCGCCAGGACCGCTGGATCGCCGCCGTGCACGGACCGGCGCTGCGCCGGTCGGCCGAGGCCCCCGTCGCCGTCGACCTCGGGTACGGGGCCGCGCCCTGGACGCCGGTCGAGCTGCTGGCCCGGCTGCGGACCGCCGACCCCCGCGCCACCGTCGTCGGCGTCGAGATCGAGCCCGCCCGGGTCGCCGCCGCGAAGCCGTACGAGCGCGAGGGGCTCACCTTCCGGCACGGCGGCTTCGAGGTGCCGGTGACCGGCGAGGTCGCGCTGATCCGGGCCGCGAACGTGCTGCGCCAGTACGACGAGGCCGAGGTCGCGGCCGTCTGGGAGCGCCTGTGCGCGCGGCTGGGGCCCGAGGGGCTGCTGGTGGAGGGGACCTGCGACGAGATCGGGCGGCGGCACGTGTGGGTCGCGCTTGACCGGACGGGGCCCCGGACGGTGACGTTCGCGACCCGGCTCGGCTCGCTGGACCGGCCGTCCGACCTGGCGGAGCGGCTACCGAAGGCGCTGATCCACCGGAACGTGCCGGGCGAGCCGGTGCACGCCTTCCTGCGGGACTTCGACCGGGCCTGGGCGGCGGCCGCCCCGTACGCCTCGCTGGGCGCGCGGCAGCGCTGGATCCGGGCGGTGCGCGACCTGGCGGCGGACTGGCCGCTGACAGACGGTCCGCGGCGGTGGCGGCAGGGCGAGGTGACGGTCCGGTGGGAGGCGCTGGCGCCGCGCGGCTGAGCGGCGCTCCCGCCGTGCTCCCGACCGCGCCCGTGGAACTCGCGCCGAACTCCCGCTGAATTCCGCCCGCCTGGGGAACGCACCAGGCGAAACGATCGTCCCACGTGGGGGGAAGTGACCCGACAGGCCCCGCTTTCCCCTGTCGTTTTCGTGTTTCGCGTGGCACCATCACCAAGGTCACGCCTAAGTTACTGACGGTAAATCAGATTCGGCCATACCGGGACAGCTGGATCCGAGTCACTTACTGGATCACTTGCTGGGTCACTTGAGGGGGAGCCTGTGAACCGCCGCCGCCACGCCATCACCACCATCACCGTGGTCTGCGCCCTGACGCTGCTGGCCACGCCCGCCCTCACCCTCCAGGCCGCCGCCGCCCCGCTGCCGCCCGCGCCACCGGCCCAGCCGAAGAAGACGCTCGAAGAGGTCCGCAAGGAGATCGACGGGCTCTACCGCCAGGCCGCCGCCGCCACCGACGCCTACAACCTGGCCGAGGAGAAGGCGGACGAGCAGTCCGGCGAGATCGTGAAGCTGGCCCGGATGATCGTCGCCGGCAACGAGAAGATCGACGACCTCAAGGCGCGGGCGGGCGCCGCGGCCCGCGCCCAGTACCGCAACGGCGGGCTCCCGGAGGGCGCCCAGCTGGTGCTGACCAACGACCCCCAGCTCTTCCTGGACAACGCGGGCCGCCTCAAGGAGGGCCAGAAGGCCACCCGGGACCTGCTCGGCGAGATGACCCGTACGCAGGGCGAGCTCACCACGTACGCCAAGGACGCCAGCGTCAACTGGACCAAGCTGGAGGCCAACCGCCTCAAGCAGGCCAAGGCGAAGAAGGAGATCAACGACAAGATCGCCGCCGCCAAGAAGCTGGAGTCCGACCTCGCCGCCGAGGAGCGGGCCCGGCTGCTGCGCCTGGAGGAGCAGGAGCAGTACCGCGCGCAGACCGCCTGGGTCGACACCGGCATACTCAAGGGCCTGAGCTCCGCGACGACCCCGGAGGGCAAGCGGGCGGTGCAGTTCGCCACGGCCCAGATCGGCAAGCCGTACGAGTGGGGGGCCGAGGGCCCGGGGACGTACGACTGCTCGGGACTCACCCAGCGCGCCTGGGGCAGCGCGGGCCGCCCGATCCCGCGCACCTCGCAGGAGCAGTGGCGGCTGCTGCCGCACGTCGCCATCGAGGACATGCGGCCCGGCGACCTGATCGTCTACTTCAAGGACGCGAGCCACATCGGCATGTACGTCGGGAACGGGGCGATCGTGCACGCGCCGCGCCCCGGGCGGAACGTGACGGTCGCGGGGGCCGGCTCGATGGAGATCCTGGGCGTGGTCCGGCCGTAGCCGGGCCGACGTGACGTTTCTCATCGGCCCGCGGGCGGCCCGCGGGCGGCTACCTCCCCATCCGCGGCATATGCCAGCGCCGATCCCCGGTCCACCGTGTGATCGACGTTCCACCGCGCCGCGCCGTACCGCTATGGTCGGTCCCCGGCCCTCGGGGGGAGGGAAGGAAACCAGACCGATGCCCGCATCCGTACCGCGGCAGAGAATCGATTCTCTCCCGGAACCCGGCACCGCCACCGGCCCCGCCACCGACCTCACGCTCCTGGTCGTCGAGGACGACCCGGCGGGCGCCCTCGCCGTACCCGAACTGCTCGACGCGGCCGGCACCCGGCTCCGCATCCGTACCGCCCGCAACCTCACCGAGGCCGAGCGGCTGCTCACCGACGACGTGCACTGCGTGCTCGTCGACCTCGCGCTGCCCGTACCGCGCACGGCCGACGACGACCCGCTCGCGCCGCTCCGGCACATCCTGCGGCTCGCCCCGCGCCACGCCGTCCTCGCCCTCGCCGCCTCGGCGGACGCCGGGCTCGCGGCCGAGGCGGTACGGGTCGGGGCCCAGGACCACCTCTTCCGCGAGGAGCTGGACGGCAGGCTGCTGAGCCGCGCCATCCGCTACGCCGTCGAGCGCAAGCGGGCCGACGTCGTCCAGGTCAAGCTCACCGAGTCGCGGCTGCGCGCCCAGGAGAACGCCCGGCTGGAGCGCGGCCTGCTGCCGACCCCGCTCCTGGAGGGCTCCGACCTGCGCTTCGCCGCGCGCTACCGCCCCGGCAGGTCCCGGGCGCTGCTCGGCGGCGACTTCTACGACACCGTGCGGACGCCCGACGGCACCGTCCACGCCATGATCGGCGACGTCTGCGGGCACGGCCCCGACGAGGCGGCGCTCGGCGTGGAGCTGCGGATCGCCTGGCGGGCGCTGACCTTCGCCGGGCTGTGCGGGGACGAGCTGCTCTCCACGA
This sequence comes from Streptomyces sp. NPDC094032, assembly GCF_040303965.1. Taxonomy (NCBI): domain Bacteria; kingdom Bacillati; phylum Actinomycetota; class Actinomycetes; order Kitasatosporales; family Streptomycetaceae; genus Streptomyces; species Streptomyces sp. NPDC094032. Next base: position 46,767 of record NZ_JBEOUE010000002.1, on the reverse strand, counting down.
TGCAGCAGGTCCTGGAGCACGAGCGGGAGAGCGAGGAGATCTTCGCGACCCTGTGCACGGTCGACATAGCGCCCGACGGACGCCGGGCCGGCCTGTGCCTGGCCGGACACCCCGCGCCGCTGATCGCCCGGCACGGCAGCGTGGCCCGCCTCCTGCCGTACGAGGACGGGGGCCCCGCCCTCGGCCTGCTGCCCCGCGCGCGCTGGCCGCGCCGCCAGGTGGAGCTGGGCGCGGCGTGGAGCCTGCTGATGTACACGGACGGCCTGATCGAGGGCCGCTCGGCGGGCCCCGGTTCGCCGCGGCTCGGCCAGGACGGGATGGTCGAGATGATCAACCGGCAGCTGGCGGCGGGCCTGCGGGGCGAGGAGCTCCTGGACGCGGCGGTGACGGAGGTCCGCTCCCTGAACGGCGGCGAGCTGACGGACGACGTGGCCGTCCTGGCCCTGGAACGGGACAGGCCCCGGAACTGAACCCGGGGCCTGTGCGTCACGTGTTGTCTCGGCGTGCCTAACGCCCACCGTTGTACGGCCCGTACGGCCCGTCACTGCTGGAACCGCCACCGCCACCGCGCCCGCCCCGGCCACCGCCGCCGGACACCTCGCGGAGCGCGGGGCGCACGTCGACCATGAAGACGATGGCGGCGATGAGTCCGGCGATCTGGAGGAAGAGCATCGGCAGCAGCAGGTTGAGGACGAGGTTGATCCCCAGCAGGATCAGCCAGAACTTCTTGGTCTGCTTCTCCGCGGCGCGGTACGCGTCCTCGCGCGCCATGGCGGCGAACACGAGGGCGGCGACGGCCATGCCGAGGAAGACCAGACCGACCACAAGCCACAGAATCGAGTCGAATCCGTCGCGCAACATGCTGTGCACCGCCTAGGTGAGTGAAGAGAGCGCCTCGCGGCCAACGTACCCGTTACAACGCCCCGGACACCGATTTTGGTGCCCGACCCGCTCCTACTCGGCAACCGCTTCCTTCTTGGCGGACGCCTTGCGGGCGGTGGTCTTGCGCGCGGGCTTGGCGGGCTCGGCGCCCTCCTCGTCGGAAGCGGCCTCGGCCTCGGCCTCCGCCTTCGTCTCCGTCTCCGCCTCCGACTCCGGCTCGACGACAACCGCGATCTCGACGATCTCCTCGGCGACCTCGCCGCGCCAGGCCTTCACGGTCTCCTCGCCGTGGGCGGCGAGCTCCTCGTACTTCTCGCGCGCCTTGACCGCGTACTCGGCGGCGACGCCGACCCCGCGCAGGGCCAGGTCCTGGGCCTGCTCGCCCAGCTTCTTCAGGTCGGTGTCGAGACCGCCCACGAGCTCGGCGAACTTCGCCTGAGCCTTCTCCTGCACGGCCTTCGGGTCCGTCTTCTTGACGGCCTCGATCCGGGACGGGGCCTCGGCGGCGATCTGCTCGATCAGACCGGGCACCTTCTTGGCCTGCTGGACGGCGAGGTCGGCGGTGCCGGCGGCGAAGTAGAGGGGGGTACGGAGTTCGTCGATGATGGCCATGGTCGTGGTCCTCCCGGAGGTTTACGTCTCGGTGGGCTGCGGCGGCTGGTGCGCCTGCTGCTCGGCGGCCTGCGCGGCTTCGGCGGCGTTCTCCTTGCGGAAGGAGTCGTAGATCTGGAGCAGCACCTGCTTCTGCCGCTCGTTGATCGAGGGATCGGCCAGGATGACGGCTCGCGTCTCCAGCTCGTCCCGCTCCTTCTCGTCGAGGATCCCGGCCCGCACGTACAGCGTCTCGGCGGAGATCCGCAGCGCCTTGGCGACCTGCTGCAACACCTCGGCCGAGGGCTTGCGCAGCCCTCGCTCGATCTGACTCAGATACGGATTCGACACGCCCGCGGCATCGGCGAGCTGCCGCAACGACAACTGCGCGGTGCGCCGCTGTTCACGGAGGTACTCACCAAGATTGCCGACGTTGAGCGATGCCATGCCCCCGACCCTGCCAGCCCGCGCTAACTATTGCAAGCAGACGCTTGCAATAGTTCTGTCACAGCGACCCGTCACTTCGCCTGCCGTGCCCGACGCGCGCCGTGCGGGCCCTCCACCGGGGTCGCGAGGTGGTGGGTGGCCAGGAGGTTCAGGGCGTGGAGGAGGGCTTCGCGGGGCTCGGGGGGGAGGGAGGACAGGGCGTTCTCGTGGACCGAGTCGACGATCTGCTGGCTCTTTCTCGCGACCTTCGCGCCCTTCTCCGTGACCGCGATGATGCGGGCGCGCCGGTCCGTGCTGGACGGGCGGCGTTCGGCGAGGCCGGCCTTCTCCAGGGCGTCGACGGTGACCACCATCGTCGTCTTGTCCATGTCGCCGATCTCGGCGAGCTGCGCCTGCGTGCGCTCCTCCTCCAGCGCGTGGACCAGCACGCAGTGCATGCGCGCGGTCAGCCCGATCTCGCCGAGCCGGGCGGCCATCCGCGTGCGCAGAACATGGCTGGTGTGGTCGAGGAGGTAGGAGAGGTCGGGCTCGGTGCGGGTGGGCGCCATGGAGGTCATACAGCCAGGGTACTCAGTACGACTGAGATAGACAGTCCAGAGATAGATAGTCTGCAACGGGACTATCTGTTAGCGTTCCTTCTGTCGCCACCCGCGCCAACCCGCCCCACTCCGCCCCGAAAGGGAGACACCGTCATGCCCACCTCACGCTGGACCGCCCTCGGCGTCCTCGCCACCAGCATGCTGATGACGATCCTCGACGGCAGCATCGTCACCGTCGCCATGCCCGCCATCCAGAGCGACCTCGGCTTCTCCCCCGCCGGCCTCAGCTGGGTCGTCAACGCGTACCTCATCGCCTTCGGCGCCCTGCTCCTCCTCGCCGGGCGCCTCGGCGACCTGCTCGGCCGCAAGCGCATGTTCCTCGCCGGGACCGCGGTCTTCACCGCCGCCTCCGTGCTCGCCGGGCTCGCCACCTCCCCCGGGGTCCTGATCGCCGCCCGGTTCCTCCAGGGCGTCGGCAGCGCGATGGCCTCCGCCGTCAGCCTCGGCATCCTCGTCACCCTCTTCACCGAACCCCGCGAACGCGCCAAGGCCTTCGCCGTGTTCAGCTTCACCGGCGCGGCCGGCGCCTCCATCGGGCAGGTCCTCGGCGGCGTCCTCACCGACGCGCTCGCCTGGAACTGGATCTTCTTCATCAACCTCCCCATCGGCCTCGCCGCCCTCCTCGCCGCCCTCCCCGCGCTGCCCGCCGACCGCCCCGCCGCCACCCGCGGCCGCGCCGACCTCCTCGGCGCCCTGCTCGTCACCTCCGGCCTCATGACCGGCATCTACGCGGTCGTCAAGATCGAGGAGTACGGGGCCGGCTCCGCCCACACCCTGGGCCTCGGCGCCCTCGCCCTCGCCCTCCTCGCCGGCTTCCTCGTCCGCCAGGCCACCGCCGCCGAGCCCCTGATGCCGCTGCGCGTCCTGCGCTCCCGCAGCGTCGCCGGCGCCAACCTCGTCCAGATGCTGATGGTCGCCGCCCTGTTCTCCTTCCAGGTCCTGGTCGCCCTCCACATGCAGCAGGTCCTCGGCTACAGCGCCGCCGAGACCGGCCTCGGCATGCTGCCCGCCGCCGTCGTCGTCGGCGTCGTCTCCCTCGGCCTCTCCACCCGGCTCATCGCCCGCTTCGGCGAGCGGAACATCCTGCTCACCGGCATCGCCCTGCTCATCGCGATGCTCCTGCTGCTCGCCCGCCTCCCCGTCCACGCCTCGTACACCCTCGACCTGCTGCCGGTGATGCTGCTCGGCGCCGGGTTCGGGCTCGCTCTGCCCGCGCTGACCGCGCTCGGCATGTCCGGCGCCAAGGAGGCGGACGCGGGCCTCGCCTCCGGCCTCTTCAACACCACCCAGCAGATCGGCATGGCGCTCGGCATCGCGGTCCTCTCCACCCTCGCCGCCGCCCGCACCGAGTCCCTCACCGCCGCGGGCCGCCCGGTCGCCGAGGCCCTCACCGGCGGCTACCACCTGGCCTTCGCCGTCGGCGCCGGACTCCTCGTCGCCGCCTTCGGGATCGCCTTCACCCTCCTCCGTACGCCCAAGTCCGTGAAGAGCGAGCTGACCATGGCGGCGTGACAGCCGACCGAACGCGCCGCCGCCGGAGCCCCCGTCACTCGACGGCGGGCGAGGGCGGCGGCCGGCGTGTCAGAAGATGTCCATCGACCACGGCCGCCGCGCCGACCGCAGCAGCAGGTCAGCCAGGTCCGCCGCGCCCGCCCTGGCCTCCTCCACCCGGCCCAGCGCCACGAGCCGCGACGCCGACTCGTCGCCCAGCGCCAGCCGGGAGAGGTCCGCCACGTCCAGGACCAGGTCCGGCGAGGCGTCCGTCGGCACGCAGGAGGCACCGGTCGGCGAGGTGTCCAGGCGGTAGCGCCCGGCCGCCAGGCCCGCCGGGTCCCGCACGTCGAGGACGAGGGTGCCCTCGGCCGCGTACGTACGCGGCTCCAGCGTCTTCGGTACGTCGAGGATCCGCAGCCACAGCATGTCGGTGTGGGTCACCACCCGCGCCGCGCGCGGATCGGGCAGCAGCAGCGGCAGCAGGTCGTCGGGGGCGCGGAGGCCGGAGCGGACCGTGGTGATCCAGTCGATCGAGCACACGAACCGCCACAGCGCCCGCTCGGCCGCCGGGGTGACCGCGACCAGATCGCGCACGGTCGCCGTCTGCACCGGCTGGTTGCCGTCGTTCCACTCGTCGTCGGACGTGTAGGCCACGTACCCCTCGACCTCGCCCGACTCCGCGCGGTACATCGCGTAGAACGGCTCGGTCCACGGCCGGGTCGGGACGGAGTTGCCGGTGCCGACGTCCCAGGTGCGGGGCGTGCGCCCGGTGATCCCGGCGCGCGCCGCCGCCAGCCGACGGTGCAGGGCGGGGCCCTTCTCGCGGATCTCGGCGCCGTCGGTGAGGTCGATCCGGCCGCCGCCGTCCTCCCCGGCCCGGCGGCCGTCGAGCCCGGACCGGGTCACGTCGACCGACCACTCGGTCGCCCAGGTCGCCGGGCCGAAGCCGAACCGCCCGTAGATCGGGTACTCGGCCGCGATCAGCGTCGCGCACGCGTCGCCGCGCTCCTTCGCCGCCGCCAGATCGTCCTTCATGATCCCGCTGAGCAGACCGCGCCTGCGGTGGGTCGGCGAGACCGTGACCCCGCTGACCGCGTCCGCCGCGAGGGACGCGCCGCCGACCGTGCTCAGCTCCTGGTCGAAGGAGTGGAAGGTGGCGACGAGCCGGCCCCGGTCGAAGGCGCCGAGGACCCGGGAGAGGTCCATGTGCGGAAGCCGGTCCGCGACCTCGGCGTCCGGCACGACCGGGGGCCGCAGGAAGCCGGTGCGGAGCGCCCGCAGCCAGTCGGCGAACTCGGACTCGTCGATCGCGCGCACCTCAAGGCTCATCCGGCCAACCTATGCGCCGCCCGACGCGCCCCGCACGCGAGTTTCCCCGGGCCCGTCAGGCCAGCAGGTCGTCGACCTGCGCCTCGCCCTCCCGGTACCGGCGGGCGATCTCCGCGCTGCAGTCGTCGGCGGTCCGCTGGAGCTCGTGCCTGCGCCGGGACACCTGCTGCTCGTACCCGGCCAGCCGCCCCATCGCCGTGTGCAGCTCGTCGTCCGTACGCGCCGACAGGTCGGACAGCTCGACCTCGGACAGCATCTCGGCCGCGAGCCGCCGGTACTCCTCGCTGCGCGGCGTCGACAGCGTCACGTGCCGCGCCGACCGGGCCGCCGCCCCCGGCCGCGACGGCGCGTCGGCCAGGATCTCCGAGAGCCGGTCCAGGACCGGCGCCTCCGGATCGCTGCGCCGCGCCAGCTCGGCGCGCAAGATGTCGATCCGGCCTTGCAGCATCCGCCGTACGTAGCTGAGGTCGGCCTCGTCGCCCTGCGCGTCGCGGCGCAGCGCGCGCAGCTCGGGCAGCCGCAGCGCGCCGAGATCGGGCCGCGGCCGCTCCGGCAGGTCGGGCTCGGCGCTCCGCTGCGCGGGCGGGCGCCCGACGGCGCCGCCGGTTCGGAACAGCGGAACGGGACCGGACGGCGTGTGCCCGGTGCCAGGTGCACTCATGAGATTCGTCCCCTCGACCGGTGCGGAACCGCACCGCCTGACACGCATGGTGCCACTCGGGACCCGGCCGACGCAGGCGGTCGGCACCCGTTCGGCCCTCGATCCTTCGGCCGCCGGGGCGATCGGTAGGTTGGTGCGCATGCGAGCAGTGGTGCAGAGGGTGGACGGCGCGAGTGTCGTCGTCGCAGGGGAGACCGTCGGAGAGATCGTCGGCGAGGGGCTGTGCGTCCTGGTCGGGGTGACCCATGACGACACCCCCGAGAAGGCGGCGCAATTGGCCAGAAAGCTCTGGTCCGTCCGGGTGCTGGAGGACGAGAAGTCCTGCTCCGACGTGGGCGCGCCGCTGCTCGTCATCTCGCAGTTCACGCTCTACGGGGACGCCCGCAAGGGCCGCCGCCCCACCTGGAACGCGGCGGCGCCCGGCCCGGTCGCCGAGCCCCTCGTCGACGAGGTGGTGGCCCGGCTGAGGGAGCTGGGCGCCCGCGTGGAGACGGGCAGGTTCGGAGCGGACATGCGCGTGTCGCTCACGAACCAGGGCCCGTTCACGGTGCTGATCGAGGTCTGAGGGACCGGCCCCGAGGCCGGTCCCGGGGCCCGTCCGACCGGCCCTACGGCTCGACGACCGTCTCCTGCGCGGCGGCGGTCGTCCCCACCACCAGGTCGGCGTCCACCGGCACGTTCCGCTTCACCAGGGCCAGCGCGATCGGCCCGAGCTCGTGGTGGCGCGCCGAGCTGGTGACGAAGCCCAGCTGGCGGCCCTCCTCGCCGTCCGCGGCGAGCCGTACCGGGGTGCCGTGCCCGGGCAGCAGCACCTCGCTGCCGTCCAGGTGCAGGAAGACCAGGCGGCGCGGCGGCTTGCCCAGGTTCTGCACCCGCGCGACCGTCTCCTGGCCCCGGTAGCAGCCCTTCTGGAGGTGGACGGCGCTGCCGATCAGACCGAGCTCGTGCGGGATCGTCCGGTGGTCGGTCTCGAAGCCGAGCCGCGGCCGGTGCGCCTCGACCCGCAGCGCCTCGTACGCGAGGATGCCGGCGGCCGGACCGTGCGAGGCCGCGAAGGCCTCCAGGCCGTCGCGCGGCAGGAAGACGTCCCGCCCGTACGCGGTCTCGCGCACCGCCGCGCCCTCGGGCAGCGGGGCGATGGAACCGGCCGGGAGGTGCACGACCGCGAAGTCCTCGGTGCGGTCGGCGACCTCGACCCGGTAGAAGAACTTCATCGACTCCAGGTACGCGACCAGCTCGGCGCGGGTGCCCGGCTCGATGTGCGCCCAGACCGTCTCGCCGTCGTCGACGAGGTACAGGGCGTGCTCGATGTGCCCGTTCGCGGACAGGATCAGCGCCTCGGTGGCCTGTCCCGGCGGCAGGTCGCTGACGTGCTGGGTGACCAGCAGGTGCAACCAGCTCAGCCGGTCGTCGCCGGTGACGGTGATGACGCCGCGGTGCGAGAGGTCGACGAAACCGGTGCCGTCGGCGAGGGTCCGCTGCTCGCGGAACAGGTCGCCGTAGTGCGCGGCGACGCCCTCGTCACGGCCCTCGGCGGGGACCGCGCCGGGCAGGGACAGCAGGGGGCTCTTCATGCCCCCAAGACTACGACTCGGCGTCGGCGGCCTTCCGGGCGCAGTCCCGGCAGCGGCCGAAGATCGCGAAGTGCTTCATGTCGGTCTCGAAGCCGAAGGTCTCGCGCAGCTTCGCCGTGAAGTCGGCGGCCACCTCGACATCGGCCTCGATGACCTCGGTGCAGTCCCGGCAGACCAGGTGCAGATGGTGGTGCCGGTCGGCGAGGTGGTAGGTCGGCGCGCCGTGCCCCAGATGGGCGTGGCTGACCAGACCGAGCTCCTCCAGGAGCTCAAGGGTCCGGTAGACGGTGGAGATGTTGACCCCGGAGGCGGTCCTGCGGACCTCGACGAGGATGTCGTCCGGAGTCGCGTGCTCCAGCGCGTCCACGGCCTCCAGGACAAGCTGACGCTGAGGCGTCAGCCGGTAGCCGCGCTGCCTCAGATCGCTCTTCCAGTCGATGCTCACCACGCCCCCCAGTGTAGGAGGGCGCGGCGGCCCGTGGGATGGGGTACGGCCCGGCCTACTTGAAGAAGGCGATGCCGTCGTCGGGCATGTCGGGGAGGTTGCGCGCCATCTCGGCGACCTCCTCGGGCGTGACGACCTTCTTCAGGTGCGCCGACATGTACGGCCGCAGCGGGACCTCGGGGGTGGACTTCTCGCCCACCCACATGAGGTCGCTCTTCACGTAGCCGTACAGCCGCTTGCCACCGCTGTACGGGCCGGAGGCCGCGGTGCGCGCGACGGCGTCGGTGACGATGTCGATCTGCGGCTTCTGGTCGGCGAGCTCGCCGTACCAGACCTCGACGATGCCCTGGTCGCGGACCATGACGATCTCGACCTTGCGGTCCTTGTCGATGCGCCAGTAGCCGCTCTCGCTCTCCAGCGGGCGGACCTGGTTGCCGTCCGCGTCCAGGACCCAGCTGTGCGAGTGGTACTCCAGGAAGTCACGGCCGTCGTGGCTGAACGTCACGGACTGACCGAAGTTGCACTTCTCGGCGCCGGGGAAGTCGGAGACGCCCGCGCCTTCCCACGTGCCGAGGAGGAACGCGAGGGGGACGAGGTCCGGATTGAGGTCGGACGGAATCGAGATCATGAGCAGCTCAGGCGATCTGTGAAGGAGTGGTTAGCGCTGGCCCTGGTACAGCTTCTTCACGGTCAGCCCGGCGAAGGCGAGGACCGCAACGCAGACGAGCGCCAGCAGGACTTCGAAGAAAACGATCACTTTGGTGCTCCTCGAATGAGCGGTGAAGGCGGAACGGGCCGGACCCCAGCTTAGTGGGCGGGGGCCCGGCCCTCTCGGTGAGGTGTCTCTCGGACGTCGCGGGGCGACGATCAGCCGAGGAGCTGGTTCTGGAGAGTCACCGTCTGCTGGAAGGGGACGGCCGCCGCCTCGCCCTTGCGGGACTGGAGGACGACCGCGACCGTGTCCCCGGCCTGGATGTACGCCCAACGGGTCTGCTCGGGGCCGTACGGCTTCGGCTCCTGGTAGATGTACGGCCGGGTGCCCTCGACCTCGATGTCGTCGCCGTACCCCTCCAACTTCGCGCCCTCCACGCCCGTGGGCAGGACCTCCGGCACGACGTCGCCGTCGTCCGAGGCCACCAGCGCGTCCTTGAACTGCTCGGCGTACGCGACCGAGGAGAACCGCAGCAGGTGGACGCTGCTCCGCGTGCCATCCGGCATCGTCCACGACCGGGCCGTGATGTGGCGCAGCGTCGAGTCGGCGAGGGTCTGCGCGAGAGCGGCCCGGTCGTCCTTCCCGTAGGGGGAGAGGAACGCGTCCGTGGTCACCCATCCGCCGTCCGCCTTCGGGTCGACGGTCGCGCCCGCCGGGGCGGGCAGCAGCAGCCGGCGCAGGTCGGCGTGGTGGATCTCCGCCTCGTTGCCGTAGGTGAACGGCCGCGGGGAGCCCTCGGGCAGCGCCGGGAGGCTCAGCCGCGGGTACTCCCACCGGCCGTCGCTCTCGGTGGCGAGACCCGGTACGTCGCCGCGCTCCATCGAGGTGATCCCGGCCGCGGTACCCGCGCCGACACCACCGAAGACCAGCACGGCCGCCGTCCAGCGGGCGACCGCGGCGAGCACGCGCCGCGGCCGTTTCGCGGGCACGGCGCCGGACTCCTGGTCCGCCTCGGGGACGGTCTCGGGGACCGACTCGGGGACGGCCTCAGGGACGGCCTCGGTGACCGACTCGGGGCCGACCTCAGGGACGGCCTCGGTGACCGTCTCCGTGACGGCCTCAGGGACCGCCTCAGGGACGACCTCGGGGATCGTCTGCTGCTCACTCATACGTACTCCCCCGGGGACTTGATGTGGTCGAGCTGCTTCTTCACCAGCTCGGCGACGGAGCTCTTCTCGAAGGGCGCCGAGCCGTACGCCACGACGGAGACCAGCAGGTCGGAGTCGTACGCGGAGCAGGACATGCCGCCGAGATCCGACTCCGGGTCGGCCTTGTCGCCGTCGCGCTCCTGGTCGAAGTCCGGCATCAGGTAGCAGGCCGAGTTCCGGTGGCCCGGGATCTTCGGTCCCTTGGGGAACTCCAGGACCCCGGCGATCTCCCCCTTGACCCGGTGCAGGTCGGCGATCCACTTCCGGTCCTTCATCCGGACGATCCGCACCTCCACGACGAGGTCGTCGGAGTCCGAGGCGAACGAGCGCACGCCGATGCCCTGCACGCCGAACCGCTCGATCTGCTTCTCGTAGGCGCGGCGCTTCTTGCCGGAGAGTCCGCGGGCGTCGTTCTTGAGGAGCGCGGCCGCCTCCTTCCCGCTCAGCTCGCCGTCGTTCCCGTACGAGTCGATGTCGGGGCCGAGGTGGAAGCCGCTGGGGGCGGGCAGCAGCAGCTTGCTCATCGGGGTGTCCGCGCGGCCCTTGAGGGTCGCCGCGGCGGGGTCGTCGCCCGCCTTCTCGTTCTTCGCGGCCGGCTTCTGCCAGGCGATGGTCTCCGCCGAGCGGTCGGCGTCCGAGACCGTCACGGCGGTGTACGCGATGCCGCCGCCGGCCGCGCCGAGCACCAGGACGGCGGGCAGGGCGACGGTGAGCAGCTTCCGCCCGATCCCTCCGCCCTTGCGCGCCACCGGGGTCTCCTCGGACTGCTCGGCCACCTCGGTCACCTCGGTCACCTCGGGGATCGGGTGCTCGCTCACAGGCGCTCCAGCTGCTTCTCGGCCAGCGAGCGGATGTCGCTCTTACTGATCTTCTTCGTGTCGTAGATCGTGATGTCGACCATCACGTCACCCCGCTGGAAGACGGCGCGGGCGTGGTGGAGGTCGAGGTAGCCGGCCTCCTTCGACACCGGGTAGATGTAGTAGCGGCCGTTGCCGCTGCCCTTGAGCGGGTCGCCCTCGTTGCCCGCGTGCTCCTTCTCCGCCATGTAGCTCCGCTGCGAGTCGGCATGCTCGACGGCGCCGGGAGTGGAGGAGTCCCGGAACTGGACCAGCTGCACGATCGTCGTACGGTCCTTGCCCGAGTCCCAGGTGCGCATGGCGATCCGGCGTACCCGGTTCTCGTTGAGGAATTCGAGCATCCAGCTCTCGTCCTTGAACCGCGCCGAGTACGCGGAGACGTCGTACCAGCCGTCGCGGGGCGCGAACTCGCCCTCGCGGGCTCCGGCCGGGCGGGGCAGCAGCAGCTTGCGCAGGTCCCCGTCCCTCTTGGCCTGGTGGTCCTCCGCCGCCGACAGCGGCTCCGGCTTCTGGCCCTTCGGCAGGGGCTTGGCCGGGTAGGCGAGGTCCGGCTGGTTGAGGGCGGGCAGCGCGGTGGGCTCGCGCTGGGCCTGGACGCCGTAGCCGACGGCCGTGCCGCCGATGACGCCGAGGACGGCGGCGACGGCGATCAGCGCGACCGTACGGCCGATACGGCGCTTCGGGCGCGGCGCGTCGGCAACCGGTCCGGCGGCAACCGGCGCGTCGGGAACCGGCGCGGGCGCGGGTTCGGGCGCAGGGTCCGCGGCGGCCACTGGGCCGTCCTGTGCGGATTCCACCGCTTCTGTCGCTTCCAAAACAGTCCCCCCACGAGACTAGAACGGCGGATTCCGTTATCCGCGCACCCAACTGACACGTGAGACCCGCGAGGGGTTGTGGAAGCCCGCATTACAGTTCGGTATATGGCGAAGAAGCTCGTGATCAAGGTGACCGCCGGGGCCGACGCCCCCGAACGCTGCTCCCAGGCCTTCACGGTGGCGGCCGTCGCCGTCGCCAGCGGGGTGGAGGTCTCGCTCTGGCTGACCGGCGAGTCCTCGTGGTTCGCGCTCCCGGGCCGCGCGGCCGACTTCGAGCTGCCGCACGCCGCGCCGCTGCCGGACCTGATCGACTCGATCCTGGCGGCCGGCCGCATCACCCTCTGCACCCAGTGCGCGACCCGCCGCGAGATCACCGAGCAGGACGTCCTGAAGGGCGTCCGCATCGCGGGCGCGCAGGTCTTCGTCCAGGAGGTCATGGGCGAGGAGACGCAGGCGCTGGTCTACTGACGCCCGCCGCTCAGCCCCGGTCCTCGTCCTGGTCCCGGCGCTTCTTGCCGTCGAGCTCGTCCCACCACTCGTCCGACTGCCGGTCGCCCGAGGGGTCGTCCCACCAGCGGTCCTCGGGCCCTCTCCGGTTCGCCACCATCGCGGCGACCGGGGGGATGACCATGGCGACCACGCACATGCCGATGGCGACGGGGATCGAGAAGAGGCGCACGACGGCCCAGGCGCCCACGAACAGGACCAGGCAGGCACCCATCATCCAGAAATAGACGCGCCGACGCCGTGCGTACACACCTTCAGAATACGACCGGACGCAAGACGGCCGCAGGCAAGCCGAAGGGCCGTGCCCCGGTCCTGGTGATGGCGTCCAACCCCCCAGGAGGCACGGCCCTCCGGCCGTTCACAGTGCGCGGATCAGACCGCGATGGCGACCTCCGCGAGGCCACCCTTCTGGGCCACGACCTGGCGGTCGGCGGTGCCGCCGGGGACCAGGGCGCGGACGGTCCAGGTGCCCTCGGCCGCGTAGAAGCGGAACTGGCCGGTGGCGGAGGTGGGGACCTCGGCCGTGAACTCGCCGGTCGAGTCCAGGAGGCGGACGTAACCGGTGACGGGCTGGCCGTCCTTGGTCACGAAGCCCTGGATGGTGGTCTCACCGGGCTTGATCGTCGAGGCGTCGGGGCCGCCGGGCTGCGCTCCACACATGGTGGGATTCCTTACGGTCGAGGGGTCCGGGGTACCGGGGAGGGTTACTTGTTGGCGCCGAGCTCGATCGGCACGCCGACGAGGGAGCCGTACTCGGTCCACGAGCCGTCGTAGTTCTTGACGTTCGGGACCTCAAGGAGCTCGTGCAGGACGAACCAGGTGAGCGCGGAGCGCTCGCCGATGCGGCAGTAGGCGACGGTGTCCTTCGCCAGGTCGACCTGCTCGGCCTCGTAGAGGGCCTTCAGCTCCTCGTCCGACTTGAAGGTGCCGTCGTCGTTGGCGTTCTTCGACCACGGGATGTTGCGGGCGGACGGGACGTGGCCCGGACGCTGCGACTGCTCCTGCGGGAGGTGGGCCGGGGCGAGCAGCTTGCCGGAGAACTCGTCGGGCGAACGCACGTCGACCAGGTTCTGCACGTCGATCGCGGCCACGACGTCGTCGCGGAAGGCGCGGATCGAGGAGTCCTGGGCCTTGGCCTTGTACTCCGTGGCCGGGCGGTTCGGGACCTCGGAGCCGTCGACCAGGTCGCGGGAGTCGAGCTCCCACTTCTTGCGGCCGCCGTCGAGCAGCTTGACGTCCTGGTGGCCGTAGAGCTTGAAGTACCAGTAGGCGTACGAGGCGAACCAGTTGTTGTTGCCGCCGTAGAGGACGACCGTGGTGTCGTTGCCGATGCCCTTGGCCGAGAGGAGCTTCTCGAAGCCCTCCTGGTCGATGAAGTCACGGCGGACCGGGTCCTGGAGGTCCTTGGTCCAGTCGATCCGGATGGCGTTGCGGATGTGGTTCTTCTCGTAGGCCGAGGTGTCCTCGTCGACCTCGACCAGGGCGACCTGGGGGTTGTCGAGGTTGGCCTCGACCCAGTCGGCGTCGACCAGGACGTCGCTGCGAGCCATGCTGTTCTCCTCCGGGGCAGTGTGCGGCGGTTCGTGCAGTTTGTGCGGGTACGCGCCATCGCATGCGGGCGATGGTGGTGCTGCTGCGCAAGGGCGGCCCCGACGTCACGTCGGAGGGCCTGAGGAATACGGGAGCAGTGCGTCCCGCTCAGACGGAGCGACAGAGCATGGCGGCGACGCGGCACAGGTCTACTGCCCGCCGCTTCGTGAGATCCGCCTGTCGCTTCATGCCCTCGATCGTAGGGACGGACAGGCGGCCGTGTCACCGGTGTGTCGTATTTTGAGACGCGATCGTCCGGCATGTGGGATACGAGGAGAAGGGCGGGGCGCGGGGAGGCCCGTGGGGTGGCGTGTCCCGGTTCCGCATCTGCGGATCGGACGCGGGCGTCTCAGCATGTGATCAACGGGCCCGGGATGGGCTGTTTTCGGGTGGTACGGGGACCCCCGCGGGCTCCAGGCGCGGCGGCGGGCGCTCAGCCCGCCAGGACCACGTCCTTGCCGGTCACCGTCACCGCGAGGCCGTCCGCGCGGGCCTCCACCTTCGTCAGGCGCATGCCCTTCGGCAGCCCCTCGATGCGGCGGTCGAAGTCCGTGCGGGCGCGCACCAGGTCCTCAAGGCCCGGGATGCCCTCGCCGGGCACCTCGTCGGCCCGCACCCGGAGGGTGTCGTCGCTCACCAGGGTGACCGTGGACAGCACGCTGCGGGTGAGCGTGCGGCCGAGGAGGTGCACCCCGCCGGTGACCTTCAGCTTGCCGTCGCCGCCGTAGGCGACCTTCACGTCCCGGCCGGAGGCAGCGCCCAGGTCCGCGTAGGAGATCAGCGCGGTGCCGTCGGCGGTCGCCGCGCGGGCGCTCGTGTACCCCTCGCCCAGGGTGACGTCGCGCAGGGTGGCGGTCAGCTCGCCGATGCGCACCGGACGGCCCCCGGCGCTCGCCTGGACGCCCGTCAGCCGCACCTCGACCTCGTCCAGGCGCTGGTCGGCGGCCTGGGTGAGGAAGGGGAAGCCCTTGATGTCGACGTCGGTGGACTCGGCCCGTACGGCTCCGAGCCGCACCCGGTCGGCCGCCTCCGACTCCGCGTAGGCCACGGCAAGGCGGTCCACTCCGGCCAGGATCCCCCCGAGCACGACGGCCAGGATCAGCACAATCCGCAGTGCTCGCATGGTGTTCTTCCCCCCGAGAGGTGCTGGGACGTTCGCCGACGACGCGCCGGAACGACTCCGGCCCTCCGACACGAAGATCGACGTGTCGGAGGGCCGGACGGTTCCCCTTCGGGATGTGGCGGCGGTTACGCCAGGGCACGTCCCAGCAGGTAGACGGCGGGCGCGGCGGCGGTCAGCGGCAGCGCGACACCGGCCGTCATGTGCACGAAGCGGGAGGGGTAGTCGTAGCTGGCCACCCGCAGCCCGATCAGGGCGCACGCCCCGGCCGCCAGGCCGAGCAGCGCGCCGGAGGTGCCGAACTCGGTGAGCCCGCCGGCGGCGATGCCGGCGCCCGCCGCCGCGAGCAGCGCCACGACCACGGAGGCGGGTCCGGGCAGCGGCACCGCGCGGGCCAGGACCGCGGCGGCGACCGCGGCCCCGCCGACGACCACCGCGTCCGGCTCGGCGCCGAGGTGCCCGGCGGCCAGGACCGCGAGGGCCGCCGAGGCGACCGTCGCCATCAGGCCGTACATCCGCTCGTCCGGATCGGCGTGGCTGCGCAGCTGGAGCACGAGCGTGAGCAGCACCCAGACGCCGAGGGTGCCCAGGATCGCGGCGGGGGCGTTCTCCCGGCCGGCGGCGAGCAGCGCGACGTCGGCGGTGACGCCGCCCAGGAAGGCCAGCGCGATGCCCTGCCGGGCCGGCCACATGCCGTTGAGCCGGAACCAGCCGGCCGCGGTGACCGCCTGGAGCAGCAGCAGCGGCACGAGCAGCGCGTACGAGCCGACGGAGGCGCCCACCGCGAGCAGCACGCCGAGCACGGCGGTCAGCGCGGCGGGCCGCATCCCGGGCTCGATGACCGGCGAACGGCCCTCGGCGCGGGCCCGCTGGGCGTCGGTGATCCGGGCGTTGCCGCCCATGGTGGGGCTGGAGTACGCGGGGGCCTCCGGCTCGGCGACGGCGAAGGCCGCGGGCACGGGCGCGGGCGCCTCGTACACGGGCACGGGCGCCTCGTACACGGGCGCCTCGTACACCGGCTGGTACGCGGCCGGGCTCTCGGGCGGCAGCGGGTGCCCGCCGGTGCCGTACGCGTAGGCGTCGTAGGCGTACCCGCCCTGCGCCTCGTACGAGACCGGCTGGGGCTGCTGGGGCTGCTGGGGCCGCACAGTCGGCTGGTACTGGGTGTCCCAGGTCTGCCCCTCCCACGTCTGGGTGACGTGCGGGTCGTACGGCTGACCGGCCTGGCCGCTGCCCTGCGGCTCGTATGGATAGTGCTGGTCACTGCTCATGGTGTGCGGTTCACCCTCCTGCGAACGGGGGGAGCACCTCGACCGTGCCGCCCTCCGCCAGCCGTACCGTCTCATGGGCGCGGGTGCCGACGGGGTCGCCGTCGATCAGGAACGAGCAGCGCTGGAGGACCCGGACGAGCTCGCCGGGGTGCCTCTCACGGGCCGCGTCGAGCGCCTCGGCCAGGGTCCGCGCGGTGTACGGCTCCTCGGCCACACCGGCGGCCGCCTTCGCCGCGGCCCAGTAGCGGATGGTTCCCGCTGCCATAGCGGCACTCCCTTCGTTCGTCTGCGCGCCGCCCCCCATGATGGGCTATGGCCGGGCGAGCCAGCCGCCGAGCCGGTGGAGCAGCTCCTCGTCGGCCGCGTTCTCCGCGTGCCCCATCCCGCGCTCCAGCCACAGCTCCGCCCCGCCCCCGGGCGCCGCGGCGGCGAGGCTGCGGGGGTGGTCGAGCGGGAAGTACGCGTCGCGGTCGCCGTGCACGATCAGCAGCGGGGTCGGCGCGATCAGCGGCACCGCCTCGACCGGGGAGAGCGGCACCGGGTCCCAGTCCCGGCTGTCGATCCGGGTGCCGAGCCCGTAGCGCCCGACCAGCCGGCCGACCGGCCGGGTCACCACCCAGTGCACCCGCCGCATCGGGGGCGTCCCCCGGTAGTACCAGCGGGCCGGGGCGCTGACGGCGGCGACGGCGTCGGTGCGGGCGTCGGTGCCGCGCTCCAGGGCGGCGTGCCGCAGGACGACCGAGCCGCCCATGGAGAAGCCGACCGTCGCCACCCGGGTGTGCCCGAGCTCACGGGCCCAGCGGACGGCCGCCGCCAGGTCGAGGACCTCCCGGTCGCCGACGGTCGAGCGGCCGCCGGAGCCGCCGTGGCCGCGGAAGGAGAAGGAGACGACATGCGCGTGCTCCCGCAGGGCGAGGACGGCGCGCCGGAGCGCGGGGCGGTCGACCGACCCGGTGAACCCGTGCGCGACCACGACCGCCGTATCGGTGACACTTGCGGTGGCCGGTTCGTAAACCGCCTCGATCCGGACACCGTCATCGGTACGCAGCGTCGTGCGGCGGGCGTCGCGATCATGGACGGAAGTGAGCGAGGAAACATCCACCATGTGAAATCGGCTCTCTGCCTCGGAACTCATGTGGGCTATTCTGCTTGCCAGAGGATCCGGGCGACGCAGCCCCCGGGTCCTTTTGTGTTTTCCGACCGTTGTTACGGATGGATTACCGAAAGCTCTCAGGGCGCGAGAGCCGCAGGTGAGAACAGAAAGCAGTGCCGCAGACGTCCTCGCAGGGACCGAGGAGGAACCGACGTCATGGACGAGCGTACGAAGCACGACCGACCGACGACACAGGCAACCCCGGCAGGGGGGACGCGATGAGCTCACTGCTGCTCCTGACCAACGCCCTCCAGCCGTCGACCGAGGTGCTGCCCGCCCTCGGCCTGCTGCTGCACAGCGTGCGCGTGGCCCCCGCCGAGGGCCCGGCACTCGTGGACACCCCCGGCGCGGACGTGATCCTCGTCGACGGGCGGCGCGACCTCCCGCAGGTGCGCTCGCTGTGCCAGCTGCTGCGCTCCACGGGGCTCGGCAGCCCGCTGATCCTGGTCGTCACGGAGGGCGGTCTCGCGGCCGTCACCGCCGACTGGGGCATCGACGACGTGCTCCTCGACACCGCGGGCCCGGCCGAGGTCGAGGCCCGGCTGCGGCTCGCGACGGGCCGCCGGCAGATCGTCGCGGACGACTCCCCCATGGAGATCCGCAACGGCGACCTGTCCGTGGACGAGGCGACGTACAGCGCCAAGCTGAAGGGCCGGGTCCTGGACCTGACCTTCAAGGAGTTCGAGCTTCTCAAGTACCTGGCCCAGCACCCGGGCCGGGTCTTCACCCGCGCCCAGCTGCTCCAGGAGGTCTGGGGCTACGACTACTTCGGCGGCACCCGAACGGTGGACGTCCACGTACGGCGTCTGCGGGCCAAGCTGGGCCCGGAGCACGAGTCGCTGATCGGCACCGTCCGCAACGTCGGCTACCGCTTCGTCACGCCCGAGAAGCCCGAGAAGTCCGAGAAGCTGGCGCGCGCGAACGACTTCGTCAAGGAAGCCGCGCGGGAACTCACTCCGGTGGAGGACCGCTGACGTGGCGTATGCCACAACGCGACCTGCCGTCAGGTAGGTCACCCCGCGTAGACTGCCGCGCGTGGCCAAGGTGACGCGGGATGACGTAGCGCGACTGGCGGGTACTTCGACCGCGGTCGTGAGTTACGTCATCAACAACGGACCCCGGCCGGTCGCCCCGGCCACGCGCGAGCGTGTCCTCGCCGCCATCAAGGAGCTGGGCTACCGCCCGGACCGGGTGGCCCAGGCGATGGCGTCCCGGCGCACGGATCTCATAGGCATGGTCGTCCCGGACGCCCGCCAGCCCTTCTTCGCGGAGATGGCGCACGCGGTCGAGCAGGCCGCCGCCGAGCGCGGGAAGATGGTGCTCGTCGGCAACTCCGACTACCGCACCGAGCGCGAGATCCACTATCTGCGGGCCTTCCTCGGCATGCGGGTCTCCGGTCTGATCCTGGTCAGCCAGGGCATGAGCGAGCAGGCCGCGAGCGAGATCGAGGCCTGGGACGCGCGGGTGGTGCTGCTGCACGAGCGCCCTGAGGCGATCGACGACGTCGCCGTCGTCACCGACGACATCGGCGGCGCCCAGCTCGCCACCCGGCACCTCCTGGAGCACGGGCACCCGTACGTGGCCTGCATGGGCGGCATCCCGAACACCCCGGCCGTCGGCGACCCGGTCGCCGACCACGAGGAGGGCTGGCGGCGGGCCATGGTGGAGGCGGGGCTCTCCGTCGAGGGCCGGCTCTTCCAGGCGCCGTACAACCGCTACGACGCCTACCAGGTGGCGCTGAAGCTGCTCGCGGGGCCCGACCGGCCGCCGGCCATCTTCTGCTCCACCGACGACCAGGCCTTCGGCGTGCTGCGGGCCGCCCGTGAGCTGCGCATCGACGTGCCGACCGAGCTCGCCGTGGCGGGCTTCGACGACGTCAAGGAGGCGGCGCTGAGCGACCCGCCGCTGACCACGGTCTACTCGGACCGTCCGGCGATGGCCCGGGCGGCGGTGGACCTGGTGCTCGACGACTCGATCCGGGTCTCGGGCTCGCGCCGCGAGCGGGTGAAGCAGTTCCCGTCGGCGCTGATCGTGCGCCGCTCCTGCGGCTGCGGCTGAGCACCCAGGACGCCTTTATATCGGGCATACGCACTTCTGTCGGGCTTCTCACCCCGTGCTCAGGCCGTTCTCATGAACGGATCCGAGAGTCGTAGCCATGACGGACAACCAGCAGCCCCAGCAGCCGTACTACCCGCCGCGGCCGCCGTACGACCCGGCGGAGCCCATCAGCACCGAGCCGGGCACCACCGTCTGGCCGTCCGGCGGGCACGCCCCGGCCGGCGGCTGGTCCTCGCCGCCGCCGCCCCCGCAGGAGCCCGCGTTCGCCGCCCCGGCGCCCGCCCCCGGCCCGCGCCGCCGGGCCAAGCGGGGCGTCGGCCTGATGGCGGCCGTGGCCATCGCCGCCGCGGCGGTCGGCGGCGGCACCGCGACCCTCGTGGAGCGCTGGACCTCCGACGGCGCCACCACCGCGAGCGGCTCGGTGAGCGGCACCAACGTGTCGGCGAGCAGCAAGGGCACGGTCGCCGGGGTCGCCCAGGCGGTCTCCCCGTCCATCGTGGAGATCTCCGCGAGCTCGACCTCCGGCAAGTCCACCGGCTCCGGCGTGATCATCACCGGGGACGGCGAGATCGTCACCAACAACCACGTGATCGCGGGCGCCTCCCAGATCAAGGTGCAGACCTCCGACGGCAAGAGCTACGACGCCAAGGTCGTCGGCACCGACCCGGACAAGGACCTGGCGCTGATCAAGCTGGAGGGCGCCTCCGGCCTCAAGGCGGCCACGCTCGGCGACTCCTCCAAGCTGCGGGTCGGCGACGAGGTCGTGGCGATCGGCTCCCCCGAGGGCCTGACCGGCACCGTCACCAGCGGCATCGTCTCCGCGCTCGACCGCGACGTGACCGTCGCCAAGGAGGGCGGCCAGGGCCAGGACCAGGGCAGCGGTCAGGGCGGCCAGGGCCAGCAGTGGGACCCGAGCCAGGGGTGGCCGTTCGAGTTCGGCGGCCGGCAGTTCAACGGCGACACCGGCTCCTCGAAGACCACGTACAAGGCGATCCAGACCGACGCCTCGCTCAATCCCGGTAATTCCGGCGGCGCGCTGATCAATATGAACGGCGAGATCATCGGAATCAATTCGGCCATGTATTCGCCCAGTTCCGGCGGCGGCTCCACGGCCGGCAGCGTCGGCCTCGGATTCGCGATCCCGGTCGACACCCTCAAGGCCGACCTGGACGGCCTGCGCTCGGGCGGTGCCGCCTGAACACATGGGACGCTGACCCCATGACTGGCCAGCAGAACGAAGCCGAACGCGCCGAACGCATCCTCATCGTCGACGACGAGCCCGCCGTACGGGAGGCCCTGCGCCGCAGCCTCGCGTTCGAGGGGTACGGGACCGAGGACGCCGTCGACGGGCTCGACGCGCTCGCCAAGATGGAGTCGTACGCGCCCGATCTGGTCGTCCTCGACGTCCAGATGCCCCGCATGGACGGCCTGACCGCGGCCCGCCGCATCAGGGCCTCCGGCTCGACCGTGCCGATCCTGATGCTGACCGCCCGCGACACCGTCGGCGACCGGGTCACCGGGCTCGACGCGGGCGCGGACGACTACCTGGTGAAGCCCTTCGAGCTGGACGAGCTGTTCGCCCGGATCCGCGCGCTGCTGCGGCGCAGCTCGTACGCGGCGCCGCAGGCCGGGCCGCGGCCCGAGGGCGACGTGCTGTCCTTCGAGGACCTGCGGATGGACCTGACCACCCGCGAGGTGAGCCGGGGCGGGCGCCCGGTGGAGCTGACCCGCACCGAGTTCACCCTGCTCGAACTCTTCCTCGCGCACCCCCGTCAGGTGCTCACCCGTGAGCAGATCCTCCAGGCCGTGTGGGGCTTCGACTTCGAGCCGAGCTCCAACTCGCTGGACGTGTACGTGATGTACCTGCGCCGCAAGACCGAGGCGGGCGGCGAGCCGCGCCTGGTGCACACCGTGCGCGGGGTCGGCTATGTGCTGCGCGGCGGAGGCGCGGAGTGACCAGCCCGGTGACCTGGTTCCGCTCGCGGCCGCTGCGCTCCCGGCTCGCGCTCCTCACGGCGCTCGCCGTGGCGGTCGCGGTGGCGGCGGTCTCGGTGGCCTGCTGGTTCGTGACCCGGGCCCAGCTGGAGGCCGAGCTGGACGACTCGCTGCGCTCGGCGCAGCTCACCCCGCAGGACGCCCAGAAGCTGCTGAGCTCCTGCGGCACGACCACCCAGACCCGGCAGCCGCCCGCGCCGCGCGGCGGCCCGACCCTCCAGATCGTGTCGACGGAGGGCGAGGTCCTCTGCTCCACCGGCAGTTCGCCGATCCCCGCGCAGGCCTCGGACACGGCCGTGGCCCAGGGCCGGCTCTCCTCCGCGCTGCACACGACGAACGCCGCCGACGGCACGGAGATGCGGGTCTACACGTACCCCATGAACCTGATCCGGCAGCCGATCTCGCAGCCGGTCGCGGTCTCCGTCGCCCGCCCCACGTACGAGATCGACAACTCGATGTCCACGCTGGCCTGGGTGCTGCTGCTCGTCTCCGGCATCGGTGTGGTCGGCGCCGGGGCGGCCGGCCTGTGGGTGGCGCGGACCGGTCTGGAGCCGGTGCACCGGCTGACCGGGGCGGTCGAGCACGTGGCGGCGACCGAGGACCTGACGGTCCGGATCCCGGTCGAGGGCGAGGACGAGATCGCCCGGCTCTCGCGTTCCTTCAACGCGATGACGGCCGCGCTCGCGACCTCCCGGGACCGGCAGGCGCAGCTGATCGCGGACGCCGGCCACGAGCTGCGCACCCCGCTCACCTCGCTGCGGACCAACGTCGAGCTGCTGGCCCGCAGCGACCAGACCGGCCGTGCGCTGCCGCCGGAGGACCGGCGGGCCCTGATGGCCTCGGTGAAGGCGCAGATGACGGAGTTGTCGGCGCTGATCGGCGACCTCCAGGAGCTGTCCCGGCCCGACGCGGCGGCCCGCGGCCCGCTGGAGGTGGTGCCGCTGCACACGATCCTGCGCACCGCGCTCGACCGGGCGCGGCTTCGCGGCCCGGAGCTGACCTTCGTGACGGACCTGGCGCCCTGGTACGTACGGGCGGAGCAGGCGGGTCTGGAGCGGGCGCTGGTGAACGTCCTGGACAACGCGGTGAAGTTCTCGCCGCCGCGCGGGACGATCGAGGTGACCCTGATGCGCGGCGAGCTGACCGTGCGGGACCACGGCCCCGGCATCCCGGCGGACGAGCTCCCGCACGTCTTCGACCGCTTCTGGCGCTCGCCGTCTGCGCGCAGCCTGCCGGGGTCGGGGCTCGGTCTGTCGATCGTGGCCCGGACGATCGGCCAGGCGGGCGGCACGGTCGGGCTGACCCCGGCGGAGGGCGGCGGCACGGTGGCGACGGTCCGGCTGCCGGGCGCCCCGACCCCGCCGCCTCCGGCACCGGCGGCGGACGGCTCAGTTGTGCCGGATGAGGGACTCGACCAGTCCTGAGCGGGTGTTGGGGAAGTCGATCGGCACGATCCCGAGCCCCTTCCAGCCGGCGCCCTCGCCGTCGAGGAGCGAGTGCACCTGCGGATTGAGCCGGTCGGCGTTCCACCGGGGCGGGAGGCCGGCCGCGGTGGAGACGAAGTTGACGTAGAAGCGGCCGGGCTGGGTGGCCGCCTTGCGGAACTGCCCCTGGATCTTGGGCCACTTCGCGAAGGGCTCGGCCTGGTAGTCGTCCTGCACGTCGAAGTACGTACCGTCGGCCCACCGCAGTCCGGGCAGTCCGCCGTTGTCGGCGAGGAGCACGACCCGGCCGCGGGCCTCCCCGAGCGTGGGGACGCCGTCGCCGATACGGAACAGGGGCCGCCAGCCGCGCTGGTCGAGGTAGTCGTCGAAGACCGCGCGGAACACGGCGTCGGACTCGGTCGAGTACTCCTGCTTGACCCGCATCAGGACGGTCTCGGTCGGGTGCGCGGCGAGGAAGTCCCAGCAGGCGCCGAGGACGTCGCCGAACATCAGATTCTGGTACGAGGCCCCGTGGTGGATCGCGAACGACCCCCCGGTCACCCGGCACCGCACGTCCAGGAAGCGGATCCCGCTGTCCAGCTGCTGCGCGACGGTGGTGTTCTGGCACTCGGTCCAGAGCCCGCCGTAGCGCGCCCCGGAGTCGTGGGTGCCGGGGATCGTGAGCCTCTGGAGCGGGGTGGCGTCGCCGTGTCCTGCCATCCAGTCCTGCGTCCCGAGGGCGCCGGCCGCCCGGGCGGAGGGAGCCCCCAGGAGCAGGGCGCCGGAGGCCGCGGCGGCGCCCGCGAGAAAGCGTCGTCGGTCCAGTCGTCGGTCCAGTCGCCTGTCCAGTCGTCGGTCCATGGGCGGCACTATGGCAGGGGTTGACATGCTCCCGCCATAGTGCGTACGGACCCGGTGTCCCGGCACACGGAAGGGGCGGCGCCCGCCACCGCGGACACCGCCCCTCCCCTACTCCGTAAGGACTACTTCACGACCGTGATCCGGTCCGCCGCCGGCACCGCCAGCGGCGCGGTCGCCGAGGAGTTCGCCGCCAGGTAGGCGTTGAAGACGTCCAGGTCCGAGGCGCCGACCAGCTTGTTGGTGCCCGTGGCGAGGGCCGGGAAGCCGTCGCCGCCGCCCGCGAGGAACTCGTTCATCGCGACGCGGTAGGTCTTCGAGGGGTCGATCGCCTCGCCGTTCAGCTTGATCGAGCCGTCGACGACGCGGTCCGCGCCCGTCTTGGTCATGTCGAGCGTGTAGGTGAGGCCCTTGGAGATCTGGAGGATCTTCACCGAGTTCAGGTTCGAGCCGCTGACCTGCTGCTTCAGCGCGGCGATGACGTTCGCGCCGGAGAGGTCGACCACGTTCATCATGTTGGTGAAGGGCTGCACGGTGAAGGACTCGCCGTAGGTCACCACGCCGTCGCCCTCGGCGCCGGACGCCTTGTAGACGAGGTCGGAGCGGATGCCGCCGGGGTTCATGAAGGCCAGCTGGGCGCCGCCCTTGTCCGCCGGGGACAGGCCCTGGAGCTGCGCGTCGGCGATCAGGTCGCCGAGCGGCTTCTCGTACGCCGTGGAGCCGCGGCCGTTGATGTCGGCGGCGATGTAGCCCTGCGGGCGGTTGGCGACCGGGGCGGCCAGCGCCTTCCAGTCGTCGATCAGCTTGGTGAGGTCCGCGGCCTTCGGGACGTCACGCGTCACGACGTGGTTGGCCGAGGCGACCGCGGTGCGGACGATGTCCTTGGTGCGGCGGTCGTAGGTCAGCGTGGTGTCCGTGTACAGCTTGCCGAACGAGGACGCCGAGGTGACCAGGCGCGGCTTGCCCGACGGGTCGGGGATGCTGCACACGTAGGCCTGGTGGGTGTGGCCGGTGACCAGCGCGTCGACCTGCGGCGACACGTTCTTCGCGATGTCGACGATCGCGCCGGAGACGCCCTCGCCCTCACCGTCGCCGTCACCGTCGCAGTTGTAGTTGTACGAGGACGAGGCCGGCATGCCGCCCTCGTGGACCAGGGCGACGATGGACTTGACGCCCTTGCGCTCCAGGACCTTCGTGTACTTGTTGATCGTCTCGACCTCGTCGCCGAACTTCAGGCCCTTGACGCCCTCGGCGGTGACGACGTTCGGAGTGCCCTCCAGGGTCACACCGATGAAGCCGATCTTGACGCCGTCCTTCTCCCAGATGAAGTACGGGTCGAGCAGCGGCTTGCCGGTCTTCTCGTTCGTCACGTTGGCCGCGAGGTACGGGAAGTCGGCGCCCTCGAACTTCTTGCCCTCGACGAAACAGCCGGCGGTCGGGTGACAGCCGCCGTTCTGCATCCGGGCCAGCTCGCGCGCGCCCTCGTCGAACTCGTGGTTGCCCACCGAGGTGACGTCGAGGTCCAGCTCGTTGAGCGCGCCGATGGTGGGCTCGTCGTGGAAGAGGCCCGAGAGCAGCGGCGAGGCGCCGATCAGGTCACCGGCGGCGGCCGTGATGGAGTAACGATTCCCCTCACGGGCCTGGCGCAGGTGCGTCGCCAGGTACTCGACACCACCGGCGTCGACCTTCGTGGTGGTGCCGTCCGGGTTGGTCCGCGTGACCTGGCCGGAGGAACCGGCCGGGGGCTCCAGGTTGCCGTGGAGGTCGTTGAACGAGAGCAGCTGGACGTCGACCATCCGCCCCCAGCCCTTGCCGTTCGTGCTGTACGACGCGCCGTCCGCGCTCACGTCGTCCTGCGAGGCACCGGCCGGAATGGCGGCGACGAGCGCACCGATGGTGGCCAGTCCCGCTCCGGCGACGAGAATCCGCCGCCCCGTCCTGTTCTGCTTCGACCGCTTCGCTGCCATCCGCTCCCCTTGAATCCCGATCTGTCCTGCGAGCCGCAGCCTAGAGTCAACGCGCGTAGCGCAACAGGGGTTGGCTGGTTACGAGCTGGTTGCCATTGATCTGCCCCCCGACGACACACCCCGGCCGTAGGCTCGTCACCATGACTTCCGACGCGGCGCCGGCCCTTGAACCGGGACGGCAGATCACCAGTTACGAAGAACTGAACCCCGAGCAGGTCACGGCGGTCCTCGACCTCCTGGAGGCCGCCGACCGCGCCGACGGCATGCACGCCGTGTCCGAACAGGGCCGGCTCTATCTGCGCCACGGCCGCCGCGCGGGCGTCCGCCACTTCCTCCTCACGGTCGGCTCCCACCTCTACGGATACGCCCAGTTGGAGGAGACCGACCCCGTCGAGGCCCCCGCGGCCGAGCTGGTCGTCCACCCCTCGCACCGCGGCCGCGGCCACGGCCGGGCGCTCGGCACCGCCCTGCTCGACGCCTCCGGCAAGCGGCTGCGGGTGTGGGCGCACGGCGGCAAGTCCGCCGCCCGCCACCTCGCCCAGGTCCTCGGCCTGACCCTCTTCCGCGAACTCCGCCAGCTGCGCCGCCCGCTGGTGCCGCTGGACATCCCGGAGCCGGTGCTGCCCGAAGGCGTCACCATCCGCACCTTCGCGCCCGGCCAGGACGACACGGCCTGGCTCGCGGTCAACGCGGCCGCCTTCGCCCACCACCCCGAACAGGGCTCGCTCACCCAGCGGGACCTGGACGACCGGATGGCCGAGCCGTGGTTCGACCCGAAGGGCTTCTTCCTCGCGGAGAAGGACGGCCGGCTCGTCGGCTTCCACTGGACCAAGGTCCACCCCGAGGAGCAGCTCGGCGAGGTCTACGTCGTCGGCGTGCTGCCCGACGCCCAGGGCGGCGGCCTCGGCAAGGCCCTGACGACGACCGGACTGCGCCACCTGGCGGCCCAGACCCTGCCGACCGCGATGCTGTACGTGGACGCCGACAACACGGCCGCCGTGACGGTCTACGAGCGTCTCGGCTTCCGGACCCACGAGGTCGACCTGATGTACCGCACGGAGTCCTGACCCCCTCCGCGGAAGCGCCGGTGGCGGGGCCCATGCGGCCCCGCCCCCGATTCCCGGAGGACACGTCCCCGTTACCGGCCATTCAGACGCGCTTGCGACGCTCACGCAATGAAGCGCTCCGTGTCCGCTCTTCCCAAGGGGAGACTCCCCTCCCCCACGGCCCGCTCCGACGCGCCCCACCAGCCCTTCGCGCGGAAGAATGGGACCATGAGCCAGCAGCCCGAGGTCCCGGTCCAGCCGTCCGCGAAGGCCACCCCGAAGTCGGCCGCCCAGCCGTCCCTGGGGTCCATAGCCGCTCACCGGCCGCACGCCGTCAACGGCGCCGCCACGAGCGACCTGGAACCCGACCTGGACGCCGATCTCGACGCGTACGAGGACGACGACAGCGCCGGGGAGCTGCCCCAGGGCCGCTTCCTCGACCGGGAGCGCAGCTGGCTCGCCTTCAACGAGCGGGTGCTCGAACTCGCCGAGGACCCCCACACGCCCCTCCTCGAACGGGCGAACTTCCTCGCGATCTTCGCGTCGAACCTCGACGAGTTCTTCATGGTCCGCGTGGCCGGCCTCAAGCGCCGCATCGCCACCGGCGTCGCCACCCGCTCCGCCTCCGGCCTCCAGCCCCGCGAGGTCCTCGACCTGATCTGGACCCGCTCGCGCGAGCTCATGGCCCGGCACGCCGCCTGCTACCAGCAGGACGTCGCCCCGGCCCTCGCCGACGAGGGCATCCACCTCATCCGCTGGCCCGAACTCACCGAGAAGGAGCAGGCCCGCCTCTTCACCCTGTTCCGGCAGCAGATCTTCCCGGTCCTCACCCCGCTGGCCGTGGACCCGGCGCACCCCTTCCCGTACATCTCCGGCCTCTCCCTGAACCTCGCGGTCGTGGTCCGCAACCCCGTCAGCGGCCACCGCCACTTCGCCCGCGTCAAGGTCCCGCCGCTGCTCTCCCGCTTCCTGGAGGCCTCCCCCGAGCGCTACGTCCCGCTGGAGGACGTCATCGCCGCGCATCTGGAGGAGCTCTTCCCCGGCATGGAGGTGCTCGCCCACCACATGTTCCGGGTGACCAGGAACGAGGACCTGGAGGTCGAGGAGGACGACGCCGAGAACCTGCTCCAGGCCCTGGAGAAGGAGCTCATGCGCCGCCGCTTCGGGCCGCCGGTGCGCCTGGAGGTCGAGGAGTCCATCGACCCGTACGTCCTCGATCTGCTCGTCCGCGAGCTGAAGATCTCCGATGCCGAGGTCTACCCGCTGCCCGGCCCGCTCGACCTCACCGGCCTCTTCCGCATCGCCTCCCTCGACCGGCCCGAGCTGAAGTACCCCAAGTTCGTCGCCGGCACCCACCGCGACCTCGCCGAGGTCGAGTCCGCCTCCGCGCCCGACATCTTCGCCGCGGTCCGCGAGCGGGACGTGCTCCTCCACCACCCGTACGACTCCTTCTCGACCTCCGTCCAGGCCTTCCTGGAGCAGGCGGCGGCCGACCCGGACGTCCTCGCGATCAAGCAGACGCTGTACCGCACCTCCGGCGACTCCCCGATCGTCGACGCCCTCATAGACGCCGCCGAGTCCGGCAAGCAGGTCCTCGTCCTCGTCGAGATCAAGGCCCGCTTCGACGAGCAGGCCAACATCAAGTGGGCCCGCAAGCTGGAGGAGGCCGGCTGCCACGTCGTCTACGGCCTGGTCGGCCTCAAGACCCACTGCAAGCTCTCCCTGGTGGTACGCCAGGAGGGCGAGGTCCTGCGCCGCTACTCGCACGTCGGCACCGGCAACTACCACCCCAAGACCGCCCGGCTCTACGAGGACCTCGGCCTGCTCACCGCAGACCCGCAGGTCGGCGCCGACCTCTCCGACCTGTTCAACCGGCTCTCCGGCTACTCCCGCCGCGAGACCTACCGCCGGCTGCTCACCGCCCCCAAGTCGCTCCGCGACGGCCTGGTCTCCCGGATCAACAAGGAGGTCGCCCACCACCGCGCCGGGCGGCCCGCCTACGTCAAGATCAAGGTCAACTCGCTGGTCGACGAGGCCGTCATCGACGCCTGCTACCGGGCCTCCCAGGCCGGCGTCCCCGTCGACATCTGGGTCCGCGGCATCTGCGCCGTACGCCCCGGCGTCGAAGGCCTCTCCGAGAACATCAGGGTCCGCTCGATCCTCGGCCGCTTCCTGGAGCACTCCCGGGTCTTCGCCTTCGGCAACGGCGGCGAACCCGAGGTCTGGCTCGGCAGCGCCGACATGATGCACCGCAACCTGGACCGGCGGATCGAGGCCCTCGTACGGGTCTCCGACCCCGCCCACCGGGCCGCTCTGACCCGGCTCCTGGAGACCGGGATGTCCGACACCACCTCCTCCTGGCACCTCGGCCCGGACGGGAACTGGACGCGGCACGCGACCGATCCCGAAGGCCAGCCGCTGCGGCACGTCCAGGAGATGCTCATCGACGCGCGGAGGCGCCGGCGTGCACAACCCTGACATCACCTCCGAGGTCTCGGCCGAGGTCTCGGCCGGCGAGGTGCTCACCCCCTACCTGCACGCGCGGGCCGCGGACTTCCTCCGCGGCCTGCGGCTGCACGGCGACAGCGGCGCCGACACCGCGGGCGCCGAGCAGGCCACCCGTACGCTGCGGGCCGCCGCCCGCCGCATCAGCGGGACCCTGCACACCTTCCGCCCGCTCCTCGACCCCGCCTGGGCCGACCAGCTCCGCACCGAGCTGGCCTGGCTCTCCGGCACCCTCGCCCTGGAGCACGCCTGCACCTCCCGGCTCGTCCGGCTGGTGGACGCCCTGTCCCGCCTGTCGAGCGGCGGCGCGGGCCTGGTGCCCACCGCACGCCGTACGGAGAGCTCGGCGCCCGGCCTCACCGTGGGCGCCGCCCGCGCCGGCGCCCTCCTCGAACGCCAGCTCACCCTCGGCCGCACCCGCGCCCACTCCGCCGCCCTCCAGGCCCTGGGCTCCGCCCGCTTCCACGCCGTCGCCGACGCCGTCGCCCTGCTCGCCTCCGAGGTCCCGCTGGGCCCGGCCGGCGCCGCCCCGGCCCCCGACGTCCTGGACGCCCCCGCCGCGGTCGTCGAAGCCCGCCTCCTCGACGCGGTCGCCGCCCTCCCGCTGACCCGGGCGGCCCACCCGTACAACGCCGAGGCCCTCGCCCTGGCCGCCGGCGAGAACCAGGACGCCCCCTGGCACCACACCCGCGCCCTGCTCCGGCTGCACCGCTACGCCGCCGAGGTCCTGCACCCCGGCGCCGAACCGGACCCGCTCCTGTACGAGGCCGGGCGCGCCCTGGACCGCCACCGCGACGCCGCCGAAGCCGCCGCCGCGGCCGCCGCGGCCGCCCGCACCCCGCGCATCGCCCCGGCCACCGCGTACGCCCTGGGCGTCCTCCACGCCGACCAGCGCCACGACGTCGAGGCCTCCCGCTTCACCTTCCAGCGGGCCTGGTCCCGCGTGACGGCGGGCGTCCCGTGATCCTCGCCGCGGGCTGCGTCCTGTGGCGCCCGGCCGAGGAGGGCGGGGGCGTGGAGATCGCCCTGGTCCACCGGCCGAAGTACGGCGACTGGTCGCACCCGAAGGGCAAGCTGAAGCGCGACGAGACGCTCCGGGAGTGCGCGCTGCGCGAGGTACGGGAGGAGACCGGCCACTCCTGCGAGCTGGGCGCCCGCCTCCCCACCCTCCACTACCCGGTGAACGGGGAGCCGAAGGAGGTCAGCTACTGGGCCGCGCGGGCCCTCTCCGGCGCCTTCGCCCCCTCCCGCGAGGTCGACGCCCTCATATGGCTGTCCCCCGCCGCCGCCCGCGTACGGCTCACCCAGCAGCGCGACCGCGAGCTCCTCGACGCACTGCTTTCGGCAACGGCCAGATAACGGACCGCACCTCACCTTCTGGCACGGTTCACTTCCCGTTCACCCTCTCCCGTCGACCGCTTCACCTGTTCTGCCTAATTTCGGCTGTACAAGGTGCACGGCACAGCCCAGGCACCCACCACCCCGACACACGCCGCCGTAGAACGTCCAGGACAGCAAGGTCCACGCCAGGCGGCTTCTGGAAGGAACACCCACAAGTGAAGCTTTCGCGAAACGGGCTTCGCGCCTCCGCGATCGGTGCCCTCGTCGTCTCCGGCGCGCTCGTCCTCTCGGCGTGTGGTTCGGACAACAACACCGAGCCCACCAAGGACGGCGGCAAGACCTCCGCCGCCGCCGCGTCGAACGTCAAGTGCGACGGTGCCAAGGGCCAGCTCCTCGCCGCCGGCTCCAGCGCGCAGAAGAACGCGATGGACCTCTGGGTCAAGAACTTCCAGGCCGCCTGCTCGGGCGTCGAGGTCAACTACCAGGCCATCGGCTCGGGTGGTGGCATCACCAAGTTCAACCAGGGCCAGGTCACCTTCGCCGGCTCCGACTCCGCCCTCAAGGACGAAGAGGTCGCGGCGTCGCAGAAGATCTGCACCGGCGGCAAGGGCATCAACCTGCCGATGGTCGGCGGCCCCATCGCCATCGGCTACAAGCTGGACGGCGTGGACAACCTCGTCCTGGACGCCCCCACCCTGGCCAAGATCTTCGACACGAAGATCACCAAGTGGAACGACCCGGCCATCGCCAAGCTGAACCCGGGCGCCAAGCTGCCGGACTCCACCATCCAGGCCTTCCACCGCTCGGACGAGTCGGGCACCACCCAGAACCTGGGCAAGTACCTCTCGGCCACCGCGAAGGCCGACTGGAAGTACGACCCGAAGACGAAGTCGTGGCCCGCCCCCGGTGGCCAGGCCGCCAACGGCTCCTCCGGTGTCGCCACCGCGGTCAAGGACGCCGAGGGCTCCATCGGCTACTTCGAGCTCTCGTACGCCACCGCCAACAAGATCTCCACGGTCAGCATCAACACCGGCGCCTCCGCCCCGGTCGCGGCCACCACGGAGAACGCCTCCAAGGCCATCGCCGCCGCCAAGGTCAAGGGCACCGGCAGCGACCTGGCCCTCTCCCTCGACTACACCACCAAGGCCGAGGGCGCCTACCCGATCACCCTGGTCACGTACGAGATCGCCTGCGACAAGGGCAACAAGGCGGACACCCTGCCGACCCTGAAGGCCTTCCTGAACTACACCGCCAGCGAGGAGGGCCAGAAGGTCCTCTCCGACGCCGGCTACGCCCCGCTCCCGGCCGAGATCGCGGCCAAGGTCCGCGAGATCGTCCCCACCCTGTCCTGACCCCCGACCGGGTCCGGCCCCTCACCTCCCGTGGAGGGGCCGGACCCGGCATCCGGTGCACCGCCGCCAGGAGCCCGTACGCCCCCCGTACCGGCTCCGCAGACCGGAGAAGCAGATGGCTACGACAACACCCGACACACCCGACATACGGAGCAGCCGCCGCGCCAAGAGCGTGGGCCGCGCCGGGGACCGCGTCTTCAGCGGTCTGTCCCGCGGCTCCGGCATCACGCTCCTCGTGATCATGGCCGCCATCGCGGTCTTCCTCACGTACCGCGCCGTCCTCGCGATCTCGCAGGACTCCACCAACTTCTTCACGACCTTCGAGTGGAACCCCGCCGCGAACCCGCCGGTCTTCGGCATCGCGGTCCTCGCCTTCGGCACGGTCGTGTCCTCGGTGATCGCCATGGCGATCGCCGTCCCCGTCGCGATCGGCATCGCGCTGTTCATCTCGCACTACGCCCCGCGCAAGCTGGCCAAGCCGCTCGCGTACGTGGTCGACCTGCTCGCCGCCGTGCCCAGCATCATCTACGGCCTGTGGGGCGCGATCTTCCTCGTCCCGTACCTGGACGGCCTCAACAAGTGGCTCGACCAGTACCTGGGCTGGACGTACATCTTCGACAAGTCCAGCGACGGCGTCGCCCGCAACATGTTCACCGTCGGCATCCTGCTGGCGATCATGATCCTCCCGATCATCACCAACGTGACCCGCGAGGTCTTCCTCCAGGTCCCGCGGATGCACGAGGAGGCCGCGCTCGCCCTCGGCGCCACGCGCTGGGAGGTCGTCCGCATGTCGGTGCTGCCCTTCGGCCGCTCCGGCATCATCTCCGCCTCGATGCTCGGCCTCGGCCGCGCCCTCGGCGAGACGATGGCCGTCGCCGTCGTCCTCTCCCCCAGCTTCGTGCTCTCGGGCCACCTGCTCGACCCGGGCGGCGGCACCTTCGCGCAGAACATCGCCGCGAAGTTCAACGAGGCCAACGAGTTCGGCCGGGACGCCCTGATCGCCTCGGGTCTCGTCCTCTTCGTCATCACCCTGCTGGTCAACGGCGCCGCACGCATGATCATCGCGCGCCGCAAGGAGTACTCGGGGGCGAACGCATGAGCCACGCCATACAGGAACGCCCGGTGGCCACGGCCGGCCCGCGCCGCTCCCTCTCGCACGCCCGGCTCCCGCGCTGGACCCCCGCCGCCGTCGCCGTCGGCTCGATCGCCGCGGGCTGCGGCATCGGCCTCGCCGCCGGCTGGCACAGCAAGGTCCAGTGGGGCCTGATCTCCGCGCTGCTCTTCGTCCTGGCCACCTACGGGATCACCACCAAGGTGGAGGGCTCCCGCCAGGCCAAGGACCGCGTCGCGACCAGCCTCGTCTGGGTCTGCTTCGTCCTCGCCGTGGTCCCGCTGCTCTCGCTCGGCTGGGTCACCATCAGCAAGGGCCTGGAAGTCCTCGACCCGTACTTCCTCACCCACTCGATGAACGGCGTCCTCGACGCCGAGGCCGGCGGCGGGCTCTACCACGCGCTGCTCGGCACCATCGAGCAGGTCGCCATCGCGACGGCGATCGCCGCGCCCATCGGCCTGCTCACCGCGGTCTACCTGGTCGAGTACGGCGGCGGGAGGCTGGCCCAGGCGGTCACCTTCTTCGTCGACGTCATGACGGGCATCCCCTCGATCGTCGCGGGCCTCTTCATCCTCGCCACCTGGAACCTGATGCTGGGCTTCGGGCCCTCCGGGTTCGCCGGCGCGATGGCCCTCGCGATCCTGATGATGCCGGTCGTCGTCCGCTCCACCGAAGAGATGCTGAAGCTGGTCCCGAACGAGCTGCGCGAGGCCTCCCTCGCGCTCGGTGTCCCCAAGTGGCGCACGATCCTGAAGGTGGTCCTGCCCACCGCGATCGGCGGCATCACCACGGGCGTCATGCTCGCGGTCGCCCGCATCACCGGTGAGACGGCCCCCGTACTCCTCCTCGTGTTCGGTACGAAGCTCATCAACCCGAACCCCTTCGAAGGCGCCCAGTCCTCCCTGCCGCTCTACGTGTACGAGCAGTACGCGGTCGGCACCGACGCCGCCGTGGCCCGCGCCTGGGCAGCGGCACTCGTCCTGATCGCCTTCGTCATGATCCTCAACATGGTGGCCCGCGGCATCGCCCGCTGGAAGGCCCCCAAGACCGGCCGCTGACCGCGACCACCCTGGAAGTGAATTGATATGGCCAAGCGAATCGATGTCAGCGGCCTCTCCGCCTACTACGGCAACCACAAGGCGATCGACGACATCTCCATGACCGTCGAGCCCCGCTCCGTGACGGCCTTCATCGGCCCGTCCGGCTGCGGCAAGTCCACCTTCCTGCGCACCCTGAACCGCATGCACGAGGTCACCCCCGGTGGCCGCGTCGAGGGCAAGGTGATGCTGGACGACGAGAACCTGTACGGCGCCAACGTCGACCCGGTCGCGGTGCGCCGCACGGTCGGCATGGTGTTCCAGCGCCCCAACCCCTTCCCCACCATGTCGATCTTCGACAACGTGGCGGCGGGCCTGCGGCTGAACGGCAGCTACAAGAAGGCCGAGCTGGCCGAGATCGTCGAGCGCTCCCTCAAGGGCGCCAACCTCTGGAACGAGGTCAAGGACCGCCTCAACAAGCCGGGCTCCGGCCTCTCCGGCGGCCAGCAGCAGCGCCTGTGCATCGCCCGCGCCATCGCGGTCGAGCCCGACGTCCTGCTGATGGACGAGCCCTGCTCGGCCCTCGACCCGATCTCGACCCTCGCCATCGAGGACCTGATCGGCGAGCTCAAGGAGCGCTTCACGATCGTCATCGTGACGCACAACATGCAGCAGGCCGCCCGCGTCTCGGACCGTACCGCCTTCTTCAACCTGGCGGCCGTGGGCCAGCCGGGCAAGCTGATCGAGCTGGACGACACCGAGCGCATCTTCTCCAACCCGAGCGTCCAGGCGACCGAGGACTACATCTCCGGCCGCTTCGGATAAACACGTCGTACGGCGCTGCATGGCGGTGCCGCCGTACGACACGAAAGGGCCCGGCTCCCCCAGGGGAGCCGGGCCCAACCACATTCCGTACGGGTACTACCCGAAGAACAGCGCCACCACGTAGTAGCTCAGCGCGGCCACCAGGGCCGCCGCCGGCATCGTGATGAACCAGCCGAGGACGATGTTCTTGGCGACGCCCCAGCGCACCGCGTTGACGCGCTTGGTGGCGCCCACACCCATGATCGCCGAGGTGATGACGTGGGTGGTGGAGATCGGCGCGTGGAACAGGAACGCCGAGCCGAACATGATCGAGGCGCCGGTGGTCTCCGCGGCGAAGCCCTGCGGCGGGTCCAGCTCGATGATCTTGCGGCCGAGGGTCCGCATGATCCGCCAGCCGCCCGCGTACGTGCCGAGCGAGAGCATCGTGGCGCAGACGATCTTCACCCAGACCGGGATGTCGTCGCCCTGCTGCTGCACATCGGCGATGACCAGGGCCATCACCACGATGCCCATGGTCTTCTGCGCGTCCTGGAGACCGTGGCCGAGGGCCATGCCGGCCGCCGAGACGGTCTGCGCGATACGGAAGCCGCGCTTGGCCTTGTGCGGGTTGGCCTTGCGGAAGAGCCACAGGATCACGCACATGACCAGGTAACCGGCGACGAGGCCGACCACCGGCGAGACGAACATCGGGATGACGACCTTGTCGAGCACGCCCGACCAGATGACCTCCGTGCCACCCGCGAGCGCCGCGCCCACCATGCCGCCGAACAGGGCGTGCGAGGAGGAGGACGGCAGCCCGAAGTACCAGGTGACCAGGTTCCAGATGATCGCGCCGACCAGCGCGGCGAAGAGGATGCCCATCCCCTTGTCGCCGTGCGGGGTCTCGATCAGGCCCTCGCTGACGGTCTTGGCGACCCCGCTGCCGAGGAACGCGCCCGCCAGGTTCATGACCGCGGCCATCGCGAGCGCGGCCCGGGGCGTCAGCGCCCGGGTCGACACCGAGGTGGCGATGGCGTTGGCGGAGTCGTGGAAGCCGTTCGTATACGTGAAGCCGAGCGCGACACCGATGGTCACGATCAGAGCGAAGGTGTCCACGAAGCTCAGGACTCCTTGACCGCGATGGTCTCCACCGTGTTGGCCACGTGCTCGAAGGCGTCGGCCGCCTCTTCCAGGACGTCCACGACCTGCTTGAGCTTCAGCACCTCGATGGCGTCGTACTTGCCGTTGAAGAGGTGCGCGAGCAGCTTGCGGTGGATCTGGTCCGCCTGGTTCTCCAGCCGGTTGACCTCGATCCAGTACTCGGTGAGGTTGGCCATGGTCCGCAGGTTCGGCATGGCCTCGGCGGTGAGCTCGGCGGCCCGGGCCAGCACCTCGATCTGCTGCTCGACGCCCTTGGGCAGTTCCTCGATGTTGTAGAGGACGACCAGGTCGACGGCCTCCTCCATGAAGTCCATGATGTCGTCGAGGGAGGACGCGAGGGAGTAGATGTCCTCGCGGTCGAACGGCGTGATGAACGAGGAGTTCAGCTGGTGGAAGATGGCGTGGGTCGCGTCGTCGCCGGCGTGCTCCGCTGCCCGCATCCGTTCCGCGATCTCGGCCCGGGCGGAGGCGTCCGCTCCGAGCAGTTCCATCAGGAGCTTGGCGCCCGTGACGATGTTGTCCGCGGACGCGGCGAACATGTCGTAGAAGCTCGTCTCCCTGGGGGTCAGACGAAATCGCACGTGGGGTCCTCGGGGTGCTGGGTTTCGGTCAGGCTGATGCTAGGCGCATCATCCGGCCACGGCTAACCGGCGTCCCTTCAGTGTCCTCCATCAGGCACAGTGATCTGCACGGGGCCCGCACCGTTCACGCGGGGATCGGTACCATATACCCACGAGGGGTATACCCACCCTTTCTGGACAACGGGAGGACGCGATGACGACCACCGAGGCGGACCAGCTCACCCCTGAGGCCACGGCCGACCCGGCGGCCGAGCACGCCCCCGTCGCCGGCACGGACCACGACCACGGCGTGCACGGATACCACAAGCAGAAGGACGAGCACCTCAAGCGGCTGCGCCGCATCGAGGGGCAGATCCGCGGCCTCCAGCGCATGGTCGACGAGGACGTCTACTGCATCGACATCCTCACCCAGGTCTCGGCCTCCACGAAGGCCCTGCAGTCCTTCGCGCTCCAGCTCCTGGAGGAGCACCTGCGCCACTGCGTGGCGGACGCGGCGACCAAGGGCGGCGACGAGATCGAGGCCAAGGTCGAGGAGGCCACCAAGGCCATCGCCCGCATGATGCGCACCTGAGCGGCCCCGTGCGGGGACCCCGGCGCCCCACGCGCGCCGAGCGGCCCCGCGCGGGCGCCCAGCGCCCCGGGGGCCCGTCCTAGTGGGCGCGCCCCGCGTCGACCCGGAGCACCTCGTCGATGCGGTCGGCGCTCAGCCGCTCCTCGGCGGCCGTCGAGGCCGCGATGATCAGGTCACCGCACAGTTCGATCTCGGCCAGGGCGATGCGCTCGGGGTCGCTGAGCGCGGTCGCGGTAGCGGGCGGCGGAGCCATGCGCATTCACCTCTTCCTGCCGGCGTCGGTCTCCCAGCGTAGGGAGCGCCCTACGGACCGCACATGACACGTCCGGACCATTTGGCGATGGCCACGGCGGGGGCCCGGCACGGGCCCGTCCCGAGGCCCCTCAGGCCTTGATCCTCCCGGCGTAGATGTCCTCGTGGTCCGGCAGCGTCACCGTCACCCGCGCCCCGAACCCGTACAGCAGCGTGGTCGACGCGACCGCGACCGTACGCCCCTGATTGCTGAAGCTGAACTGGTGCCGCACCTTGCGCAGCAGCCCCTCCCCGTCCAGATACGCGTCGAAGGGCACCGTGTCCGTGGTGAACCCTTTCGCCGCGGCGGCCAGCGCCCCGCGCACCTGCGGGGAGGCCTGCCGGGCGGCCTCGGCGATGTCGGTGACGCCCCGGTAGTGGCGGACCTTGACCCCGGCGAGGTCGACCTCGCCCACGTACGCCACCGTGCGGGCGCCGCGCAGCAGCTCGGCGGCGGCGGCCGGGTCGGTGGCGCCGCCGGTGACCAGATTGCCGTCGTCGAGGGTGGTGGTGTCGACCCGTACCCACTTGTCGGCGGGGACGCCCGCGCCCCGGTTCTTCATATAGAGCGCGCCGGGCGCCAGCAGCTCGGTGATGGGCCGGTGCTCGCTCTCCCCGGCGGCGTCCTTGGGGAGGATCACCTGGAGGGTGCCGCTGCGGCGGCGGAAGTCGTAGCCGCCCTCGCCCCGGATGGTGACGCGGGTGCCGCCGGAGGCCATCTCCAGGGAGGTGCTCGCCCGGGACGAGCCGGCCCGGGTCAGCGCCTCGGCCGCGCCGCGCACGGCCTGCGCCGGATCACCGCCCGGCTCCGCGCCGTCGTCCTGAGGGGCCGCGCACCCGCCGGCGGCCACCGTCCCCAGCAGCGCCGCGGCGGCGGCCCACGCCCCGCCCGAGCGTCCGTTCCGCACCACCATCGCCTGCCAACCCCCAACGCCGTACCGTTGTCCGTCCGGGTCCCACCCGTCCGGATAACGACGGTCGGGGCGGCCCGTCACGCGCAGTACGGTGGTGGGCGTGCATCACACGGAGACCACGGAACGCGGCTCGTTCGCGACGGCCCGGTGCAGCTGCGGCTGGCGGGGCCCGGCCCGCAGATCACGTGAGCGGGCCCGCACGGACGCGGCGGAGCACCTGGCGTCCGTCAGCCCTGAAGGGCTCCCCTCCCGGCCCTGAAGGGCTCCCCTAGGCGGCGAGGTCCCGTTCCCCGGAGCCGAGCCGGGACTCCGGCATACCGACGGTTTCGGCCACCGGCAGATGCTCGGCGGCGCGCCGGGAGCGGACCAGCCGGGCACCGCGCGGGGAGCGGGCGACGGCGGCGACGACCGGGGTGAGCAGGGCGAGCGCCGGGGGCGCGAGGAGCAGCGCGACGGCGGTGCCGAGCGCGAGGCCGCCGACGACGTCGGTCGGGTAGTGCACGCCCATGTAGACGCGGCAGAAGCCCTCGACGAGGGCGAGGCCGATGGCGGCGAGGCCGAACCTGCGGTGGGCGACGAAGACCCCGACGGCGATGGCCATCGCCATGGTGGCGTGGTCGCTGACGAAGGAGAAGTCGGTCTTGCCCTGGACGAGGACTTCGAGGCCCTGGTGGTCGTTGAACGGCCGGGGCCGCTCGACGAACCCGCGGATCGGGATGTTGATCAGCAGCGCGACACCGGCCGCGAGCGGGGCCCAGATCAGCGCCGCGAGCCCGGCGACCGAGTCGGCGGGGGTGCCGCGCCGGCGGACGCTCCACCAGCAGCCGAGCGCCACGAGGACGAGGCCGAGCATGATGCCGTACTCGCCCACGAAGCCCATGACGCGGTCGAACCACGACGGGGCGGCCTTCGCCAGCCCGTTGATGTCGTAGAGCAGGCTGACATCGGGGTTCGAACCGTCCGATGCGAGTCCAGCCATCTGCTGCGGCCCCTTGCTGTGTGTGGGTGTCCAACCCCCGTGGTCGGAGTGGTCGGATCGGTGAACGATCCACCCGAAGGCAGCGTTCCGCTCTCCGCCCAAGATCACGAGGACGTTATCGAAAGGTGACGGGTCGTCGCAGCTCAGGACCGTGGCCCGACGGAGAGTTCCGGCCAGGCCCCGGCCGCGCCGCCCCTACTGAGGAAGCCCGGTCGGCAGCGCCGCCGCCCCGTCCTTCGTCACTCGGGTCGCCCCGAAGTAGTCGGGCGTGTCGATC
Source organism: Streptomyces sp. NPDC094032 (assembly GCF_040303965.1). Lineage (NCBI taxonomy): Bacteria > Bacillati > Actinomycetota > Actinomycetes > Kitasatosporales > Streptomycetaceae > Streptomyces > Streptomyces sp. NPDC094032. The sequence continues at coordinate 7,300 of NZ_JBEOUE010000002.1, read as the reverse complement.
CGGTCGAAACGGATCACCGCCCCGGTGCGCGGGGCGTCGATCATGTAACCGCCGCCCACGTAGATCCCGACGTGCCTGATGGCACGCGAATTGGTCAGGTCGTCGGAGAAGAAGACCAGGTCCCCCGGCAGCAGCTCGTCGCGGCCCGGGTGCGGCCCGGCGTTGTACTGGTCGTTGGCCACGCGCGGCAGCTCGATCCCGACCTCCTGGTACGCGGCCTGGGTGAGCCCCGAGCAGTCGAACCGGCCATTCTGCGCCGCCGTGCCCGTACCGCCCCACAGATACGGCGTGCCCAGCTTCTGCTGCGCGTAGTAGATCGCGCCGGCCGCCTGCCGCGAGGGATCGACCCGGCCCACCGGGCGGGCGAAGCTCTTCTCCAGCGAGCGGATGATCCGCACGTAGTTCTGCGTCTCACTGATCCTCGGCACCCCGCCGGACCGGATGACCCGGTAGGCCCCGGCGTTGTACGCGGCCAGCATGTTGTTGGTGGGGTCCCCCGGCACGTCCTTCACGTACCCGGCGAGCTCGCAGTCGTACGAGGCGGCCGACGGGATCGCGTCCGCCGGGTCCCACACGTCCCGGTCCCCGTCCCCGTCCCCGTCGATGCCGTGCCCGGCCCAGGTGCCGGGGATGAACTGGGCGATGCCCCGGGCGTTGGCCGGCGAGACGATGGTCGGATTCCAGCCGCTCTCCTGGTAGAGCTGCGCGGCGAGCAGCGCCGGGTTGATCGCCGGGCAGAGATTGCCCCACTTCTGCACCAGACCCTGGTACGCGGCGGGCACGGCCCCCTTCGCGAGCGCCACGGTCCCGTTCCGCCCGGCCCCCGCGCCGCCGATCAGCCCGGCGGCCGCGGAGTAGGTCCCGACGACGATCAGGACGACAAAGCTGAGGCAGACACCGAGCGCCCCACCGGTCACCAGCCACGCCCCGCGCGCCTTACGCACCGTCAACCACCCCTCGGATCCTGGCAGTACGCCCCGCCGCGCCAGTCTAGGCGCGACCCCCCTCACCGACCCCCACAACGACTCCGACGCGGCCCCAAAGGTGCCACAACGACAATCATTGCCCGGAGTCACCCTCCGTGATACACAGAGTGACCATACGCGTCTTCGCATACAAACCGGCCGCACCGTCGCAGGTCAAGACGGTCAGATCGGTCAGATGTGCGGTGATCGGGTAAAGAGAGCTGTCAAGCCGTCACACGCGAGCGGTTTCATCAGCGAAGATAGGGCGACGACCCATGCCGTCCGGCACGGGCGACGAACTACCCAACAGGGGCGGTGAGTTACATGTACCTGGCGGCCGAGAAGGGCGACATCACCACCATCATCGGTGGAATCGCCCCGAACTGGGGGCCTTTCGGGAGCCTGGGCGCCGAGGCCAAGGTGATGATCGAGGTCGTGATGGCCGTGGCCATCCTGCTCTGTCTCGGCATCGCCATCTGGGGAGCCGCCAAGCAGCGCATCGGCGCGACCGCGCTGCGCGACACCTTCAGCGCGGAACAGGGCAAGGGCCTGATCGTGGCCGGTCTGACCGGCGTCTTCATCATCGGGTCCCTGGGAACGCTCTTCACCATCGTGTACGGGATGGCCGTCTAACCCGTTTCTCACCACCGAGGTCGCGTTCCCTGATGTCCAGTCACCACGCCGCGCCCGCGCGGCAACAGCCAGCCCGGCCTTCGTCGTACCCGCGATCGGCTGAAGGGGCGTACCCCGCATGAGCCTCGGCGACGAACACGACGGCCAGACCCGCACCCGTCTCCCCGAGACCGGCGCGCCCCGGCCGCCCGCCCGCAGCTCCCGCTCCCTCGTCGCAGTCGTCGGTGTCGTGGTCCTCCTGATCGCCGCCATCGCCCTCGCCAACCGCGGCGACGGCACCCCGGCGGACACCGGCTCCGGCTCCCCCGGCACCCCCGCCCGCTCCGGCGCCCCCACCGCGGCCACCGGCGTCCGCCCGGTGACCGGCCGCAACGGCGACATCCCCGGGGGCTTCGCGCGCGACGAGCAGGGCGCGCAGAGCGCGGCGGCCAACTACGCCGTCGCCCTGGGCTCCGTGGACATGTTCCAGCGCGGGCCGCGCGAGAGCATCGTCCGGGCCACCCACGACCCGGCCGTCGCCGACGCGCTGGTGCGGAACCTCGACACCTCGTACACCACCGCGTTCCTGGCCGCGATCGGCCTGGACGCCAACGGCACCGCCCCCAGCGGGCTGACGTTCGTCTCCCGCACGATCCCGGTCGGCACGAAGGTCAAGGACTTCACGGGCGACACCGCCACCGTGGAGGTCTGGTCCACCGGCCTCGTGGGACTCGCCGGCGAGGGCTCCACCAAGCCGGTCACATCGACGTGGTTCACCCTCACCGAGAAGCTCCGCTGGGTCGGCGACGACTGGAAGATCACCGGCTCGGAGCAGGCCGAGGGCCCCACGCCCGTCAACGGCGACAACCGCGCCTCACTCGCGGACGACATCGCCAAGGCCGTCGAGGGTTACGGAGGCTTCACCTATGCCCGCTAGCCGACGCTCCCCCCTGCGCACCCTGGCCGCGGGCGCGGCCACCGTCCCCGCAGCACTCGTCCTCCTCGCCTCCCGCGCGTACGCGGCACCTACGCCGACGCCGAGCCCGACGCCGTCGCCCAGTGCCAGCAACAACCCGTGCGCCCTCATCGTGGGCCAGGCCCGGGAGTACTGCGAGAACGGCCAGCGATCGGGCGGCACACCCCCGCGCATCACCGACACCACCACCAACCCCGACCCGCTCGCCTCCCTCGCCAACGGCTGTGCCAAGGCCGCCGCCTGGGTGGTCGACACCCTCTCCGCCGCCGTCAAGCAGACCGCCCAGGTCGACTTCACCAACACCGAGTTCCTCGGCCGCTACGCCATCGTCTTCGCCGCCGCCACCTTCCTCACCCTGCTCCTCTGGCTGCTGGCCGTCGCCAAACGGGCCATCCGGGGCGTCCCCCTCACCACCGCGCTCTCCGAGGCCATCGGGTTCCTCTGGCTGACCGTCCTCGCCTCCGCCTTCACCCCGCTCATCCTCTACACCGTCGTCAGCGCCACCGACGCCATCACCGAGGTCATCGCCTCCGGCACCGGCCAGCAGACCGACGTCTTCTTCGGCAGCTTCAAGCAGGCCCTGGAGAAGGGCGACAGCATCGGCGGCGGCCCGATCATGCTGATCATCGTCTCCCTGGTGACCGTCCTCGCCGCCGGCGTGCTCTACCTCGAACTCGTCCTGCGCGCCGTCCTGCTCTACGTCGGCGCCCTGCTCGGCGTCGTCGTCTACGCCGGGCTCGTCGACAAGAACATGTGGGGCCACGTCCGCCGCTGGGCGGGCATCATGATCGCGGTGATCCTGGTCAAGCCGGTCATCGTCATCGTCCTCGGACTCGCCGGCGCCCTCTCCTCCGGCACCGGCCCGGACTCCTTCTCCGCCGTCGTGTCCGGCCTCGCGATCATCCTGCTGGCGATCTTCGCCTCCGCCATGATCTACCGCTTCGTCCCCGGCTTCGGCGACGAGATCGTCGCCTCCCGCGACAACCGCCTGCACCGCGCCGGCGAGAACACCGCGGCCGCCGTCATCTCCTCCCCCGCCTCCCTCGTCTCCCAGGGCATCAAGACCCACAGCACCCGCGGCGACGGCGGCGGCCAGAGCGGCGGAGGCGGCGGAGCCCGCCCCGCCAACCCGCTCTCCGGCGGCGTCGCCGCCCACAGCAGCCGCGGCACGGGCGGCGGAGGCGGCACCGGAGCGACCCCTCCGCCCCCGCCCCGCAGCGGCAGCCCCACCGCGGGCACCCCGCACACCAGCCGTAGCAGCAACAGCAAGAACTCAGGAGGTGGAGGGCGTTGACGACCCAGTCCCAGCCGGTCTCGCCCCGCCGCACGTATCTCATCGGCCGCGCCCGGCCGAACGCGATCGTCGGCAAGAACCGCGAGACCGGCGAGATCGCGCTGATCATCGCCGGAGCCTTCCTCGGCATGATGAGCGGACTGATCGTCCCCGTCCTGTCCCTGCGGATCGCGCTCCTCACGGGCTTCCCGATGCTCGCGCTGGCCGCGGTCTACGTCCCGTACAAGCACCGCACGTTCTACAAGTGGTTCGAGATCAACCGCAGCTACAAGCGGATGCTCAAGCGGAGCACCGCCTACCGCTCCGGCACCGTCGAGGCCGGCACCCGCCTCGACGGCCGCGAGGTCGAGATCGGCCCGCCCCCCGGAATCGGCCACATCGGCTGGCTCGCCGCCCCCTTCGGCCCCGACGAGATCGCCGTCCTCCTGCACGGCGACCGCCGCACCGTCACCGCCGCCATCGAGATCGAGGGACCCGGCGTCGGCCTGCGCGACAGCGAGGACCAGGAAGCCCTCGTCGACCGCTTCGGCACCCTCCTCAAGCACGTCGCCAACGGGGACGGCTTCGTCACCCGCCTCCAGATGCTCGCCCGCACCCTCCCCGCCGACCCCGACGCCCACGCCAAGGACGTCGCCCAGCGCGGCGACCACCAGGCCCCCGGCTGGCTCCAGGAGTCGTACGAGCAGCTCCAGTCGATGGTCTCCACCTCCAGCGAGCAGCACCGCGCCTACCTCGTCGCCTGCATGCACTACAACCGCGAGCTCGCCGCCGAGGCCAACGCCATGGCCCGCGCCGCCCGCCACGCCTCCGGCGCCCGCAAGCTGGACCGCGACGCCGGCCTCGCCGTCGTCATGGCCCGCGAGCTCACCGACATCTGCGCCCGCCTCGCCGAGGCCGACATCCGCGTCCGCCAGCCCCTCGGCCAGTCCCGGCTCGCCTCCCTCGTGCACTCCATGTACGACCCGGACCACCCCATCGACCACATCCAGGCGATGACGAAGCGCAACGCCTGGCCGGCCGAACTCGACGCCATGGAGGCCACCTACCTCCAGGCCAAGACCCGCGAGTCCACCACCCGCGCCCCCTGGTGCCACGCCACCGCCTGGGTCAAGGAGTGGCCGATGACCCCCGTCGGCGTCAACTTCCTCGCCCCGCTCCTGGTCCACACCCCCGACGTCATCCGCACGGTCGCCGTCACCATGGACCTGGAGCCCACCGAGGTCGCCATCGAGCGCATGCTCACGGAGAAGACCAACGACGAGGCGGAGGCCTCCCGGCAGGCCAAGATGAACCGCACCGTCGACCCCCGCGACATCGCCGCCCACGGCCGGCTCGACCAGCGGGGTGAAGATCTCGCCAGCGGCGCCGCGGGAGTCAACCTCGTCGGGTACATCACCGTATCGTCGCGCTCCCCCGAGGCCCTGGCCCGGGACAAGCGCACGATCAGGGCCTCCGCCGGCAAGTCGTACCTGAAGCTGGAGTGGTGCGACCGCGAGCACCACCGGGCCTTTGTGAACACCTTGCCGTTCGCGACCGGCATCCGCCGCTAGGGCCGAAGGGGCACAGACCGATGCGAGATCCGCTGTCCGTCCTCACCGAAGCCTTCACCTCCTTCCTCTTCGGCAAGGTCGAGACGACCCGCCTGCCCGTACGCACCTCCACGGGCCAGGCCCAGGCCGTCTACCTGCCGACCGCGGCCCCCGGCCTCGGCGACTCAGGCGTGATCATCGGCCGCGAGGTCTACAGCGGCAAGGGGTACATCTACGACCCCTTCCAGCTGTACGGCCAGCAGCTCCCGGCCCCCCACTGGCTGGTCCTGGGCGAGTCCGGCAACGGAAAGTCCGCCCTGGAGAAGACCTACGTCCTGCGCCAGCTCCGCTTCCGCGACCGCCAGGTCGTGGTCCTGGACGCCCAGGGCGAGGACGGCGTCGGCGAATGGAACCTCATCGCCCAGGAGCTGGGAATAACCCCCATCCGCCTGGACCCGATGGTCGCCAACGACGACGGCATCCGCCTCAACCCCCTCGACCCCTCGATCACCACCACGGGCCAGCTGGCCCTCCTGCGCACGATCATCGAGGTGGCGATGGGCCACGGCCTCGACGAGCGCAGCGGCTTCGCGCTCAAGGTGGCCCACGCCTACGTCAACGACCACATCACCGACCGCCAGCCGATCCTCACGGACATCGTCGAGCAACTCCGCCACCCCGAGGCGGAATCCGCCGAGGCGATGAACGTGGACATAGACGATGTACGGGCCTGGGGCCTGGACGTGGCCCTCGTCCTCGACCGCCTGGTCGACGGCGACCTCCGAGGCATGTTCGACGGCCCGACCACGGTCGGCATCGACCTGGACGCCCCCCTGATCGTCTTCGACCTCTCCCACATCGACCGCAACAGCATCGCCATGCCGATCCTCATGGCGATCGTCGGCGTTTGGCTGGAACACACCTGGATCCGCCCCGACCGGAAGAAGCGCATCTTCCTCGTCGAGGAGGCCTGGCACATCATCAACAGCCCCTTCGTGGCCCAGCTGTTCCAACGCCTCCTGAAGTTCGGCCGCCGCCTCGGCCTGAGCTTCGTAGCCGTCGTCCACCACCTCTCCGACGTAGTGGACGGAGCAGCGGCAAAGGAAGCCGCAGCCATCCTCAAAATGGCAAGCACCCGCACCATCTACGCCCAGAAGGCGGACGAGGCCCGCAACACCGGCCGAGTCCTGGGCCTACCCCGCTGGGCGGTCGAAATCATCCCGACCCTCACCCCCGGCATCGCGGTCTGGGACGTCAACGGCAACGTCCAAGTGGTCAAACACCTCATCACCGAACGAGAACGCCCGCTCGTCTACACCGACCGCGCGATGACCGAGTCGTCCACCAGCGACCCGGAACTCGAATGGGAGACCGAGCAACGCGCGATCCTGATCGAACAACAGATGAACGACCCGCAGTCGACAGTGGCGTAGAGGCATGGCGAACAGAGAACACCAGGCCGGCGGCGGCATCCCCGACGGCCTGGTGGTGGGCCTCCTGGCCCTCCTCCTCGGCCTGGTCGTCCTCCTCTGGACGGCAACGGGCCTGGCCGCCCTGCTCACCCACGGCACCTGGCCCCCCGGCATCACCTTCACGGCCACCCCCGAGGCCGTCCGCTCCCTGATGACGTCCCCCACCGACCTCCCCGCAGCCTGGCCGAACACACCACCCCAAACCCTCCCGGGCTACGGCCTGTTCTGGGGCGTGGCCATCGGCGAGGCAATGATCATGGCAGTCCTCACGATCTTCACCCTAGGCACCCTGGCCCGCTGGAAGGCGGTCCGCGCGAACCGCAGGGCGGGCGTGTACGAGCAGCCGAAGACGGCGGGGAGGGGTCCGGGGCCGGAGCGGGGGAGGGAGGTGTCCGGACGTGGCGGCGCCCGTAACGAGCGAAGCGAAGTGAAGGTCGCAGTCCGGACATCGG